>NZ_JBGDXS010000031.1:0-507 GCF_046550535.1 Salmonella sp. SAL04213 | reverse complement strand
AGGTAAGGAGGTGATCCAACCGCAGGTTCCCCTACGGTTACCTTGTTACGACTTCACCCCAGTCATGAATCACAAAGTGGTAAGCGCCCTCCCGAAGGTTAAGCTACCTACTTCTTTTGCAACCCACTCCCATGGTGTGACGGGCGGTGTGTACAAGGCCCGGGAACGTATTCACCGTGGCATTCTGATCCACGATTACTAGCGATTCCGACTTCATGGAGTCGAGTTGCAGACTCCAATCCGGACTACGACGCACTTTATGAGGTCCGCTTGCTCTCGCGAGGTCGCTTCTCTTTGTATGCGCCATTGTAGCACGTGTGTAGCCCTGGTCGTAAGGGCCATGATGACTTGACGTCATCCCCACCTTCCTCCAGTTTATCACTGGCAGTCTCCTTTGAGTTCCCGGCCGGACCGCTGGCAACAAAGGATAAGGGTTGCGCTCGTTGCGGGACTTAACCCAACATTTCACAACACGAGCTGACGACAGCCATGCAGCACCTGTCTCAC
>NZ_JBGDXS010000030.1:0-523 GCF_046550535.1 Salmonella sp. SAL04213 | reverse complement strand
CCCTTCATCGCCTCTGACTGCCAGGGCATCCACCGTGTACGCTTAGTCGCTTAACCTCACAACCCGAAGATGTTTCTCGCGATTCATCATCGTGTTGCGAAAATTTGAGAGACTCACGAACAACTTTCGTTGTTCTGTGTTTCAATTTTCAGCTTGATCCAGATTTTTAAAGAGCAAATATCTCAAACGTGACTCGTAAGTCAGTTTTGAGATATTAAGGCAGGTGACTTTCACTCACAAACCAGCAAGTGGCGTCCCCTGGAGGTTTGACCTCATCAGTTTGAACGCTGGCGTCCCCTAGGGGATTCGAACCCCTGTTACCGCCGTGAAAGGGCGGTGTCCTGGGCCTCTAGACGAAGGGGACACTGAAGTCTCAATCGCAAGACGCCTTGCTATTTACTTTTCATCAGACAATCTGTGTGAGCACTTCAAAGAACAGTTCTTTAAGGTAAGGAGGTGATCCAACCGCAGGTTCCCCTACGGTTACCTTGTTACGACTTCACCCCAGTCATGAATCACAAAG
>NZ_JBGDXS010000028.1:0-542 GCF_046550535.1 Salmonella sp. SAL04213 | reverse complement strand
CTTTGTGATTCATGACTGGGGTGAAGTCGTAACAAGGTAACCGTAGGGGAACCTGCGGTTGGATCACCTCCTTACCTGAAAGAAACGGTCTTTGCAGTGCTCACACAGATTGTCTGATGAAAAACGAGCAGTAAAACCTCTACAGGCTTGTAGCTCAGGTGGTTAGAGCGCACCCCTGATAAGGGTGAGGTCGGTGGTTCAAGTCCACTCAGGCCTACCAGATTCGCTCCCGTGCTTTGTTGTGGCAAAGCTCGCATACTTCAGTATGCTTCGCTTCACCACGCCGCGCCCGGAAACGAATCAAAGGTAAGAGGTTCTGACTACACGATGGGGCTATAGCTCAGCTGGGAGAGCGCCTGCTTTGCACGCAGGAGGTCTGCGGTTCGATCCCGCATAGCTCCACCATCTCGTGAGTGTTTACGAAAAAATACTTCAGAGTGTACCTGAAAGGGTTCACTGCGAAGTTTTGCTCTTTAAAAATCTGGATCAAGCTGAAAATTGAAACACAGAACAACGAAAGTTGTTCGTGAGTCTCTCAAATT
>NZ_JBGDXS010000027.1:0-561 GCF_046550535.1 Salmonella sp. SAL04213 | reverse complement strand
GCTCCCACTGCTTGTACGTACACGGTTTCAGGTTCTTTTTCACTCCCCTCGCCGGGGTTCTTTTCGCCTTTCCCTCACGGTACTGGTTCACTATCGGTCAGTCAGGAGTATTTAGCCTTGGAGGATGGTCCCCCCATATTCAGACAGGATACCACGTGTCCCGCCCTACTCATCGAGCTCACAGCACATGCGCTTTTGTGTACGGGGCTGTCACCCTGTATCGCGCGCCTTTCCAGACGCTTCCACTAACACACATGCTGATTCAGGCTCTGGGCTCCTCCCCGTTCGCTCGCCGCTACTGGGGGAATCTCGGTTGATTTCTTTTCCTCGGGGTACTTAGATGTTTCAGTTCCCCCGGTTCGCCTCATTAACCTATGGATTCAGTTAATGATAGTGTGACGAGTCACACTGGGTTTCCCCATTCGGGTATCGCCGGTTATAACGGTTCATATCACCTTACCGGCGCTTATCGCAGATTAGCACGCCCTTCATCGCCTCTGACTGCCAGGGCATCCACCGTGTACGCTTAGTCGCTTAACCTCACAACCCGAAGATGTTTCT
>NZ_JBGDXS010000026.1:0-578 GCF_046550535.1 Salmonella sp. SAL04213 | reverse complement strand
CCGGAACCAGAGCGTGCGATTGACAAGCCGTTCCTGCTGCCGATCGAAGACGTATTCTCCATCTCCGGTCGTGGTACCGTTGTTACCGGTCGTGTAGAACGCGGTATCATCAAAGTGGGCGAAGAAGTTGAAATCGTTGGTATCAAAGAGACTCAGAAGTCTACCTGTACTGGCGTTGAAATGTTCCGCAAACTGCTGGACGAAGGCCGTGCCGGTGAGAACGTAGGTGTTCTGCTGCGTGGTATCAAACGTGAAGAAATCGAACGTGGTCAGGTACTGGCTAAGCCGGGCACCATCAAGCCGCACACCAAGTTCGAATCTGAAGTGTACATTCTGTCCAAAGATGAAGGCGGCCGTCATACTCCGTTCTTCAAAGGCTACCGTCCGCAGTTCTACTTCCGTACTACTGACGTGACTGGCACCATCGAACTGCCGGAAGGCGTAGAGATGGTAATGCCGGGCGACAACATCAAAATGGTTGTTACCCTGATCCACCCGATCGCAATGGACGACGGTCTGCGTTTCGCAATCCGTGAAGGCGGCCGTACCGTTGGCGCGGGCGTTGTTGCTAAAGTTCT
>NZ_JBGDXS010000025.1:0-618 GCF_046550535.1 Salmonella sp. SAL04213 | reverse complement strand
GTCGCTGCCGCAGCTTCGGTGCATGGTTTAGCCCCGTTACATCTTCCGCGCAGGCCGACTCGACCAGTGAGCTATTACGCTTTCTTTAAATGATGGCTGCTTCTAAGCCAACATCCTGGCTGTCTGGGCCTTCCCACATCGTTTCCCACTTAACCATGACTTTGGGACCTTAGCTGGCGGTCTGGGTTGTTTCCCTCTTCACGACGGACGTTAGCACCCGCCGTGTGTCTCCCGTGATAACATTCTCCGGTATTCGCAGTTTGCATCGGGTTGGTAAGCCGGGATGGCCCCCTAGCCGAAACAGTGCTCTACCCCCGGAGATGAATTCACGAGGCGCTACCTAAATAGCTTTCGGGGAGAACCAGCTATCTCCCGGTTTGATTGGCCTTTCACCCCCAGCCACAGGTCATCCGCTAATTTTTCAACATTAGTCGGTTCGGTCCTCCAGTTAGTGTTACCCAACCTTCAACCTGCCCATGGCTAGATCACCGGGTTTCGGGTCTATACCCTGCAACTTAACGCCCAATTAAGACTCGGTTTCCCTCCGGCTCCCCTATTCGGTTAACCTTGCTACAGAATATAAGTCGCTGACCCATTATACAAAAGGTACGCAGTCAC
>NZ_JBGDXS010000024.1:0-622 GCF_046550535.1 Salmonella sp. SAL04213 | reverse complement strand
TAATAGCTCACTGGTCGAGTCGGCCTGCGCGGAAGATGTAACGGGGCTAAACCATGCACCGAAGCTGCGGCAGCGACGCTGATGCGTTGTTGGGTAGGGGAGCGTTCTGTAAGCCTGTGAAGGTGGCCTGTGAGGGTTGCTGGAGGTATCAGAAGTGCGAATGCTGACATAAGTAACGATAAAGCGGGTGAAAAGCCCGCTCGCCGGAAGACCAAGGGTTCCTGTCCAACGTTAATCGGGGCAGGGTGAGTCGACCCCTAAGGCGAGGCCGAAAGGCGTAGTCGATGGGAAACGGGTTAATATTCCCGTACTTGGTGTTACTGCGAAGGGGGGACGGAGAAGGCTATGTTGGCCGGGCGACGGTTGTCCCGGTTTAAGCGTGTAGGTGTGTGTTCCAGGTAAATCCGGTTCACTTTAACACTGAGGCGTGACGACGAGGCACTACGGTGCTGAAGCAACAAATGCCCTGCTTCCAGGAAAAGCCTCTAAGCATCAGGTAACATCAAATCGTACCCCAAACCGACACAGGTGGTCAGGTAGAGAATACCAAGGCGCTTGAGAGAACTCGGGTGAAGGAACTAGGCAAAATGGTGCCGTAACTTCGGGAGAAGGCACGCTGACA
>NZ_JBGDXS010000023.1:0-665 GCF_046550535.1 Salmonella sp. SAL04213 | reverse complement strand
GGTACCGGCATTACCCAGTACCATACCGGTGCGCCCCAGCATGAGCCAGCCCTCAACATTGCCGGCATCATTCTGCAGGCGGGTGCGCAGCCCCAGCGCCAGCCGCGCCATCTCCTCCTCATTCAGCGGCTGCGCCTGCGGGTCCAGCGCCCGCGCCAGCAGCCCCGGCGTCTGCGCCGTTGCCTGCTGCCAGACCCTCACCTGCTGATAGCTGCCGGTCAGGGCGTAGCTGCCGGCGCCGACCGCCAGCGCAATTACGGCCCCCGGCACGTAAACGCCCCACCCGGCGCGCGCGCCGCAAACCGGGGTGCCCGCCGGCAGCGGCTCCCGGCGCAGGCGCACCCGCCGGCGCGTGCGGGCGACGATTATCCACCCGCCCGCCACGATGGCGGCCAGCGGCAGCACCCACAGCAGCACCGTCAGCGGGGTCAGCGGCGGGTCGTAGGTGACGAAGTTGCCGTAGCGCGCCACCATGTAATCGATGATTTCCTGGCGGCTCTTCCCCTCCTGCATCAGGTCATACACCCTGCGGCGCATGTCGGTGGCTATCATCGCGTTCGAGTCCGCAATGCTGTTGTTCTGGCATTTCGGGCAGCGCAGCTGCTCCGTGAGCTGGCGGAACTGCTGCTCCTGCGCTTCATCTTTAAACGGCATCACGTCGGTGG
>NZ_JBGDXS010000022.1:0-768 GCF_046550535.1 Salmonella sp. SAL04213 | reverse complement strand
GGTAATGACTCCAACTTATTGATAGTGTTTTATGTTCAGATAATGCCCGATGACTTTGTCATGCAGCTCCACCGATTTTGAGAACGACAGCGACTTCCGTCCCAGCCGTGCCAGGTGCTGCCTCAGATTCAGGTTATGCCGCTCAATTCGCTGCGTATATCGCTTGCTGATTACGTGCAGCTTTCCCTTCAGGCGGGATTCATACAGCGGCCAGCCATCCGTCATCCATATCACCACGTCAAAGGGTGACAGCAGGCTCATAAGACGCCCCAGCGTCGCCATAGTGCGTTCACCGAATACGTGCGCAACAACCGTCTTCCGGAGCCTGTCATACGCGTAAAACAGCCAGCGCTGGCGCGATTTAGCCCCGACGTATCCCCACTGTTCGTCCATTTCCGCGCAGACGATGACGTCACTGCCCGGCTGTATGCGCGAGGTTACCGACTGCGGCCTGAGTTTTTTAAATGGCGGAAAATCGTGTTGAGGCCAACGCCCATAATGCGGGCGGTTGCCCGGCATCCAACGCCATTCATGGCCATATCAATGATTTTCTGGTGCGTACCGGGTTGAGAAGCGGTGTAAGTGAACTGCAGTTGCCATGTTTTACGGCAGTGAGAGCAGAGATAGCGCTGATGTCCGGCAGTGCTTTTGCCGTTACGCACCACCCCGTCAGTAGCTGAACAGGAGGGACAGCTGATAGAAACAGAAGCCACTGGAGCACCTCAAAAACACCATCATACACTAAATCAGTAAGTTGGCAGCATCACC
>NZ_JBGDXS010000021.1:0-1327 GCF_046550535.1 Salmonella sp. SAL04213 | reverse complement strand
CGCCCGCGCTGACCAGGCGATAACCAGCGCCAGCATCAGCATCACCATGCCCGGTAACAGTCTCATTGCGCCGCCTCCCGGCTGTATCTGTCCCACAGCGGTTTCAGTTCACTTTCCCATACCCGGGCATTCAAATCGCCCGCATGGCGGTAGCGGATAATCCCCCTGCCGTCGATGAGGAAGGTTTCCGGCGCGCCGTACACGCCCAGGTCCAGCCCCAGCATCCCGTCGCTGTCCGATAAACTCAGCGCATACGGGTTGCCCAGTTCCTTTAACCAGGCCACCGCCTTCGCCCGGTCGTCCTTATAGTTCAGCCCCACCACCCGGATACCCTGCGCAGAAAGCTGGTTCAGGTACTGATGCTCGGCGCGGCAGGTCGGGCACCAGGTGGCCCAGACGTTAAGCAGCACCGGTTTCCCCTGCGTCAGCACCTCCGCCTCATAGTACTGACCCGGCGTCTCCAGCGATTCCAGGCGGAACGCCGGCACCGGCTTTCCGGTCAGCGCCGATTCGAGATTCGTCGGGTCATCCCCCTGCGCGTTGCGCGCCAGCTGCCACAGCAGCGCCGCGGCAATCAGCAGAAAAATCAGCAGCGGTAATAACAGTACGTTGCGTTTCATCCGGCCTCCGGCAATGGTTTACGGCGGCGGTAGCGCGGGTCCGCCAGGCACAGCAGCCCGCCCAGCGCCATCAGCAGTCCCCCGGCCCATATCCAGCGGACAAACGGTTTGTAGTACAGGCGCACGGCCCACGCGCCGTTGTCCAGCTCCTCCCCGAGCGCGGCGTACAGGTCGCGGGTCAGCCCGCCGTCAATCGCCGCCTCGGTCATCACCATCCGGCTGGTGTTGTAGAGCCGTTTCTCCGCGTGCAGCACCGCCTCCGGCTCGCCGTGGCGCGTCACCCCGATGAGGGCCACCCCGCCGCGGTAGTTGGGGCCGGTGATGTCCCGCACCTCCCGGAAGGTGAAGCGGTAGTCGTGAATGGTCACGCTGTCGCCCGCCCGCATCCGCACGTCACGCTCCACGCTGTAATTCTGGCTGAAGGCGATGCCGGTAATCGTCACCGCCAGCCCGAGGTGCGCCGCCACCATTCCCCAGTAGCTGAGAGAGGTTTTCGTGCCGCGGGACACGCGCTGTACGGCTTCGGCCACCGCCAGCACCGCAATCCAGCAGGCCATCGCCATCCCCACCGCCGTCATGGCGATGATTTTATCTTCCAGCAGCCATGGCAAAAGTACCGACAGCACCAGGGTGGAGACAGCGGCAGCCCACAGCAGTTTCCTGATGTTACGCGGCCGGTCCCGGCCCCAGCGCACCAGCGGCCCCAC
>NZ_JBGDXS010000020.1:0-1810 GCF_046550535.1 Salmonella sp. SAL04213 | reverse complement strand
TCGGTGGAGCTGCATGACAAAGTCATCGGGCATTATCTGAACATAAAACACTATCAATAAGTTGGAGTCATTACCGAGATGACCGTCGTTGCCGGTATAGTTTCCCGCGATCGTCAGCGTATTGTTGGGCTGGTCGCTGCCGCTTATCATCGCGCTGCTGTTGACGACATCGCCGTTGACGGTGAACGTATCGACAAAGTACAGGTTGCCCAGATTGTTAACATGGCCGTTCACCGTGGCGTTGTGGCCGCCAAAGGCGGCGTTCGCGGCGATATTAACCGCCTGCGCGCTCCCCGCAGAGCCGATGGTCGCCGTTTCGGCCAGCCATAGCACGCCCTCCTGCACGTCGGTGTCGCCGCTGTAGGTGTTTTGCGCCCCCAGGATCAGCGTGCCAGCGCCCCGTTTGATGAGCGATTTGCCGTCCCAGTAGGTGGCGCTGTCGGGATTGAGCGTGGCGTCAACGTCCGTCAGCGCGGTGTTCAGCGTGAAGCTGTGACCTTGCTCGCTCAGGGTGAAGGTACCGTGGGCGTCGGTGGCGGCGTTGTCGCTGTCGGCATACCAGGACAACGAGGCGGTTACGTCATAGCGGGTGTCGTCGGCGGCGTTCACGCGCCCATCGACGGTGAGAAAATCCACCTGTTTGGCGTCCATACCGGCTACGGTGAATTGCGCAAAATCGCTATTGATGGCGCTGTCCGTGTCAATCAGCGTGTAGGCGTACGCGTCGCGGGTCCAGGATTTCGCCACGTTGCCGATGCCGGTAATATCCAGCGTACCGCCCAGGTTGGCGTGGTCGGCGGTGACAATGGCGCCGCTGTTGCTGTCGGTCAGGTGTACGGCCAGGGTGCTGTTCGCCTCCTGCGTTAGCGTATTTGCCCGCAATGCGCTGCCTGCGCCGATTGCGGTAGTGGCGTTATCGTGAGTGGTGAGATTTGCCGTAACGAACTGGCCGCTGGCGTTCAGTTGCAGGCTGGCGTAATTGTCGATATCGCCGCTGCCCAGCGCGTTGACGTTACTGGCGACCAGCGTACCGCCGCTGATGGTGGTGCCGCCGGTGTAAGAATTGGCGCCGGAAAGCGTGAGCGTCTTATCGCCGGATTTTACCACCTGGCCGCTGCCGCTGATGGCATTGTCGAACGTGCCGCCTGTGTTCAGTTCCAGCACGGCGTTGTCGGTGACGTCGCCACTTCCCAGCGCCTCAACGCTAGTGGCGACTAGCGTGCCGCCGCTGATAAGAGTGCCGCCGGTGTAAGAATTGGCACCGGAAAGCGTGAGCGTCTCGTCGCCGGATTTCACCACCTGGCCGCTGCCGCTGATGGCGTTGTCAAAATCACCGCCGGTGTTCAGTTCCAGCACGGCGTTATCGGTGACGTCACCGGTGCCCAGCGCGTTTACATCGTTGGCGACCAGCGTGCCGTCGTTAATGGTGGTGCCGCCGGTATAAGAATTGGCACCGGAGAGCGTGAGCGTCTTATCGCCGGATTTCACCACCTGCCCGCTGCCGCTGATGGCGTTGTCGAATGTACCGCCGGTGTTCAGTTCCAGCACGGCGTTGTTGGTAACGTCGCCGCTGCCCAGCGCCTCAACGTTGGTGGCGACCAGCGTGCCGCCGCTGATGGTGGTGCCGCCGGTGTAAGAATTGGCACCGGAAAGCGTGAGCGTGTCGTCGCCGGATTTCACCACTTGCCCGCTGCCGCTGATGTTGTTGGTAAAGTCACCGCCGGTGTTCAGTTCCAGCGTGGCGTTGTTGGTGACGTCGCCAGTCCCCAGCGCCTCAACGTTGCTGGCGACCAGCGTGCCGTCGCTGATG
>NZ_JBGDXS010000019.1:0-4418 GCF_046550535.1 Salmonella sp. SAL04213 | reverse complement strand
TGTGCGTAGTGGCGGGTCGGGGTATCGTATTCAACGTGAGAAGTGTTGATGGTGATACCACGCGCTTTTTCTTCCGGCGCGTTATCGATCTGGTCGAATGCGCGAGCGGCACCGCCGTAGGTTTTAGCCAGTACGGTAGTAATGGCAGCGGTCAGCGTTGTTTTACCATGGTCAACGTGGCCGATAGTACCGACGTTAACGTGCGGTTTTGTACGTTCAAACTTTTCTTTAGACATCGATTGTCCCTCTAAGACACGGATAAATCGGTGATATCACCACATCAACCAGGCAACACGCCCGACTTGTTGAATGCTAATAAACAGAAGAGAAAAACAGGAAGGAGAAAAGAAGTGGTGCTGATAGGCAGATTCGAACTGCCGACCTCACCCTTACCAAGGGTGCGCTCTACCAACTGAGCTATATCAGCACATCTTGGAGCGGGCAGCGGGAATCGAACCCGCATCATCAGCTTGGAAGGCTGAGGTAATAGCCATTATACGATGCCCGCATCCTGGAACTCGGCTACCTGATTTTCATTCTGCACTGAATATCGAGAGAAACTCTCTTTATTCGAGCCGGTAAGCGAACTTATCGTCTCGGGCTGCGCCATCGCGCGGCCGAAAATGGTGGTGGGGGAAGGATTCGAACCTTCGAAGTCTGTGACGGCAGATTTACAGTCTGCTCCCTTTGGCCGCTCGGGAACCCCACCGGACTTGATGGTGCCGACTACCGGAATCGAACTGGTGACCTACTGATTACAAGTCAGTTGCTCTACCTACTGAGCTAAGTCGGCATCAAGTAGCGCGCATTCTATGGAGACCTGCGTGCTCATGCAACTAAAAAATTGCATAAAATGTTCTATCGCTCACATTTTGCGCTATAAGAGACAAAAATGCTCTAATTTCAAACAAGAGAGCATAAATTTTCGGCATTTTACCGACCGTCTGACCAGGATACGACGCGGCATTTCAACGCTCCGTCGATAGAAAGCAATCTTCTGTATCTGGTATATTCGTCACATTGCTTCTCAGGGATAGCTTTCACAGCGAGATTTTTTCTTATTATTCCTCCCCATCTGGTGTTACCCTCCTGCCCATTGTCCAAATTAACTTAAATGTGACGTGCCGTTGCATGTCAGGGATGGCCCTCGTTCATCGCTGAACTGATGTAGCAATAGCAGCCAGAAACATGCTTATGAGTATAAAAGAGCAATCGTTAATGACGCCTTACCTACAGTTTGATCGCAGCCAGTGGGCTGCGCTTCGCGATTCTGTGCCGATGACCCTGACCGAGGATGAGATCGCGCAGTTAAAAGGCATTAATGAAGATTTATCGCTGGAAGAAGTTGCAGAAATATATTTACCTCTCTCCCGTTTGCTAAATTTCTATATCAGTTCAAATCTGCGTCGTCAGGCTGTCCTGGAACAGTTTCTGGGCACTAACGGCCAGCGAATCCCTTACATCATCAGTATCGCGGGCAGCGTCGCAGTGGGTAAAAGCACGACAGCACGCGTTCTGCAAGCGTTGCTGAGTCGCTGGCCGGAACACCGCCGTGTTGAATTGATTACCACAGACGGCTTCCTCCACCCAAACCAGGTGTTGAAAGAACGCGGGTTAATGAAGAAAAAGGGGTTCCCCGAATCGTATGATATGCACCGACTGGTGAAATTCGTTTCTGACCTCAAGTCGGGCGTACCGAACGTGACGGCGCCAGTCTATTCTCATTTGATTTACGATGTTATTCCTGAAGGGGATAAAACCGTCGCTCAGCCTGATATATTGATTCTTGAAGGTTTGAATGTTTTACAAAGCGGTATGGATTATCCTCACGATCCGCACCATGTATTTGTCTCTGATTTCGTTGATTTCTCTATTTACGTTGATGCGCCAGAAGAACTTCTTCAGACGTGGTATATCAATCGCTTCCTGAAATTCCGCGAAGGGGCGTTTACCGATCCTGACTCTTATTTCCACAACTATGCGAAATTATCTAAAGAAGAAGCTGTTAATACAGCGGCTTCGCTTTGGAAAGAAATTAACTGGTTGAATTTAAAACAAAATATCTTACCTACGCGAGAACGTGCCAGCCTTATTATGACCAAGAGCGCTAACCATGCGGTGGAACAGGTAAGATTACGAAAATAACAGAAAAAAGGGGAGTACCGACTCCCCTTTTTTACTATTCGGCGCTTCGCAGCGATATTTCTCCGCCCATCCAGGGTTTAATCACACCATCCTGTTCAAGCAATAATGCGCCCTGAGTATCAATGCCGCGAGAAATACCAAATATTTCTTTGTCGCCAATAATTAGTTTTACCGGACGATCAATAAAATTATCCAGTTTTTTCCAGCGCGAAAGATAAGGAGAAAGACCTTCTTGCTCAAAAAGCTCAAGCGCAGCACGTAACTTATAAATCAGCTTTGCGGCCAGCATATTGCGGTCGAGCGTAATTCCGGCCTCTTGTAGTGTGATCCATCCCTGATTTATCACGTCCTCTTCTACGCGACGCATTGCCATGTTAATACCAGCGCCAATCACTATTTGTGCGGCATCGCCCGTTTTACCGGTTAACTCGACCAGAATACCCGCCAGTTTGCGGTCCAGTAGGTAAAGGTCGTTAGGCCACTTCACACGAACTTTATCTGCGCCCAGTTCACGCAGCACTTCCGCCATCACAATTCCAATGACCAGACTCAAGCCTATTGCCGCCGCAGGCCCCTGCTCCAGACGCCAGTACATTGAAAGATATAGATTCGCACCAAACGGTGAGAACCATTTACGCCCGCGACGACCACGCCCCGCCTGTTGGTATTCTGCTACACAGGCATCGCCTGAACGCAGCTCGCCAATTCGATCAAGTAAATACTGATTGGTTGAATCGATAACGGGCAATACCGCCACGTTTCCGCTATCCAGTTGGCTATGAATACGGTCAGCATCCAGTAACTGGATGGGTTCCGGTAAGCTATATCCTTTCCCGGGAACGGTAAATACATCTACTCCCCAGTCGCGTAATGTCTGGATATGTTTATTAATCGCCGCGCGGCTCATTCCCAGCCGTTCACCCAACTGCTCGCCTGAGTGAAACTCTCCGTCGGCAAGTAGTGAGATTAGCGTCAGGGGAACGGTAGTATCTTTCATGCAATGCTCTCCACAGCGTTCACCTCTCCGGACCGACCAATAAAGCGAACCTCAGGCTCCAGCCAGACATTAAATTTTTCACCCACTTTTTGCCGGACATGATGCGCCAGCGCCACCACATCTTTACTTGTCGCATCATTCGCATTAATCAATACCAGCGCCTGTTGGCGATGCACCGCAGCGCCGCCAATGGTGACGCCTTTCAACTGACATTGATCTATCAGCCAGCCTGCCGCCAGCTTCACTGAGCCGTCTGCCTGAGGGTAATGCGGCGCGTTGGGAAATCGTTCTAACAGTTCCATGGCGATATCGGCTGCGACAACGGGATTTTTAAAAAAGCTGCCCGCATTGCCATTCACTTTAGGGTCCGGCAATTTTGTGGTGCGCATATGGCATACAGCATCAAACACCTGTTGCGCGGTGACCGTTTTCGGGTCCAGACAAGTAAGATCGCCATAGGTCAACACCGGCTGCCATTGCTTTGACAAACGCAGACCCACCGCGACGATCGCAACGCGATCCTGATATTCATTTTTGAAGATACTGTCACGATAGCCGAAACGGCATTCCGCCGCGGACAAACGCAGACGTTTTCCCGTTTCCAGTTCAACGCAGTCAACGTAGTCGCAGACGCGCTGTAGTTCTACGCCATACGCGCCAATATTCTGTATAGGCGAGGAACCAACGCAGCCAGGGATGAGCGCCAGATTCTCCAGGCCGGGCATGTTGTTGTCCAGCGCGTAGCGAACCAGCTGATGCCAGTTTTCGCCTGCGCCGACGTATAGGTGCCAGGCGTCCGCGGTTTCATTGACCTCAATGCCTTTCAGGCGGTTAAGGATCACGGTGCCGGCGTAATTTTCCAGAAACAGGACATTGCTTCCTTCACCCAGGATCATAACCGGCAGTCCCTCACGAGTTGCTTGCTGCCAGGCGCTCAGTAGTTGTTGTTCGTTTTCAGCGCATACGATGTGCTTTGCACAATGATCAATGCCGAAGGTATTCCAGGGTTTTAGGGAGTGGGTCATGGCTGCTTTCCTGATACTCAATCGGCAATAGTTTACCGTATCTGTGTTGGGAAGGCTTGTGGTTATATTGAGGGTGGATCGGCGCGTCCCTGTAGGCTGGATAAGGCGGAGCCGCCATCCGGCAGACTACAGATAAAACAAAAGGCCCAGTCTTTCGACAGGGCCCTTCGTTTTATTTGATGCCTGGCAGTTCCCTACTCTCGCATGGGGAGACCCCACACTACCATCGGCGCTACGGCGTTTCACTTCTG
>NZ_JBGDXS010000018.1:0-26152 GCF_046550535.1 Salmonella sp. SAL04213 | reverse complement strand
ATTTTTCTCTTCAACCGACCGGCTGTTTGTGTGAAGTGATTCACATCCGCCGTGTCGATGGAGGCGCATTATAGGGATCCCATTTTTTTGCACAAGCGTTTTTTGGATCTTTTTTTCTGTTTGTTGATTTTTCATCCCTTTCGCTCCATTCCTGCGCAAAGTGGCGATTTTTTGATGCTATCTCCCCTTGCACAACGCCGTTAAAGCAACCAAAGTCTTCATGACTATTCATTTATGATGAGGTAGACATGTCTGACACATTACGTCCTTATAAGGATCTTTTTCCTGAAATCGGTCAGCGCGTGATGATCGATACCAGCAGCGTGGTTATTGGCGATGTCCGTCTGGCGGATGATGTCGGGATCTGGCCGCTTGTGGTAATTCGCGGCGATGTGAATTACGTTGCGATAGGGGCTCGTACGAACATTCAGGATGGCAGCGTTCTTCACGTAACCCACAAGTCTCCATCCAATCCACACGGCAACCCATTAATCATTGGCGAAGATGTTACCGTTGGCCATAAAGTTATGCTGCACGGCTGTACCATCGGTAACCGCGTACTGGTCGGTATGGGCTCCATTGTGCTGGATGGCGCGATAATAGAAGATGACGTAATGATTGGTGCGGGAAGCCTGGTGCCGCAGCACAAACGGCTAGAAAGTGGCTATTTATATCTTGGCAGTCCGGTAAAACAGATCCGCCCCCTGAGCGATGCTGAGAGATCGGGCCTGCAGTACTCCGCCAATAACTATGTAAAATGGAAAGACGACTATCTTTCTCAGGATAACCATATCCAACCGTGATCGTCTTCCTGCTGGGCCAGGATTAATGCTTCAGCCTCTTCTTCCAGGTCCCAGCGATACTCACGAAAAATGGCCAGCCATTGCTCCGCTGTTTCTCCACCAAAGCGATACGCCAGTACATCTTTTTTTATTGCACACGTGAGTTGCATCCCATTAACCAGGGCGGGAAAGATGACAGCGCTGGCGGCAGTATCCCATTCTTCGCGGTCAGGAAATTGTATGGCCTGGTTCACGCTAATAATTCCTGCTGTAGCAGCTTAATTACTGGCTCGACCTGCGGTAATACACCGTGCCAAAGCAAAACGGCATGTGCAGCCTGCCCCACCAGCATTCCCAGCCCATCTGCGTAACGTTTCGCGCCCTGTTGTACACACCAGGAGAGAAATGGCGTATTCCCTTTTTGATAGAACATGTCATAGCAACAGAGGGAAGGGTGAATAAGTGACGCTGGTATCGCCGGGATTTCGCCCCGTATGCCGCTGGAGGTCGCATTAATAATCAGGTCAAACTCACAACCATCCAGCTTGTCCATATCCATGGCATGAATGCTGCCGGTATGAGCAAAGATTTTCGCCAACGCTTCGGCACGTGAAGCTGTACGGTTGGTGATAGTGACCGCGCAATCCAAAGAAAGCAGAGGTAACAGCACGCCCCGGGATGCGCCGCCCGCGCCAATCAGCAAAATACGCCATCCTGGGCGGATAAAATTTAAACGTTTGAGATCGCTTAATAAACCGATACCGTCAGTATTGTCGCCAAGCAAACGACCATCTTCCAGCCGTTTTAATGTATTGACTGCTCCCGCCAGCGATGCTCGTTCCGTTAACTCATCCGATCGCGCAAACGCCTCCTCTTTAAAAGGTACTGTGATGTTTGCGCCTTTTCCCCCTGCCGCGAAAAAGGCATCAAGCGTATTAATGAAATTATTAATAGGGGCCAGCACGCGACCATAGGGATGAACAATATCTAGCTGCTGAGCAAATTGCTGATGAATAAATGGCGATTTGCTGTGCGCAATCGGATTTCCAAAAACAGCATAGGTTTCCATCATGTTACCCCTGTCGAAACAGTTCGCCCGTCAGAGCATCGCGAATTTCTGAAGGATTTAAACGCCCACCCGTTGCGCCTTCAACCACCGGAAAATCATCGCCAAATTGCGCACGCACCTCTTCAACGGTACGACATGGCGGTAATCCGCTCAGATTGGCGCTGGTGGAAACCAGCGGTTTGCCATACGCATTGCATAGCGCGACCACCAGCGGGTGGTTGGTAACACGAACGGCCAGGGAATCAAAACGTCCCGTGAGCCACCGCGGCGTTGTCGCGGGCGCAGGAAAAACAAACGTTACCGGCCCGGGCCAGCAATCAAATACCGCTTTACGCTGTGCGACGGTAAGTATGCTGTCATCAATATAAGGTTTTAACTGCTCAAAGCTGGCGGCAATCAAAATGAGTCCCTTATCGACGGGCCGTTGTTTTAACGCCAGCAGGCGCGTAACGGCTGTTTCACTATCGGGATCGCAGCCGACGCCGAAAACGGCTTCTGTTGGATAAGCGATGACATTTTCTTTATTCAGGAGATCTACCGCTGCGGCGATAGATCCTGTTGGCAGGTTATTATTCACTTGTTTATTCCACCGGAACCGGCTTTCCACATTGTTTACTGGCGCAAAAGCGCTTCACGCCCTGCGCGGTTTTCTTTTCGATGAGTAGCGGATAATGGCACTCGGGGCATTCCCCCGCAACCGGTGTGAAGTTAATGACGAACTGACATTCCGGGTAGCGATCGCAGGAATGAAAGATTTTACCGTAACGAGAACGGCGCTGGACCAAATGTCCTTGCTGGCAGGCTGGACAGGCAATCGCCGTTTCATCCGGTTTATCAATAACCACTGTATGTTCACATTGCGGATACTGACTGCATCCGATGAACATGCCAAAGCGCCCCTGACGCAGCACCAGTACGGCGCCACACTCAGGACACAGTTGCCCCTCCAGAATTTTAACGATATGCCCGTCCGCCTGACTTTTCAGCGGACGAACATAATCGCATTCCGGATAGCGAGAACAGCCGAGAAACGGACCATGTTTCCCGGAACGAATTACCAGTTCGGCCCCGCACTGCGGGCAGGGCTCATTTTTACGCACCGAAAACAGTGCTGATTTAGCCATATTCACTCATGCAGCATTAACACCTATCAATGCAGCATACCTTCATTTACCTCAAAGAGTAATTCTTCCATTTGCTGATAGGCGTTTTCACAGCCCGGAATGTTGAATAACACCATCAAAATAACCCATTTCAAGTCTTCCAGGTCAAACTCTGCGGTATCCAGCGCCAGCACACGCTCAATCACCATTTCTCGTGTTTCGAGGTTTAGCACCTGAATCTGCTCAAGGAATAACAGGAACCCCCGGCAACTGGCATCAAGCCTTTCACACTCTTCAACCGTATAAATGCGCATTGAAAGAGGGTCGGAAGCAAGTTGCATGGGTTCCGCGAGGCCATCCTGATAGTCAGCGAGTTTTTCCAGCCACAGCAGCGCATTGTAGATGTCTTCGCGATCAAACCCAGCGTCGGTGAGATCACGCTCCAGTCTGTCCTGATCCACGCGCAGCTCGGCTTCGTTATGGATGTATGTTTCAAACAAATACATTAGTACGTCGAACATGGCTTGCCCTCCTTAATCGGACATAGCCGCCGGGTACAGCTGCGATCCATCCTGCTAACTCCAGTTCGAGTAGCTGAGCCACTACCGCTGGCACAGGTTGGCCGGCACGTTCAGCGACGACGTCAACAGGTGTTACCTCATCTCCTACGTTAGCCAGGAGCTCAGGAAATGGCAATGCCGCCTCATCCTGATTTAGTGAATAAAGTGAATTTTCCGCCGTAGTTGGCAACCAGTGTAAGCCGTATTGCAAATTTTCCAGAATATCCTCCGGCGTCGTCACAAGCGTGGCCCCTTGTTTAATTAACCAGTGCGTGCCTTCGCTTCCCGGACTACCGATAGGACCTGGTAATGCAAAAACGTCCCGCCCCTGTTCAAGCGCGCAGCGCGCCGTCACCAACGAACCGCTGCGCAACGCCGCCTCAATCACCAGCACGCCTTTGCTCAGTCCGCTGATGATACGGTTTCTGCGAGGAAAATGTTGCGGTAGCGGAGGCGTTGAAAGCGGAAATTCTGAGACCACTGCGCCGCCGGTGGCAATCAAGTTTTCAGCCAGCATGGCATGTCGGCGAGGATAAATCTTTGCCAAGCCATTCCCTAACACCGCTACACTTTTTCCCCCCATACTCACCGCGGCGTTGTGTGCTACGCCATCAATTCCCCGGGCAAGGCCACTGGTGATCGTCAAACCGCTTTTCGCAAGGCTTTCGCAAAGCAGACGTCCCCAGCGTTCTCCATACCAGGAGTGGCTCCGGCTTCCTACGACGGCAAGTTGGCAGGTATGCAGACAGGCAGGATCGCCGTCAATAAAAATAGCGCCGGGATAATCGTCAATAGCACGCAGCTGGGGAGGATAAATTTCACTATCCGCACACAGAAAATGGTGCTGCGGTAGTTCAAGCCAGCGTAATGTCTCATCAAGCACACCTGCTGGAAGCTGTAAAAAACGTTCAGCTTGCCGCGCGGTAAGACCAGCTTCCTGAAGGTGCGTGCGATTTATCTGAGGCTGGCGAATAAGCGAATTCGCCATGTTCAACATCGCCTCGCCATAAAGGTCGCCGACGTACATTAAACGTAACCAAATTTCGGTACGGGCCATCCTTTCCCTCCCCTGCCACAAGCAGTCTGAACAATCTTTGCGATTGGTCACTGATGCTGTCAATCAGGTGGGGATTTGTCTAGAATAGAGGTAATAATCTTTTCAACTCCTGAACACAACTCTGGATAATTATGTCAGTTTTGCAAGTGTTACATATTCCGGACGAGCGCCTTCGCAAAGTCGCAAAGCCGGTTGAAGAAGTGAATGCAGAAATTCAGCGTATCGTCGATGATATGTTCGAAACGATGTACGCGGAAGAAGGTATCGGTCTGGCCGCAACGCAGGTCGATATCCACCAGCGGATCATCGTGATTGACGTTTCGGAAAACCGCGACGAGCGCCTGGTACTCATTAACCCGGAATTGCTGGAGAAAAGTGGCGAAACGGGTATAGAAGAAGGCTGTCTGTCGATTCCGGAACAGCGTGCTTTAGTGCCGCGCGCCGAGAAAGTGAAAATCCGCGCGCTGGATCGCGACGGCAACCCATTTGAGCTTGAAGCGGATGGTTTGCTGGCAATCTGCATTCAGCATGAGATGGATCATCTGGTCGGTAAACTGTTTATCGATTATTTGTCGCCGCTGAAGCAACAACGTATTCGTCAGAAAGTAGAAAAACTCGACCGCCTGAACGCCCGGGCTTAAAGGACAAGAACCAACGTGTCAGATTCACTACGTATTATTTTTGCGGGTACACCTGACTTTGCAGCGCGTCATCTCGACGCGCTGTTAACTTCTGGACATAACGTTGTCGGCGTATTTACCCAACCCGATCGTCCAGCAGGTCGCGGCAAAAAGTTGATGCCCAGCCCGGTAAAAGTGCTGGCGGAAGAAAAAGGCCTGCCCGTTTTCCAGCCCGTGTCGCTTCGTCCTCAGGAAAACCAGCATCTGGTTGCTGACTTACATGCCGACGTCATGGTTGTCGTAGCATATGGTCTGATTCTCCCAAAGGCAGTGCTGGATATGCCCCGTCTCGGATGTATCAACGTTCACGGTTCGCTGCTTCCACGCTGGCGCGGCGCGGCGCCTATTCAGCGCTCACTCTGGGCAGGCGATGCGGAAACCGGCATCACAATTATGCAGATGGATGTAGGGCTGGATACCGGCGACATGCTGTATAAACTTGCGTGCCCGATTACCGCAGAAGATACCAGTGGCTCACTGTATAATAAGTTGGCTGAACTTGGCCCGCAGGGGTTAATTACCACACTAAAACAACTGGCGGACGGCACAGCGGCGCCTGAAGCGCAGAATGAAGCGCTGGTCACTCATGCGGAAAAGCTCAGTAAAGAAGAAGCGCGTATCGACTGGTCTCTCTCCGCAGCACAGCTGGAGCGTTGCATTCGCGCCTTTAATCCGTGGCCAATGAGCTGGCTGGAAATCGACGGCCAGCCGGTAAAAGTCTGGCAGGCGTCCGTCATTGAGGACGCCACGCAGTCGCTGCCGGGAACCATTCTGGCCGCGACGAAACAGGGCATTCAGGTTGCAACAGGCAAGGGGATATTAAATTTGCTTTCGCTTCAGCCTGCCGGCAAAAAAGCGATGAGCGCCCAGGATCTGTTAAATTCACGCCAGGAATGGTTTATTCCTGGTAACCGTCTTGCCTGACGGTCACGTCTTTATAAGCCCGGTGTTACCGGGCATTTTTATTTTATACATATGAAAAAACAAAACAATTTACGTAGTCTGGCGGCACAGGCCGTTGAACATGTCGTCGAGCAGGGACAATCATTAAGTAATGTGCTCCCGCCGCTGCAACAAAAAGTCGCCGATAAAGACAAAGCGCTACTTCAGGAGCTGTGCTTTGGCGTCCTGCGCACCCTTTCACAGCTGGAATGGCTGATCAATAAGCTGATGTCTCGTCCAATGACCGGCAAGCAGCGTACAGTGCATTACTTAATTATGGTCGGCTTTTATCAGTTGCTGTACACCCGCGTTCCTCCCCATGCGGCGCTGGCTGAAACCGTTGAAGGCGCGGTCTCCATCAAACGTCCGCAGTTGAAAGGGTTAATTAACGGCGTCCTGCGCCAGTTTCAGCGCCAGCAGGAAACGTTGCTTAATGAGTTTGCGACCAGCGATGCGCGCTTTTTACATCCAGGTTGGCTGGTAAAGCGTTTGCAAAATGCTTACCCCACACAGTGGCAACACATTATTGAAGCGAATAACCAGCGTCCACCGATGTGGCTACGTGTAAATCGTACACACCACACCCGCGACGGTTGGCTTGGCTTACTTGAAGACGCAGGCATGAAGGGATATCCCCATCCCGATTATCCCGACGCTGTACGTCTGGAAACGCCAGCTCCGGTACATGCTTTACCCGGTTTTGCTGAGGGTTGGGTAACTGTCCAGGATGCCTCTGCGCAGGGATGTGCGGTTTTTCTCGCTCCTCAGAACGGTGAGCACATTTTAGACTTGTGCGCCGCGCCCGGCGGTAAAACCACGCATATTCTCGAAGTGGCCCCCGAAGCAGACGTGTTGGCGGTTGATATTGATGAACAACGACTCTCCCGCGTTTACGACAACCTAAAGCGTCTTGGGATGAAAGCGACAGTTAAACAAGGGGATGGACGTTATCCCGCCCAATGGTGCGGCGAGCAGCAGTTTGACCGTATTCTGCTGGATGCGCCCTGCTCCGCAACCGGCGTCATTCGCCGTCATCCAGATATCAAATGGCTGCGTCGCGATCGCGATATCGCGGAACTGGCGCAATTACAGGCGGAAATTCTTGATGCCGTCTGGCCGCGCCTGAAGCCTGGCGGGACGCTGGTTTACGCCACCTGTTCCGTACTGCCGGAAGAAAACCGCGATCAGATCAAAACCTTTTTGCAACGCACTCCCGATGCCGCGCTCAGCGAAACGGGAACACCTGATCAGCCAGGACAGCAAAATCTGCCGGGCGGCGAAGAAGGTGATGGGTTCTTTTACGCTAAGCTAATCAAGAAGTGATGAGATAACGGGCCACGACTGATGAAAATTATCATACTGGGCGCAGGGCAAGTTGGCGGAACACTGGCGGAAAACCTGGTCGGCGAAAACAACGACATCACGGTGGTTGATACCAACGGCGAACGGTTACGCAGTTTGCAAGATAAGTTCGATCTACGCGTAGTTCAGGGGCATGGTTCGCATCCCCGCGTGTTGCGCGAAGCGGGCGCTGACGATGCGGATATGCTGGTCGCTGTCACCAGTTCAGATGAAACTAATATGGTTGCCTGTCAGGTAGCCTATTCACTCTTCAACACTCCAAACCGTATCGCCCGCATTCGCTCCCCGGACTATGTTCGCGATGCGGATAAACTCTTTCATTCTGAAGCGGTTCCGATTGATCATCTGATCGCGCCGGAGCAGTTGGTTATCGATAATATTTATCGCCTGATCGAGTATCCGGGAGCATTACAGGTTGTAAACTTTGCCGAAGGGAAAGTCAGTCTGGCAGTAGTTAAAGCCTACTATGGCGGTCCACTAATAGGTAACGCGCTCTCGACAATGCGAGAGCATATGCCGCATATCGATACCCGCGTTGCCGCAATTTTCCGCCATGACAGACCAATCCGCCCTCAGGGCTCGACTATCGTGGAAGCAGGGGATGAAGTCTTCTTTATTGCGGCTTCACAGCATATCCGTGCAGTAATGAGCGAATTACAGCGTCTGGAAAAACCCTACAAGCGCATCATGCTGGTGGGCGGCGGCAATATCGGCGCCGGGCTGGCAAGGCGTCTGGAAAAAGACTATAGCGTTAAATTGATCGAACGCGATCAACAACGCGCCGCAGAATTGGCTGAGAAACTGCAAAACACGATCGTCTTTTTTGGCGACGCTTCCGATCAGGAATTGCTGGCGGAGGAGCATATTGATCAGGTCGATCTCTTTATCGCGGTCACTAACGATGATGAAGCCAATATCATGTCCGCGATGTTGGCCAAGCGGATGGGCGCCAAAAAAGTGATGGTGCTGATTCAGCGTCGAGCTTATGTCGATCTTGTGCAGGGTAGCGTTATAGATATTGCGATTTCTCCGCAGCAGGCCACCATCTCTGCATTACTGAGCCATGTGCGTAAAGCGGATATCGTCGGCGTTTCCTCACTACGTCGCGGGGTTGCCGAAGCCATCGAAGCCGTCGCGCACGGTGATGAAAGCACTTCCCGCGTGGTTGGCCGCGTCATTGACGAAATAAAACTGCCGCCAGGCACCATTATTGGCGCGGTCGTTCGTGGTAATGATGTCATGATTGCTAATGACAATTTGCGCATTGAACAAGGCGATCACGTCATTATGTTTTTGACCGATAAAAAGTTTATTACCGACGTCGAACGTCTGTTCCAGCCAAGTCCTTTCTTCCTCTAATTTAAGGGGCGCTCATTCAGCGCCCTTTTTAATTCCCTTTATTTATCAAGGTTTAATTTATTTCGCTAAACAGAAGCCGTAAATGGAAAATGCCTTAGCATTTGTTAAACTTATAACGTCAGCTGCATAGGGAGAATAAAAATGAGTTTTATTAAAGAATTTCGCGAATTCGCGATGCGCGGGAATGTTGTGGATTTGGCAGTGGGTGTCATTATTGGCGCGGCATTCGGTAAGATTGTTTCTTCACTGGTTGCCGATATCATTATGCCGCCGTTGGGATTGTTAATCGGCGGGATCGACTTTAAACAATTTGCTTTTACGTTACGCGAAGCGCAGGGAGATATTCCGGCGGTCGTCATGCATTACGGCGTGTTTATCCAGAACGTATTTGATTTTGTGATTGTGGCCTTTGCTATCTTTGTTGCCATTAAGCTTATCAACAGACTCAACCGTAAAAAAGCAGAAGAGCCGGCAGCTCCGCCAGCGCCTTCTAAAGAGGAAGTGTTATTGGGCGAAATCCGCGATCTGCTGAAAGAACAAAATAACCGTTCTTAATAAGCAGAAGGCCAGTGGTAAAAAAGTCACTTACTTTCTTGCCACTGGCCTCCCAGTTCCCTCGATTACCGTGTTTACCTTTGCGCAGATAGCTTCCTTTGCCTTTCTTATTTTTTTCAACGCGTTGCCTGAAAAGGGGATCGTGTAACAATGCCTCAATGGCATTGTCCTTTATCTGCCCTTTCTTATGTTGATAACGACTCATAATGTCTCCCGATTGTATAAATTAACGGCGCGAGTGTAGCCCCGCCGGTTCAATAAATCAACATCCTGATTTCGCCCCACTGGCCCCCTGCTCCAGGGCTTCCAGAATGGAACAATAGACGCTACTGTGGGCCGTTCCACAACAAGCATCATTAAGCCTTTGTAACGAACGCTGCATCGTTTGCAGTTCCGCAATCCTGGCTTCAACCTCCTGCAATCGCTCTTGCACAATACTTTTTGACTCCTGGCAGGTATGGTGCTCAGGATCAATTCGGATCGATAAAAGTTCGCGGATCGAGTCGAGCGTGAAACCCAACTGCCGCGCATAACGGATAAACTTGAGACGCTGCAGATCGTTTTCAGTATACAGACGAAATCCGCCTTCAGTACGTACCTCATGATCCATCATCTGCTGTTTTTCATAGTAGCGAATGGTATCAGGCGTTACGTCTGCCAGCTTTGCCAGCTCACCAATGCGATACATACAAGCTCCGTTAATTATCGTTGATTTTATGCAGCAGTTTTTCTGCATACTCACCGTGTAAAAAGTCGGTACTCAACCCAGCCTGCCGAAGTTTTAGTTCAAGCAGCGAGAGCTGGCGACTAACCTGATGGTATCGAGGGTCATCTTCCCGGATACTGTTGAGGATATCAAGTAACTGAATAGCATCTCTGCGCTGCTCCAGTTCAGGGGGAAGACAGCCCGCATTCTTGAGTAAGCGATAACCCGCACGAAGTTCCGCCGGCACATGAGAATCATCATCCAGAATAAGCGGCTCGCCGCGGCCAGGCAGATTATCAAACTCGCCTTTACGCTGTGCCTCGATAATATGACGCTCTGCCCACTGGTCAAGTAACCACATACGTCGCTCCAGGGATTGAACGAAAAGAATACAATTATTGTAGATATGTGGGGTTCAGGAGGGTATAAAAAAACCCGCCGAAGCGGGTTTTTTTACGTTACTACAGATTACTCTGCAGCAGCTTCTGTTTTCTCTGAACGATCAACCAGCTCGATGTATGCCATCGGCGCGTTGTCGCCTGCACGGAAGCCACACTTCAGAATGCGAGTGTAACCACCGGCGCGGCTCGCGAAACGCGGGCCCAGCTCGTTAAACAGTTTTGCCACGATCTCGTTATCACGAGTACGGGCGAATGCCAGACGACGATTAGCAACGCTATCAGTCTTGGCAAGAGTAATCAGCGGCTCAACTACGCGACGCAGCTCTTTCGCTTTAGGCAGGGTCGTCTTGATGATTTCATGACGAACCAGTGAACCTGCCATGTTGCGGAACATAGCCTGGCGATGGCTGCTGTTGCGGTTCAGTTGACGACCACTCTTACGATGGCGCATGACCTTATCCTTCTCAGTAAAACCTTAACCTGTGATCCGGTTACTCGTCAGCGATGCTTGCCGGTGGCCAGTTTTCCAGGCGCATACCCAGAGACAGTCCACGGGAAGCCAGCACGTCTTTAATCTCGGTAAGAGATTTTTTACCCAGGTTAGGCGTCTTAAGAAGCTCAACCTCGGTACGCTGTACCAGATCACCGATATAGTGGATAGCTTCTGCCTTGAGGCAGTTAGCAGAGCGGACAGTCAATTCCAGATCGTCAACAGGGCGCAGCAGGATCGGATCGAATTCTGGTTTCTCTTCTTTCACTTCCGGTTGACGTACATCACGTAAATCAACGAAAGCTTCCAGTTGTTCAGCCAGGATGGTTGCCGCACGACGAATCGCCTCTTCAGGATCGATTGTGCCGTTGGTTTCCATTTCGATGACCAGCTTGTCCAGGTCGGTACGCTGTTCTACACGCGCTGCTTCAACATTGTAGGCAATACGCTCTACAGGGCTGTAGCAGGCGTCGACCAGCAGACGGCCGATTGGGCGCTCATCTTCTTCCGAATGAATTCGGGTAGAAGCCGGCACATAACCACGACCGCGCTGAACTTTGATACGCATACTAATAGACGCGTTTTCATCGGTCAGGTGGCAGATCACGTGCTGCGGCTTGACGATTTCGACATCCCCATCATGGGTGATATCGGCTGCAGTCACAGGGCCAATGCCAGATTTATTCAAGGTAAGAATAACTTCATCTTTACCCTGAACTCTCACCGCCAGCCCTTTCAGGTTGAGCAGGATTTCCAGGATGTCTTCCTGAACGCCTTCTTTGGTGCTGTACTCATGTAGTACACCATCAATCTCAACCTCGGTCACCGCGCAACCCGGCATCGATGAGAGCAGAATACGGCGCAGTGCGTTACCCAGAGTATGGCCGAAGCCACGCTCTAAAGGCTCAAGGGTCACCTTGGCGTGCGTCGAACTCACTTGCTCGATATCTACCAGGCGCGGTTTTAGAAACTCTGTCACAGAACCCTGCATTGTGTCCTCTCTTTGGTACTAAGCTTTACTTGGAGTAAAGCTCGACGATCAGGTGTTCGTTAATGTCCGCAGACAGATCAGAACGCTCAGGCTTACGCTTGTACGTACCTTCCATCTTGCCAGCATCAACTTCCAGCCAGGTTGGCTTTTCACGCTGCTCAGCCAGCTCCAGAGCGGCTTTCACGCGAGACTGCTTCTTCGCTTTCTCACGAATGCTAACAACGTCATTCGGACTAACCTGATAAGAAGCGATGTTAACAACACGACCGTTTACCATAATTGCTTTATGGCTAACCAGCTGACGTGCTTCCGCACGAGTGGCGCCGAAGCCCATACGGTATACAACGTTGTCCAGACGACCTTCCAGCAGAGCCAACAGGTTTTCACCGGTGTTGCCTTTCAGACGTGCTGCTTCTTTGTAGTAGTTACGGAACTGACGCTCCAGCACACCGTAAATGCGGCGAACTTTTTGCTTTTCACGCAACTGCACACCATAGTCAGACAGACGCGGCTTACGCGCACCGTGCTGGCCAGGAGCTTGTTCAATTTTACACTTGGTATCGATCGCGCGAACGCCAGACTTAAGGAATAAGTCGGTGCCCTCACGACGGCTCAGCTTGAGCTTAGGACCCAAATATCTTGCCATTTTCTTTCTCCAACTAACCTGGAAAACGAAGCGTTATACGCGACGTTTTTTCGGCGGACGACAACCGTTATGAGGGATCGGAGTCACATCAGTAATATTAGTGATGCGGAAACCAGCGGCGTTCAGAGCACGAATAGTAGATTCGCGGCCTGGACCCGGACCTTTAACCATAACTTCCAGATTCTTGATACCGTATTCTTTCACGGCGTCAGCGCAACGCTCTGCTGCAACCTGAGCTGCAAACGGAGTGGATTTGCGAGAACCACGGAAACCGGAACCACCGGCTGTTGCCCAACCCAGCGCATTACCCTGACGATCGGTAATAGTCACGATGGTGTTGTTGAAAGAAGCATGGATATGAGCCACGCCGTCAGAGACTTGTTTTCTTACACGTTTACGTGCGCGAACTGGTGCCTTTGCCATTATTCAATCACCCCGATTATTTCTTGATCGGTTTGCGCGGACCCTTACGGGTACGAGCGTTGGTCTTGGTACGCTGACCGCGAACCGGGAGACCACGACGATGACGCAAACCGCGATAGCAACCAAGATCCATCAGGCGCTTGATGCTCATGCTGATTTCACGGCGCAGATCACCTTCAACGACAAATTTGGCAACTTCGTCACGCAGCGTGTCGATTTGTTCTTCAGACAGCTCACTGATCTTAACATTTTCAGCGATACCCGCTGCAGCCAGGATGGCTTTAGAACGGGTCTTGCCGACACCGTAGATCGAAGTTAACGCGATCACGGCGTGTTTCTGATCAGGAATGTTAATGCCTGCTATACGGGCCACTATGCACTCCTACTATTTAATATGTACGTACCATGCTGAAAAGCCCGTTTTCAGGATACTCAAATGGAAACGTACAGACATACAAAAGATTGGCTGGCTAATCTAGCCAGCTCAACCCAACTTTGCAAGAAAAATATGCGAAAAAATCAGCCTTGGCGCTGTTTATGCTTCGGCTCGGCACTGCAAATCACACGGATGACACCATCACGCTTAACGATTTTGCAGTTACGGCATAATTTCTTGACGGAAGCACGAACTTTCATTTTTACTCTCCGTAACTTCTCAGGCGACCAATTAACGGCCGTAGCCTTTCAGGTTCGCCTTCTTCAATGCAGACTCATACTGACTGGACATCATCAGAGTTTGCACTTGAGCCATAAAGTCCATAATCACGACAACAACGATAAGCAGTGAGGTCCCACCGAAGTAGAACGGCACTTTCATTGCATCACGCATGAACTCCGGGATCAGGCAGATAAAGGTAATATACAGCGCACCAACCAGGGTCAGGCGGGTCATTACTTTATCGATATACTTCGCCGTTTGCTCTCCCGGACGAATTCCTGGTACAAATGCACCGGACTTCTTCAGGTTATCTGCTGTTTCACGCGGGTTGAAAACCAACGCCGTGTAGAAGAAACAGAAGAAGATGATTGCAGACGCATAGAGTAACACATAAAGCGGTTGCCCAGGCTGCAAATACAGCGAAATTGTTGTCAGCCAGTTCCAACCAGTACCGCCCCCGAACCATGACGCGATGGTCGCCGGGAACAGAATAATACTGGAAGCGAAGATTGCCGGGATTACCCCCGCCATATTCACTTTCAGCGGTAAATGTGTGCTCTGTGCAGCATAGACACGACGACCTTGCTGACGTTTGGCGTAGTTTACCACAATACGGCGTTGACCACGTTCAACGAATACTACAAAGAACGTCACTGCAAATACTAATACTGCAACCAACAGCAACACGAGGAAGTGCAGGTCGCCTTGACGCGCTTGCTCGATAGTATGGGCAATGGCTGGCGGGAGTCCCGCAACGATACCAGCGAAGATGATGATTGAGATACCGTTACCGATACCGCGCTCAGTAATCTGTTCGCCGAGCCACATCAGGAACATCGTCCCTGTAACCAGACTTACAACAGCGGTGAAATAGAATGCAAAGCCTGGATTCATCACCAGGCCCTGCATACCAGGCATATTCGGCAAACCGGTAGCAATACCGATCGACTGGAATATCGCCAGCACCAGAGTACCGTAACGGGTGTACTGGCTGATCTTACGACGACCAGACTCCCCTTCTTTCTTAATTTCTGCCAGCGTTGGATGAACCACCGTCAACAGCTGGATAATGATCGATGCCGAAATATACGGCATGATCCCCAGGGCAAAGATAGAAGCACGGCTGAGAGCACCACCAGAGAACATGTTAAACATTTCAATGATGGTGCCTCGCTGTTGCTCAAGCAGTTTGGCAAGTACAGCGGCATCAATACCAGGGATCGGAATAAAAGAGCCAATACGGAACACAATCAGCGCGCCGATAACAAACAGCAGTCTGCGTTTCAGCTCACCTAAGCCACCTTTGGCACTTTGAAAATCTAATCCCGGTTGTTTAGCCATCTGCTACTTATTCCTCGATTTTACCGCCAGCAGCTTCGATAGCAGCACGAGCGCCTTTAGTAACACGCAGGCCACGAACAGTTACCGGAGTAGTGACTTCGCCAGCCAGGATCACTTTCGCGAACTCGATCTGAATACCGATAATGTTTGCCGCTTTCAGCGTGTTCAGGTCTACAACGCCGCCTTCTACTTTCGCCAGGTCAGACAGACGAACTTCGGCTGTAATCGCTGCTTTGCGAGAAGTGAAGCCGAATTTCGGCAGACGACGGTACAGAGGCATCTGACCACCCTCGAAACCGCGACGTACGCCACCGCCAGAACGAGACTTCTGACCTTTGTGACCACGACCACCGGTTTTACCGAGGCCAGAACCGATACCACGACCCAGGCGTTTACCCGCCTTTTTGGAGCCTTCGGCCGGAGACAGAGTATTTAAACGCATCTCTTACTCCTCAACTTTAACCATGAAGGAAACCGCGTTGACCATACCACGAACAGCAGGAGTATCCTCGCGCTCTACGGTGTGGCCAATACGACGCAGACCCAGGCCAAGCAGCGTTGCCTTGTGTTTCGGCAGACGACCGATTGCACTGCGGGTTTGAGTAATTTTAATAGTCTTTGCCATGGTTTATTTCCCCAGAATTTCTTCAACGGATTTACCACGCTTGGCAGCGACCATTTCTGGAGAATTCATATTTTCCAGGCCATCAATAGTTGCACGAACCACGTTGATCGGGTTGGTGGAACCGTATGCTTTAGCCAGAACGTTATGAACCCCAGCAACTTCCAGAACGGCGCGCATTGCACCACCGGCGATGATACCGGTACCTTCGGAAGCTGGCTGCATGAATACACGAGACCCCGTGTGAACACCTTTAACCGGGTGCTGCAGGGTGCCGTTGTTCAGCGCGACGTTAATCATATTGCGACGGGCTTTTTCCATCGCTTTCTGGATCGCTGCTGGAACTTCACGCGCTTTACCGTAACCAAAACCTACGCGACCGTTACCATCGCCTACTACAGTCAGAGCTGTGAAGGAGAAAATACGACCACCTTTAACGGTTTTAGATACGCGGTTTACCGCGATCAGCTTTTCCTGCAGTTCGCCAGCTTGTTTTTCGATGTGAGCCATCTTACACCTCTACCTTAGAACTGAAGGCCAGCTTCACGGGCAGCATCTGCCAGTGCCTGGACACGACCATGATATTGGAACCCGGAACGGTCAAAGGACACATCTTTGATGCCTTTTTCCAGAGCGCGTTCAGCGACAGCTTTACCCACAGCTGCAGCCGCGTCTTTGTTACCGGTGTACTTCAGTTGTTCAGCGATAGCTTTTTCTACAGTAGAAGCAGCTACCAGAACTTCAGAACCGTTCGGTGCAATTACCTGTGCGTAAATATGACGCGGGGTACGATGTACCACCAGGCGAGTTGCGCCCAGCTCTTTGAGCTTGCGGCGTGCGCGGGTCGCACGACGGATACGAGCAGATTTCTTATCCATAGTGTTACCTTACTTCTTCTTAGCCTCTTTGGTACGCACGACTTCGTCGGCGTAACGAACACCCTTGCCTTTGTAAGGCTCAGGACGACGGTAGGCGCGCAGATCTGCTGCAACCTGGCCGATCACCTGCTTATCAGCGCCTTTCAGCACGATTTCAGTTTGAGTCGGACATTCAGCAGTGATACCTGCCGGCAGCTGATGGTCAACCGGGTGAGAGAAACCTAAAGACAGGTTTACTACATTCCCTTTAACCGCTGCACGATAACCTACACCAACCAGCTGCAGCTTCTTAGTGAAGCCTTCGGTAACACCGATAACCATTGAGTTCAGCAGGGCACGCGCGGTACCAGCCTGTGCCCAACCGTCTGCGTAACCATCACGCGGACCGAAGGTCAGTGCATTATCTGCATGTTTAACTTCAACAGCATCGTTGAGAGTACGAGTCAGCTCGCCGTTTTTACCTTTGATCGTAATAACCTGACCGTTGATTTTGACATCAACGCCGGCAGGAACAACGACCGGTGCTTTAGCAACACGAGACATTTTTTCCTCCGATTAGGCTACGTAGCAGATAATTTCGCCACCAAGACCAGCCTGGCGCGCTGCACGATCAGTCATAACACCTTTAGAGGTAGAAACAACTGCGATACCCAGACCGGCCATAACTTTCGGCAGCTCATCTTTACGTTTGTAGATGCGCAGGCCTGGGCGGCTGACACGCTGAATGCTTTCTACAACAGCTTTACCCTGGAAATACTTAAGAGTCAGTTCCAGTTCCGGCTTGGTGTCGCCTTCAACTTTAAAATCTTCAATAAAACCTTCTTCCTTCAGCACGTTGGCAATTGCCACTTTCAGCTTGGAGGAAGGCATGGTGACCGCAGCTTTGTTCGCGGCCTGACCGTTACGGATACGGGTCAGCATATCCGCGATCGGATCTTGCATGCTCATCTGTCTTTACTCCCGTGATTCAATTGGTGACAATTACCAGCTAGCCTTTTTCAGACCCGGAATTTCACCGCGCATAGCGGCTTCACGGACCTTAATACGGCTCAACCCGAACTTCCGCAGGAAAGCGTGCGGACGACCAGTTTGACGGCAGCGGTTACGCTGACGTGACGGGCTGGAATCACGCGGCAGAGTCTGCAGCTTAAGAACCGCATTCCAACGATCTTCGTCGGTTGCGTTCACATCAGAGATGATCGCTTTCAGTTCAGCGCGTTTCGCGAAGTATTTATCAGCTAAAGCTACGCGTTTTACTTCGCGTGCTTTCATTGATTGCTTAGCCATTTAGTAACCCTACCTTACTTGCGGAACGGGAAGTCAAAGGCAGCCAGCAGAGCACGGCCTTCTTCGTCAGATTTCGCAGTAGTGGTAATGGTAATATCCAAACCACGAACGCGGTCGACTTTATCGTAGTCGATTTCTGGGAAGATGATCTGCTCACGGACACCCATGCTGTAGTTACCACGACCGTCGAATGACTTAGCGGACAAGCCACGGAAGTCACGGATACGAGGAACAGCAATAGTGATCAGGCGCTCAAAGAACTCCCACATGCGTTCGCCACGCAGAGTTACTTTACAGCCGATCGGATAGCCCTGACGGATTTTGAAGCCTGCAACAGATTTGCGTGCTTTGGTGATCAACGGTTTTTGACCGGAGATTGCTGTCAGGTCTGCTGCTGCGTTATCCAGCAGTTTCTTGTCAGCGATCGCTTCACCAACACCCATGTTCAGGGTGATCTTCTCGACCCGAGGGACTTGCATGACAGAATTGTAGTTAAACTCAGTCATGAGTTTGTTAACTACTTCGTCTTTGTAGTAATCATGCAGTTTCGCCATCGTACTACTCCAAATTACTTGATAGTTTCGCTGTTAGACTTGAAGAAACGGACTTTTTTGCCGTCTTCGAATCTAAAGCCTACACGGTCAGCCTTGCCGGTTGCCGCATTGAAGATTGCAACGTTAGAAACCTGAATTGCAGCTTCTTTTTCAACGATGCCGCCCGGTTGGTTCAGAGCCGGAACCGGCTTCTGGTGTTTCTTAACCAGGTTGATACCTTCAACAATGACCTTGCCGGAAGACAGGACATTCTTAACTTTACCGCGTTTACCTTTATCTTTACCGGTTAACACGATAACTTCGTCATCACGACGGATTTTCGCTGCCATGATTCGCTCCTTAGAGTACTTCTGGTGCCAGAGAGATAATTTTCATGAACTTCTCGTTACGAAGTTCACGAGTTACCGGCCCAAAAATACGCGTACCGATAGGCTGCTCGCTGTTATTGTTTAAAATAACGCATGCATTACCATCGAAGCGAATGACAGAACCGTCCGGGCGACGAACACCCTTCTTGGTGCGCACCACTACCGCCTTCAGCACATCACCTTTTTTGACCTTACCACGCGGAATCGCTTCTTTGATGGTGATCTTAATGATGTCGCCTACGCCTGCGTAGCGACGGTGCGAGCCACCCAGAACCTTGATACACATTACGCGACGTGCACCGGAGTTGTCGGCGACGTTCAGCATAGTCTGTTCTTGGATCATTTTAGTGCTCCGCTAATGTCAACTACTACTGAGACCCGAAAATCAGGTCGTTAAAAAAACCCCATATCGAGGGCGCGGCATTATAACACCGCAAATCAGATATGGGTAGAAAAAATAAACGGCCCATCGCTGAGCCGTTTATTCGTTGAGAATGCGTACTGTATTACAGAACCGCTTTCTCTACAACGCGAACCAGAGTCCAGGATTTGGTCTTGGACAGCGGACGGCATTCGCGGATTTCAACCACGTCGCCGATACCGCATTCGTTGTTCTCGTCATGTACGTGCATTTTGGTCGTACGCTTGATGAATTTACCGTAGATCGGGTGTTTCACAAAACGTTCGATAGCAACAACAATGGATTTCTCCATTTTGTCGCTAACCACGCGACCTTGCAGAGTACGGATTTTATCGGTCATTACGCACCCGCCTTCTCAGTCAGTAAAGTCTTAACGCGTGCGACATCACGACGCACTTGCTTCAACAGGTGAGACTGTTGCAGCTGGCCACTTGCAGCCTGCATACGCAGGTTGAACTGCTCACGCAGCAGGTTCAGTAGCTCGGTGTTCAGCTCTTCAACGCTCTTCTCACGCAGCTCTTTTGCTTTCATTACATCACCGTCTTAGTTACAAAGGTGGTTTTAATCGGCAGTTTCGCTGCTGCCAGCTTGAATGCTTCACGGGCCAGCTCTTCCGGTACGCCGTCCATTTCATACAGGACTTTACCCGGCTGAATCAAGGCAACCCAATACTCCACGTTACCTTTACCTTTACCCATACGCACTGCCAGCGGCTTTTCAGTGATCGGTTTGTCCGGGAATACACGGATCCAGATCTTACCTTGACGCTTAACTGCACGGGTCATAGCACGACGTGCTGCTTCGATCTGACGGGCAGTCAGACGACCACGGCCAACAGCTTTCAGGCCGAAGCTGCCGAAGCTAACATCCGCGCCTGCAGCCAGACCACGGTTGCGGCCTTTGTGCATTTTACGGAATTTTGTACGCTTTGGTTGTAACATCAGCGACGCTCCTTATTTACGGCCTTTACGCTGCTGCTTTTTCGGTTGAGCAGCCGGTTTTTCCGGTTGTTCAACAGCAGCCATACCACCCAGGATCTCGCCTTTGAAGATCCACACTTTAACGCCGATTACACCATAAGTGGTGTGCGCTTCAGAGGTGTTGTAGTCGATGTCAGCACGCAGAGTGTGCAGCGGTACGCGACCTTCGCGGTACCATTCGGTACGTGCGATTTCCGCGCCGCCCAGACGGCCGCTAACTTCAACTTTGATACCTTTAGCGCCCAGACGCATGGCGTTCTGTACAGCACGCTTCATCGCACGACGGAACATAACGCGACGTTCCAGCTGAGAAGTGATGCTGTCAGCAACCAGTTTAGCGTCCAGTTCAGGTTTACGAACTTCGGCGATGTTGATCTGTGCAGGAACGCCAGCGATATCCGCTACGACCTTACGCAGTTTTTCTACGTCTTCACCTTTTTTACCGATAACGATACCCGGGCGAGCGGTGTGAATAGTCACACGGATGCTCTTAGCCGGACGCTCGATAACGATACGAGATACAGACGCTTTAGCCAGTTCCTTCGTCAGGTACTGACGTACTTTAAAATCGCTGTCCAGGTTGTCAGCGAATTCTTTGGTGTTCGCAAACCAGGTAGAGTTCCATGGTTTTACAATACCCAGGCGAATACCATTAGGATGTACTTTCTGACCCATTGCTAGTCTCCAGAGTCTCAGCGATCGGACACAACCACAGTGATGTGGCTGGTGCGCTTCAGGATGCGATCTGCACGACCTTTTGCACGCGGCATAATGCGCTTCATGCTCGGGCCTTCGTCTACGAAAATTTTCGTAACTTTCAGATCGTCAATGTCAGCGCCATCGTTGTGTTCAGCGTTAGCAATGGCAGATTCCAGAACTTTCTTGACCAGTACAGCCGCTTTCTTGTTGGTGTAGGTCAGAATATCCAGAGCCTGCGACACTTTCTTACCGCGAATCAGGTCAGCAACAAGGCGAACCTTCTGAGCAGAAGAACGAGCATGGCGATGTTTAGCGATAGTTTCCATCTCTTCCTCCTACCTTATTTCTTCTTCGCTTTTTTATCAGCAGCGTGGCCGCGATAAGTACGAGTCGGTGCGAATTCACCCAGTTTGTGACCGACCATTTCGTCGGAAACAAATACCGGAACGTGCTGACGACCATTATGGACAGCGATGGTCAAACCGATCATGTTAGGAAAGATCGTTGAACGACGGGACCAGGTGCGCAGGGGCTTCTTGTCTCCGCTTTCCACCGCTTTCTCTACCTTCTTCAGCAAGTGCAGGTCAATAAAAGGACCTTTCTTGAGAGAACGTGGCATGGCTTATCCTCTAAAATTATTTGCTACGGCGACGTACGATGAATTTATCAGTACGCTTGTTGCTGCGGGTCTTCTTACCTTTGGTCTGAACGCCCCACGGAGTTACCGGGTGCTTACCAAAGTTACGACCTTCACCACCACCATGTGGGTGGTCTACTGGGTTCATCGCAGTACCGCGAACGGTAGGACGAACGCCACGCCAGCGTGCAGCACCTGCTTTACCCAGAACGCGCAGCATATGCTCAGCATTGCCAACTTCGCCCAGGGTTGCACGGCAGTCTGCTTCGACTTTACGCATTTCACCAGAACGCAGACGCAGGGTGACATAAGCGCCATCGCGAGCAACGATCTGAACGTAAGTACCAGCGGAACGTGCCAGCTGACCGCCTTTACCTGGTTTCATTTCTACGTTATGAACGGTAGAACCAACCGGGATATTGCGCATCGGCAGGGTGTTGCCTGCTTTGATTGCAGCATCAACGCCAGACTGAATCTGGTCGCCAGCTTTCAGGCCTTTCGGGGCCAGGATGTAACGGCGTTCGCCGTCTTTGTACAGAACCAGCGCGATGTTCGCGGAACGGTTCGGATCGTACTCAAGACGTTCAACAACTGCCGGGATACCGTCTTTGTTGCGTTTGAAGTCAACAATACGATAAGCCTGTTTGTGACCACCACCGATATGACGAGTGGTGATACGGCCATTGTTGTTACGACCACCGGATTTGCTGTTTTTTTCAACCAGCGGAGCAAAAGGTTTGCCCTTGTGCAGCTCTGGGTTGACCACTTTAACGACGTGGCGACGACCCGGAGATGTCGGTTTACATTTAACAACTGCCATTGTATTACTCCTCCGACTTACTCAGCGCCGCCGACGAAGTCCAGATTCTGGCCTTCTTTCAGGGTGACGTAAGCTTTTTTCCAGTCGCTACGACGACCGATACGCTGTCCGTGACGTTTAACTTTCCCTTTAACGACCAGGGTGTTAACGACTTCGACTTCGACTTCAAACAGTTTCTGCACAGCAGCTTTGATTTCTGCTTTGGTCGCGTCTTTAGCAACTTTGAGAACGATGGTGTTAGTTTTTTCCATCGCAGTAGACGCTTTTTCAGAAACGTGCGGTGCGCGCAGCACCTTCAGCAGACGTTCTTCACGAATCATGCCAGCATCTCCTCAACTTGCTTAACAGCATCAGCAGTCATTACGACTTTGTCGAAGGCGATCAGGCTAACCGGGTCGATACCAGTCGCATCGCGTACGTCAACCTTGTGCAGGTTACGTGCGGCCAGGAACAGGTTCTCGTCCAGCTCACCGGTGATGATCAGCACATCTTCCAGAGCCATGTCTTTCAGTTTCTGTGCCAGCAGCTTAGTTTTCGGCGCTTCTACAGAGAACTTCTCGACAACGATCAGACGATCCTGACGTACCAGTTCGGACAGGATGCTTTTCAGCGCGCCGCGGTACATCTTCTTATTAACTTTTTGACTGTGGTCCTGCGGACGAGCAGCGAAGGTCACGCCACCGGAACGCCAGATCGGGCTCTTGATAGAACCTGAACGCGCACGGCCAGTGCCTTTCTGGCGCCACGGTTTTTTACCGGAACCAGTTACTTCAGCACGAGTCTTCTGAGCACGAGTACCCTGACGAGCACCAGCTGCATAAGCAACAACAACCTGGTGAACCAGCGCTTCGTTGAAATCACGACCGAAGGTAGTTTCGGAAACAGTCAGCGCGCTCTGCGCGTCTTTCAATACTAATTCCATTGCTATCCCCTTACGCCTTCACAGCTGGTTTAACGATCAGGTCGCAACCGGTTGCACCCGGAACACCACCCTTAACCAGCAGCAGGTTGCGCTCAGCGTCAACGCGTACTACGTCAAGGCTCTGAACGGTTACGCGCTCATTACCCATCTGACCTGCCATTTTCTTGCCTTTGAACACTTTGCCCGGAGTCTGGTTCTGACCGATAGAACCCGGAACGCGGTGAGACAAGGAGTTACCGTGAGTAGCGTCCTGGGTACGGAAGTTCCAGCGCTTAACGGTACCAGCGAAACCTTTACCTTTAGAGGTACCGGTTACGTCAACTTTTTTAACGTCAGCAAACAGTTCAACGCTGATGCTCTGACCTACGGTGTATTCTTCGCCTTCAGCCAGACGGAATTCCCACAGACCACGGCCAGCTTCTACGCCAGCTTTAGCAAAGTGACCCGCTTCCGGCTTGGTGACACGGTTAGCTTTTTTAGCACCCGTAGTAACCTGAACAGCGCGGTAGCCATCGTTAGCCAGGTCTTTAACCTGAGTAACACGGTTTGCTTCAACTTCGATTACGGTTACTGGGATAGAGACGCCATCTTCAGTGAAGATGCGGGTCATACCCACTTTTTTACCGACTAAACCAATCATTGTATCAACCTCTCAATCGCTCGATGACCTGATTAACCCAGGCTGATCTGCACGTCTACACCGGCAGCCAGGTCCAGACGCATCAGAGCATCAACGGTTTTCTCGGTTGGCTCAACGATGTCAACCAGACGCTTGTGAGTGCGAATTTCGTACTGATCGCGCGCATCTTTGTTAACGTGCGGAGAGATCAGAACGGTAAAGCGCTCTTTGCGGGTCGGCAGCGGGATCGGACCGCGAACCTGCGCACCAGTGCGCTTGGCAGTCTCGACGATTTCCGCGGTTGATTGATCGATCAGACGATGATCAAACGCTTTCAGGCGGATACGGATTCTTTGGTTCTGCATGAGACCAGAGCTCCAATTATTTTATAAACGAAAATGATTACTCCTCACACCCATTACGATTGATGGGAGAGTGTAACCGTTCTTACGTAGCTCCCCGATTGGGAGCATTGTTAAATAGCCAAATCGGCTATTCGAGGTTCAAATCGAACCTGCCGTCAATTACGACAAGCCCGCGCATTATACGTAAATCTCAGCCTGACGCAAGTGTCGGATAGAAATTAAGCGCTTTATTCTTATGCGAGCACGATTCCAGATGGTACGCATAGGATGGCAACGCGTATCTTTTCTTTGGAAGGCATCAGGCAAACCTGGCAATACGTCGTTGTCGCTGTCGCATAAATCTATAAAGGTGAGCACAAGCCTTGACGAGGATTTGCTTATGTTTGTTGCCCTCCCCTTTCTCATTTTTTATGCGTCGTTCTCTTTATTACTTGGCATATACGACGCGCGTACCGGTCTGCTGCCTGACCGGTTTACCTGTCCATTACTGTGGGGTGGTCTGCTTTATCACCAGATTTGCCTGCCGGAGCGTTTACCGGATGCGCTTTGGGGTGCTATCGCCGGCTATGGCGGATTCGCATTAATTTACTGGGGCTATCGCCTGCGTTATCAGAAAGAGGGGCTTGGATATGGCGACGTCAAGTACCTTGCTGCCTTAGGGGCGTGGCATTGTTGGGAAACACTGCCGTTACTGGTTTTCCTTGCCGCCATGTTGGCCTGTGGCAGGTTTGGCGTCGCGCTACTGGTGAGAGGTAAATCGGCATTAATAAACCCGCTACCTTTTGGGCCATGGTTGGCGGTGGCGGGTTTCATAACAGGTTGGAAAGTTTTCTTTCCAGACGGTTAATCGGTAACCTTAATTTGTGATTGCAGATAATTTTGCATACCAAGTTTGGCAATCAAATCCAGCTCAGTTTCCAGCCAGTCGATGTGGCCTTCCTCGTCGGCAAGAATTTCAATCATCATATCCCGGCTGACATAATCATGAACGCTATCGGCATAGGCTATTGCCTCACGTAGATCTTTTGCGCCTTCCAGTTCGAGCCGGAGATCCGATCGTAGCATCTCTTCGACATCTTCACCGATGCCCAGCTTGCCCAGATCCTGTAGGTTCGGTATGCCTTCCAGAAATAAAATACGCTCAATATACTTATCGGCGTGTTTCATCTCATCAATGGATTCATGGTACTCAACATCATTAAGCCGGGTCAGCCCCCAGTTTTTGAACATACGGGCATGAAGAAAATACTGATTAATTGCGACAAGCTCATTTCCCAATAGTTTATTGAGATAATTTATGATTTTAACATCACCTTTCATTTTATAGTCCCTCCGCTTCCACTCTCTAGAGCGTAGATGGGGCTACAGGGATGTCAAAAAAAAGAGTGTGACTCAGGCGATCTCTTTAAATTCCGGCATTTGCGTTAACTCATCCTGCATCACTTCTCGCGCGGCGCGAATACACTTACCACATTGATTTCCCACAGGAATAAATTTACGCAACTGTTGAAATGACTGTGGATGAAATTGTCGTACAGCCTGGCGGATTTTTTTATCGCTTATACCATTACACAAACAAACGTACATGATTGCTCCCGTTCAATTTCCGCACAAAGTGTAAATGAGAATGGTTATGATTACAATAGCACAAAGCGATTTACGCCACGGGAGAAGCGTTAAAAAAGGCAAATAAATATAACAGCGGCTAAATAGCAGGCAACAAAAAGGGCGCCGAAGCGCCCTCTTCAATTCAAAACTAATTAACGAGTAATTAGCCCAGAACTTTAGCAACAACGCCCGCGCCAACGGTACGGCCGCCTTCACGGATTGCGAAACGCAGACCGTCGTCCATTGC
>NZ_JBGDXS010000017.1:0-32306 GCF_046550535.1 Salmonella sp. SAL04213 | reverse complement strand
TTTTCTCTTCAACCGACCGGCTGTTTGTGTGAAGTGATTCACATCCGCCGTGTCGATGGAGGCGCATTATAGGGAGTTCTCTGCTGACCGCAATAGAAAAATTGCAGAAAAATGACTGTTTGCTGCATTCCCCAGCAAAACCCCTGGTTATACCCATTTACGCACAGACTTATCCACAAAATTCGCGTTCATTTCCTGGATCTTCTCACTCTGCAAACGATCTTTCAGGGATAAAAGCGGGGCCAGAATTTAAAAAGAAAAATTCGCGAGCGTTGCGCAAACGTTTTCGTTACAATGTCGCCGCAAAATGAGAATGCCCCATAAGGGGCGTTAGCTGAGTTTTTCACGAAAAATTCAGCTAACGCTCTCTGTAATCGTCAAATCCAGGGGATTTACCATGCAACAACGTCGTCCAGTCCGCCGCGCTCTGCTCAGTGTTTCTGACAAGGCCGGTATCATCGAATTCGCCCAGGCACTTTCCGCACGCGGTGTGGAGCTGCTGTCTACGGGGGGCACCGCCCGCCTGTTAGCAGAAAAAGGCCTGCCGGTGACCGAAGTTTCCGATTACACCGGTTTTCCGGAAATGATGGATGGACGCGTAAAGACCCTGCATCCAAAAGTCCACGGCGGCATCCTCGGTCGCCGCGGCCAGGACGATGCCATTATGGAACAGCACCACATCGCCCCTATCGATATGGTTGTCGTTAACCTGTATCCGTTCGCTGAGACCGTTGCCCGCGAAGGTTGCTCGCTGGAAGATGCGGTAGAGAACATTGATATCGGCGGCCCGACCATGGTGCGCTCTGCTGCTAAGAACCATAAAGACGTCGCCATCGTGGTGAAGAGCAGCGACTACGACGCCATTATTAAAGAGATGGATGCTAACGAAGGTTCTCTGACCCTCGACACCCGTTTCGATCTCGCGATTAAAGCCTTCGAACACACCGCCGCCTACGACAGCATGATCGCTAACTACTTCGGCAGCATGGTTCCGGCCTACCACGGTGAAAGCAAAGAAGCCGCCGGTCGCTTCCCGCGTACGCTGAATCTGAACTTCATTAAGAAGCAGGATATGCGCTACGGCGAGAACAGCCACCAGCAGGCTGCCTTCTATATAGAAGAGAATGTGAAAGAAGCATCCGTTGCCACCGCACAGCAGATTCAGGGCAAAGCGCTCTCTTATAACAATATCGCCGATACCGATGCGGCGCTGGAATGCGTGAAAGAGTTCAACGAGCCAGCCTGCGTAATCGTCAAGCACGCCAACCCGTGCGGCGTGGCGGTAAGTACCTCGATTCTCGATGCTTATGACCGTGCGTATAAAACAGACCCGACCTCCGCGTTCGGCGGCATTATCGCCTTCAACCGCGAGCTGGATGCCGAAACCGCGCAGGCCATCATCTCCCGTCAGTTCGTGGAAGTGATCATCGCCCCATCCGCAAGCGAAGAAGCGCTGAAAATCACCTCAGCCAAGCAGAACGTCCGTGTTCTGACCTGCGGCCAATGGGCAAGTCGCGTTCCGGGCCTGGATTTCAAACGCGTTAACGGCGGCCTGCTGGTTCAGGACAGGGATCTGGGTATGGTCACCGAAGGTGAACTGCGCGTGGTTTCCAAACGCCAGCCGACCGAGCAGGAGCTGCGTGACGCGCTGTTCTGCTGGAAGGTAGCCAAGTTCGTGAAATCCAACGCCATTGTGTATGCCAAAGAGAACATGACTATCGGCATAGGCGCAGGCCAGATGAGCCGCGTGTACTCCGCGAAAATCGCTGGCATTAAAGCGGCTGACGAAGGTCTGGAAGTGAAAGGCTCAGCCATGGCTTCCGACGCCTTCTTCCCGTTCCGTGACGGTATTGATGCCGCTGCCGCTGTCGGCGTGAGCTGCGTTATCCAGCCTGGCGGTTCTATCCGTGATGATGAAGTCATTGCCGCTGCCGATGAACACGGCATTGCGATGATCTTCACCGACATGCGCCACTTCCGCCATTAATTCAGGGAGCAGACGATGAAAGTTTTAGTCATTGGTAACGGCGGGCGCGAACACGCGCTGGCCTGGAAAGCCGCACAGTCGCCGCTGGTTGATACCGTTTTTGTCGCACCGGGTAACGCCGGTACCGCGCTGGAGCCTGCGTTGCAGAACGTGGCTATCGGCGTCACCGATATTCCAGCGCTGCTGAGCTTTGCCCAGAACGAGAAGATTGATCTGACCATCGTCGGCCCGGAAGCGCCGCTGGTGATTGGCGTGGTCGATGCGTTCCGCGCGGCGGGCCTGAAGATCTTCGGCCCAACCGAAGGAGCCGCGCAACTGGAAGGCTCCAAAGCCTTCACCAAAGATTTCCTCGCTCGTCACCAGATTCCGACGGCGGAATACCAGAATTTCACCGAGATTGAGCCTGCCCTGGCTTATCTGCGTGAGAAAGGCGCGCCGATCGTCATCAAGGCCGATGGTCTGGCCGCCGGTAAAGGCGTTATCGTGGCGATGACGCTGGAAGAAGCCGAAGCCGCCGTTCATGACATGCTGGCAGGCAACGCCTTTGGCGACGCGGGCCACCGTATCGTGATTGAGGAGTTCCTCGACGGCGAAGAAGCGAGCTTTATCGTGATGGTCGACGGCGAGCACGTGCTGCCGATGGCCACCAGCCAGGATCACAAACGCGTAGGCAACGGCGATACCGGCCCGAACACCGGCGGCATGGGGGCTTACTCTCCGGCTCCAGTGGTGACCGATGAAGTCCACCAGCGCACCATGGAACGGATCATCTGGCCAACCGTGAAAGGCATGGCGGCAGAAGGGAATACCTATACCGGCTTCCTGTACGCGGGTCTGATGATCGACAAGCAGGGCAACCCAAAAGTGATCGAGTTCAACTGCCGCTTCGGCGATCCGGAAACCCAGCCGATCATGCTGCGCATGAAGTCGGATCTGGTGGATCTTTGCCTGGCCGCCTGCGACGGCAAGCTGGATGAGAAAACCTCCGAGTGGGACGAGCGCGCTTCATTAGGCGTGGTGATCGCCGCGGGCGGTTATCCGGGCAACTACAACACTGGCGATGAGATCCACGGCCTGCCGCTGGAAGAAGTGGCTGACGGTAAGGTTTTCCACGCGGGCACCAAACTCGCCGATGACGACCGTGTGCTGACCAGCGGCGGTCGCGTACTGTGCGCCACCGCGCTGGGCCACACCGTGGCTGAGGCGCAGAAACGCGCTTACGCCTTGATGACCGACATCCGCTGGGACGGCAGCTTCAGCCGTAACGACATCGGCTGGCGCGCCATTGAGCGTGAGCAAAACTAACGGCTGAGTTTAGCCAGCAGCGTTTTGCGCGTAATGCCCAATTGGCGGGCGGCTTCCGTTTTGTTGCCGCCCGTTTTTTCCAGCGCAGCCAGAATCACCTCTTTTTCGACGTCCACCAGCGGTTGGATCTCACCACTGTATTCCGTTTTTATCGGCGTCGCGGCAATAGCGAGAGGCAATTCGCGTTCAGAAATGTATTCTCCCGTCAGCAACACCACCGCCCGCTCGATAGCGTTTTCCAGCTCACGGATATTGCCCGGCCAGTCGTAGTGGATCAGCAGATCCATCGCCTGCGGCGTAAACCCCTTCACCGCTTTTCGGTTACGTTCGGCAAAACGCCGCAGAAAATGGTCTGCCAGTAGCGGAATATCTTCCCGACGCTGGCGCAAAGAAGGCATTTCAATCGCCACCACATTCAGGCGGTAATAGAGATCCTGGCGAAAACGACCAGCACTCACCTCTTCCGCCAGATCGCGGTGGGTAGCGGCAATTAACCGAACATCCACAGATATCGTCTGGTTACTTCCCACGCGTTGCACTTCGCGCTCCTGAATCGCCCGCAGCAAACGTACCTGCATTAACGGCGAGATATCGCCGATTTCATCAAGAAACAATGTCCCGCCGTCAGCTTCGACAAAGCGTCCCTCCCGACGTTTATCCGCACCGGTAAACGCGCCTTTTTCGTGTCCGAACAGCTCAGACTCCAGCAGCGATTCATTAAGCGCCGCGCAGTTGAGCGTGACCAGCGGTTTATCGCTCCGGGCGCTACAGGCGTGTAGCGCCCGCGCCACCAGCTCTTTACCCGTGCCGGAGTCTCCGTGAATCAATACCGTGGCGTCTGATGGTGCGACCATCGCGATTTCATTCAGTAAATGTTGCATCGCCGGGCTGCTGCCAATCATGCCAAACTGCGCAGCCGACGCCGATGGCAATTCAGCGCCCGTTTCCCGCGTATGCGCCAACGCCTTTTCCAGCGTCTCCTGCAGACGGTCAAAATCCAGCGGTTTAATTAAATAGTCAAGCGCGCCGGCTTTCAACGCCTCTACCGCCGTTTCCACGCTGGAAAATGCCGTCATAATCAAAATCGGAATGGCGGGATTGAGCGCTTTAATCTCCTTCAGCGTGGCGATACCGTCCATCTCCGCCATACGCACATCGCACAGTACCAGATCAAAGACTTTCTCACGCACCTGAGCCAACGCATCATGCCCACTGTAGGCCAGAGCGACGTTATAGCCCCAGCCCCGAAGCAGCGCCTGTAAAATCGTGCAGTGGCTTACATCATCATCCACAACCAGAATATCGATTTTTCCGCGTATCACCCTTGTTAATCCTGTTGTCTCGCTATCACTGGCAACCAGATAGTAAAGACCGCGCCTTTACCCTCAATACTTTTCACCTTAATCGCACCGCCATGCTGTTCGATGATATTTTGCACCACCGCCAGCCCCAGGCCTGTCCCGTCAGCTTTGGTCGTAAAATAAGGCGTAAAAATCGCCTCCAGCTGATCCGGGGCGATCCCTTTCCCGCTATCGGTAACAGTGATGATAACGCGGTCGGTCCCACTTTCTTTTGCCTCTACGCTAATCGTTCCCTGGCGGCCAATCGCATGAATAGCGTTCAGGTACAGATTCAACAGCACCTGAGTCAGCCTGTCCGGGTCAGCCTGAATACGCTTAAGCGTCTCATTCGCCGTGAATCTCAACTGAATCTCTCTGCTTTGGGCATCCTGACTGACCAGATTCAGGGAGTGAGTAATAATATCATTGAGGTTAACCGCCTGGAGCGTCAGATGCGCGGGCTTTACCAGTTCGAGCAATTCGCTTACCACCCGGTTCAAACGGTCGGCCTCTTTGGCCATCACCTGCGCCAGTTCATGCGACTCGCCGCCGGCAGGCGTGCGCTCGGCAAAGTATTTCGCCAGCCCTTTGATGGACGAGAGCGGGTTACGAATTTCGTGCGCGACGCCCGCCGCCAGATGCCCCATCGCCACCAGCTTTTCTTTACGCTTCATTGCATCAAGCAGTTCTCTGTGTGAGCGCTGATAACGCTGATGCCAAAAAAACGCCAGTAACGTTGCCAACAGCACCGCCGCTAACGCAGACAAAACAATCAGCGTATTACGCCACTCCCTTGCCTGTGTCGCGGCCAGCTCGCTGGCGTCAAAGGCAATAAAAATAGTTTGTTTCGCTGGTTCGTCGTCATTGGCGCTACGCGCCATGCCGTGCCCCCTCATACCGTGACCTCTCATACCGAAAAGCGGCTGGAACTGACGGTAAATTTCCAGCGCAGGCACCGTCTCGCCGTTAGCAGCAACGTCGACACGCCGCCAACGCTCCTGCGGCCCGGGGTTTAGTTGATGCATTTCAGATGCGGAATAGAGCGATTTGCCCACCATGCCAGGGTTGCTATGAGTAATGATTACCCCCTGCGCATCCGTTACGGCGAACCACAACACGCCTGGCTGACCCGCCATCTCTTCCAGCAATGTCTGCTGCTGCGCGTGATGCATCCGCATTCCCATACCTACTCGCGTGCCGGACTCCAGAGCGCGAATGAGTACATTTCCCTTTTCCAGCAGCGTCTGCCTGGCGGCAGCGCTCTCACGGCCATAGTCGCGAATGACCATAATGGAAAATAGCCCCACCAGAATGAAGATCGCCGCAGGTAACAGTCGACTCAACCACGTTGCAGCGGCATCTTTATGTAATCGTATAAAACTCACAGGCTTCCCCGGCTCGTTTTTATTTTCCTTACTTAAGCAGAGATCATGCCATTCTTCGCTCCGCATAACCGCGCGTTGTCGCACACCCTTTCGGATACGGATGGGTAAAAATGACTCGCCAGGCGGGTTATGCGAGTCATTTTTACTCGCTTTTTGCCGCCTGAAGCGGGTTAACTCGCTGCCCGACAAGGAATAGTTACCTGGCACAGAAGATGCAAGAGAGAGGATAAGATGAGCAACAGGAGAACGCAAAATGAAACGGAACAATAAATCAGCTATCGCGCTAATCGCCCTCTCTCTTTTGGCCCTGAGCTCCGGCGCCGCCTTCGCCGGGCATCACTGGGGCAACAATGACGGTATGTGGCAACAGGGAGGTAGCCCGTTAACTACGGAACAGCAGGCGACGGCGCAGAAGATTTATGATGATTACTATACGCAGACCAGCGCGCTGCGCCAGCAACTGATATCCAAACGTTATGAATACAACGCGCTACTGACCGCCAGTTCGCCGGATACTGCGAAAATTAACGCGGTTGCCAAAGAGATGGAGTCATTAGGCCAGAAGTTAGATGAGCAACGCGTGAAACGGGATGTCGCGATGGCGCAGGCTGGCATACCACGCGGCGCAGGAATGGGCTATGGCGGTTGCGGCGGCTATGGCGGCGGTTATCATCGCGGCGGCGGTCATATGGGTATGGGAAACTGGTAAAGCATGTTTGCCGAATGGCGGCTTCGCCATTCGGTATTCCATCAAAAGGTTTTCGCTTGCGGCTGCCAGTGACAGAAATCTGAATTCGCCACCAGCAAAAGTTGCGATCCTTCCGGCGCCTCCAGCCATGCTACGCTCACCTCTACCGATGAGTGGTTCTGGCGGCGCTCAATGTGGCTTATTGCCCAGGAATCCAGATCCGGTTTCAGCGTTTCACCTTCACAGGTGGTTACCGTATGGTCGGCGTGCCAGCGTCCCTGGCGTAGTATGACCCGCCCCAGGCGCAAGGCGTCACTGGTCTGACGGATTTGTTCGGCGCGATAGCGATACAAGGCAATCTGATCGTTGGAAAGCTGCTGCTTCTGCCCCCCGACTTCACGCTGCATAAAACTGAGTTCGCCATGAGCGTCGAAACGCGCGCGAATATGTTCTGGCGGTTTGCTGTAAATATTGAGTTCAATAAGCGAAAGCGTATCACCCTGCCAACGATATTCGCTGGTCGTCGTGCTGCCGCTATGCCACGGGCTAAAAACAGAAAGCAGATGGACTTCATCGTTCGTATCTTTACGCCAGATACGCACCGCGCCGTGATCGCCGGCAAAGCCGCTGGCAGTAAACGGAGGCGGTGAAGCGTTATGACTGCAGGCAGTCAGCAACAGCGCGCCAGAAAACAGAAACGCGCGACGCCAGACAGACAAAAGGGGCTGACGAGCCCCTTCGATAAAACTGTTCACAGCTACGCGTCTTACTTAACTGCGTCTTTCAGAGCTTTACCAGAAACAAACGCCGGTACGTTAGCGGCGGCGATTTTGATTTCTTTACCGGTCTGTGGGTTACGGCCAGTGCGCTCAGCACGGTGGTTCACTTTGAAGGTACCGAAACCAACCAGTTGTACAGCATCGCCTTCTTTCAGAGACTCAGTAATAGCAGCCAGAGTGGATTCCAGAGCAGCTTTAGCCTGGGTTTTGGACAGTTCTGCTTTGTCTGCAATTACATCAATCAGTTGAGTCTTGTTCATAAGTTATCCTTACAATGTGTTTATCGCTTGCTAAGCATCGAGTGCGACGGAAATGCCAGAAAAGCACTCTCCTGCATACACGCACCGATAGCCACTTTTTTTCGCCTCCCAAATGTAGACCAGACGGGGGGCATAAGGGAAGCCTTATGGCACGACAAATCAGACGTTAAATCACGTTTTCTGGTGTCATTGCTGAAAATTTATACCGATATTGCTCTCACCAGCCTCGCGCAGGTCTGCCCTGAGCCCTTTTATCAGTTCAATATCGCGTTCTTCGCAGTCGGCTAAAAGTCGGAATATTTCCCACTGAATATCCCATTCCTGTTCAACGGCAGGGTTCGTTTTGAGCTCCTCATCGGTCATTTCCCGACCAGCCTGAGTCATTTCCAACATCGCTACCGTAGTAATGGAAGTCTTACTAACCTCAATAGCGTGTTCCAGCGTTTCGCCGCTAAGGCGAGAATGCATTAATTCGCTTAATGCGACGCAGGCATCAATCGCCGGGTAAACGCCGTACAGATCATAGTCGTCAGCTGCCGGAATTGCCTCTTCAAACTTCTCCAGTTGGCTATCGAAATTGACCTTTGCATCTTTCACCGTCAGGGTTTCCCAGATCAGATCCAGAATGCGACGGTAGATCTGTCCGTCGCCGAATTCCGTCTGCTTGCAAAACATGGCGTAGTTCGGGTACATGCGCTCGCACAAGCAGGCCATAAAGGTAACGTGCTGCCAGCTTTCCAGCCGCTCCAGACGCAAATGAATCGGGTTTTGTAACATGATGGAATCTCGAATCGGAAATTAGCGGCAGTTTACCTGAATCAGCGCTGAATTTCTTGCCAACGAACAAACGCCGGACGCCCGGAAGCGACCGCATCCGCCCAGCGCGTCGGCTCCGGCAGGCGATACCCTTTCATACAGCGCTGTACCCACGCCAGCGCGCTGTCAGTACTGACCCGGTGCCCTGTCGCGATAAACAGCGGATTACAGCGCGCCTTGCTGCGCCATACCCACGCCAGTTGCTCGCCTTTATCCATTAAGGGGCTAAGTGCACCAGGTTCGGCGGAAAGTGGCTCAAATTTACCGCATAGCCGTTTTTTCGCTACGCCGATGGTCGGCACGTCCACCAACAGTCCAAAATGACTGGCGACGCCAAGCCGACGCGGATGCGAAATACCGTGACCGTCCACAAACAGCAAATCGGGCTTTTGCGAGAGCTGTTCCCACGCCGCCAGCAGCGCAGGATATTCACGAAAAGAGAGAAAGCCGGGGATATACGGCATGGTGGTGGCAATACGTGCCACCTTGTACTCTACCAGTTCAAGCGACGGATATTTCAACAATACCATCGCCGCCCGCGTCACCTCGCCCCCCTGCTCAAAACCGACGTCCGCCCCGCCGATAAACGCTGGCGGATCTTTGTCCAGGCGATCTTCGCGGCAAACCGATGAAGCAAGTTCTATCTGTTGAGCGCGTAGCGACGCGAGATCCATACTAACTCCTTAGTTGTGATACTGCGCAGAAAGTCGGTGCACTGCCTCCACAAATGCGCCAGCATGTTCTGGCGGCACATCCTGATGGATGCCATGTCCAAGGTTAAAGACGTGCCCTTCTCCCTGACCGAAACCAGCAAGTATAGTCGCTACCTCGTCTTCGATCCGTGCCGGCGGCGCATACAGCATCGAGGGGTCCATATTGCCCTGCAGCGCCACTTTATGGCCAACGCGACGGCGCGCATCGGCGATATCTGTCGTCCAGTCGAGACCCAGCGCGTCGCAGCCGGTTTCCGCCATCGCCTCCAGCCACTGACCGCCACCTTTAGTGAACAGCGTTACCGGCACGCGGCGACCGTCGTTTTCACGCAGCAGGCCATCGACGATTTTATGCATGTAGTACAGGGAGAACTGCTGGTAATCGCGGCCAGTCAGCACGCCGCCCCAGGTGTCGAAAATCATCACCGACTGCGCACCCGCTTTAATCTGCGCGTTGAGGTACAGCGTGACGCTTTTCGCCAACTTATCCAGCAGCAGATGCAACGCCTGCGGGTCAGCGTACATCATCTTTTTAATCACCGTGAAGGCTTTGCTACTGCCGCCTTCCACCATGTAAGTCGCCAGCGTCCACGGGCTGCCGGAGAAGCCAATCAGCGGAACCTCGCCTTTTAGTTCGCGGCGAATCGTACGCACCGCATTCATCACGTAGCCCAGTTCACCTTCTGGATCCGGAATCGGCAGTTTTTCAACGTCGGCTTTGCAGGTGACAGGGGCTGTAAAGCGCGGGCCTTCCCCAGCTTCAAAATAGAGCCCCAGGCCCATCGCGTCCGGAATCGTCAGGATATCCGAGAAAAGGATCGCCGCATCAAGCGGATAACGGCGCAGCGGCTGTAAAGTGACCTCGCAGGCCAGTTCGGCATTTTTGCACAGCGACATAAAATCGCCCGCCTGAGCGCGAGTGGCTTTGTACTCCGGTAGATAACGGCCCGCCTGGCGCATCATCCACACTGGCGTAACATCAACGGGCTGGCGCAGCAGCGCACGTAGATAACGATCGTTTTTGAGTTCGGTCATTTTTACATTCCTTTAGCGTTGATGCGCCCAGTGTAACATGTCAATCATATTCAGCCCGACACATTGCCACCGTATCTTCGATCAAACGGCGCGCGACGGTGCCCGGTGGCGGTAGTAGCGGCAGATCGTCATAACGGTACCAATTTGCTTCCAACAGTTCTTTCGGGTCGATGACAATCTCGCCGCTGTCATACTCCGCCATAAAAGCGGTCATCAACGACTGCGGGAAAGGCCACGGCTGGGAAGTCACATAGCGCAGATTTTTCACCTTAATCCCGCTCTCCTCCATTACCTCTCGCGCGACCGCCTGTTCTAAGGTTTCGCCGACTTCAACAAACCCGGCCAGCACGGTATGCACGCCGTTGCGGTGGCGAACGTGCTGGGCAAGGAGGATCGAATCCTCACGGCGGATCGCGACGATAATGCAAGGGGCGATTTGCGGGTAGTAACGCTCGCGGCAATGGCTGCACAGCATCGCCCATTCGGTTTTACTCGGGTGCATAGGGTGCCCGCAATAGCCGCAAAATTTATGCGATCGGTAAAACTCCGCCAACTGTACGCCACGTCCCGCCAGTTGAAACAGCCCTGCATCCTGATCGATAACCTGGCGAACCGAGCCCATATCATGGCGTCGATGCTGTAACACCAGCCAGACGGGCTCGCCTTGCCATTCACCTATCCGGAGTGCGCGCTGCCCCACAAGATCGAAATTTGCCGCCAGCCCGTGTGGTAATTCCCCATACGGCAACCATAATTTTTGTTCATGGCTGACGATCCACCAGCCACTCTCTAATTTTTCAATTATACGATCCATAGCTCTTGCACTACCTTTGCTTCACTGGCATGTTGTTAACATTATTTTTACATTCATGGCGAGCAGCCTTTATCTAACTTGCGGAGACAATCATGCTAAACCAGCTGGAAAACCTGACGGAGCGCGTTGGCGGAAGCAACAAACTGGTCGATCGCTGGCTGGATGTACGTAAGCACCTGCTCGTGGCTTACTACAATCTGGTTGGCATTAAGCCTGGCAAAGAATCGTACATGCGGCTGAATGAAAAAGCGCTGGATGATTTTTGTCAGAGCCTGGTCGATTACCTTTCCGCCGGGCACTTCAGTATTTATGAACGTATTCTCCATAAATTGGAAGGAAACGGTCAGCTTTTACATGCGGCAAAAATCTGGCCGCTGCTGGAAGATAATACGCAGCGCATTATGGATTATTACGACACCAGCCTGGAAACTGCCATCGATCACGATAATTGTCTCGAATTTCAACAAGCTCTGTCAGATATCGGCGAAGCGCTGGAAGCCCGCTTTGTGCTGGAAGACAAGCTGATTATGCTGGTGTTTGACGCGATGCACGACGGCGCCAGAGTCAAACGTCCCGCTTGAGTTCTGCGCGAGTAACAGGTAGTTTACTTCAGCCCCCTCTTCGGAGGGGCGGTTATCTTGTCGGAGTGCTAATTTTCCACAAAAGCGTTCGTGATGCGTCAAGGCGGCAAGTCGGTGAATCTCCAGGAGCTTACATAAGTAAGTGAATGGAGTGAGCGGACGAAGCCAACGAAGAGGCAGCGCGAAGGATGAAGTGGAAAAGGCTGAGACCGTTAATTCGGGATCCGCGGAACCTGATCAGGTTAATACCTGCGAAGGGAACAAGAGTAATTCTGCTTTATGCTGCTGCCTTTACGGGCGGCGCACATCCATTACTCCATCCGTCGTCTGACAAGCCACGTCCTTAATTTTTTGGAATGAGCTATGTCTACAACAACGTTAACCCGCCGCGAGCAGCGCGCTAAAGCCCAGCATTTTATCGATACGCTGGAAGGCACCGCGTTTCCCAACTCGAAACGCATCTACGTGACCGGTTCGCAGCATGATATTCGCGTACCGATGCGTGAAATTCAACTGAGCCCGACGCTCATCGGCGGCAGTAAAGACAACCCGCAGTTTGAAGAGAACGAAGCCGTGCCGGTGTACGACACCTCCGGCCCCTATGGCGATCCTGAGGTGGCGATTAACGTCCAGCAGGGTCTGGCGAAACTGCGCCAGCCATGGATTGACGCACGTAACGATAGCGAAGAATTAGACGACCGTAGCTCGGCTTATACCAGAGAACGTCTGGCCGACGATGGCCTGGACGATCTGCGTTTTACCGGCCTGCTGACGCCAAAACGCGCTAAAGCGGGCAAGCGCGTCACCCAGTTACACTACGCCCGCCAGGGGATCGTCACTCCCGAAATGGAGTTCATCGCCATCCGTGAAAATATGGGCCGCGAGCGCATTCGCAGTGAAGTGCTGCGCCACCAGCATCCGGGGATGAGCTTTGGCGCGCGCCTGCCGGAAAACATTACGCCGGAATTCGTGCGCGATGAAGTCGCCGCGGGCCGCGCGATTATTCCCGCCAACATCAACCACCCGGAATCGGAGCCGATGATTATTGGCCGCAACTTCCTGGTCAAAGTGAATGCCAACATCGGCAACTCGGCGGTGACCTCCTCTATCGAAGAAGAGGTGGAAAAACTGGTGTGGGCGACGCGCTGGGGGGCGGATACGGTAATGGACCTCTCCACCGGCCGCTATATTCACGAAACCCGCGAATGGATCCTGCGTAACAGCCCGGTACCGATCGGCACCGTGCCGATCTACCAGGCGCTGGAAAAGGTCAACGGGATCGCCGAAGATCTTACCTGGGAAGCGTTCCGCGACACGCTGCTGGAGCAGGCCGAACAGGGCGTCGACTACTTCACCATTCACGCGGGCGTGCTGTTGCGCTACGTGCCGATGACCGCCAAACGCCTGACCGGTATTGTCTCACGCGGCGGTTCAATCATGGCGAAATGGTGCCTCTCCCATCACAAAGAGAACTTCCTGTTCGAACATTTCCGCGAGATCTGCGAAATCTGTGCCGCCTACGACGTTTCCCTGTCGCTGGGCGACGGCCTGCGCCCCGGCTCCATTCAGGACGCCAACGACGAAGCGCAGTTCTCCGAGCTGCATACGCTGGGCGAGCTGACCAAAATCGCCTGGGAATACGACGTGCAGGTGATGATTGAAGGCCCGGGCCACGTGCCGATGCATATGATTCAGCGCAACATGACCGAAGAGCTGGAGAGCTGCCACGAAGCGCCGTTCTACACCTTAGGGCCGTTGACCACCGATATCGCGCCGGGCTATGACCACTTCACCTCCGGCATTGGCGCCGCGATGATCGGCTGGTTTGGCTGCGCGATGCTGTGTTACGTGACGCCGAAAGAACATCTCGGCCTGCCGAACAAAGAAGATGTGAAACAGGGGCTGATCACCTACAAAATCGCCGCCCACGCAGCGGATTTAGCCAAAGGCCATCCGGGCGCGCAGATCCGCGATAACGCGATGTCGAAAGCGCGCTTCGAATTCCGCTGGGAAGATCAGTTTAACCTCGCGCTCGACCCGTTCACCGCCCGCGCTTATCACGATGAAACCCTGCCACAGGAGTCCGGCAAAGTGGCGCACTTTTGCTCGATGTGCGGGCCAAAATTCTGCTCGATGAAAATCAGCCAGGAAGTCCGCGATTACGCCGCCGCGCAAGCCATTGAAGTCGGCATGGCGGATATGTCGGAAAACTTCCGCGCCAAAGGTGGCGAAATTTATCTCAAGCGGGAGGAAGTCTGATGTATCAGCCTGATTTCCCGACCGTGCCGTTCCGCCTCGGGCTTTACCCGGTGGTGGACAGCATTGCATGGATTGAACGCCTGCTGGAGGCGGGCGTGCGCACCATCCAGTTGCGTATCAAAGATAAGCGCGATGAAGAGGTAGAAGCGGATGTTATTGCCGCCATCGCGCTGGGGCGTCGTTATGACGCCCGGCTGTTTATCAACGATTACTGGCGGCTGGCGATTAAGCACCGCGCCTACGGCGTACATCTGGGCCAGGAAGACCTTGAAACCACCGACCTGAAGGCGATTCAGGCGGCGGGGTTACGCCTGGGCGTATCCACTCACGATGATATGGAGATAGACGTCGCGCTCGCCGCTAAGCCTTCTTATATCGCGCTGGGTCATGTCTTCCCCACGCAAACCAAGCAGATGCCTTCCGCCCCGCAGGGGCTGGCGCAGCTGGCAAGTCATATTGAACGACTGGCGGATTACCCGACCGTCGCGATCGGCGGCATCAGCCTTGAACGCGCCCCAGCGGTACTGGCGACCGGCGTCGGCAGCGTGGCTGTGGTTAGCGCCATTACTCAGGCCGCCGACTGGCGTGAAGCCACCGCGCAACTGCTGGCAATCGCGGGAGTCGGCGATGAATGACCGTGACTTTATGCGCTACAGCCGGCAAATCCTGCTCGGCGATATCGCCATTGAAGGCCAGCAACAGCTGCTCGCGAGTCATGTCCTGATCGTGGGTTTAGGTGGGTTGGGTTCACCCGCCGCGCTGTATCTGGCGGGAGCAGGCATCGGCAAACTAACGCTGGTAGACGATGACGACATTCATCTGAGCAATTTGCAGCGCCAGATTCTATTTACCACCGATGATATCGCGCGTTCAAAATCTCAGGTTGCCCAGCAGCGCCTGACACAGCTCAACCCGGATATCGAACTGGTATCACTCCAGCAGCGACTAAAAGGCGAGGCACTGCGGCATGCGGTAGCACGCGCCGATGTGGTGCTCGACTGTACCGATAACATGGCGACGCGCCAGGAGATTAACGCCGCCTGCGTGGCGCTCAACACTCCGTTAATTTCCGCCAGCGCCGTCGGCTTTGGCGGCCAACTGATGGTCCTCACGCCACCGTGGGAACAAGGCTGTTACCGCTGCCTGTGGCCGGACGATGTCGAGCCTGAACGCAACTGCCGTACCGCCGGTATCGTCGGACCGGTTGTTGGCGTGATGGGCACCTTGCAGGCGCTGGAAGCGATTAAATTACTCAGCGGTATTGAGACGCCCAGCGGAGAGCTACGCCTGTTTGACGGTAAAACCAGCCAGTGGCGCAGCCTGGCGCTGCGTCGTGCCAGCGGCTGCCCGGTATGCGGAGGGCGACATGCAAATTCAATTCAATGACGAGCCGATGCAGTGCGCCGAAGGGCAAACCGTCAGCAGCCTGCTCGCTACGCTTAATCAGCTTAAACCGGGCGCGGCGCTGGCGCTCAATCAGCAGATCCTGCCGCGCGAGCAGTGGGAACAGCAAATCGTGCAGGAAGGCGACCAGATCCTGCTTTTTCAGGTTATTGCAGGGGGTTGAGATGTTACGTATTGCCGACAAAACGTTTGATTCACATCTGTTCACCGGTACCGGGAAGTTTGCCTCATCGCAACTGATGGTCGAGGCGATTCGCGCCTCCGGCAGCCAGTTGGTGACGCTGGCGATGAAGCGCGTGGACCTGCGCCAGCACAATGATGCGATTCTGGCACCGCTGATTGAAGCGGGCGTCACGCTGCTGCCCAATACCTCCGGGGCGAAAACCGCCGAAGAGGCGATCTTCGCCGCCCAGCTAGCGTGTGAAGCGCTGGGCACCCATTGGTTGAAATTAGAAATCCATCCGGATGCCCGCTGGCTATTGCCGGATCCGATCGAAACGCTAAAAGCCGCCGAGGCGCTGGTGAAGCAGGGTTTTGTGGTGCTGCCCTACTGCGGCGCGGATCCGGTGTTGTGCAAGCGGCTGGAAGAGGTCGGCTGCGCGGCGGTGATGCCGCTTGGCGCGCCTATCGGTTCGAATCAGGGGCTGGAAACCAAAGCCATGCTGGAGATTATTATTCAGCAGTCCACCATGCCGGTGGTGGTTGACGCCGGGATCGGCGTGCCCAGCCATGCCGCTCAAGCGCTGGAAATGGGCGCTGATGCGGTGCTGGTTAACACCGCTATTGCCGTGGCGGACGATCCGGTGATGATGGCAACCGCTTTCCGCCTGGCTGTAGAAGCGGGAGTACTGGCGCGTCAGGCGGTGCCGGGTAATCGTAGCACCTACGCCAGCGCCACCAGCCCGCTCACCGGATTTCTGGAGGCCCTGGCATGAAAACCTTCACCGACCGCTGGCGGCAACTGGAGTGGGACGATATTCGCCTGCGCATCAACGGTAAAACCGCCGCCGATGTGGAGCGGGCGCTGAATGCTTCACGCCTCAACCGCGAGGATATGATGGCGTTACTTTCCCCCGCTGCCGCCGATTATCTGGAGCCGATGGCGCAGCGGGCACAAAGGCTGACCCGACAACGCTTTGGCAACACCGTCAGTTTCTACGTGCCGCTTTATCTCTCAAACCTCTGTGCCAACGACTGCACCTACTGCGGCTTCTCGATGAGCAACCGCATCAAGCGTAAGACGCTGGATGAGGCTGAAATTGCCCGCGAGTGCTCCGCTATCCGTGAGCTGGGTTTTGAGCATCTGCTGTTGGTCACCGGCGAACATCAGGCCAAAGTCGGCATGGACTATTTTCGCCGTCATTTACCCACCATCCGCCGTCAATTTTCCTCTTTACAGATGGAAGTCCAGCCCTTGTCGCAAGAAAACTATGCGGAGCTCAAAACGCTGGGGATCGATGGCGTGATGGTTTATCAGGAAACTTACCATGAGGCAATCTATGCACAGCATCACCTGAAGGGAAAGAAACAGGACTTTTTCTGGCGGCTGGAAACGCCGGATCGGTTAGGCCGGGCAGGTATCGACAAAATCGGTCTTGGCGCGCTAATTGGTCTGTCGGACAACTGGCGGGTGGATTGCTATATGGTGGCGGAGCATCTGTTGTGGATGCAGAAACAGTACTGGCAGAGTCGCTATTCTGTTTCCTTCCCGCGTCTGCGTCCGTGTACTGGCGGTGTGGAACCCGCATCTGTGATGGATGAAAAGCAACTGGTGCAAACGATTTGTGCTTTCCGGTTATTGGCACCGGAAATTGAATTATCACTCTCCACCCGCGAATCGCCGTGGTTTCGCGATAACGTGATCCCGCTGGCGATCAACAACGTCAGCGCCTTCTCGAAAACGCAGCCCGGTGGGTATGCGGATAATCATCCGGAACTTGAGCAGTTTTCTCCCCACGATGCCCGTCGGCCTGAAACCGTAGCAAGCGCGTTAAGCGCGCAAGGATTGCAGCCCGTGTGGAAAGACTGGGACAGTTGGCTGGGGCGCGCTTCGCAAATGCGGTGAACCCGTATGTAAACGCATTAGTATTTCACAAGCGAGTACGTAATGTGAAAAACGGGAGATTGTTATCGACCTCCCGTTTTTTTATGTCCGTTCTGAACAGCACTGCGATTTTAAAGCTGGTTGTAGTAGAGAAAACTGAGCAACAAATATTTTTTCGCCGAAACTTGATAGTTTATGTCAATATTTTATGTATTCAATAGCATGATTATTGCCATTTCCGCTACTGCACATGCCTCGCCCATGAACTTTGCGTAAACTGACTGGTATTCATTATAATGTTATCATGCTTAAACTCAATAAAATCGCAAAAAGAATTATAATCTTCATTTAAAGAATAATTAAAATGTTTTCTAATTCCATTACATACACCATCGGAATAGGGATCAGCATCAAATTTAGTATGCATTATTTCCAATCCAGCAAGTAAAGCCGGGTGGTTATTGCGATCAACAGCTATTATCCCGTTTTCCATAGAAGCACGGCCATCTATCCTTTCTACATGAACAGCGATTCCATCCGGAATATATATACCCCCCAATTTTTCCGTGATAATCATATCAGCATCGAGATATATACACCCACTATTTGTTGATAAATCATAACCCCCAACCTTATCCGCCTCCAGGAATAACTGACCAGCCTTTAACATAGCCATATTCCTGTAAAAATCAAACCATACATGGCCTTTATCCAGTAAGTAAGATTTAATTAATGAATCATTACCCTCTTGAATATCACTCAATTCTTTTTTCAATAGCTGCAGTAAATGACAATCTCTTTTTTCTTCTGGCATGGACTCTTGCTTAGAAATATTTTCCATATAAATTTCTGATAATCTTTTATCGTACATGCTAAAGTCAATATCATTTCTATATATGACTTTTATGTTTTCATAGTCATACTCAAGTTTTGAAAAAGCATCCTTTTGTCCCGGAAAAAAATCACCATCTACAAAAATACCTATAAGACGTCCTTTTTCAATTGTTGCTGCTTTAATGATATTGTTAAGGTAGGGGTTTTTCTCTGTGTTAATTATAGGTATATCATTTTTCCCAAAGCGAGCAGGATTCCGCTCAAACCACTGGAAAAGAAGAGGGGTTTTCTCATCTAAAAAGCACAAGGGATAATCTTTTCCATTAAAACTTGTAAACTGAATGTCCCTGTCGGTAACAGTTTTAACCAATTCATTTTTTGAAAGCGCGGGAACATATCTATTTAATGGTGGGATCATAACAATTAAATGCTCCATGCTTACTTCATTACATATTTTACATGATGATTATTAGCACATGTTTTTTAGCGTTGCAATCGCTGTCAGCTAAAAGATGCTAAATTAAGCATTAACCGGTGGATACATAAATACCCTACTAGTGAGCAATTAAATAAATAGCTTGTTAACTTTATTTTTATTCCAGAAATGACATCATATTTATAATTCCTGTAATAAGGTAAAACAAAGACCTTAATGGAATTAAATGCTTCATTTAATGATTTAAATTTTCCCGCGTAAACAACCAATAAAACAGGTTTATCATTTAATGTATGAACAGCAGGTATTTTATAATGGCGAGCCAATAGACTTTAATAACTTAGATTTATGGGATAAATTTAAAGTCACATTTGGATTTAATGTTACAGAAAAAAAGAAACCCAATGGTAAAAAATTCAATTTTGAGTATTGTGGATTCTCTACTTTTATTACGCCGGTTGATGGCGTTGACGGGATTTTAGCAAAGTGGTTCTCAAACAAACATAATGTAATTGTCCCAACGCCTTATACATTCGGTCAGGACCCCATTCCTGGCGTCAATCTTTATCGTAATACAAAAGCAAAATTTGTTATGGCTAACGGCGGTAATAGTCTTCCCTGTGCGATGGCAAAATATAACGCAAAAACTGGACAATTTATTCATATAACCAGTGATAGTGAGTTTTCACCAATAATACGAGAAACAAGAGTCATAAAAAAATAATTCATTTATTCATTAAATTTATAATTACAGATAAAATCAAGAGCCAGCATGGCATTGAAAAATAAAATACGGATTTTTTATCCGCGCTGATTTTGACTCGAAGAAGAATAACGGTGGCGACAATAATAATAAGACAATAAATAAATATAAGTAATGATTTATGGTGAAGTATATATAACGATAGAAACAATAAAAAAGCGGACAGAACGTTTGAAATGGTTATCTTTTTTGTAAATACCAAAAGACTAAACATTAAATAGATTAATGAAATAATCGCTGGCATTTTCTTTCCTTGTAGGCAAGCGACCCGGAATTCGGCATCCAGCATGAAGCTGGTGGAGGGATAAATACCCCTCCACCATTTAACGATTACTCGTTATCAGAACCGCCCAGACCTGCGTTCAGCAGCTCTGCCAGGCTTGCAGATGCATCTTCCGCAGTGACCTGCGGTGTTGCTGGCTGCTCGCCCGCGGCGCGACGGCGCATACGATCCTGGTGGTACGCATAACCGGTACCAGCCGGAATCAGACGACCCACGATAACGTTCTCTTTCAGGCCGCGCAGTTCGTCGCGTTTACCCGCAACGGCTGCTTCGGTCAGGACACGCGTGGTCTCCTGGAACGATGCGGCAGAGATGAACGACTCGGTTGCCAGAGACGCTTTGGTAATACCCAGCAGATCGCGGGAGAAGGTAGCCCCCACTTTGCCGTTCGCTTCCAGCTCGCGGTTAGCGATCTTGACGCGGGAGTATTCAACCTGTTCGCCTTCCAGGAAGTCGGAACTACCGGCGCTTTCGATGGTCGCTTTACGCAGCATCTGACGAACGATAACTTCGATGTGTTTATCGTTAATCTTAACGCCCTGCAGACGGTATACATCCTGAACTTCGTTAACAATGTAACGCGTCACAGCATGAACGCCACGCAGACGCAGAATGTCGTGCGGCGCTTCCGGACCATCGGAAATCACATCACCACGTTCTACACGTTCCCCTTCGAACACGTTGAGCTGACGCCATTTCGGAATCATCTCTTCGTACGGGTCACTACCATCAACCGGCGTAATCACCAGACGACGTTTGCCTTTGGTTTCTTTACCGAAGGAAACGATACCTGCGATTTCCGCCAGAATGGCCGGCTCTTTCGGACGACGCGCTTCGAACAGATCTGCAACGCGCGGCAGACCACCGGTGATATCCTTGGTACCGCCGGATTCCTGCGGAATACGCGCCAGGGTGTCACCAGAACTGATCTGTACGCCATCTTCCAGCTGTACAATCGCTTTACCCGGCAGGAAGTACTGCGCAGGCATATCGGTACCAGGGATCAGAACGTCATTACCCTGAGCATCAACGATTTTCAGCGCCGGACGCAGATCTTTACCACCAGTAGTACGTTCAGCCGAATCCAGAACCACCAGCGAAGACAAACCGGTCAGTTCGTCGGTCTGACGCGTAATGGTCTGACCGTCGATCATGTCAGTGAAGCGGATGAAACCACTCACTTCAGTGATAACCGGCATGGTGTGCGGGTCCCAGTTTGCCACGGTTTCGCCGCCGGCAACCTGCTCGCCATCACCTTTCGCCATGACAGCGCCATAAGGCACTTTATAGCTCTCTTTGGTACGACCGAATTCGTCGATCAGCTTCAGTTCGGTGTTACGGGAAGTGATAACCAGTTTACCGCTGGAGTTCACAACCGACTTCACGTTGCTGAGCTTGATGCTACCTTTGTTCTTAACCTGGATGCTGGATTCAGCAGCCGCACGCGATGCCGCACCACCGATGTGGAACGTACGCATCGTCAGCTGTGTACCCGGTTCACCGATGGACTGTGCCGCGATAACGCCGATAGCTTCACCTTTGTTGATGATGTGGCCACGCGCCAGGTCACGACCATAGCAGTGCGCACATACACCAAAGTCGGTGTCGCAGGATACAACGGAACGCACTTTAACGGCGTCAACGGAGTTTGCTTCCAGCAGGTCACACCACTGTTCGTGCAGCAGCGTGTTGCGTGGAACCAGAATGTCCGCGGTACCCGGTTTCAGCACATCTTCTGCTGTCACACGGCCCAGAACGCGGTCACGCAGCGGCTCTTTCACGTCGCCACCCTCGATAACCGGGGTCATCAGGATACCTTCGTGCGTACCACAGTCATCTTCGGTCACCACCAGATCCTGCGCGACGTCAACCAGACGACGGGTCAGATAACCGGAGTTCGCGGTTTTCAGTGCGGTATCTGCCAGACCTTTACGCGCACCGTGCGTGGAGATGAAGTACTGGAGTACGTTCAGACCTTCACGGAAGTTCGCGGTGATTGGCGTTTCGATGATGGAGCCATCCGGCTTCGCCATCAGACCACGCATACCGGCCAGCTGACGAATCTGTGCCGCAGAACCACGCGCACCGGAGTCGGCCATCATGTAGATGCTGTTGAAGGAGACCTGCTGCTCTTCCTGGCCGTCACGGTTAATCACGGTTTCGGTTTGCAGGTTATCCATCATCGCTTTGGATACACGATCGTTCGCCGCAGCCCAGATATCGATAACTTTGTTATAGCGTTCGCCAGCGGTTACCAGACCAGACTGGAACTGCTCCTGGATCTCAGCAACTTCAGCTTCCGCTTCAGAAATGATCTCGTGTTTTTTCTCCGGGATGACCATGTCATCAATACCAACGGACGCACCTGAACGCGCTGCATAAGCAAAGCCGGTGTACATCGTCTGGTCCGCAAAAATAACGGTCGGTTTCAGGCCCAGAATACGGTAGCAAGTGTTCAGCATTTTGGAGATCGCTTTCTTGCCCAGCGCCTGGTTGACGATGGAGAAAGGCAGACCTTTCGGTACGATCATCCACAGAATGGCGCGACCAACGGTCGTGTCTTTCAGGCTGGTGTGCGCAACGAATTCGCCGTTTTCATCTTTTTCATATTCAGTGATACGCACTTTAACGCGCGCATGCAGAGAGGCCAGACCTGCGCGATAGATACGCTCAGCTTCTTTCGGGCCAGTCAGCACCATGCCTTCGCCTTTGGCGTTAACACAGTCACGGGTCATGTAATACAGACCCAATACCACGTCCTGAGACGGAACGATGATAGGCTCGCCGTTCGCCGGAGACAGGATGTTGTTGGTAGACATCATCAGCGCACGCGCTTCAAGCTGGGCTTCCAGCGTCAGCGGTACGTGAACAGCCATCTGGTCACCATCGAAGTCAGCGTTATATGCCGCACAAACCAGCGGGTGCAGCTGGATAGCTTTACCTTCGATCAGTACCGGTTCAAATGCCTGGATACCCAGACGGTGCAGTGTTGGTGCACGGTTCAGCAGTACCGGGTGTTCGCGGATAACTTCGTCCAGGATATCCCAAACGACAGCTTCTTCGCGCTCAACCATTTTCTTCGCGGCTTTGATAGTGGTGGCCAGGCCACGCAGTTCCAGTTTGCCGTAGATGAACGGTTTGAACAGCTCCAGCGCCATTTTCTTCGGCAGACCGCACTGATGCAGACGCAGGTATGGACCTACGGTGATTACAGAACGACCGGAGTAGTCAACACGCTTACCGAGCAGGTTCTGACGGAAACGACCCTGCTTACCTTTGATCATGTCGGCCAAAGATTTCAGAGGACGCTTGTTAGAACCGGTGATCGCACGACCGCGACGACCGTTATCCAGCAGGGCGTCAACCGCTTCCTGCAGCATACGTTTTTCGTTACGTACGATGATGTCCGGCGCAGCCAGATCCAGCAGACGCTTCAGACGGTTGTTACGGTTAATGACGCGACGATACAGATCGTTCAGGTCAGAAGTCGCGAAACGACCACCATCCAGCGGAACCAGCGGACGCAGATCTGGCGGCAGAACCGGCAGAACGGTCAGGATCATCCACTCTGGCTTGTTGCCAGACTGAACGAAGGCTTCCAGCAGTTTGATACGCTTGGTCAGCTTTTTACGCTTGGTTTCGGAGTTGGTTTCGTTCAGCTCTTCGCGCAGAGTTTCACACTCTTGCTCCAGATCCATGCTCTTCAGCAGGGCCTGGATAGCTTCCGCACCCATCTTCGCGTCGAATTCGTCACCGAACTCTTCCAGCGCGTCCAGATACTGCTCTTCAGTCAGGATCTGTTGACGTTCCAGGTTAGTCATACCGCCTTCGATAACCACATAAGATTCGAAGTACAGTACGCGTTCGATATCACGCAACGGCATATCGAGCAGCAGACCGATACGGGACGGCAGCGATTTCAGGAACCAGATGTGAGCAGTCGGGGATGCCAGCTCGATGTGGCCCATACGCTCACGGCGTACTTTGGTCTGGGTCACTTCAACGCCGCACTTCTCACAAATAACACCACGGTGTTTCAGGCGCTTGTACTTACCGCACAGGCACTCGTAGTCTTTTACCGGCCCAAAGATACGGGCGCAGAAAAGGCCGTCACGCTCAGGTTTGAACGTACGGTAGTTGATGGTTTCCGGCTTTTTAACTTCACCGAAAGACCATGAACGGATCATGTCTGGCGAAGCCAGAGCAATTTTGATCGCATCAAACTCTTCGGTTTTAGTCTGCGCTTTCAGAAACTTTAATAAATCTTTCACGGATTTGCTCCCGTCGGAGTTAGCACAATCTGGTGTCGGGTTTTATCCCGACACCAGTGACCTGTTTGAGCGAGAATTACTCGTCTTCCAGTTCGATGTTGATGCCCAGCGAGCGGATCTCTTTCAACAGAACGTTGAAGGATTCCGGCATACCCGGTTCCATCTGATGGTTGCCGTCCACGATGTTCTTATACATCTTGGTACGACCGTTCACGTCATCAGACTTAACGGTGAGCATTTCCTGCAGGGTGTAGGCGGCGCCGTAAGCTTCCAGCGCCCACACTTCCATCTCCCCGAAGCGCTGACCACCGAACTGCGCCTTACCACCCAGCGGCTGCTGAGTAACCAGGCTGTAAGAACCGGTAGAACGCGCATGCATCTTGTCATCAACCAGGTGGTTCAGTTTCAGCATGTACATGTAACCGACGGTTACCGGACGTTCGAACTGTTCACCCGTACGGCCATCGAACAGGGTGATCTGACCGGAGGTCGGCAGGTCGCCCAGTTTCAGCAGCTCTTTGATTTCCGCTTCTTTCGCACCGTCGAACACTGGTGTGGCAATCGGCATACCTTTGCGCAGGTTTTCTGCCAGACGCAGCACTTCATCATCGCTGAAGGTGCTCAGGTCGACTTTCTGACGAACGTCGGCGCCCAGATCGTAGGCACGCTGGATGAATTCGCGCAGTTTCGCGACTTCCTGCTGCTGTTTCAGCATGGCGTTAATCTTGTCGCCAATACCTTTCGCAGCCATACCCAGGTGGGTTTCCAGAATCTGACCAATGTTCATACGAGACGGTACGCCCAGCGGGTTCAGTACGATGTCTACCGGCGTGCCGTTTTCATCGTAAGGCATGTCTTCGATCGGGTTGATCTTAGAGATAACACCCTTGTTACCGTGACGACCTGCCATCTTATCACCCGGCTGGATACGGCGTTTAACGGCCAGATAGACCTTCACGATCTTCAGCACGCCCGGCGCCAGATCGTCGCCCTGGGTGATTTTACGGCGCTTCGCTTCAAGTTTTTTCTCGAACTCGTGTTTCAGTTCGTCATACTGCTCAGCCAGTTGTTCCAGCTGATTTTGTTTCTCTTCGTCGGTCAGACCGAGTTCCAGCCAGCGGTCGCGCGGCAGTTTGTCGAGCTTCTCAGCTTCAACGCCGCCGGACACCAACACCGCACGGATACGGCTAAACAGGCCCGCTTCGAGGATCTGCAGTTCTTCAGACAGGTCTTTTTTCGCCTGCTTGAGCTGCATCTCTTCGATTTCCAGAGCACGTTTGTCTTTTTCTACGCCATCGCGAGTAAAGACCTGAACGTCGATAACCGTACCGGAGACACCGTTAGGTACGCGCAGAGAAGAGTCTTTAACGTCAGACGCTTTCTCACCGAAGATCGCACGCAGCAGTTTCTCTTCCGGCGTCAGCTGGGTTTCACCTTTCGGCGTCACCTTACCGACCAGAATGTCGCCGCCGGTTACTTCCGCGCCGATGTAAACGATACCGGATTCATCCAGTTTGGAGAGCGCAGCTTCACCCACGTTCGGGATGTCAGCGGTGATCTCTTCCGGCCCCAGCTTGGTGTCACGGGACACGCACGCCAGTTCCTGAATGTGGATGGTGGTGAAACGGTCTTCCTGGACAACACGCTCGGAAACGAGGATGGAGTCTTCGAAGTTGTAGCCGTTCCACGGCATGAACGCCACGCGCATGTTCTGACCGAGCGCCAGTTCACCGAGGTCGGTGGACGGACCGTCTGCCAGCACGTCGCCGCGTTCAACCGGCTCGCCCAGAGACACACATGGCATCTGGTTGATACAGGTGTTCTGGTTAGAGCGGGTGTATTTGGTCAGGTTATAGATGTCGATACCCGCTTCGCCCGGGTACATCTCGTCTTCGTTAACTTTGATAACGATACGGGACGCATCCACGTACTGAACAGTACCGCCACGTTTAGCTACTGCAGTAACACCGGAGTCGACGGCGACAGCACGTTCCATACCGGTACCCACCAGCGGCTTGTCAGCGCGCAGAGTCGGAACAGCCTGACGTTGCATGTTCGCACCCATCAATGCACGGTTGGCGTCATCGTGTTCCAGGAACGGGATCAGGGACGCACCGACGGAGACCACCTGCTGGGTGGAAACGTCCATGTAGTCAACCTGGTCGCGGCTGAACAAGCTGGATTCGCCTTTGCTACGGCAGGTCACCAGATCTTCTACAAAGTGGCCTTCGTCATCCAGGTTGGAGTTCGCCTGAGCGATAACGTAGTTGCCTTCTTCGATAGCAGACAGGTAATGAATTTCGTCAGTGACCACGCCATCAACCACACGACGGTACGGCGTCTCAAGGAAGCCATATTCGTTAGTCTGTGCGTACACGGACAGGGAGTTGATCAGACCGATGTTCGGACCTTCCGGCGTTTCGATAGGACATACGCGACCGTAGTGCGTCGGGTGTACGTCTCGAACTTCGAAGCCTGCGCGTTCGCGGGTCAGACCGCCTGGGCCGAGTGCGGAGATACGACGTTTGTGCGTAATCTCAGACAGCGGGTTGTTCTGGTCCATAAACTGAGACAGCTGGCTGGAACCAAAGAACTCTTTCACTGCGGCGGAAATCGGCTTGGCGTTGATCATATCCTGAGGCATCAGGGTATCCAGATCGCCCAGAGACAGACGCTCTTTCACCGCACGCTCTACACGCACCAGGCCAACGCGGAACTGGTTTTCCGCCATTTCGCCGACGGAACGGATACGACGGTTGCCGAGGTGGTCGATATCATCCACTTCGCCTTTACCGTTACGGATATCGATGAGCTTCTTCATGACATCAATGATGTCGTCTTTGCTCAGGATACCGGAACCTTCGATTTCGTCGCGCAGCAGAGAACGGTTGAACTTCATACGACCCACCGCAGACAGGTCATAGCGGTCTTCGGAGAAGAACAGGTTCTCAAACAGGCTTTCAGCCGCTTCACGAGTCGGCGGCTCACCAGGGCGCATCATGCGGTAGATTTCTACCAGCGCGCTCAGACGATCGTTAGTTGGGTCGACGCGTACCGTTTCAGAAATGTACGGGCCGTGGTCCAGATCGTTGGTAAACAGCGTTTCGATACGCTTGTGGCCGGACTGGCTCAGCTTAGCCAGCAGATCCAGGCTCAGCTCCATGTTAGCCGGGCAGATCAGCTCGCCAGTGGATTCGTCAACGTAGTCTTTAGAGACGACTTTACCTGCGATGTACTCAACCGGAACTTCGATATGCTTGATATCGTCTTTTTCCAGCTGACGGATGTGACGCGCGGTAATGCGACGGCCTTTTTCAACGTACACTTTGCCGTTAGCTTCGATATCGAACGACGCGGTTTCGCCGCGCAGACGTTCTGGAATCAGCTCCATCTGCAGCTTGTTGTCGCGAATTTCGAAGACGACTTTCTCAAAGAACAGGTCAAGGATCTGCTCAGTGGTGTAGTTCAGCGCACGCAGGATGATGGTCGCAGGCAGTTTACGGCGACGGTCGATACGCACGAACAGGTTGTCCTTCGGATCGAATTCGAAGTCCAGCCAGGAACCACGGTAAGGAATGATGCGCGCGTTATACAGCACTTTACCCGAAGAGTGGGTTTTACCTTTGTCGGAGTCAAAGAAGACGCCCGGACTACGGTGCAGCTGAGAAACGATAACACGCTCAGTACCGTTGATAACAAAGGTACCGTTGTCGGTCATGAGCGGAATTTCGCCCATGTAGACTTCTTGTTCTTTAATGTCTTTAACGGTGCCTTCCGGCGCTTCGCGCTCGTAGATCACCAGACGCAGTTTTACGCGCAGCGGTGCGGAATAGGTCACGCCACGGATCTGACATTCCTGAACGTCAAACACCGGTTCGCCAAGGCGGTAGCTGACGTACTGCAGCTCGGAATTACCGCTGTAGCTCTGAATCGGGAACACGGAACGGAAGGCTGCTTCCAGGCCGTACTGCCCTTCAGGATCTTGCTCGATAAACTTCTGAAACGAGTCAAGCTGGATAGAAAGGAGATAAGGTACATCCAGAACTTGTGGACGTTTACCAAAATCCTTACGAATACGTTTTTTCTCGGTATAGGAGTAAACCATAGGGTTCCTCAGCTCGCTGACAAGTCGACCCATCTGTCCTGCGGGGGACAGTTTGTGCAACACTATTTTGTTGACCGGAAAATGGATACTTTCCGCAATGCCTGTTGCTATCACGCTTAAACCATTTCATTGCGATTTACACAGAACGTACGCTCTGTCGCAGTATATTAAGTCGTCGATAGAAACAAGCATTGAAAGGCACAGCAGTAGTCAAACAGTGTGAAACGCTACTGGCGCCTTACAGCGCAAAAAGGCTGGTGACTAAAAAGTCACCAGCCATCAGCCTGATTTCTCAGGCTGCAACCGGAAGGGTTGGCTTATTTAACTTCAACTTCAGCGCCAGCTTCTTCCAGAGATTTTTTCAGTGCTTCAGCGTCATCTTTGCTCACGCCTTCTTTCAGAGCGGCCGGAGCAGATTCTACCAGGTCTTTAGCTTCTTTCAGACCCAGGCCAGTTGCGCCACGTACTGCTTTGATAACAGCAACTTTGTTAGCGCCAGCAGCTTTCAGAATTACGTCGAATTCAGTTTTTTCTTCAGCAGCTTCAGCCGGGCCAGCAGCTACAGCTACAGCAGCAGCAGCGGAAACACCGAATTTTTCTTCCATTGCAGAAATCAGTTCTACAACGTCCATTACGGACATAGCGGATACTGCTTCAATGATTTGATCTTTAGTGATAGACATTTAAATTGTTCCTGAATATCAGAATAAGTTTATACGTAAGCAAATGCTTGATAAAGACAACTGCGATTACGCAGCTTCTTTTGCATCGCGTACAGCAGCCAGTGTGCGAACCAGTTTGCCAGCCGAAGCTTCTTTCATGGTTGCCATCAGGCGTGCAATTGCTTCTTCGTAGGTCGGCAGAGTTGCCAGGCGGTCGATCTGAGACGCCGGGATCAGCTCACCTTCAAAGGCTGCAGCTTTGACCTCAAATTTTGCATTCGCTTTCGCGAACTCTTTGAACAGACGAGCAGCAGCGCCCGGGTGTTCCATAGAGTATGCAATCAGGGTCGGACCAACAAACGTGTCTTTCAGGCACTCGAACTGAGTACCTTCAACGACGCGACGCAGCAGGGTGTTACGAACAACACGCATGTATACGCCAGCTTCACGACCTGCTTTACGCAGTTCAGTCATTTTATCTACAGTTACGCCACGGGAATCCGCAACTACTGCAGACAGCGCGCCTTTGGCTACTTCGCTGACTTCAGCAACAATCGCTTGTTTGTCTTGAAGATTTAAAGCCATTAGCTTTGCTCCTGGATGTTTGCCGGAACTCATGTTCCGGAACTCACTTCACTCATCTCAACGAGAAGAGCGTCTTAATACGGTGAGCAGAAACAAGCCAGAGTATCAAAAATAATCTTAGCGTTCTGTCACCGTCTACGCAGGGGATTAAGCCTCTTGCGAGACGCCTGCGGTCTTCGACGGAGGCCTGGATAGGCCAGGCTCCAACGAACAAATTCTTTCTATGACTTCGTCCTTTGAACCGCAGCTGTGTTAGCTGCGCTCGTTCACACCAGTCACATAGTTAACTATGCTCCTGGCGATTCACTCACTTGCTGCCTTGCTGCAATTCAAATGACTCGCATAGTGCTCTGTTATATTTCAACAGAATCGTGGGGGTAAGATTGTAGACAAAATCACCGCCCACGTAAAGACTAATCTTAGTTCGCAGATGCGCTCAGACCAGCCTGATCAACGGCAACGCCAGCACCCATGGTGGTGGAGATGCTAACTTTCTTGATGTACACGCCTTTCGCCTGGCTCGGTTTTGCTTTTTTCAGCGCAACCAGCAGAGCTTCCAGGTTTTCTTTCAGTTTGTCAGCGTCAAAGTCCACTTTACCGATGGTGGTGTGGATGATGCCGTTTTTGTCGTTACGGTAACGAACCTGACCTGCTTTAGCGTTCTTAACCGCTTCAGCAACGTTCGGCGTTACGGTACCGACTTTCGGGTTTGGCATCAGGCCGCGCGGACCCAGAACCTGGCCCAGCTGGCCAACAACGCGCATTGCATCCGGGGATGCGATAACAACGTCGAAGTTCATTTCGCCTTTCTTGATCTGGTCAGCCAGATCTTCCATACCTACCAGCTCAGCGCCAGCAGCTTTAGCTGCTTCAGCGTTCGGGCCCTGGGTAAATACGGCAACGCGAACAGAACGGCCAGTACCGTGCGGCAGTACAGTCGCGCCACGAACGTTCTGGTCAGATTTACGAGCGTCGATGCCGAGGTTAACGGCAACGTCAACGCTTTCGTTGAATTTAGCAGTGGCCAGCTCTTTCAGCAGGGCAATAGCTTCGTTGATGTCGTACTGTTTGGTCGCATCAACTTTTTCACGGATCACGCGCATACGCTTGGTCAGTTTAGCCATTTCTTAGTCCTCCACTACCAGGCCCATGGAACGTGCAGTACCTTCGATGGAGCGAGTCATCGCTTCAATGTCGGCACCGGTCATGTCGGCAGCTTTGGTCTGCGCGATTTCCTGCAGCTGAGCGCGGGAAATTTTACCTACTTTGTCTTTGTTCGGCTTGCCGGAACCAGACTTGATACCAGCCGCTTTTTTCAGCAGAACAGCTGCTGGAGGCGTTTTGGTAACGAAGGTGAAAGAACGGTCAGCGTAAACGGTAATAACAACCGGAATCGGCAGACCTTTTTCGATGGAATCCGTTTTTGCGTTGAACGCTTTGCAGAATTCCATGATGTTCACACCCTGCTGACCCAGTGCTGGACCAACCGGCGGACTCGGGTTCGCCATACCAGCTGCAACCTGCAGCTTGACGTAGGCTTGTACTTTCTTAGCCATTCTAAATTCCTCGAATTGGGTAGTATCGCTTCAAAGAAGCTCCCCGTGATAAATATCGCTTTATGGGCATAAGGCCCATAAAAACAAAAGGCGCGAAATTGTATGTCAATTTCGCGCCCTATGCAACGATTAGATCGCTGCTTTTTTGATCGCAGCCTTACGCTTTCTCAACCTGGCTGAAGTCCAGCTCTACCGGGGTCGCACGACCGAAGATAGAAACAGACACTTTCAGGCGAGACTTCTCATAATCGACTTCTTCGACAACGCCGTTAAAGTCTGCGAACGGACCGTCGTTAACACGAACCATTTCACCCGGTTCAAACAGAGTTTTCGGCCGCGGCTTATCGCCAACCTGCTGCAGGCGGTTCATGATCGCATCGACTTCTTTGTCGCTGATCGGCGCCGGACGGTCAGAGGTACCGCCGATAAAGCCCATCACACGCGGCACGCTACGCACCAGGTGCCAGCTTGCGTCGTTCATGACCATCTGGACCAGAACGTAACCCGGGAAGAATTTGCGTTCGCTTTTGCGACGCTGGCCGCCACGGATCTCAACGACTTCTTCAGTCGGCACCATGACTTCGCCAAACAGCTCTTCCATATTGTGTAATTTGATATGCTCGCGCAGCGATGTGGCTACGCGGCCTTCAAAACCGGAAAACGCCTGAACGACGTACCAGCGCTTTTTAGGTGCTTCAGACATCTCAGAACCTCAGGCCAGTGATAAAGGATACCAGGCGAACCAGAATACCATCCAGTCCCCACAGGATCAGTGACATAACTGCGGTAACCGCAGCGACGATCAGCGTGGTGTGCAGCGTTTCCTGGCGAGTCGGCCAAATGACCTTACGGACTTCGGTTCTCGCTTCACGGGCAAAAGCAACGGTTGCTTTACCTTTTGTCGTCAACAGCGCGACACCACCCGCTGCAGCAATCAGAATTACTACGGCCAGCGCACGCAGCGGCAGCATCATGTCGCGATAGAGGTAGTTGCCGACGATTGCGACGATCAGCAATATGGCAACAACTATCCACTTCATCGCTTCCAGGCCGCGCCCGCTCCCTTGAGCTTCGGTATTCGCACTCATAAACCAACCTGTCAGAAGTATTCTACAAACATTTTCACCCCGCAATCGCGAGGCAATCCAAATCGAAACGCTTATTCGCCTTTCGGATTATACGCCCTCTACAGAGCCTGTCTCAGCAATGATTATGACAAATAAAATCACTGATGAGCCAGGTTCTGGTGTGAAAGCGTGCAAAAAGGGCATCAAATGATGCCCTTTTATTGCGCATTGCGTCAAATGTTATCAGCGATTAGCCGAGAACTTTAGCAACAACGCCCGCGCCAACGGTACGGCCGCCTTCACGGATTGCGAAACGCAGACCGTCGTCCATTGC
>NZ_JBGDXS010000016.1:0-48763 GCF_046550535.1 Salmonella sp. SAL04213 | reverse complement strand
GCTGATAGAAACAGAAGCCACTGGAGCACCTCAAAAACACCATCATACACTAAATCAGTAAGTTGGCAGCATCACCCGTGAGTTCTAAGCTTTTCACGCTGCAAATCGCGTGCATATGACCGCTGAACTGAGCAAATAAGTCGTTAGCGACTGCCGAAAGAGCGCCCCAGGGGCGCTTTTTTCGTTCGAAGTATTACCGGGTAGCAAGCGCCTCGTGAATGGCTGGAATAAGCTGCGGTCCAGCATAAAAACGATTAAAACCTGTATGGCCTCGCCACTATACGTGTATACGTGATTCCGTTATCAAGAGAGGCTGTAAAATTGAGAAAATATATATTTTACGCAAATGTAGAGGGTACTATTTTAGTCTGCGATTAACCGCTGCGGATGGGTATAAATCGTCGCCCGACCCGGCTTACAGAACCCCACCAGCGTAAGATTACACCGTTCAGCGACGTCAACCGCGAGCGTGGTAGCAGCAGAAACCGCAAACAAAATTTCCACACCGCACATCGCCGACTTCTGCACCATTTCGTAACTCGCACGACTGGAAACCAGCGCCGCGCCTTGCCGCCATTCCTCACCTTCCGTAGCGCGGCGGCCGAGCAGTTTATCCAGCGCAACGTGGCGTCCGACATCTTCATGGCCCCCCGCCAGTTCACCCGACGGCATGACCCACGCCGCAGCGTGCGTACAACCCGTCAGCTTACCCGTCGGTTGAAAATCATTCAGATGTTTTAACGCGCGATCAAGGTTACCGAGATTAAACGTTTGGCTAAACGGCAGCGGTTGCACCGGCTTACCAATGTCATTGAGCTGTTCCACGCCACACACGCCGCAACCGGTGCGTCCGGCCAGCGCGCGACGACGCGCTTTCAGCCCCATAAATCGACGGCTGGAAAGATCAATCTGCACTTCAAGTCCGTTACAGGACGGCACAACGTCCATGCCATAGATTTCACGCGGGCTGTCAATGATCCCTTCCGACAGAGAAAACCCCATTGCGAAATGCGTCAGATCTTTCGGAGAGGCCATCATAACGACATGCGAAATACCGTTATACACCAGTGCCACTGGCACTTCCTCGGCAACATCATCAAGTTGGGGGGACTGCAAATCCTCGCGTTTCCAGAGAGTCAACTGGCGTGAGGTTGTGAAATCAGTCACATTTAGGACTTCTTCAGACAGTATATTGTTCACTTTCTTTTAACCATATAAGAACACGCACACCAACATTATGGTATTCTGTTACAACTCCTCCCGGATGGAGGAAAATTTATCCAATTCTGAACCTTTGCGGGCCCGTCCGCAAAGAAAAATAACAACCACTCCCTGAGCGTTTCGGATAGAGAAATGTGAAAGAGAAGTGACAATGTCGAAACAAGGAGCAAACCATGCAGGTCAGCAGAAGGCAGTTCTTTAAGATCTGCGCTGGCGGTATGGCAGGCACCACGGCGGCGGCACTGGGCTTCGCGCCCGGCGTAGCGCTAGCGGAAACACGGCAATATAAACTGCTGCGCACCCGCGAAACCCGTAACACCTGCACCTACTGTTCCGTTGGCTGCGGGCTGTTGATGTACAGCCTCGGCGACGGTGCGAAAAACGCCAAAGCATCTATTTTCCATATCGAAGGGGACCCGGATCATCCGGTAAGCCGTGGCGCGCTGTGCCCGAAAGGGGCCGGTCTGGTGGACTTTATCCACTCTGAAAGCCGCCTGAAATTCCCGCAATACCGCGCGCCGGGCTCAGATAAGTGGCAACAGATCAGTTGGGAAGAAGCGTTTGACCGCATCGCTAAACTGATGAAGGAAGATCGCGACGCCAACTATCAGGCGCAGAACGCCGAAGGCGTTACCGTTAACCGCTGGCTCACCACTGGGATGCTGTGCGCTTCCGCATCCAGTAACGAGACGGGTTATTTAACGCAAAAATTCTCCCGCGCGCTGGGTATGCTCGCGGTCGACAACCAGGCGCGTGTCTGACACGGACCAACGGTAGCAAGTCTTGCTCCAACATTTGGTCGCGGTGCGATGACCAACCACTGGGTCGACATCAAGAACGCCAACCTCGTCGTGGTGATGGGCGGTAACGCCGCAGAAGCTCACCCGGTCGGGTTCCGCTGGGCGATGGAAGCCAAAATTCACAACGGCGCGAAGCTGATTGTGATCGATCCGCGCTTTACGCGTACCGCGTCGGTGGCCGATTTCTATGCGCCAATACGCTCTGGTACTGACATTGCCTTCTTGTCAGGCGTGATGCTGTATCTGCTGACCAACGAAAAATACAACCGTGAATACACCGAGGCCTATACCAATGCCAGCCTGATCGTGCGTGAAGATTTTGGCTTCGATGATGGTCTGTTCACCGGCTATGACGCAGACAAGCGGCAGTACGATAAAACCAGTTGGCACTATGAGCTGGACGAAAACGGTTTTGCCAAACGCGATACGACACTGCAACACCCGCGCTGTGTCTGGAATCTGTTGAAACAGCATGTCTCACGCTATACGCCGGACGTGGTAGAAAATATCTGCGGTACGCCGAAAGCGGACTTCCTGAAAGTGTGCGAGTACATTGCAGAAACCAGCGCAAAAGATAAAACCGCGTCGTTCCTGTACGCGCTGGGCTGGACGCAGCATTCCATCGGCGCGCAGAACATCCGTACTATGGCAATGATCCAGCTTCTGCTCGGTAACATGGGGATGGCGGGCGGCGGCGTTAACGCCCTGCGCGGTCACTCCAATATTCAGGGACTGACCGACTTAGGACTGCTGTCGCAAAGTCTGCCGGGCTACCTGACGCTGCCGAGCGAAAAACAGACCGACCTGCAAACCTATCTGGCTGCCAATACGCCGAAGCCATTGTTGAAGGATCAGGTCAACTACTGGGGCAACTATCCGAAATTCTTCGTCTCAATGATGAAGGCCTTCTTTGGTGATAAAGCGACAGCGGAAAATAGCTGGGGCTTCGACTGGCTACCGAAGTGGGACAAAGGCTACGACGTGTTGCAGTACTTCGAGATGATGAAACAGGGCAAGGTCAACGGCTATATCTGCCAGGGCTTTAACCCGGTGGCCTCATTCCCGAACAAAAACAAAGTGGTCGCGTCGCTTTCCAAACTGAAGTACCTGGTGACTATCGATCCGCTCAACACCGAAACGTCCACCTTCTGGCAAAACCACGGTGAGTCGAACGACGTTGATCCCGCAAAAATCCAGACCGAAGTGTTCCGTCTGCCTTCCACCTGTTTTGCCGAGGAAAATGGTTCCATCGTTAACTCCGGTCGCTGGTTACAGTGGCACTGGAAGGGCGCGGACGCCCCGGGAATTGCCATGACCGACGGCGAAATCCTCGCCGGTATCTTCTTACGCCTGCGTAAGATGTACTCTGAACAGGGCGGCGCCAACCCGGAACAGGTACTGAATATGACCTGGAACTACACCAAACCATACGAACCCGCCTCTGAAGAAGTGGCGATGGAAAGTAACGGTAAAGCGCTGGCCGATCTTATCGACCCGGCAACCGGCGCGGTGGTGGTGAAGAAAGGCCAACAACTCAGTTCGTTCGCGCAACTGCGCGATGACGGTACGACGTCCAGCGGCTGCTGGATTTTCGCCGGTAGCTGGACGCCGGAAGGCAATATGATGGCGCGTCGTGATAACGCCGACCCGTCTGGTCTCGGCAACACGCTGGGCTGGGCCTGGGCGTGGCCGCTCAACCGCCGCATCCTCTATAACCGCGCCTCCGCCGATCCGCAGGGTAATCCCTGGGACCCGAAACGTCAGCTACTGAAATGGGAAGGCGGAAAATGGGCCGGATGGGATATTCCGGACTACAGCGCCGCCGCGCCCGGCAGCGACGTCGGACCGTTTATCATGCAGCCGGAAGGGATGGGCCGCCTGTTTGCTATCGATAAGATGGCGGAAGGGCCGTTCCCGGAACACTACGAGCCGTTTGAAACGCCGCTGGGCACTAACCCGCTGCACCCGAACGTTATCTCTAACCCTGCCGCCCGTATCTTTAAAGACGATGCCGACGCGCTGGGTAAAGCGGATAAGTTCCCGTATGTCGGAACCACTTACCGTCTGACCGAGCACTTCCACTACTGGACCAAGCACGCGTTGCTTAACGCTATCGCCCAGCCGGAACAGTTTGTGGAAATTGGCGAGAAGCTGGCGAATAAGCTCGGTATCGCGCATGGCGATACCGTGAAGGTCTCCTCGAACCGCGGCTATATCAAAGCCAAAGCAGTGGTGACCAAGCGTATTCGCACGCTGAAAGCGGACGGCAAGGATATCGATACCATCGGTATTCCTATTCACTGGGGCTACGAAGGCGTGGCGAAAAAAGGCTTTATCGCCAATACGTTAACGCCTTTCGTCGGTGATGCGAACACGCAAACGCCGGAGTTTAAATCCTTCCTTGTGAACGTGGAAAAGGTGTAACGGAGACGACCTATGGCTTATCAATCGCAAGACATCATTCGTCGTTCCGCCACTAACGGTTTCACCCCCGCGCCCCAGGCGCGGGACCACCAGGAAGAGGTGGCGAAACTCATCGACGTCACCACCTGTATCGGCTGTAAAGCGTGTCAGGTGGCGTGCTCCGAGTGGAACGACATCCGTGATGAAGTGGGCAATAACGTCGGGGTGTATGACAACCCGGCTGATTTGACCGCGAAATCCTGGACGGTAATGCGCTTCTCGGAAGTGGAACAGAACGACAAACTGGAGTGGCTGATCCGTAAGGATGGCTGTATGCACTGCGCCGATCCCGGCTGCCTGAAGGCCTGTCCGGCGGAAGGGGCAATCATTCAGTACGCTAACGGTATTGTCGACTTCCAGTCCGAGCAGTGTATCGGCTGCGGCTACTGTATCGCTGGCTGCCCGTTCAACGTGCCGCGCCTCAACCCGGAAGACAACCGCGTCTATAAATGTACGCTGTGCGTTGACCGTGTGGTGGTCGGCCAGGAACCGGCCTGCGTGAAGACCTGTCCAACCGGCGCCATTCATTTTGGCTCGAAAGAGGATATGAAAACGCTGGCGGGCGAGCGGGTGGCGGAACTAAAAACCCGTGGTTATGACAACGCGGGTCTGTACGATCCGGCGGGCGTAGGCGGTACGCATGTCATGTACGTGCTGCATCATGCCGACAAGCCGAATCTGTATCACGGTCTGCCGGAAAACCCGGAAATCAGCGAAACCGTTAAGTTCTGGAAAGGCGTCTGGAAACCGCTCGCCGCGTTCGGTTTTGCCGCGACCTTTGCCGCCAGCGTCTTCCACTATGTCGGCGTCGGTCCGAACCGCGCGGAAGAGGAAGATGACAACCTGCATGAAGAGAAAGACGAGGTGCGCAAATGAAACGACGTGACACCATCGTGCGCTATACAGCGCCGGAACGCATCAACCACTGGATCGTCGCCTTCTGCTTCGTGCTGGCGGCGGTGAGCGGGCTGGGCTTTTTATTCCCATCCTTCAACTGGTTGATGCATATCCTGGGCACCCCACAACTGGCGCGAATTCTGCACCCGTTTGTGGGCGTGGTTATGTTTGCCTCGTTCATCATCATGTTTTTCCGTTATTGGCACCACAATCTAATCAATCGGGATGATATCTTTTGGGCGAAGAATATTCGTAAGATCGTCGTCAACGAGGAAGTGGGTGACACCGGGCGTTATAACTTCGGCCAGAAATGCGTATTCTGGGCGGCGATTATCTTCCTGGTGCTGCTGCTGGTGAGCGGGGTAATTATCTGGCGTCCGTACTTTGCGCCTGCTTTCTCAATCCCGGTGATCCGATTCGCGTTAATGTTGCATTCTTTTGCCGCAGTAGCGTTAATTGTGGTTATCATGGTGCATATCTACGCCGCCCTTTGGGTGAAAGGCACCATTACCGCGATGGTGGAAGGCTGGGTAACCCGGTCGTGGGCGAAGAAACATCACCCACGCTGGTACCGAGAAGTCCGCAAGACAACGGAAAAAGAAACTGAATGAGTATTCGCATAATCCCGCAAGATGAGCTGGGGTCGAGCGAGAAACGTACGGCGGATATGATTCCGCCGTTATTGTTCCCCCGACTCAAAAACGTCTACAACCGCCGCGCCGAACGTCTGCGCGAGCTGGCTGAAAATAACCCGCTGGGCGATTACCTGCGCTTTGCCGCGCTTATCGCGCACGCGCAGGAAGTGGTGCTGTACGATCATCCGCTGGAGATGGATCTGACCGCACGTATTAAAGAAGCGAACGACCAGGGCAAGCCGCCGCTGGATATCCACGTGTTGCCGCGTGATAAGCACTGGCAAAAACTGCTGCATTCGTTGATTGCCGAGCTAAAACCCGAGATGAGCGGCCCCGCGCTGGCGGTGATTGAGAACCTGGAGAAAGCCTCCGAGCAGGAGCTGGAGCAGATGGCCAGCGCGCTGTTTGCCTCGGATTTTGCCTCCGTCAGCAGCGATAAAGCCCCGTTTATCTGGGCCGCGCTCTCCCTTTACTGGGCGCAAATGGCCAGCTTGATTCCAGGCAAAGCCCGCGCGGAATACGGTGAAGCGCGCCAGTATTGCCCGGTGTGCGGTTCGATGCCGGTCTCCAGCATGGTGCAGATCGGCACCACGCAGGGGCTGCGTTATCTGCACTGTAACCTGTGCGAAACCGAATGGCATGTCGTGCGCGTAAAATGCAGTAACTGCGAACAGAGCCGCGACTTACACTACTGGTCGCTGGAAAATGAGCAGGCTGCGGTGAAAGCCGAAAGCTGCGGCGATTGCGGGACTTACCTGAAGATTCTCTATCAGGAAAAAGACCCGAAAGTGGAAGCCGTGGCCGACGACCTCGCCTCGCTGGTGCTGGACGCGCGCATGGAACAGGAGGGCTTCGCCCGCAGTTCCATCAACCCGTTCCTGTTCCCGGGGGAAGGGGAATAAGTTCTCTGGTATACCGGCTAGCAATCTACGTTAGCCGGATCATTGCTCAATAACGCAATGCTTGTATAACGTTTCTCGGGTCGTTGGCAATGGCGCGAAGTAACGCTTTGGCTGGCCCTGTCGGTGAACGTCTTCCTTGCTCCCAGTTGCGCAGCGTATCCACGTTGACCGAAATCAGCTCTGCAAACTTAGATTGCGACAACCCAGATGCCTGCCGTATTTCTTTAATCTTCATGGCATCAATATGAAAGGTACGAGAAGGTTCACGGGTCCCTTCAATGATTTCATTCATTTGAGACATACTTTGAGTTAATCGCTCAAATAACACTTTATCCATCTACCACCTCTCATTCAGCATACGAAGCACCGCTTTTTCCTGCGGCGTGAGATCATCTTTAATGCCTTTTTGATAAATCAGAAGCAAGCGAATCTCATACCGTTGACTACGGTGAAAATAGATAATTCGCACGCCACTACGCTTTCCTTTGCCTCGCGATCCCCAGCGCATTTTTCTCAGGCCGCCCGTTTCCTGAATGACATCACCACAATCTGGATGCTGAGCCATAAAAACCGGAAGCTTATGGTATTCATCATCATCGAGCAGTTTTTTAACATCTTCAGTAAAGAGTTCCGTTTCTATAAATTGCATATTCCATACGCCATTGGCTTATAGTAGTGAAAATAATCTATACGTCAATGGCGTATAGCATCATCATTTCACAGTACAAAAATTAAAAACCCAGCGCCAACCGCATTCCATTTTTTGCGAACCTCTATCCAGAATCATCATCCCCTCGTTTCACCACTTTCCATCCCCAACGAACCAGGTTATAAACTGTACATACATACAGTCAAAGGAGCGTTATATGCCACTGGAAAAAGGAATTGCCGAACTGGTCGCTGGGTTTATCGCCGCGGGCCGTCCCTCTTCACGAGAGCAGAATATTGATGACCGGAGAGCGGGCTATATTGCCAGCACAACGCTGGCGGGTGAGAAAGAAATTCGGGTGAGTTCGGAAGATATCGTGCTGGAAGGGATGACATTTCGCGTCGTTTCGCCGCCAAACGCATCCGGTTCTCTACCCTGTATCCTCTACTATCACGGCGGCTGTTTTGTTAGCGGCGGCTTTCTGACTCATGACCCCCAGCTACGGCAGCTGGCCTGGAAAAGCGGCTGTAAGGTGATTGCCATTCAGTATCGCCTTGCGCCAGAGCACACCTTCCCTGCGGCTCATGACGACGCTGAACGCGGGGCCAATATCGTCCATCAATACGCGGAGCAGTTAGGCATCGATCGTGAACGTATCACGCTTGCTGGCGACAGCGCAGGCGGGCATTTGGCATTGGTCAGCGCGCTACGCCTGAAATCCACCGCCCACTGGTCTCCGGCGAAGCTGCTGTTGATCTACCCGATGCTTGACGCTACCGCCAGTTTCCCCAGCTATGCCAGCAACGGGCAAGACTACATCATCACCCGCGACACACTACTATCAGGCTTCGAAATGTATCTCCACGGTACCGACCTCCGTCACCCGGAAGCCAGTCCGATATGGCGTGAAGATTTTGCCGGTTTACCGCCGGTGCATATCCTCACCGCAGAGTTCGACCCACTGCGTGATGAAGGCGAAGCGCTATATCACCGTCTGAACGACCAGGGCGTGGCGTGTACTTGCCAGCGCTATCTCGGTGTCATTCATGGCTTTTTCCAGCTCGGAGGCGTGAGCCAGGCGGCACGAAGCGCCATGCGAGATGTGGCCTGGCGTGTTGTAAGTCCATCAACAGGCAAAATGACCTAAAATTCAATTTTGTTTTCAACTTGAAAACTGGATAACGTTGCGCTAAATTGTTTTCAGGTTGAAAACTTTGTAATGGAACTACATTGTGCATGTTATCAGCCGAAAACCGTTCAATGAAGCGATGCTCATGTATCCAAACCATGAGCTTGCTCTCACTGAGTTGCTGAATGTTCTGGAGAAAAAAACATTCACTCAGCCTGAAGAGATGAAGCGGTATATTCCTTCACTGGATAATTTTAAGTACAGAGATAAATGGTGGGTGATTGATGTTTCTGGTAACAGCCTGAGACTCATTTCCTACATAGATTTCAGGTTACATAAGATATTTGTGAAACATATCGTTTCCCATGCCGAATATGACAAACTGACTGCATATTATCGGGGTAATAAAGAATGAGAACTCATCGTCAGATGGATGCAACCAGCGCAAAAAAGATCGTTGATACCTTCAGCGATGCGGTAAAAACCGTCCCACTGATGGGGGAAGACCGAAATGACAATGAGTATCGCAGGGCACTAGCGCTAGTGGAGTTTCTGGTCGACCACGACGATCTTGAAAACCCACTATTTGAATTGCTCTGTGCCCGAATCAGTGAATACGAAAAACATGCGCCGGAATTCAAAGCACTCAACCAACACCTGGAGAAAACGCCCCCTGGCGTTTCAGTATTGCGAACGCTCATGGATCAATACGGTCTCAAAGCAGCAGATCTTGCCAACGAACTTGGTTCTAAATCGAACGTCAGCAACATCTTAAATGGCCGCAGAGCACTAACGGTTAATCATATTAAAGCGCTTACACAACGCTTTAAACTACCAGCGGATGCCTTCATCGAGTAGTTGGATATGTCCAGCTACTCCTCCTCATTCCCGCCCTCTTCATACGGGCCGAACGGTTTCGCAGGTAGTACGATATAAATGCCTTCGAAAATTGCTCCGGCGGTCTCGCCGCCCAACAGTTCAACCTGCAACTGGACACGCGCTTTTTTACCCCGCGCCAGCCTGTCCAAATCACCGCTTAGCGACCCCAAATCAGCCACGGCGTTTGGCTTTCCGCTAATGGGTTTACTGTAGCGAATATGGGCGTCAGCAAGAATAATCGTCCCGCCAAGATGGCGTTCACGGAGCATCAGCCAGATAAGTCCCCATCCGGTCAGCGTCGCCAGGGAGAACAGGCTGCCGGCAAACACCGTGTGATGCGGATTTTGATTACCGGTTTCCGGCATCGTGGTGATAAATTTCTGCCCGGTGTACTGCTGAATGCGCACCCCCATCTTTTCACTCAATGGAATGTGTTCATACCAGGCCTGCTGAAGCTGCCCGCACCAGTCGCCGCGATGCAGGATATCATCCAGCGATGCTACCGGTTTAATCATTAGAAAATGGCGGATTGGCGTGGTTGTGGGCGTAGTAATCTCCCCCTGATTGACAAATCCGAGTTTGGCAAAGAACTCAACCGCATCTTCGCGCGCGCTGCAGGTGACGCGCTTAACGCCTTCCTGGCGGGCAACAGACTCCAGGGTCATCGCCATTAATGTCCCCAGCCCTTTATCCTGTACCGAGGGATGTACAGCCATAAAACGGATAGACGCCTCGTTATCTGCATTGATATAAAGGCGGCCCACTGCAACTAAATTTCCTTCTTCGTCCACCACCATTTGATGGTGCGCCAACGCATCCCAGCCATCCCGTTCCGACCCTTTCGGCTGGTGCAGCGGTTTACGCAGCATCTCCCAGCGAAACTGGTAGTAACGTTCTAATTCTTCTTCTGTTTGCGGAACTCGAAGGTGATACATAGCCGTACTCTCTCTTGTTATCCGCGGCCACGCCGGAAGCTGACTCATACCTGGAGCCAGAATGTCACGGGACCGTCATTAACCAGCTCAACCTGCATATCGGCAGCGAAGCGTCCGGTTTGCGTGTTTATCGCCTGCTGGCGGCAGCGTTCGACAAAATATTCATAAAGCGCCTGCGCGCGATCCGGCGCAGCCCCGCCGGAAAAGCTTGGTCGCATACCGCGCTCGGTATCTGCCGCCAGCGTAAACTGCGACACCACCAGCACGCTGCCGCCAGCCTGTTGTACATTCAGATTCATCTTGCCGTCAGCATCGCTGAAGATACGGTATCCCAGCACGCGCTCGCACAGACGATTCGCTTTTTGTTCGTCATCTTCTTTTTCGACACCCAATAACACCAAAAGTCCTGGGCCGATTTCACCCGTCACCTCGTCCTCCACGGTGACGCTGGCACGGGTTACGCGTTGAATTAATGCAATCATGGTTGGTCAGCTTCTTGTTCTGCGGCTTGTTTGAGTTTTCGGTATTCCCCGAGAGTGACAGTTATTTCTGCGCCAAGCAAGACTATACACCAGGTCCAGTATACCCAGACAAACAGGATAGGGATCACTGCCAGTACGCCATAAATGAGCTGATATGACGGGAACATGGTGATATAAAGCGCGAAACCTTTCTTTCCGGCCTCGAACAGCAACGCTGCGACAAACGCGCCGACAAGGGCGTCACGGTTCGGTACGCGAGTTGTTGGGACAATACTGTAAAGTAACCAGAATGAGATCCACGAGAGCAGCAGCGGAAGGATGCGCAATACATTGTCGATGACCGTATTCAGATCGCTGGCCCAGCGTAAAGAAAGCAGGTAGGAGCTGATCGCCAGGCTGGCGCCAGCGAGAAGCGGGCCGAGCGTGAGGATCATCCAGTACACCGCAAAAGAGTACACTTTTGGCCGTGTGCGTTTGCTGCGCCAGATAGTGTTTAAGGCGCTATCAATGGCGTACATCAACAGCAATGCCGTCACAATCAGTCCACAGGCGCCCACCGCCGTCATTTTGTTGGAGTTAGCGACAAACTGCTCAATATAGCGCTGAATCACGTCTCCGGTGGCTGGCATAAAGTTAGCAAAAATAAAATGGCGTAACTGAATGCTGACATCAGAAAACATTGGAAAAGCAGCGAAAAGGGCAAAAACGACGGCAATAAGCGGTACTAAGGAGAGTAATGAGACATAAGCGAGATTTCCCGCCAGAGTCGTCATATTATCCTCATCGATACGCTGCCATAATAGCTTGAGCCAGGCCCGAACAGGGCGCGTATGGCGTCCAGCTTTTTGGTGAACGGTTTTTAGCATAACAGCTTCGCGAAATAGTCAGGGATGGTGGCTTTATCCTTCACCAGAATGCTGGTGATCCCCAACTGGTTGGCCCCTTCTATATTATCGGCATTGTCGTCGAAAAAGACCGCATCGGCAGCGGAAAAACCTTCTTTCTGCAGGACGTGCTGATAAATACGCGCTTCCGGCTTACGCATTCCCAAATCCTGCGATAAATAGATATGGTCGGCGGCAGCGCGCACCTCCGGGTATTCCTCCGGCCAGAAGTGGGTATGCAGTCGGTTAGTATTGGATAGCACCACCACGCGATGCCCCTGCTCGCGCAGTTTATGCATGATAGCAATCACTTCGGGCCGTAATCCGACAAATACCGCCTGCCAGCCGTGCGCAAATTGTTCATAACTGAGCGATAACGCCATTTCATGACAGAAAGCTTCAGCAAACGCTTCGTCCGTTATCTCACCGCGTTCATGTTGGTGAAAAGTCTCGCCCATCGTAAATTTTTGCTTCAGCGAAGCCAGCGGTACTCGACTCAGATCGCTCCACACACCTAATACGCGGTTAAAGTCGATGTCGACAATCACATTACCTAAATCAAAGATGTAGAGCATGTCATTCTCCTTGCTAACCGGGGATGAATAACTGTAGCGGGAAAGGAGAAGTTTGACTATGTATCCCTTTATAAATCAATTAACAAAAAGACAATAGAAACGCAGACGATGTTCAATATCGCCTGCATCACAGCGCCGTTTTATTGGCTGGATAAAGCGCTGACGCGACCATCCGGCGCAAGGGCGCTTGTCACGCTGAAACGGCGTCGTCCAGCGAAGGACTCACCTGAACCACTTCGATTTGCTGGGATTGAAGTAAATTCTGTAATGCCGGACCGGGATACTCGTCCGTAAACAGAGCGGTAATCTGTGACACATTGCCGATCTCAACCGCCGCAGAAGCATGGTATTTCGTATGATCGGCGGCCAGCAGAATATGTCGCGAGTGGGCCATCATGGTTTTCACTACGCTGGCTTCGTTGACATCAAACTCCAGTAACGCGCCATCGCTCTCTATCGCGCCTACGCTGGTGACGAGATAGTCCGCCCGGAACCCCGCCACAAACGCCGCCGCGGATGGCCCGATAATGCCGCTATTATGCGGGCGCAGCGTGCCGCCAGGCACCATCACTTCAAAGCGAGGGTTATTATAAAGAATGTGCGCGACGCGCAGGCTATTGGTGATAATGCGCAGATGATTATGGTTGAGCAGCGCGCGCGCCACCTGCTCAACCGTCGTTCCAATCGTGATAAATATCGTGGAGCCATCCGGAATATAGTCAGCCACGGCTTCCGCAATAGCTTTTTTCTCTTGCGTCCAGGAGACCTCTCGCTGCTCAAAGGCGGTATTGACCACACTGGACGCTCTGCCGGCGCCGCCATGATGACGCGTAATCAGCCCCTGCTCGCTTAATTTACGAATATCGCGGCGAACCGTCTGGGTAGAGACCTCCAACAAACTGGCTAACTCATCGATATTCATATAGCCGCGCTCATCAATAAGCATTAACAGCCGATCGTGTCGCGGATTACCGGTCAGTTCGGTAAGACTCATGAGCATTCCTCTAAAAGCTTCCTACTGCTCATATTATACAAAAAGTGACAAGAAAGATCGGGTTTGCTCACAATCAGGGATACCCGCCCGGCCACCCGGGCGCGTACACTTCAGCGCGGCAACGCCGCTGGCGAATCTGACAGCCTCTTCGATGGCGTATCCGCTTGCCAGGCCAAATGCCAGTGCGCCATGAAAAACATCACCCGCGCCGGTAGTATCCACCACCTCCACGGTAAAACCCGGTTGGTGGCGCACCGCCGCTTTTTCCAACCAGTTGCAGCCTTCACTGCCTCGCGTGACATAGACATGTCCATTTGTGAGCATTTGTGCTTTTTTTAGCGCATCAATGGCTTCGCTCATCCCCGTCAGGCGTGCCAGCCCTGGCTCGGAGAAGGCGGCGTGGTCGCTTAACGCCACCAGCTCGCTAATATCCTGCGGCGTAATATCGCCATCAAGAACAGTCATGACGCCAGCCTGACGCGCCAGCGTAAACGCCTGTTTTGCGCCGTCATGCCAGCGCACATCCGCCAACACCACATCCCACTGCGAAAAATCGATCTCGTTAAGCCAGTCGGCGTCAGGTAATAAATCCGGGCTGGGATAATTAACGATAATCCGCTCTCCTTTGGCATCCACCATAATCGCTGACTGCGACGACATGGCCTGCGTGTAGCGGCGGGTATAGCGGGTATTTACCCCCAGGGATTCCAGTTCCGCCAGCAGGCTGTTTCCGGTGTCGTCATCGCCCACACGGCCAATAAAGTCCACCTGCGCGCCCAATTTCGCCGCAGCCACGGCAGCGGTCGCCGCAGGCCCGCCGCCCACTTCCGTATAGCGCTTCGCCACATATTTACCCCCTTCTGTCGGTAATCCTTCCACGTAATAGATGCGATCCATCACGGTAATACCTACACAAGCAATACGAACCATGGTCATTCCTCAAGCATTTTCGATGTGCTCATTTTAATTTCACGAAATGTTTAAAAAGTGACGGCTGTCAATTTTTTGACTATAAATTACAAATACGATCACAAACAGACAGAAAAATGCTCATTAATGACAAAAAATGACACCACCGTGTTCAGGAGAACGATATGGCAGTTATAGCATTTATCGGGTTGGGACAGATGGGCTCCCCTATGGCGAGCAATCTGCTAAAGCAGGGCCATCAACTCAGCGTCTTCGATGTTAATCCCGACGCCGTACAGCGTCTGGTAGACAAAGGCGCGCAACCTGCAAGCAGCCCGGCTCAGGCAACCATCGGCGCTGAATTTGTTATCACCATGCTCCCGAACGGCGATCTGGTTCGTTCCGTTTTGTTTGGCGAGCAAGGCGTTTGTGAAACCCTTTCCCGTGAAGCGCTGGTCATTGATATGTCCACTATTCATCCGTTGCAAACCGATAAGCTGATTGCCGACATGCAGAGCAAAGGGTTCAGCATGATGGATGTGCCGGTAGGCCGGACATCCGACAACGCGATTACCGGCACATTGTTGCTGCTGGCAGGCGGTACGGCGGAGCAAGTAGAGCGTGCTACCCCTGTTCTGATGGCGATGGGTAATGAGCTGGTCAACACCGGCGGCCCGGGAATGGGTATTCGCGTAAAACTGATCAACAACTACATGAGTATTGCGCTAAATGCGCTCTCCGCCGAAGCCGCCGTGCTGTGTGAAGCGCTGGGGCTTTCCTTCGACGTGGCTTTAAAAGTGATGAGCGGCACTGCCGCAGGCAAAGGGCATTTCACCACCACCTGGCCGAATAAAGTGATGAAAGGAGATCTGTCTCCCGCCTTCATGATCGATCTGGCGCACAAAGATCTTGGCATCGCGTTGGATGTCGCCAATCAACTGCACGTACCGATGCCGCTCGGCGCCGCCTCCCGTGAAGTTTATAACCTGGCGCGGGCCGCAGGCCGCGGTCGGGAAGACTGGAGCGCCATCCTGGAACAGGTGCGCATCAGCGCCGGGCTGACCGCCAACGTAAAAAAGTAACGACTGTATAAAGGAAAATTGAATGAACAACTACACCATCAAAGACATTACGCGAGCGTCCGGCGGGTTTGCCATGCTGGCTGTCGATCAGCGCGAGGCGATGCGTTTAATGTTTGCTGCTGCTGGTGCGAAAACACCCGTTGCCGATAGCGTGCTGACGGATTTCAAAGTGAATGCGGCGAAAATTCTTTCCCCGTATGCCTCTGCCGTTCTGCTGGATCAGCAGTTCTGTTATCGCCAGGCCGTAGAACAAAACGCGGTCGCTAAAAGCTGCGCCATGATCGTCGCGGCGGATGATTTCATCCCGGGCAACGGTATTCCCGTTGATAACGTGGTCATTGATAAAAAAATTAATGCGCAGGCGGTAAAACGGGATGGCGCGAAAGCCTTAAAACTGTTGGTGCTGTGGCGCAGCGACGAAGACGCGCAGCAGCGTCTGGATATGGTCAAAGAATTCAATGAATTATGCCACTCCAATGGTTTGCTGAGCATTATCGAACCGGTTGTACGTCCGCCGCGCTGCGGCGACAAGTTCGATCGCGAGCAGGCGATTATCGATGCGGCCAAAGAGCTGGGCGACAGCGGCGCTGATCTTTACAAAGTTGAAATGCCGCTCTACGGCAAAGGCGCGCGTTCCGATCTTCTTACCGCCTCACAACGCCTGAATGGGCATATCAATATGCCGTGGGTCATCCTCTCTTCCGGTGTGGACGAAAAACTGTTCCCTCGCGCAGTCAGGGTCGCCATGGAAGCTGGCGCATCCGGGTTCCTGGCGGGACGCGCGGTCTGGTCATCAGTGATTGGTCTACCGGATACCGAGCTGATGCTACGTGATGTTTCCGCGCCTAAATTGCAACGTTTAGGTGACATTGTCGATGAAATGATGGCTTGTCGCCGCTAATACGAGGATGAAAGAATGAAATGGTTTAACACATTGAGCCACAACCGCTGGCTGGAGCAGGAAACCGACCGCATCTTTAATTTCGGTAAAAACGCCGTGGTGCCGACAGGCTTCGGCTGGCTGGGAAATAAAGGGCAAATTAAAGAAGAGATGGGCACCCATCTTTGGATCACGGCGCGTATGTTGCACGTTTATTCCGTGGCGGCGTCGATGGGCCGACCGGGCGCTTATGATCTGGTTGATCACGGCATCAAAGCCATGAACGGCGCGCTGCGCGATAAAAAATACGGCGGCTGGTATGCCTGCGTTAACGATCAGGGCGTGGTGGATGCCTCTAAACAGGGTTATCAACACTTCTTCGCCTTGCTGGGCGCGGCCAGCGCCGTCACGACCGGGCACCCTGAAGCCAGGAAATTGCTGGATTACACCATAGAAGTGATTGAGAAATACTTCTGGAGTGAAGAAGAGCAGATGTGCCTGGAGTCCTGGGACGAAGCCTTTAGCAAAACCGAAGATTACCGTGGCGGTAACGCCAATATGCACGCCGTCGAAGCGTTCCTGATTGTTTATGACGTTACCCATGACAAAAAATGGCTGGATCGCGCTATCAGAATCGCATCAGTCATTATTCATGATGTAGCCAGAAATAATCATTACCGTGTTAATGAACATTTCGATTCACAGTGGAATCCTATCCGCGACTATAACAAAGAAAATCCAGCACACCGTTTCCGTGCATTTGGCGGTACTCCAGGTCATTGGATCGAATGGGGTCGCTTAATGCTGCATATCCACGCAGCACTGGAAGCCAGATGCGAACAACCCCCTGCATGGCTGCTGGAAGACGCGAAAGGTTTGTTCCACGCTACGGTACGTGATGCCTGGGCTCCAGATGGAGCAGACGGCATTGTGTATACCGTTGATTGGGAAGGGAAACCCGTTGTACGTGAACGTGTACGCTGGCCAATTGTAGAAGCGATGGGGACAGCCTATGCCCTCTATACCGTAACAGGGGATCGTCAATACGAAACCTGGTATCAAACATGGTGGGATTACTGCATTAAATACCTGATGGACTATGAAAATGGTTCCTGGTGGCAAGAATTGGATGCTGACAACAAGGTGACCACTAAAGTCTGGGACGGTAAGCAGGATATATACCATCTTCTGCACTGTCTGGTAATTCCACGCATCCCGCTCGCTCCAGGGCTGGCACCAGCCGTAGCAGCAGGTTTGTTAGATATCAATGCGAAATAAATAAGCCTGGTAACGACGGCATATCAGCAAATGAACATTGCATATGCCGTTGTTTAGTAAGGGTATCTAATATTAAGGTGATATGTATGCATAGTGGTGGGAATACGATATTACTCGCTGCAGGTGATTACCGGGCGCAAATAGTTTCAGTGGGTGCCGGTCTTGCCGAATTAACCTGGCAGGGCAAGCACCTGGTTATACCTCATAAACCAGAAGAGATGCCTCTTGCTCATCTTGGTAAGGTATTAATCCCTTGGCCAAATCGTATTGCCAATGGTATCTATCAGCATGATGGGCATGAGTATCAGTTGCCGATTAATGAACATGGCTCTAACGCCGCTATTCACGGCTTGCTTGCATGGAGAGACTGGCAAGTTGATGAATTAACAGCCACAAAAGCCTCGTTCTCCATATTTTTACCGCCAAGCTATGGCTACCCATTCGCATTGATTTCGCAGGTTATTTACTCACTGGACGCAACAACAGGGCTGTCCGTTGAAATAATTAGCCAAAATATCGGCGATAAACCAGCACCTTATGGCGTCGGTGTTCACCCCTATTTAACCTGTGACTTAGCACCTGTTGATGATTATACGCTGCAACTTCCTGCAAAAGAGGTTTTTGCTTTCGATACACAGTCTAACTCATCAACGTTACTACGCGTCGATGAGCTGAATCTGGACTATTCCATCCAACAAAAAATTGGTGATAAACGGATTGATCATACTTTCAAAACTTACAGCGAGCGATGGGAGGCGAAAATTATTAACCATCAACAGGAACTGGCTGTTAGTTTATGTTCCGATCAACCGTGGCTTCAGGTCTATAGTGGCGAAAAGTTGAATCGCCGGGGATTAGCTATCGAACCGATGAGTTGTCCGCCGAATGCCTTTAATTCTGGGATCGACTTACTATTACTTAAACCAAAACAACAGCATATATTGTTTTTTAATATTTGTGGTGAATGCATATAGTTCATGTATTTATTTGTGCAGGATACCTATTACCCTGACTTAAAACAGTCAAAGTAATATTTTAGAATTTGATAATGAAGGAATTATAATGGATTTCTTTAATTTATTTACACCTGATGGCGTGATGTTGGAACCTGGTGTTATATACACCGTTATCGCCTTAATGTTTCTTTATACATTCGTAGGAATATGTGCTGGCTTTGGTGGTGGATTGACTACCATGCCGCTCATAACCCTAATGCTACCTGTAAAAATGGCAACACCACTTTCTGTTATTGTCGGAACAGCGACCGCCATTTATGCCACATGGTTATCTCGTAAAGAAACGGACTGGCGATCGGCTGCCGTTCTTATCGGCTTCTCTTTTCTTGGCATTCCGGTAGGTTTATATGCACTTTCCTATCTACCTGATCACATAATGAAAATAGGATTGGGTGGTTTTCTTATTCTCTACTCATTCTACAGTATGTTTATTCCCCGTCTACCCATCTATGACAGACGTTGGATTGCTGCACCGTTAGGGGCGATAGCTGGGGCGCTAGGAGCGGCCTTTTCCACAAATGGACCGCCAGTTGTGATGTATGGAATGCTACGTAACCTTGGCCCAGCCGCTTTTCGCGGTACGCTGAATGCATTCTTTACGGCAAACAACATTGCAGTTGTCGGCGGCCTGGCAACCAGTGGAATATTAACAATTTCAACATTTAAACTGGTTATTTTCTGTATCCCTACCATGATACTCGGTTCCTTAGTCGGGCAATATGTTCATAAGCGTATTTCGGTAAAAGTATTCCGCGTTTTAGTATTTTTATTATTAATTGCTTCGGGTGCAATGTTAATAAAAGGTGCATTAGGTGTTTCAGCGGCTACTGCGCTTCTACCACCATTTGTACTGTTGGCAATATTACAAATACTTTTAGGCAAAAAAATTGCTGAGATTCGTAAAGTGGATGCCAGCAAATAATAAGTGCTTGCTTTGTTCAGGCGCTACTTCAAGAGTAGCGCATAACTATTTAAGGCTAATGAATAATAACGAATCATAAACAATCAGTATGCTCGCGTTCCTCAATTTCATGGAGAATATTTTATGAGCACGCAAAGTAAGCATTTATCCTCTGTCCTGATAGAAAAGAACATTGAGGGCTTTACGCTGACGTACCACCAGCGCCTGATTTTACGCCACAGCGCCGAAAAACCCTGTCTGTGGATTGGCGCGGGCGTTGCCGACATTGACATGTTCCGCGGCAACTTCAGCATCAAAGACAAACTTAACGAGAAGATTGCATTAACAGAGGCCACGGTCAGCGAGCTACCTGACGGCTGGCTGGTACAATTCAGCCGTGGCGCAACAATTAGCGCCACCCTTCGCATCTCCGCCGATGAGGCGGGACGCCTGAAGCTGGATCTGCAAAACGACGACCTGCACCATAACCGTATCTGGTTACGCCTCGCAGCTAATCCAGACGACCATATCTACGGCTGCGGCGAACAGTTCTCTTATTTCGATTTGCGCGGCAAGCCGTTCCCGCTGTGGACCAGCGAACAGGGCGTTGGCCGTAATAAAACCAGCTATGTCACCTGGCAGGCAGACTGTAAAGAGAACGCCGGCGGCGACTATTACTGGACCTTCTTCCCGCAACCGACCTTTGTCAGCACGCAGAAGTATTACTGCCACGTCGATAATAGCTGCTATATGAATTTCGACTTCAGCGCGCCGGAGTATCACGAACTGGCGCTGTGGGAAGATAAAACTACGCTGCGTTTTGAGTGTGCCGATACCTACATCGCCCTGCTGGAAAAACTGACTGCGCTGTTAGGCCGCCAGCCGGAGCTGCCGGACTGGGTTTACAACGGCGTCACGCTAGGCATTCAGGGCGGTACGGAAGTTTGCCAGCAAAAACTGGATACCATGCGCAACGCAGGCGTAAAAGTGAACGGTATTTGGGCGCAGGACTGGTCCGGTATCCGCATGACCTCCTTTGGCAAGCGCGTGATGTGGAACTGGAAGTGGAATAGCGACAACTATCCACAGCTGGATAGCCGGATCAAACAGTGGAAAGAAGAAGGCGTACAGTTCCTCTCTTATATCAACCCATACGTCGCCAGTGATAAAGACCTCTGCGCTGAGGCGGCGAAACACGGCTATCTGGCGAAAGACGCCACGGGCGGCGACTATCTGGTCGAGTTTGGCGAATTCTATGGCGGCGTGGTCGATCTGACCAATCCTGAAGCTTACGACTGGTTCAAAGACGTCATCAAAAAGAACATGATCGCGCTCGGCTGCAGCGGCTGGATGGCGGATTTCGGCGAATATCTGCCGACCGACACGTATCTGCACAACGGCGTCAGCGCCGAGATCATGCATAACGCCTGGCCTGCGCTGTGGGCGAAATGTAACTACGAAGCGCTACAGGAGACCGGCAAACTCGGCGAGATCCTGTTCTTTATGCGTGCGGGTTACACCGGCAGTCAGAAATATTCCACCATGATGTGGGCAGGCGACCAGAACGTTGACTGGAGCCTTGATGATGGTCTGGCCTCTGTAGTGCCTGCGGCATTGTCGCTGGCGATGACCGGCCATGGTCTGCATCACAGCGATATCGGCGGCTACACCACCCTGTTTGACATGAAACGCAGCAAAGAGTTGCTGCTGCGCTGGTGCGATTTCAGCGCCTTTACGCCGATGATGCGCACCCATGAAGGCAACCGCCCCGGCGATAACTGGCAGTTCGACGGCGACGCGGAAACTATTGCCCACTTTGCCCGCATGACCACCGTCTTTACCACCCTGAAACCGTATCTCAAGCAGGCGGTGGCGCAAAACGCGGCTACCGGTCTGCCGGTCATGCGTCCGCTATTCCTGCACTACGAGAACGATGCCACAACCTACACCCTGAAATATCAATATCTGCTCGGTCAGGATCTGCTGGTCGCGCCGGTTCACGAGCAGGGGCGTTGCGACTGGACGCTGTACCTGCCGGAAGATCACTGGGTGAATATCTGGACCGGCGAAGTTCACCACGGCGGTGAAATTACCGTGGATGCGCCCATTGGCAAGCCGCCGGTCTTCTATCGCGCGAAGAGCGAGTGGGCTTCACTTTTTGCTTCTTTACGGAATATCTAATACGGCTCGCCCGCAGGGAAACCTGCGGGCAGATGGAGAAAAATAATGAGTCAGACCTCTGCTGATCCGGCAACGCTACGCCTGCCGCTTAAAGAAAAAATAGCTTATGGCATAGGCGATCTGGGTTCCAATATTCTGCTGGATATTGGCACACTCTATTTGTTGAAATTCTACACAGATGTCCTCGGTCTTCCGGGAACCTATGGTGGGATTATTTTCTTAATCGCTAAATTCTTTACCGCATTTGCCGATATGGGCACTGGTATTGTGCTCGACTCGCGGCGAAAAATAGGACCGAAAGGTAAATTTCGCCCGTTCGTTCTGTATGGCTCATTCCCAGTAGCACTGCTGGCTACAGCCAACTTTATAGGAACACCGTTAGAAATTACGGGCAAAACGGTCGTCGCAACGCTGCTGTTTATGCTGTATGGATTATGCTACAGCCTAATGAACTGCTCTTATGGCGCGATGGTGCCAGCTATAACCAAAAATCCAAATGAACGTGCCTCGCTGGCAGCCTGGCGCCAGGGCGGATCCACCTTAGGCCTTCTCATTGGCACCGTTGCTTTTGTACCAGTAATGAATTTGATTGAAGGCAATCAACAATTGCAATATGGCGTAACCGCTGCTCTTTTCTCGTTATGCGGGCTGCTATTTATGTGGCTTTGCTATGCGGGTGTCAAAGAGCGTTATGTCGAGGTCAAACAGGCTGATTCCGCACAAAAAGCAGGAATTTTGCAATCCTTTCGCGCCATCGCCGGTAACCGCCCGTTGTTTATTCTGTGCGTCGCCAACCTTTGCACCCTTGCGGCATTTAATGTCAAACTGGCGATTCAGGTCTACTACACCCAGTACGTGCTGAACGATCCGATTCTGTTGTCCTATATGGGATTCTTCAGTATGGGTTGTATCTTCATCGGCGTATTTTTAATGCCTACCGCTGTACGCCGTTTTGGTAAGAAAAAAGTCTATATCGGCGGACTGCTAATTTGGGCCGTGGGTGATTTGCTTAACTACAGCTTCGGCGACAGTTCGGTGAGCTTCGTGGCCTTCTCCTGTCTGGCATTCTTTGGTTCAGCATTCGTCAACAGCCTGAACTGGGCGCTAGTCTCGGACACAGTGGAATATGGTGAATGGCGTACAGGTGTTCGTTCCGAAGGGACGGTTTATACCGGACTCACCTTCTTTCGCAAAATGTCCCAAGCGTTGGCTGGATTTTTTCCCGGATGGATGCTTACTCAAATTGGCTACATACCCAACGTGGTGCAATCAACCAGCACTGTTGAAGGATTACGTCAGTTGATCTTCATATATCCTTGTGCCCTCGCAGTGTTGGCCATGATTACAATGGGCTGTTTTTACAACCTCAACGAGAAAATGTACATACGTATCGTTGAGGAAATAGAAGCACGTAAACGTACTGCTTAACAATAATGATGACTGATGCCCTTCGGGGCGTTGTAAGGAGTGGTTATGCCTGACCATGATCCGCTAACGCTAAAACTAAGCTTGAGAGAAAAACTCGCTTACGGTGCGGGTGATATTGGCTCTAATCTAATGCTAAGCATTGGCACATTATATTTGCTCAAGTTTTACACAGATGAGCTAGGAATGCCTGCATATTATGGCGGGGTTATTTTCCTCATAGCAAAATTCTTTACTGCATTTACAGATATGCTAACCGGATTTCTTCTCGATTCTCAAAAAAACATTGGAATCAGAGGGAAATTTAGACCTTTCATTCTGTATGCAGCAGTACCATCAGCAATTATTGCGACAGTTCAGTTTATTGCTACAACATTTAGTCTGCCGATAAAGACCGCTATTGCTACCGGTCTATTTATGTTATTCGGACTGTTTTACAGTCTAATGAACTGTTCATATGGCGCTATGATCCCAGCAATAACAAAAAATCCAAATGAACGCGCACAACTGGCAGCTTTCCGGCAGGGAGGGGCAACAATAGGATTATTAATCTGTACGGTTGCTTTTATTCCACTTCAATCTTTATTCTCTACAACTACCATTGGTTATGGTTATGCAGCCTTAACTTTCTCTATCTTTGGTTTCATTTTTATTATGTTATGTTATAAAGGAACCAAAGAACATTACATTGAACCCCCATCGCCGGGACATAAGGCAAGCATCATCAAATCATTTTGTGCAATTTTTCACAACCCACCACTATTAGTTCTATGCATTGCAAATTTGTGTACACTAGCAGCATTTAATATCAAGCTCGCTATTCAGGTTTATTATACCCAATATGTACTAAATGACATTAACCTATTATCCTGGATGGGTTTTTTTAGTATGGGCTGTGTAATTATTGGTGTTTTGTTAGTTCCCTGGACCGTAAAATGCTTTGGCAAGAAACGCGTGTATTTAGCAGGTATGCTTTTATGGGCCGCGGGCGATGTTTTAAATTATTTTTGGGGTTATAACTCCTTTTATTTTGTTATTTTCTCTTGTATCGCCTTCTTCGGTACCGCTTTCGTCAACAGCCTGAACTGGGCGCTGGTTCCGGATACGGTTGACTACGGTGAATGGAAAACGGGTATTCGCGCTGAAGGCTCGGTGTATACGGGTTATACCTTTTCCCGCAAAATTTCCGCTGCGCTTGCTGGCTTTTTGCCAGGTATTATGCTGACGCAAATCGGTTATATCCCCAACATAGCTCAAAGTGACACCACGTTGCTTGGTTTGCGTCAGCTCATTTTTTTATGGCCTTGCGGTCTTGCCATTATCGCAGCACTAACGATGGGCTTTTTTTATAAGCTCAATGAACAACGTTTCGCTTTTATTATCGAGGAAATTGCCCAACGAAAGAAAACAGGTAATCAAATTGTCGCGACTAATAATAAACAAAGTATTTCTACTGTAAATAATTAAACGACGCTTGCCGCTTTATCCATCCCGATGGATGGCGGCTTCCCTATATTTGAAAAATGGATTTATTATGAAATCTCTGAATACTCTAGTGATATTAACTTCTGTAATATCCACCTCTGTTTTTGCTGGCGCTTATGTAGAAAACCGTGAGGCCTATAACCTGGCGTCTGACCAAATGGAGTTTATGCTGCGCGTCGGCTATAACTCCGATATGGGGGCCGGAATTATGTTGACCAATACCTATACGCTACAGCGTGATGATGAATTAAAGCACGGTTATAATGAGATTGAGGGCTGGTATCCATTATTTAAACCTACAGATAAATTAACCATCCAGCCTGGGGGGTTAATAAACGACAAAAGCATTGGTTCCGGCGGCGCCGTCTATCTGGATGTTAACTATAAATTTACCCCGTGGTTTAATCTTACGGTACGTAACCGATATAATCACAATAATTATAGTTCAACCGATTTGAATGGCGAACTGGATAATAATGACAGCTATGAAATCGGTAACTATTGGAATTTTATCATTACCGATAAATTTTCTTATACCTTTGAACCACACTATTTTTATAACGTTAATGATTTTAATAGTAGTAATGGTACGAAGCATCATTGGGAAATCACCAATACCTTCCGTTATCGTATCAATGAACACTGGTTGCCCTATTTTGAATTACGCTGGTTAGATCGTAACGTGGGCCCCTACCATAGAGAGCAAAACCAGATTCGTATCGGGGCGAAGTATTTCTTCTGATATTATCGCCTCTATTTTTCGAATCTGCATCACAGCGGGTAGTTGTTCTGCCCGCTCACTCATCCTGAATCAGACTCCCGATATCCCGCCTCTAAGCGCCATGATAATATTCGCAAAGCGTTTTACCATATTCATGCTTATAGAGAAGGGAAACAAATGAATAAGCGATTTAATATTGATTGGGACAATGAATTAACCCAGGAACAGCTCATTAATTTGATTTTAACCGATGAAGATCTGCCAAAGCTTCGCTCACTGACCATTGGTAACTGGGGTGATTGTTGGGAAGACGAAACCTGCCAGCCTATTATTGATATGATTGTGGAGAACGCCTCCCGCTTTACTCACCTGGAATCACTGTTTATCGGTGATATGGAGAGCGAAGACTGCGAGATCTCCTGGATTAAACAAGGTGACTATTCCAGGCTCTATGCGGCGTTACCCAATCTGAAAGAACTGATTATTAAAGGCGCGTCGGATCTGCGACTGGGCGCTATACATCATGAGAAACTGGAGCACCTGGAAATCATTTCCGGCGGCATCCCTTCTAACGTACTTGCCGAACTACAAAATGCGCAGCTCCCTGCATTAAAAACGCTGAAGCTCTTCCTGGGCGTAGAGGGATACGGTTTTGACGGTTCGCTGGATGACGTGATGGCGCTGGCATCGAAAGATCTTTTCCCTCAGCTCACCCATCTGGGGTTGATGAACAGCGAAGAGCAGGATGATATCGCCCGCCGGGTGCTGGAAAGTAATATCCTGCCGCAGCTTAACGTGCTGGAACTCTCATGCGGTACCTTAACGGACAACGGCGCAGAGGCGCTGCTGGAGCATAAAGACCGAATTGCGCATCTGGAAACACTCGATCTCCACCACCACTATTTGACGCCGGAGATGCAGGAAAAGCTAAAAGCCACACTGCCGATAAACCTGAATCTTTCAGAAGCTCTGGAGCCTGATGATTACGATGGCGATATTTATATGAATGCGATGTACACCGAGTGATTGTGTAGGGGAATGTGCACATTTCCCTACTCAACGATAAAGGGATTTATTGTGATTACGCTCATTGGCCCCCGTCAGAGCAAGCGCACGCATTATTTTATGCAGGCTGCCACCGTACTTGGGGAACCCGTCACGGCGCTGACTCATCCGCAAGCGCTGGACGCTTCGCTGACCTCTGGCATCGTTAAAATCGACCCGCCAGTACACAGTGAAACAGACATCCGCAAAATAAACGCGATCGGTCTGGACTATATCCATTTTTTGCAGAACATGGCGGCGCGTCCTGGCGTCACCTGGCTTAACCATCCGGCGGGCCTCATTCACCTGTTGGATAAAAAACGCTGCAAGCGGCGCTTACTGGAACACGGCATCCCCACGCCGCCGTTGGTAGCGGAAGACGTAAAAAGTTTTGCACAGCTCACCGCCATCATGGAGGAAAAAAGGGTCGCCAGCGTGTTCATTAAGCCCTCGCTGGGTTCTGGCGCGGCGGGCGTTATCGCTTTGCGCCGCCACCCCGATGGCATAAAGCAGGTGCTTTACAGCGCGATTGCCATATCAGGGCAACAGCTATTTAACAGCAAAAAAATCCAACAGTATCGTCAGAAAGAAGATATCCAGCTCATTATTGATGGCGTTCTTCAGCAGGAAAACCTCGTCGAACAGTGGCTGCCCAAAGCCAGCGTAAAGCATAAAACCTATGATTTACGCATCGTCTGCCTGGATGGCGAAATTATCTGGCGAGTGGTCAGAACCTCCTCGCAGCCCATTACTAACTTACATCTGCAAAACCAGGCTTACTGCTTCGAAAGTCTGGAGTTATCTGCCGCAAAAGTGACTGAGATCGATACGCTCTGTCAAAATGCCATGCGACTTTTCCCTGGCATTCGCTTAGCGGGTATTGATGTTTTACTTACCACCAGCCTGACGCCTTATATTATTGAAATTAATGGCCAGGGTGATTTGATTTATCAGGATGCGCAGCAGAATAATCTAATTTATCAGGCGCAAATCCGGGCCATGAGGAAGCAAAATGTATAATTCAATGGATGAAGTCCCCGTCTCGCTACACGCGTCGATTGACACAGGCGATGGCGAATTCGATATGAATACGCTAATTAGTAATAACGCTCATATTCTTTTTATTGTGCTGGACTCGTTACGCTACGATATTGCGCTTCAGGAACAAACCGCCGGAAATACGCCCAACCTTAATCATTATGGACAATGGACGAAATGCGAGGCGGCCGGTAATTTTACCTGGCCTTCGCATCACGCCATGTTTTCAGGTTTTATGCCAAAACCTATTGATGATACCGTTAATCAGACCATGCTGTTTTTCCCAAAAGATATCGGACTTGGTCGTAAAGGACCGAAAAATGCATTTGCCTTTGATGACGTAACATGGATAAAAAGTCTGGAAAATAAAGGCTACCAGACCATCTGTATTGGCGGCGTCTCTTTCTTTAATAACCGCTCCGGCATGGGAAAAGTGTTCCCGTCGATGTTTAAAGAGAGTTACTGGCATCCACGCTTTGCCTGTACGGTTAAAGAGAGTATGGATAACCAGATCCATTATATCCAGAAAATCATGGCCGAACGTGCTGGCAGCCAACCGGTCATGATGTATATCAATATCGACACGATTCATTACCCTAACCATTTTTACGTTGAGGGCGCGGCCCCTGGCGATACCGTTGAGACCCATGCCGCCGCGCTACGCTATATCGACGCCCGCATCGACGGATTACTGAACATTTTCCGCCAAACCGGCGGCGAAACGTTCGTTATTGTCTGTTCCGATCACGGTACCTGCTATGGCGAAGACGGGAAATATTTCCATAGTTTTAACCATCCGATCGTTAATACCGTTCCCTATATGCATTTCTTGCTGAGCTGTAATCATTAATATGAATAACAATGATATTTATCGTCAGTATATGTACAGTTATCCGCATAAGACGGCTTATCGGGAGCTGGAGAACGTCAGCTTTAGCGAAGTAAAACCGCGCATTTACGAGCACGACACACATCTGTATGTTCATATGCCCTTTTGTCAAAGTCGCTGCGGGTTCTGTAATTTATTTACCTGCACAGGCGCAGATAATACGTTCATTGATAGCTATATCGATGCGATTATTACCCAGGGCCGACAAATGGCGCTGGCGCCCGTCCACTGGGCAAGCTTTACCGTAGGCGGCGGCACGCCTCTGCTATTAAACATTGCGCAATTAGAGAAGTTATTTTTTTCCGTCTTTGAGGTGCTCAATGTTGACTGGAATATTTATAAAACAATTGAAACTTCCCCTACGGATACCACGGCAGAAAAAGTAGCGCTATTAAACGCCTTTTCCGTTAATCGCGTCAGTATTGGCGTACAAAGTTTTCATGATAGCGAGTTACATACGCTGCATCGCCGCCACAATGCCGCCAGCGCGCACCAGGCGCTGGAATGGCTAAAGGCGGGTCATTTTCCATCACTCAATATTGATATTATTTACGGCATTCCCGGCCAGACTCACGCAAGCCTGACGGAATCGTTACATCAGGCGCTCGTTTATCAACCGGAAGAGCTGTTCCTTTATCCGCTTTATAATATGCCTCGCCAGGAAAATATGCATAGCTACTACGTTTTAGCCCGCGATCTTTTACGCAACGCGGGCTACACCCAAACGTCCATGCGCCGTTTCGTCCTTAATCCAGCGCCATCCGCCGCGGCGGAAAGCTGCGGATTTGAAAACTCACTGGCGCTCGGCGCGGGCGGCAGAAGTTATCTTGGCAATCTGCATTACTGTTCGCCGTGGTCGTCGAACCTGCAGACATCACGAAAAATCATTCAGGCGTTTATCGACAGCCCGGATAAAACCGTCATTAATCACGGTTATCTGCTCCCCCCTGATGAAATGAAACGCCGCTTTATCATTAAAAATCTATTTTTCTGGCAGGGACTTTCTCTTAGCGATTATCAGCAATATTTTGCCAGCGATGCGCTAAGGGATTTCCCCGACCTGGAACGCTTTATACAGCAAGGCTACTGTTATCAGAATAGCAGTCGCCTCCGGCTAACGGAGACCGGTATGGCATTATCCGATTGCCTTGCTCCTGTGTTCGTTTCGCCTGAGGTGATGCTACGGGAGAATCGGCAGAGATGAGCGCCCCCGCCCTGCGCGATATTCACACGCTGTTTTATCGCGGCTATCTTAAATCGTGTAATTATCATTGCGGCTATTGCCCGTTCCATAAACACGCCCGTAACGATAAAAAACGCGACGAAGCCGCGCTATGGCGCATGGTTGACCATTTGCCTCTTTTAGGTACGCCGTTGAATGTGATGATTACGCCTTATGGCGAGGCGCTACGCTTGCGTTATTACATGGCGGCGCTGGCAGAAATTAGCCGCTATCCTCATGTTCAGGCGGTCGGCATACAAACTAACGCCTCTTTTTCGTTAATGTCATTGCTGGAGGCATTTCGTGCCGGCGGCGGAGATATCTCAAAGCTTCGGTTATGGTGTTCTTTTCATCCCTCACAAATTACCGCTGAGCGCTTTCTCCAGCAGTGTTTAGCGCTCTCTGCCGCCGGAATAACCTGGTGCGCGGGGGCTGTCGCCAGTATGAAAGATATCGACCAGTTTCGTTGGCTACGCCAGCAGTTGCCTGACCAGAATTATTTTTGGTTTAACGCCAACGAGTGTGCCAATACCCGGCATACCGTTGAGGAAACCATCGCCTTCAGCGAACTCGATCCGCTGTATGTGGTTGAAACGCAGCAGTGGCCAGCGCAGCTGGATATCTGTACCGCAGGAAGAAAAAGTATTTTTATGAATGCAGAAGGCGATCTTTTTGCTTGTCATATCAGCAAAATTAAAATGGGTAATTTATATCAGCAACGGCTTAATTCTCCCGCCTGCCAGGCAAAACAATGCCACTGTTTTCTCGCTTATCAGCACCGTCTCGATATTCCATTGCTGAATCACCTGGATGCCTCACGCTGTTTTAGGATCGGACGCTCATGCGATATCGTTTAATCGCTTTTGATCTTGATGGAACGCTGCTAAACCGTAATAAACAAATTCTGCCAGAGTCGCTAACCGCCATCCGTCAGATGCAGGACATGGGCTGCCGAATAATGCTTGTCACCGGCCGCTCTCATCGTGAAGCCTATGCGTATTATCAAACGCTGGCGCTCACCGAACCGATGATCTGTTGTAACGGAAGTTATATTTATCAACCGGCTCAACAGCAGATCCTTCATCCGCTGCCGCTGACGCACTTACAAACGGAAAAAATACTGGCGCGGGTATATCCGCTTAAACCGACAATTCGTGCTGATGATAAAATAATCTTTCAGGCTGATGAGCTAAGCAGTAGGGAGAATATTTGGCAAATCAGCGTCGTTCATCGGCACATAAAACAACTACAAAATATTGCTGAGTTTATACAGCATGAATTACAGCTAAGCTGTACCTGGTCCTGGCATCATCAACTGGATATTCTCCAGAAGGGGTGTAGCAAAGGACAAAGCCTCGCCAGATATGCACAGCAACAGCATATCGCAATGCGCGAAGTGATGGCGTTTGGCGATAATGATAACGATGCGGAAATGCTACGTTTGGCCGGATTGGGCGTCGCGATGGGGAATGCCAGCGCTCGGGCAAAGATGTATGCGGATAGCGTCATTGGTCGGCATAATACGCCAGCGATTGCTGATTTTTTGGCAACCTTATCCCTTTCTCAACGTGAATAAAAAAACCCCGCCGAGTTTTCATTTCGGCAGGGTTTTTATCCGTAAGAGCGTTAATTACTCTTCTTTCTGACCACGGTTCGCACGGCGGCGATCGTTTTCCGTCAGGTGACGTTTACGGATACGGATAGAGGTTGGGGTGACTTCTACCAGTTCGTCGTCATCAATGAACTCCAGCGCTTGCTCAAGGCTCATTTTAATTGGCGGAACCAGAATCACCGCTTCATCCGTACCAGACGCACGCATGTTGGTCAGTTTCTTACCGGTCAGGCAGTTTACCGTCAGGTCGTTGGAGCGACTGTGAATACCAATAATCTGGCCTTCATAAACTTCCGCGCCGTGACCCAGGAACAGCTTACCGCGATCCTGCAAACCGAACAGCGCAAACGCCACCGCTTTACCCTGACCGTTGGAGATCAGTACGCCGTTCTGACGCTGGCCCACTTCACCCGGACGAATATCGTCGTAATGGCTGAAGGTGGAGTACAGCAGACCCGTACCGGAAGTCATGGTCATGAATTCTGAACGGAAACCAATCAGCCCACGGCTTGGGATCACGTAGTCGAGACGTACTCGGCCTTTACCGTCCGGATTCATGTTTTTCAGGTCGCCTTTACGCTCGCCCAGCGCCTGCATGACAGACCCCTGGTGCTGCTCTTCGACGTCCAGCGTCACGTTTTCGTACGGCTCTTGTTTACGACCGTCGATTTCACGGAAGATAACTTTCGGACGGGAAACCGCCAGTTCGAAACCTTCACGACGCATATTTTCAATCAGCACGGACAGGTGCAGTTCGCCACGACCGGATACACGGAACGCATCCGCATCTTCGGTTTCTTCAACGCGCAGCGCCACGTTATGCACCAGCTCTTTGTTCAGACGGTCAAGAATCTGACGAGAAGTCACAAACTTACCTTCTTTACCGCAGAACGGCGAGGTGTTAACGCAGAAGAACATAGACACGGTCGGCTCATCAACGGACAGCGCCGGCAGCGCTTCAACGTTCTGCGGGTCGCAGATGGTGTCGGAAATGTTCAGCTCGCCCAGACCGGTGATCGCAATGATATCGCCCGCTTCGGCGATATCGCTGTCGATACGCTCCAGACCCAGATGCGTCAGCACTTTACCTACTTTCGCGTTACGGGTTTTCCCTTCACTATCGATGATAGTGACCTGCTGGTTCGGCTTCACTTTGCCGCGTTTGATACGGCCGATGCCGATAACGCCAACGTAGTTGTTGTAGTCCAGCTGGGAGATCTGCATCTGCAACGGACCATCGAGGTCAACGTCCGGCGCCGGAACATGATCAATGATCGCCTGATACAGCGGGGTCATGTCTTCCGCCATATCTTCGTGGTCCAGACCCGCGATACCGTTCAGCGCCGAAGCGTAGATGATCGGGAAGTCCAGCTGTTCGTCGGTCGCGTCGAGGTTAACAAACAGGTCGAATACCTGGTCAACAACCCAGTCAGGGCGCGCGCCAGGACGGTCAACCTTGTTGATAACCACAATAGGTTTCAGGCCATGAGCAAAGGCTTTTTTGGTCACGAAGCGCGTTTGCGGCATCGGGCCGTCAAATGCGTCAACCACCAGCAGCACAGAGTCAACCATGGACATGACGCGCTCTACTTCACCACCGAAGTCAGCGTGCCCGGGAGTATCAACGATGTTGATACGGTAATCATTCCATTTAATAGCGGTGTTTTTAGCGAGGATAGTAATACCACGCTCTTTCTCCAAATCGTTGGAGTCCATCACTCGCTCTTGAGTTTCGGCACGCGCGTCGAACGTACCGGATTGCTGGAGCAGCTTATCAACCAGGGTAGTTTTACCATGGTCAACGTGCGCGATGATGGCGATGTTACGCAAATTTTCGATCACAACTTTGCCTCAGGCATTAGAAATAGCGCGTTATTGTACACGGATTAATCGCACTACAAAACAGGATCACAAACATCCTCCGCAAACAAGTATTGCAGAGTCTCTTTGTGATCGCTTTCACGGAGCGTTAAAAGGGTGGCTTGCGTTCTATTGCACCAATGTGGTGCTCAATGTTCACATTAAAGCACTATTTTGGTGCAACATAGTCACCGTGGTGCAGCCCTTTTGCACGATGGTACGCATGATAACGCCTTTTGGGGGCAATGTGAAAGTTGGCACAGATTTCGCTTTATATTTTTACGGCGACACGGCCAGCAGAATTGAAGATCTCGTTACCACGACGACCGACCATGACCAATCCGGGAGAGTACAAGTATGTCCGCTGAACACGTTTTGACGATGCTGAACGAGCACGAAGTGAAGTTTGTTGATCTGCGCTTCACCGATACCAAAGGCAAAGAACAGCACGTCACGATTCCTGCTCATCAGGTAAATGCCGAATTCTTTGAAGAAGGCAAAATGTTTGACGGCTCCTCTATCGGCGGCTGGAAAGGCATTAACGAATCCGACATGGTGCTGATGCCAGACGCATCCACCGCAGTGATTGACCCGTTCTTCGCGGACTCTACCCTGATTATCCGTTGCGACATCCTGGAGCCTGGCACTCTGCAAGGTTATGACCGTGACCCACGTTCCATCGCAAAACGTGCGGAAGACTACCTGCGCGCGACCGGTATCGCCGATACCGTCCTGTTTGGGCCGGAACCTGAATTCTTCCTGTTCGACGACATCCGCTTCGGCGCATCTATCTCCGGCTCACATGTGGCGATTGACGATATTGAAGGCGCCTGGAACTCCTCTACCAAATATGAAGGCGGCAACAAAGGCCATCGTCCGGGCGTGAAAGGCGGTTATTTCCCGGTTCCGCCAGTTGACTCCGCGCAGGATATCCGTTCTGAAATGTGTCTGGTCATGGAGCAGATGGGCCTGGTCGTTGAAGCGCACCACCACGAAGTAGCGACCGCAGGTCAGAACGAAGTGGCGACCCGCTTTAACACCATGACCAAAAAAGCCGACGAAATTCAGATTTACAAATATGTCGTGCATAACGTGGCTCACCGCTTCGGTAAGACCGCGACCTTTATGCCAAAACCGATGTTCGGCGATAACGGTTCCGGTATGCACTGCCACATGTCGCTGGCGAAGAACGGCACCAACCTGTTCTCTGGCGACAAATATGCCGGTCTGTCTGAGCAGGCGCTGTACTACATCGGCGGCGTCATCAAACACGCCAAAGCCATCAACGCCCTGGCGAACCCGACCACCAACTCCTACAAGCGTCTGGTCCCGGGTTACGAAGCGCCGGTGATGCTGGCCTACTCCGCCCGTAACCGTTCCGCCTCCATCCGTATTCCGGTGGTGGCGTCTCCGAAAGCGCGCCGTATCGAAGTACGTTTCCCGGACCCGGCGGCTAACCCGTATCTGTGCTTTGCCGCCCTGCTGATGGCCGGTCTGGACGGGATTAAGAATAAGATTCACCCGGGCGAAGCCATGGACAAAAACCTGTATGACCTGCCGCCGGAAGAAGCGAAAGAGATCCCACAGGTAGCGGGTTCTCTGGAAGAAGCGCTGAACGCGCTGGATCTGGACCGCGAGTTCCTGAAAGCAGGCGGCGTGTTCACGGATGAAGCGATCGATGCGTATATTGCGCTGCGTCGCGAAGAAGATGACCGCGTGCGTATGACCCCGCACCCGGTAGAGTTTGAGCTGTACTACAGCGTTTAATCGTATATTAAAAATCCGACGAATTTCGCGTTGCTGCAAGGCGGCAACTGAGCACATCCCCAGGAGCATAGATAGCGATGTGACCGGGGTAAGCGAAGGCAGCCAACGCAGCAGCAGCGTGAAAGGCGTCAGGAGTTTTTGAGTTGCCGTGGAAACTTTCAGCCCATCCCAGGATGGGCTTTTTTCTCCACCAACAATCTGATCTCACGCGCTTTTTAGTGGTAAAAAGCTATAATGCACTAAAATGGTGCAACCTTTTCCAGGAGACTGCTGAATGGCAAGCGGCATACAGCCCGATGCTGGGCAGATCCTCAATTCGTTAATCAACAGCGTGCTGGTGGTCGACGACGCGCTGGCAATCCATTACGCCAACCCTGCCGCGCAGCAGTTGCTCGCGCAAAGCTCACGCAAACTGTTCGGGACGCCGTTACCTGAACTGTTGAGCTATTTTTCGTTAAACATTGACCTGATGCGCGAAAGTTTAGCGGCAGGGCAAGGCTTTACCGATAACGAAGTGACGCTGGTGATTGATAGTCGCTCGCATATTCTCTCTTTGACCGCCCAACGTCTGCCCGACGATTTTATACTGCTCGAAATGGCGCCGATGGATAACCAGCGTCGTCTGAGTCAGGAGCAGTTGCAGCACGCGCAGCAAATCGCCGCCCGCGATCTGGTGCGCGGTCTGGCACACGAAATCAAAAATCCGCTCGGCGGCCTGCGCGGCGCGGCGCAGCTACTCAGCAAGGCGCTGCCCGACCCGGCGCTAACGGAATATACCAAAGTCATCATTGAACAGGCCGACAGGCTACGCAACCTTGTCGATCGTTTGCTGGGGCCGCAGCACCCGGGAATGCACATTACCGAGAGCATACATAAAGTCGCGGAGCGCGTGGTGGCGCTGGTGTCGATGGAACTGCCGGATAATGTCCGGCTTATCCGCGATTACGACCCCAGTCTGCCAGAGCTGCCGCACGACCCGGAACAAATTGAGCAAGTACTGCTGAATATTGTCCGCAATGCCTTGCAGGCGCTGGGGCCGGAAGGCGGCGAAATTACGCTGCGTACCCGTACCGCCTTCCAGTTAACGCTGCATGGCGAACGCTATCGCCTGGCAGCGCGTATAGACGTTGAAGACAATGGGCCGGGCATTCCTCCCCATTTACAGGATACGCTGTTCTACCCGATGGTCAGCGGTCGCGAAGGCGGCACCGGGCTTGGGTTATCTATCGCCCGCAATCTTATCGATCAACACGCCGGCAAAATTGAATTTACCAGTTGGCCGGGGCATACCGAGTTTTCGGTTTACCTGCCGATTCGGAAATAGAGGTGTTTATGCAACGAGGAATAGTCTGGGTCGTCGATGATGATAGTTCCATCCGTTGGGTGCTTGAACGTGCTCTCGCCGGGGCAGGGTTGACCTGTACCACCTTTGAGAATGGTAATGAAGTACTGGCTGCGCTGGCCAGTAAAACGCCGGACGTCTTGCTGTCGGATATCCGAATGCCGGGAATGGACGGGCTGGCGCTATTAAAGCAGATTAAACAGCGTCACCCGATGCTTCCGGTCATCATTATGACCGCGCATTCCGATTTAGATGCCGCCGTGAGCGCCTATCAGCAGGGGGCGTTTGATTATCTGCCTAAACCGTTTGATATTGATGAAGCCGTCGCTCTGGTCGAGCGCGCGATTAGCCACTATCAGGAGCAGCAGCAGCCGCGTAATATCGAGGTTAACGGCCCGACAACAGACATGATAGGCGAAGCGCCCGCCATGCAGGATGTGTTTCGCATTATTGGTCGGCTGTCGCGTTCTTCGATTAGCGTGCTGATTAACGGCGAATCAGGGACCGGTAAAGAACTGGTCGCCCATGCGCTTCACCGCCATAGCCCACGCGCCAAAGCGCCGTTTATCGCGCTCAATATGGCGGCCATCCCGAAAGATTTGATTGAATCCGAACTGTTTGGCCATGAGAAAGGCGCTTTTACCGGGGCGAATACCATCCGGCAGGGCCGTTTCGAGCAGGCTGACGGCGGCACGCTGTTTCTGGACGAAATTGGCGATATGCCGCTGGATGTCCAGACTCGTCTGTTACGCGTGCTGGCTGACGGACAGTTCTACCGCGTGGGCGGGTACGCGCCGGTAAAAGTGGATGTGCGCATTATCGCCGCCACCCACCAGAACCTCGAACGACGCGTTCAGGAAGGGAAATTCCGCGAAGACCTGTTCCACCGCCTGAACGTGATTCGTATCCATCTTCCGCCGTTGCGCGAGCGCCGTGAGGATATTCCGCGCCTGGCGCGCCATTTTTTGCAGGTCGCCGCCCGTGAATTAGGTGTGGAAGCCAAATTATTACATCCGGAAACCGAAACGGCGTTAACGCGCCTGGCATGGCCTGGTAACGTGCGTCAGTTAGAAAATACCTGCCGCTGGCTCACCGTCATGGCCGCCGGACAGGAGGTATTGATCCAGGATTTACCGGGCGAACTGTTTGAAGCCTCGACGCCGGATAGCCCGTCCCACCTGCCGCCGGATAGCTGGGCTACATTACTGGCACAATGGGCGGACCGCGCCTTGCGATCCGGTCATCAAAACCTGCTTTCTGAAGCGCAGCCAGAACTGGAGAGAACGCTACTGACCACGGCATTACGCCATACGCAGGGTCATAAACAGGAAGCCGCCAGGCTGCTCGGTTGGGGGCGAAACACCCTAACGCGGAAGTTGAAAGAGCTGGGAATGGAGTAAACATTACCCGCGAGTGTAAAGATTAATAATTGAGCGCAAAACGCTGCTATTTTGCGCTTTACTGTTCCGATGAGTTCAGTATGATCATGCCCGGCAAACGGGGGGATTCATTATGTTAGAATCTATTATTAATCTGGTATCGAGTGGAGCGGTCGACAGCCACACGCCACAAACTGCGCTAGCCGCCGTGTTGTGTGCCGCGCTGGTAGGACTGTTCAGCTGACAATGTGCCGGATGGCGCTAATGCTTATCCGGCCTACAGGTTGTCGCAACGTGTAGGCCCGGTAAGCGCAGCGCCACCGGGCAACCCGGCTAAATGACGCGCGAGAACTGCTGCATCCGCGCTTTCTGGCGCAGATACGCGTCAAAGCACATGCAGATATTGCGGATCAGCAAACGACCTTTCGCCGTCACCTGAATTCCCTTCTCGCTAATATCCACCAGCCCATCTTTCGCCAGCGGCGACAGTAACTGCAAATCTTCGGCAAAATACTCAGCGAAATGCAAACCCCACTGCTGTTCGACAGCGTTAAAATCCAGGCGGAAGTTACAAATCAGCGCCTTGATAACATCGCGACGAATGCAATCATCACGGGTCAGCGTAATACCACGCCATAGCGCATTGCCCCGCTCATCCACTTGCTGGTAATAACGCTTCAGCTCTTTCTGGTTCTGCATGTAGCCATCGCCAATCATGCTGATAGCAGAAACCCCCATCCCCAGCAGATCGGTATCGCCCTGGGTCGTATAGCCCTGAAAATTACGGTGCAGCACGCCTTCGCGCTGCGCGACGGCCAGTTCGTCGTCCGGACGGGCAAAATGGTCCATCCCGATAAACTGATAACCGGCCTGAGTAAGCGATACGATCGTCTCCTGCAAAATATCCAGTTTCTGCTGCGCACTGGGTAAATCGGCATCTTTAATTTTACGCTGGGCGGCAAAAAGCGTTGGCAGATGCGCATAGTTAAAGACGCTCAAACGATCGGGGTTCAGCTCCGTCACACGCTTCAGCGTGAAAGCGAAGCTTTCCGGCGTCTGTTTCGGTAGACCGTAGATCAAGTCGATATTGGTCGAGGTAAAGCCGATATCGCGGGCGTGATTAAGCAACGCAAAGATGAATTCTTCATCCTGCTCGCGGTTAACCAGGCGCTGCACCTCTTTATTAAAGTCCTGCACGCCCATACTCAGGCGGTTAAAACCTTCCGCACGTAAATGATCGAGCACATCCAGCTCAATTTCACGGGGATCGACTTCGATCGAGATTTCCGCGTCGGTATTAAAGTGGAAATTTTCACGCAACAGCGTCATTAAGCGGCTGATTTGCGCTTTATTCAGGTAAGTAGGCGTACCGCCGCCCCAGTGAAGCTGGCTGACATGACGGTTTGCAAACAGCGGCGCGCGATGGCGAATTTCCTGCTCAAGCGCGTCAAGATACTGGTCAGCTTTATGCTGTTGGCGGGTGACAATCTTGTTGCAGCCGCAGAAATAACACAACTTGTGACAAAACGGGATATGCACATACAGCGAGAGCGGACGCTCAGGATAACGCGCCACAGCCTGCAAGAATGCGGCGTCCTCGAAGTCTTCAGAAAACTCCAGCGCGGTTGGGTACGAGGTATATCGTGGCCCGGAATAGTTATATTTCTGGATCAGGGCCAGATCCCAGTCTATTTGCTGTTCAGACATGCTCACTCCTTCCGATGGCGTCTCTGGCGGGTACGGCGTACCGGCTTCACGCCATGACGGGCGGCAAGCCGGCTGCGCAGCCATTTCTGTCGCCGCGACAATCGCTGTAGTTTAACGAATAACCACACCAGATAACATATAACCGGAAGGGTTATAAGCAGGACGGGCAAGCCCACGGTGTAAACCCGTTAGTTGCCGCCTCTTAGCAGGCGCATCATATCTTCCTGCTTCTCGTCCTCTTCGTCGTCTTCTTCGTCGTCATCGTAAGACAGACCAAGCTTCTGCATCAGTTCATCAATACGATCCAGTTTGGCATCTACCCAGGCTTGATCTTCCGCACTCAGGGTTTCGCCCGCTTCCAGACGTTCTAACAGCGCATCCAGGCGCTCATCCGTTTCCAGTAAATCCAACTCCGCCTGCGGTGAAAGCATAGGTTTCTCACTTTTCGGTTTATGCTGTTGGGTCACTTTTTCAGTCACGCCCAATGGAACAGGTGTTTTACTGCCAATACGTGGATCTTTTTGTTGATTCTGATTGCCGCCGCCCGAAGCGGAATTGCCGCCCGCCGCGCGACTTCCCGGCGCATGACCGCGATGTTTTTTCAGGCGTTTACGGTCGCGCGCCTCCTGGTTTAACTCTTCACGCGTTTTACGACGCTGTTTGCCAAAGGCTTTACTGCGCGGTGCAGAGGTTGGTTTTTTCATGATGTCAGATCTTTAAGCCGTTTTATTCAGTATAGAATTGAGGCGGAATCTAGCAGAAAGCAAGCAAAGAAAAAAGGCGACAGAGTAATCTGCCGCCTTTTTTCTTGACTCACGACCCTTAACGGGTTCCACCATCCCTGTTGGCTATCAACACGCCCTGTTTTTCCCTTAGCCTGGAACATTCCATGTTGTTTCCATTTCCTTTTACTAACGTCTCCGGACGTTTGTCTTCCTGACAATCCTGTGTCTTCGCCTCCTGGCGCTCCTGACCCTCATCCTGAGTCGTTGATCCTGTTAGCGTCCTCGCTATGTGCATTACTTTACTCTTTTGGGGTAAACTCACAAGATACCGACACGGCAAATCCCTTTTTTTCAGACAATTACCTTTCTATAAATTCATGATTTAACTATATTAACTGGCTTTGAGCCTGACAACGACTCTGTCATGTCGCATAAGTGCAATGGACAATGTCTCACAAAGCGTATGGCTTTTGCTTACAGCACCGACGCGCCGAAAAATCCGTCTTTTGCTGGCGTTCAGGTATAATCGCCACAATGCTTTGACTGACGGAGACGACCGCTTTGACTAACCTGAATTATCAACAGACGCATTTTGTGATGAGTGCGCCTGATATTCGCCATTTACCTTCCGATTGCGGAATTGAAGTGGCTTTTGCTGGCCGTTCCAATGCAGGCAAATCCAGCGCCCTGAACACGTTGACCAACCAAAAAAGCCTGGCGCGCACCTCTAAAACGCCGGGCCGTACCCAATTGATTAACCTGTTTGAAGTCGTAGAGGGCAAACGGCTGGTCGACCTGCCGGGCTATGGCTATGCGGAAGTCCCGGAAGAGATGAAACGCAAGTGGCAACGCGCGCTGGGGGAATATCTGGAGAAACGTCAAAGCCTACAGGGCTTAGTCGTTTTAATGGATATCCGCCATCCGTTGAAAGACCTCGACCAACAGATGATCCAGTGGGCTGTAGAGAGCAATATCCAGGTTCTGGTTCTGCTGACCAAAGCGGACAAACTGGCCAGCGGCGCGCGCAAGGCGCAGTTGAATATGGTACGTGAAGCCGTGCTGGCTTTTAATGGCGATGTGCAGGTAGAAGCGTTTTCCTCGCTGAAAAAGCAGGGAGTGGATAAGTTACGTCAGAAACTGGATAGCTGGTTTAGCGAACTGGCACCGGTCGAAGAGATTCAGGACGGGGAATAATCACCCGCTATGCCGGATGGCGCCGCTGCGCGTCTTATCCGGCCTACGGTGTGAGCGAAACTTTTCTTGCGCACAATAAAAAACGCCCCAGTCATGAACTGACTGGGGCGGCTAAAATATTCAGCCAAATCCGATTACGTGAAGTAAAAGGTCTGAAAGATAGAACATCTTACCTCTGTACCCTACGTGAATAACTTTACTCTTTTTTGAGCAACACAGAAAGACCTTTTCGTAATTTTTTTTCATTCTTTACATAGGGAATTCTAATACCCATCACAAAACCCCCGTGCTTATGTTGCTTAATTACGAAAAAAGCGCGTTATTCCTTAAATGCTTAGTGCGCTTGATCCCAATTTTCTCCGCTACCGACTTCCACCAGCAACGGCACATCAATACGCGTGCAGTTTTCCATCAACTGATGGATACGTTTTGCTACCGCATCTAAGTCGTCTTTATGCACCTCGAACACTAATTCATCGTGTACCTGCATAATCATCCGCACGCGTGGCTGCTCGGCCTGTAGCCAGGCATCGACGGCAATCATGGCGCGCTTGATGATATCGGCAGCCGTTCCTTGCATGGGAGCATTGATCGCCGCGCGTTCCGCCCCCGCGCGCCGCGCCGCGTTGCTGGATTTAATATCCGGCAGGTAAAGACGGCGTCCCTCCAGCGTTTCCACATAGCCTTGTTCTTTTGCCTGAGCGCGGGTGCGCTCCATATATTCCAGCACGCCAGGGTAGCGTTCGAAGTAGAGATCCATATACTTCTGCGCCTCTTTACGCGGAATATTAAGCTGGCGAGAAAGACCGAAGGCGCTCATCCCGTAAATCAGGCCAAAGTTAATGGCTTTCGCACTTCGGCGCTGTTCCCCGGTCACGCTATCCAGCGGCAAGCCAAAGACTTCCGCCGCCGTTGCACGGTGAATATCTTTCCCTTCGGCGAACGCCGTGAGCAGTCCTTTATCACGGGAAAGATGCGCCATAATACGCAGCTCAATCTGTGAATAGTCCGCAGATACGATGAGATAATCCTCAGGCGCAATAAATGCCTGACGAATGCGGCGGCCCTCTTCATTGCGCACCGGAATATTTTGCAGGTTCGGATCGGTGGACGATAAACGTCCCGTCGCCGTTACCGCCTGATGATAGGACGTATGGACGCGCCCGGTTTTCGGGTTAATCATCAGCGGCAGCTTATCGGTATAGGTGGATTTTAGCTTCGCCAGACCACGATACTCCAGAATCACTTTCGGCAGCGGATAGTCCAGCGCCAGCTCCTCCAGCACCTCTTCCGACGTTGACGGCGCGCCGCCAGGCGTTTTCTTCAGCGGCTTAATACCCTGCTTTTCAAACAGGATAGTCTGCAACTGCTTCGTCGAGGACAGGTTGAACGCCTCGCCCGCAATGTCATGCGCTTTCTTTTCCAGTTCCGCCAGACGTAGCGTGATTTCTTCCGAATGTTTGTGCAGGACGGCAGGATCGATTTTTACACCATTGCGCTCAACGCGTGACAGTACCGGCACCAGCGGCATTTCGATGTTTTCGAAAACATTCAGCGGGCCTTTGTGCTGCTGGAGCTCAGGCCACATTTTGAGATGCAACTGTAACGTGACATCCGCATCTTCTGCCGCATAGCGCCCCGCTTCCTCCAGTGCGATCTGGTTAAAGGTGAGCTGGTTTTTACCTTTACCGGCAATGTCTTCAAAGGTGATAGTTTTGTGCTTCAGCCAATGATCGGACAAACTGTCCATATCATGGCGTCCGGCGACGCTGTTCAGAATGTAAGACTCAAGCATGGTATCGAAGGCGATACCGCGCAGCTCAATACCGTAATTTTGCAAGACGCCGCGATCGTACTTGAGGTTTTGCCCCACTTTGCGCACTTTTTCATCTTCCAGCAGCGGCTTCAGCAGTTCCAGAGCACGCTGGCGGGAGATTTGATCCGGAGCGTCCAGATAATCATGCGCGACAGGTACATACGCGGCAACGCCAGGTTCGATAGCAAACGAGAGGCCCACCAGGTTGGCGGCGATATTATCCAGACTGTCGGTCTCCGTGTCGAAAGCAAAAACTGGCGCTTTTTTCAGCTTTTCAATCCAGCTTTCCAGCGTAACGTCGTCCAGAATAGTGACATAATTTTCATAAGAGAGCGCCGCTGCCGGTTCGCTGGGCGATTCATCAATAACGACCGTTTCCTGCGGTTTGGCCGCCGGTTTCGCGCCCTTTGCCTGTAGCCACTTGCCTGACTCAACGTCCGCCGTCCAGCGCTTAAACTCATATTTTTTAAACAGGCCCAGCAGTTCATCCGCAATCGGCTGCTGCACTTCAAGCTGTTCGCAGGTCAGCTCCAGTTCAACATCCGTTTTAATGGTGGCGAGTTTATAAGACAGGTACGCTACGTCTTTATTCTGCGCTAATTTACCGGCCATCGTTTTGGCGCCGCGGAAAGTGAGACCGGCAATTTTTTCCGGCTCGGCGTACAGCGTATCCAGGCCGCCCAATCCCTGAAGCAAAGCTTGCGCCGTCTTCTCACCCACGCCTGGTACGCCTGGAATATTATCCGAGGAGTCCCCCATCAGCGCCAGAAAGTCGATAATCAGCTCAGGCGGCACGCCGTACTTATTAACGACTTCATCCGGGCCGAGGATGGTGTTAGTCATGGTGTTGATCAGCGTAATATTCGGCGTCACCAACTGTGCCATATCTTTATCGCCGGTGCTGATTAATACCGGACGCCCCACCTTCTCCGCTTCTCGCGCCAGTGTACCGATAACGTCATCCGCTTCTACGCCAGAGACCGCCAGCAGAGGTAACCCCATGGCTTTAACCATGGCATGTAACGGCTCTATTTGCGCTCGCAGATCATCCGGCATCGGAGGACGATGCGATTTGTAATGTTCAAAGAGCTCATCACGGAAGGTTTTTCCTTTGGCGTCAAACACCACCGCAGCATGCGTCGGCTGATACTGCATGATCAGGCTGCGCAACATGTTGAGGACACCATACATTGCGCCCGTAGGTTCTCCCGCGCTGTTGGTTAACGGCGGAAACGCATGATAGGCGCGATAGAGATAGGATGAGCCATCTACGAGAATAAGTGGGTTTTCTGGGATCTGAACCATAATGTCCGTGCCTGTTTAACAGATTATGGTTAAAGGATGCCACATACAGGAGGAAAACTTGAGTTTTTCGCCGCATTTGCGGAAAAGTTTTGTCGATCTTCAGGATCGCTCGCAAAACAACCTGTGGATAACTTTGTGTGTAAATTCTTACCATTACTTTAAAATCAGCGCGATAGCCTTCTCGTCTTAATAATTACCCATTATTTTCAATGAGTTGTTAACATCACGTTTTTCTGATTATCTGATTCATGCCGTTATCATAATGTGGATAGTTGTTACGAGTGTTTCTATTTCACTCAGCGCCATCATTAGCATCGTTTTCTGATAGAATCAGCCTCTTGCGCCCTTTTCGCGCACCGTTTATGGCTAACTTTTGAATAATTTATTATGACGAGAATACTCGCGGCTATCACGCTCCCATTGAGTATCGTATTGACCATCCTGGTCACTATTGTTTGCTCAGTACCGATCATCGTTGCCGGTATGGTAAAGCTTCTTTTGCCTGTTCCCGGTATCTGGCGCAAGGTCTCCATTTTCTGCAATTTCATGATGTATTGCTGGTGTGCTGGTCTTGCAGCGCTGTTACGCCTTAATCCGCACTTGCAATGGGATGTAGAAGGGTTAGAAGGGCTGAGCAAGAAAAATTGGTATTTACTGATTTGTAATCATCGCAGCTGGGCCGATATCGTTGTGCTTTGCGTTCTGTTCCGCAAGCATATCCCAATGAATAAGTACTTTCTTAAACAGCAATTGGCCTGGGTGCCGTTCATCGGCCTGGCGTGCTGGGCATTAGATATGCCGTTTATGAAGCGCTACTCCCGTAGCTACCTGCTCCGACACCCCGATCGACGCGGCAAAGATGTTGAAACAACTCGTCGCTCTTGCGAAAAGTTTCGTCGGTATCCCACCACTATCGTTAACTTTGTTGAAGGATCGCGATTTACGCATGAGAAACGTCAGCAAACGCATTCACCTTATCAACATCTGTTGCCGCCAAAAGCTGCCGGTATTGCAATGGCGATTAATGTTTTAGGCTCACAGTTCGATAAGCTGCTTAATATTACGTTGTGTTACCCAAACAACGATCGTCACCCCTTCTACGATATGCTAAGCGGTAGGCTGACGCGTATTGTTGTTCGGGTGCAACTGGAACCCATAAATGAAGAACTGCACGGCGATTACGTGAACGACAAAACATTCAAACGCCGTTTTCAACGTTGGCTTAATACGCTGTGGGATAAGAAAGATATACAGATAGAAGAGATTAAAACATCTTATAAAAACGCCGGTCAGTGACCGGCGTTCTTTTTATTTTTTATCAACCAAATATTTCACAGTATCAGCATACTGCTGAACAAAAACATCCATGCTGCTGGTATCCATGCCTTGTGGGTTAATCTGGTATTTGCCATTGACGAACATCGCCGGAACGCCCTGCAGTTGCAGGTCAGCCGCGGCTTTCTCCTGTTGCGCAACCAGTGATTTCACCACGAAGCTGTTCCATGCCGCATCGTAATCTTCGCCCTTGACGCCCGCATCAACGAACACTTTACGGATATCCGCGGCAGATTGTACTGTCTGGGTTTTCTGTACGGCTTCAAACAGCGGGACCGTGACTTTATCTTCTACACCCAACGCCATCGCCACCGCCCATGCCTGGGTGAGCTCCTTGCCCAACGGCCCCAGGAACTCAACGTGGTACTTGGTCATTTTGGTGCCTTCCGGCAGCTTTTTCTTCACATTGTCAGACACATGAAGCACTTCTTCAAACTGATAACAATGTGGGCAGTAGAAGGAGAAAAACTCCAGTACCTGGGGTTCGCCAGCGACCGGTTTATCCAGCGTGATATACTGTTTACCGTCGCTGATCTGTGCTGCCGAGGCGCTAAAAGCTAAAACCATACCAGCCAGCGCCAGCCAAATCTTTTTCATGATCAACTCTCTCCGATTAATACATTGGCGTTAATTGTAAAGGGGGTTCGTGCAAAATTTTAGTCTGCTCAATAAAAGTCGTTGTCTGTCGCTGCCAGTAATCTTCCCCTGTTAACCAGGGAAAGTTTTTCGGAAACGCAGGATCGCCCCAACGACGAATCAACCAGGCAAGATAATAAACTAAACGCATGGCGCGTAAAGGTTCAATGAGACCAATTTCAGCCGTATCGAACTCACTAACTTCTTCATAAGCTTCAATAATGGTTTCAAGCTGCATTCGCTGTTCGGCTTTGTCGCCGTTCAGCAGCATCCATAAATCCTGTATCGCCGGGCCGTTACGGGCATCATCTAAATCGACAAACAGCGGTCCATCACGCCATAGAATGTTGCCGGCATGACAATCGCCGTGCAATCGCAGCGTGGCGAAATCGGTGCGCCAGCATTCGGTAACTGCAGACAGTAGAGTATCAGTGGCTTTCAGGAAAGCCGCTTTTTGCCCGGAGGGAATCAGTGCGGCATCTTCGAATACCTGGCGAGGTTCAAAAAGATACTCTGCAAGCCCAATGTCAGGCCGGAAAGTGAAAGGACGTTTTCGCCCCGTCTGATGCAATCGACCAAGATAACGCCCTACCGCCTCTATCTGATCGATATTATCTGCTTCAAACTGACGACCGCCTACGCTGGGGAAAATGGCATAATGATAGCCCTGATGCGCTAACAGCGTCTGGCCATTAAACGCGAGCGGAGCAGCAACCGGAACCTCATCCTTCACCAGTTCAAGCGCGAATTGGTGTTCTTCCCGAATTTGATCAACAGACCAGCGTTCAGGACGATAAAACTTAACGACAAAACGTCGACGGTCTTCATCCTGAAACTGATAGACGCGGTTTTCATAACTGTTTAGTGGAGTCAGCCCGGAATCCACCCTGATCCCCTGTTCAAACAGCGCATCCATGATGGTTTCCGGGTGTAGCGTCTGGAAAGTAAAAGCGTTGTCGTTCATCCCATCATCCGGAAAATACTACGAATGATTCAGGATATCATTTCGTGACGATTTCGGTGGCGCCGCTTACAAGGTTTTACTCTTTAATAACGCCGCGGGCGCGTAAAAGCGCCGTTTTAAAGTCCTCTTCATAGTCTTTTTGAATCCCTGGAATGGCGGCGTCTTTGGCGGAATCGCGCATTTTCAGATGGTAGATCAGGATATCATCAGTTAAATCTTCCAGTTTGCCGTCAAAACCTGACTCTTTCGCCAGTTTCTGCAAAAATTGCGTCAGATTAAGATCAGGCTCTTTCTGCCAGGCTGGCTGGAGGAGTTCAATGACTTCATTCAGGCGTTTACATTTCATAGCTGTGCTCCTTATTCTTGATACAGACACGGTAGCAGGGTCAATCCCACAATAAAAGAGGCGATATCGGTGAATCTGGATGAAGTAATAACCGGCGTGGTGCTGGCAGGCGGTAAAGCCCGGCGGATGGGAGGTGCGGATAAAGGTCTGCTTGAACTGGACGGGAAACCGCTCTGGCGGCACGTTGCCGATGCGCTCGCGCCGCAACTGGCTACGGTCGTCATTAGTGCTAATCGCCATCTGGATATCTACCAGGCCAGCGGCCTGAAAGTCATTCCGGATTCAATCGCTGACTTTCCCGGTCCGCTGGCGGGTATGCTTTCCGTTTTTCAGCAGGTAGCAGGTGACTGGTTTCTGTTTTGCCCCTGTGATAATCCCTGTATCCCCCACACCCTGGTCGATCGTTTAGCAGCGCAGCGTCATGGTGCACCCGTGGTTTGGGTTCATGATGGAGAGCGCGATCATCCAACGATCGCGTTGATTAATCGTGCCGTTGAGCCCCAGTTGACAGCTTATTTGCAAGCAGGCGAGCGGCGGGTAATGATTTTTATGCGCCAGGTAGGCGGACACGCCGTTGATTTCAGCGATTGTAAAGAGGCATTTGTGAACGTCAACACGCCGGAGGAACTCGCGCAATGGCAAAAGAGACCATGATACCGCTACTCGCCATTGCCGCGTGGAGCGGCACGGGAAAAACAACACTGCTGAAAAAACTGATCCCAGCACTTTGTGCGCACGGTATTCGGCCAGGGCTGATTAAGCATACCCATCATGATATGGATGTTGATAAACCGGGTAAAGATAGCTACGAATTACGTAAGGCCGGGGCGGCACAAACGCTGGTTGCCAGTCAGCAGCGCTGGGCGTTAATGACTGAAACGCCGGGGCAAGAAGAGTTGGATCTGGCATGGCTGGTGAGCCGGATGGATGCATCAAAGCTGGATATGGTGCTGGTAGAAGGGTTTAAACACGAGGCAGTTGCGAAGATCTTACTTTTTCGTCAGGGATGTGGGCACAGCGAGGAAGAATTAATTCTTGATGAGCATGTTATTGCGGTTGCCAGTGATATTCCACTTGCCGTAGCGGTACCCGTTTTGGATCTTAATGATGTATCGCAGATTTCTGCCTTCATTTTGCGGTGGTTAGAGAAAGCACGTTCCTTGTAGGCCGGATAAGGCGAAGCTGCCATCCGGCGGTGCCGGTTGCCTGATGGCGCTGCGCTTATCAGGCCTACATTTTTACAGTTACCACACACGCAA
>NZ_JBGDXS010000015.1:0-72350 GCF_046550535.1 Salmonella sp. SAL04213 | reverse complement strand
GGCTCGCCCTGCCAGTACACCTCGCCGCCGTCCGGGCGCGCCAGCCCGGTCAGCAGGCGCAGCAGGGTGGTTTTTCCGGCGCCGTTGCCGCCGGTGACCTGCACCCACTCCCCGGCGTCCACGGTGAACGACAGCCCACTGAACAGCGTCCTCTCGTCCCGCTCGCAGTACAGATCTCTGGCTTCAAGCATTCCCACTCATCAACGTCCTGTCAGAAACCTGGTTTAACATCACGCATATCCGGCAGTTTATGCGCGATCCCTTTGTGGCAATCGATACAGGTCTGTCCATCTTTTACCGCCTGATCGTGCATTTTCGCCGCGACGCCTTTTTGCGCGGTCAGATCCATAAAGTCGAAATTGTGGCAGTTACGGCATTCCTGCGAGTTGTTGTCTTTCATGCGCCGCCACTCATTTTGTGCCATTGTCAGGCGATGAGCTTCAAATTTCTGCGGTGTATCTATCAGCCCAAATACCTTCGCGTACAGTTCTTTACTGGCTTTGATCTTACGGATCATCTTCGGCCCCCACTCATGCGGCACATGGCAGTCAGGACAGGTGGCACGAACGCCGCTACGGTTGTTGTAGTGGACGGTTTCCATATACTCCTCATACACCGTGTTGCGCATTTCATGGCAGCTAATACAAAACTCTTCGGTGTTAGCCTTTTCCATTCCGGTATTGAAGCCGCCCCAGAAGATGATGCCGCCGATAAAACCGATTAACAGCAGCGTCCCCAACGCCAGGCGGCTGGGGCTGCGCCACCATCGCCAGACGCGCTTTATCCAGCCGGGTTTACGGTTAGAATTTTCCATAATGACCTCTTATTTCCCGTAACCTTGCGAGGGGGTAAAGGTATTGTCGATAATCGGCGCGGTATCAGACTGCGGTACGTGGCACTGCAGGCAGAAATAACGACGTGGCGCGACGTTGCCCGACACTTTACCGTCGCTGTCCATAAAGTGCGTCGGACTGATACGCGGCGCGCCCGTCGTACGATAACTTTCCACGCCGTGGCATTGCAGACAGCGGTTGGTATTGGTCGTCACCTGGTAGCCCTCGACGCTGTGCGGGATCATCGGCGGCTGGTTGACGTAATTTAGCGGCATACGTTCCTGCTCTTTCGGCATACGAATCGCCCCTTCCTGCGTCCCGGATACTTCCGGCGACTGGCTCAGATCCACTCCGTTTGCCGCCCAAACCGCACCACTTACCACCAGGGCAAGCGTGGCCATCCATTGACACAGCGCTTTCATCAGGTCATGGCTTTTCATTGTTTCGCTCCCGAACTCCATCGCATTTACACTTCATCCTTCGAGCTGCCTCTTTGTTGGCTGCGCTCGAAAATCCCAGTCACATCGTTATCTATGCTCCCGGGGATTTCCTCGCTTACCGCCGCGATGCATCCCGAATGATGTTGCGTATCGTTATTGTAAAAACATCCTCAGAACAGACATCCACGCAGCGACCGCAGGTCATGCAGTCGCGGTGAGTGACCTGCGCCGGGCTTTGCTCATCCAGCACCGGCGCACGTAGCACATGCGGTTCCGGGCAAACATGAAAACAATCCATACAGCGATTACATTTCTCACGTTTTTTGGCCGTCACGGTCACTACGCCTTTACTGCCCAGCACGCCATACAGCGCGCCCATCGGGCAAATATGGCCGCACCAACCGTGCTCAACGACTAATAAATCAAATAAAAACAAAGCAATAATCAGCAACGCGCCGCTACTAAATCCCATAACCAGACTACGGCCTAACAGCGACACGGGATTAATCCATTCCCACAGCAGCGTGCCGGTCAAGGCCGAACCGATTAACACCACCACCAGAAGGACGTACCGTATATGGCGTGGAATCGTCGCAGACTGGTTCAGGTCAAATTTCCTGCGCATCCAGTTAGCCAAATCGGTAACGGGGTTTAGCGGGCAAACCCAACTGCAAAATAATCGCTTTCCCGCCAGCGCATACAGCACAGCGATAATCACTGCTCCCGTCAGCGCCACGGTAGCGGGAAGATGTCCACTGGCGAGACTTTCCAGGGTAATCAGCGGATCGGTCAACGGGAGGGTATCGAACAGCAAACTACTGCTGTAGTTGCCATGCAAAACCCAAAAGCCCAGCCACGGGCCGCTGAGAAACATCCCCAGCACCATAAACTGGCTGATACGGCGTAACACCAGCCAGCGGTGGCTACGCCACCAGCCTTTTTTCGCCCGCGCTTCTCGCCCGGCGTCGCGTTTACGATTTGCCATCTTTCCCCTCCAGCCAGCCGAAGCGGTAATGGTGTCCTAACTCCCCTTTCGCCAATGACAACGGCAACACTTTTATCGCTGGTTGCTCCAGTACGCAGACTTTTTCGCATTTGCCGCAGCCGGTACAGGCGTCGCTGTGTACGGTGGGCAGAAAGCGCGCATGTTTGCCGGTGCGCATGTTGCGATCCAGCTCCAGCGTGATGGCCTCATCGATTTTCGGGCATTCGCGGTAACAAACGTCGCAGCGCAGCCCCTGAAAGTTGAGGCAGTTTTCCTGATCCAGCAGCACCGCCAGCCCCATGCGCGAGTCATCAATGGAAGCGATATCTTTATTCAGCGCCCCGCTGGGGCAGACTTTGGCGCACGGAATGTCTTCACACATTTCGCAGGGGATGTCGCGAGCGACGAAATAGGGCGTGCCTGCCGATAGCCCGGAGGCCAGCGTCGCCAGTTTTAGCGTGTCGTATGGACACGCCTGAACGCACTGCCCGCAGCGCACACAGGCGCTGGCGAAGACATTTTCATTCAGCGCGCCAGGCGGACGCAGCCGCACGCCCGTTGCGCGCGCGGTTTGCTGTTGCAAGCCCAGCGCCACGCCAACCGCCGCCAGCCCGCCCGCAGTGCGCACAACATCACGCAGGAAGCGGCGGCGGCCATTTTGGGGTTTCGCTGTACGGGACATAACGCGTTACACCTTCGCCAGCTTAACGGCGCACTTCTTGAAGTCCGTCTCTTTAGAGAGCGGGTCCGTCGCATCCAGCGTCAGGTTGTTCACTAGCTGAGCGGCATCGAAGAACGGCATATACACCAGTCCCTGCGGCGGACGGTTACGTCCACGCGTTTCGACAATCGAAATCACTTCGCCGCGGCGGGACGACACTTTAACCTTATCCCCACGACGCAGATCGCGCGCTTTCGCATCCAGCGGGTGAATAAAGACCACTGCTTCCGGGAAGGCGCGATGCAATTCAGGCACGCGGCGCGTCATACTGCCGGTATGCCAGTGTTCCAGCACGCGACCGGTGGAAAGCCACAGATCGTACTCGTTGTCCGGCGACTCCGCCGCAGGTTCAAATGGCAGCGCGAAGATCACCGCTTTGCCATCCGGTTTACCGTAGAATTTGTACCCTTCCCCCGCTTTTACATACGGGTCGTTGCCTTCGCTGTAACGCCATTGCGTCTCTTTGCCTTCGACGACCGGCCAGCGCAGACCGCGCGCGTTGTGGTAATCGTCGAACGGCGCCAGATCGTGCCCGTGGCCACGTCCAAACCAGGCGTATTCTTCAAACAGTCCTTTTTGCAGATAGAAGCCCAGCTCACGAGACTCATCGTTTAACTGATCCTCTTTCAGCTCGCTCAGCGGGAATTTGCTGACCGCCGGCGTGGCGAACAGAACGTCATACAGCGTTTTACCGCGCAGCTCCGGCTTCTGGGCCAGCAACGCCTCCGGCCAGACCTCCTCGGTTTTAAAACGACGGGAGAACTGCACCAGTTGCCAGAGGTCGGATTTAGCTTCGCCCGGCGCTTTAATTTGCTGACGCCAGAACTGCGTGCGGCGTTCGGCGTTGCCGTAAGCGCCTTCTTTCTCAACCCACATGGCGGTCGGCAGGATCAGATCCGCAGACAGCGCGCTCACCGTCGGGTAAGGATCGGAGACAATGATAAAGTTACGCGGATCGCGCCAGCCCGGCATCCGATCTTCATTGATGTTCGGCCCGGCCTGCATATTGTTATTACACATTACCCAGTAGACGTTCAGCTTGCCGTCTTTCAACGCGCGATCCTGCGCCACCGCGTGTAAACCCACTTTTGCCGGAATAGTGCCAGCGGGGATCTGCCAGTGTTTTTCGCAGATATCACGGTGTTTTTCGTTCGTCACGACCATGTCTGCGGGCAGACGGTGTGAGAAGGTTCCCACTTCACGCGCCGTACCGCAGGCGGAAGGCTGGCCGGTCAGCGAGAAAGGACCGCAGCCAGGCTGAGAGATTTTTCCGGTCAGCAGATGGAGGTTGTAAACCAGGTTATTCGCCCACACGCCGCGAGTATGCTGGTTAAAACCCATCGTCCAGTAAGAGATCACGCGCTTATTCGGATCGGCGTAGAGCTGCGCCAACTGTTCCAGTTGATCTTTCGGCACGCCGGTCATTTCAGCGGTCTTGTCCAGCGTATATTCCGCCACGAAGGCTTTATACTCGTCGAAGCTCATCGGCTCGGAAGCATCGGAGCCCGGATTCTTCGCCGCTTTTTCCAGCGGGTGCGTCGGGCGTAAGCCGTAGCCGATATCCGTCGCCCCTTTACGCAGGTTCACATGCTTTGTGAAGAAATCCTGATTTACCGCGTTGTTCTGAATAATGTAATTCGCGATATAGTTAAGGATCACCAGATCGCTTTGCGGGGTAAAGACAATACCGTTGTCCGCCAGCTCAAAGCTACGGTGCTGGAAGGTGGAGAGGACGGCAACCTTCACGTTCGGGTCGGACAAACGGCGGTTAGTGATGCGCGACCATAAAATCGGGTGCATCTCCGCCATGTTGGAACCCCACAGCACAAACGCATCGGCCTGCTCAATATCGTCGTAGCAGCCCATCGGTTCATCCATGCCAAAGGTGCGCATAAAGCCCACCACCGCCGAGGCCATGCAGTGACGCGCGTTCGGGTCGATGTTGTTAGAGCGGAAACCAGCCTTGAACAGTTTCGCGGCGGCATAGCCTTCCCAGATGGTCCATTGACCCGATCCAAACATGCCGATCGCTTCTGGTCCTTTCTCTTTCAGGGAGGTTTTAAACTTCTCCTCCATCACATCGAAGGCCTGTTCCCAGCTCACCGGCGTAAACTCGCCGTCTTTGTGATAGCTGCCGTCTTTCATGCGCAGCATCGGCTGCGTCAGACGATCTTTACCGTACATGATTTTGGGCAGGAAGTAGCCTTTAATGCAGTTCAGACCACGGTTGACCGGCGCGTCGGGGTCGCCCTGGCAGGCGACCACACGGCCCTGCTGCGTGCCCACTAACACACCGCAACCCGTTCCGCAAAAACGGCACGGCGCTTTATCCCATTTGATGGCTTCCTGCTGCCCGACAACGGCGCGGGCGACGCCCGGCACGCTCAGACCGGCAGCCGCCGCAGCGGCCGCAACGGCGTTAGCTTTCATAAAGCTACGACGACTGAGTTTCATGGTGTTTCCTCACCTTGCTCATCCTGCTGGTGATAAACCAGCGACACCGCCAGTACGCCCTCGACATTGCGTACTGACTCAATTGTTTGCATCAGCGTTTCACTCTGGTCTGCTTCCGCCACCACGATCAGCTGCCCGCTTTCAACATCGCTTAACGCGACTTCGCAACCCGGCAACGTGTTCAACTGTGTGCCAATGGCGGCGATGTTCTGACTTTTGGCCTGCACGACCAGGCTACAGACCTGCCAGTTAGTGCGCATGGTGGTTCTCCGCTTTGATGGCTGACACGGGACAGATAGCCACACACGCCCCGCATCCGTGACAGGCCTGCGGGTCAAGCTGCGGCTGGTAAATGCCGGATAGCGTGGGACGAAAGGTAATGGCCATAGGTTCACAACTGTCCTGGCAACGATGGCATTCAACCGATTGCCTGGCGAGGCAGTTTTCCGTGAGCGTAAAAACCAGATCCCAGGCCCTGGTGTGGCGCGGAAGAAAAAGCGATTCGGTACAGGCCTGCGCGCAGGCATAACAAAAGCTGCACTCGCCCCGTTTGAAATCTACGCTCGGATACCCCCCCGTCCCTCGCTGCAGGATGTCGGCCTCACACGCCTGGATGCAGGCGTCGCAACGCAGACAATGTGCGAGAAAATAGGTTGTTTCTCTGGCCCACGGCGGAAGAATCCCATTGCTGGCGTTGCGCCAACTGCCGGTCAACATGCTTCGACGGGATAAATCAACCATGATATCGCCCTTCCATAACGACACGCTTCCATAGGGAGTGAATACCAATAAAAACCGTACAATTTATGAGTAGTTATTTTTGTAAATAAGATATTTCAGGATGTGTAAGAGATGCATACCCCGATAGAGGTAAATGCTGTTGCCGGATCAAAAGAGTGCCGGGTAAAGACCCGTAAACGTGCTTTTTCTCACATTTCAATGAGTTATATAGCTACCTATATAACGAAAACCACTAATAGCTGATAATTCCATTTACATTATCAATATCGGAATATTCCACTATATAAAAAGACGCTATTTTATTAATAATCTTGAAAATATGAGTAAATACAGATTAATAGATAATATGAATGTGTTAATCTGTTGTCCGTGCATACCGAAAACAGCAGAAAGGAAATACTGTGAACAATCAAATGAAGATGTTTGTCCCTGCCGTCGTCTTCGCCGCCCTCGCCAGCGCCTCTGCCTGGGCTAACAATAGCGATACCGCCCAGCCGCTGGAGAAAATCGCCCCCTATCCGCAGGCGGAAAAAGGAATGAAGCGGCAAGTGATAACCCTTACCCCTCAGCAGGATGAATCTACCCTCAAAGTGGAACTGTTGATTGGCCAAACGCTGAATGTGGATTGTAACCAGCATCGCCTCGGCGGCACGCTGGAAACAAAAACGCTGGAAGGCTGGGGCTATGACTATTATGTCTTTGATAACGTCACCTCTCCGGTATCAACCATGATGGCCTGCCCTGAAGGTAAGAAAGAGCAAAAATTCGTCACCGCCTGGCTGGGTGAAGACGGGATGCTGCGCTACAACAGCAAGCTGCCGATCGTGGTGTATACCCCGGCGAATGTAGACGTGAAATACCGCATCTGGAAAGCGGACGCTAACGTACAGAACGCCGTCGCGCGATAATGTTACGCTGCCCGGTCACACTTACCGGGCATCTGAACACGCCGGCTCACGCAGCGCTCCGGGGTTCTTTTTAAAACACGTCTGGAAATCCGCTCGCCCGCCGCAAAAAATACCCCGATGCCTGGTGGCGACGCGTGGCATCTTATCAGGCCTACCCGCGTGCGGACGTAGGGCTGCCATCAGGTGGTTCATCCGGCGCCATAGTCCATTACGCAGTACGCGCAACCGCATCACGCGAGGCGGCGTCACGTTCGTCGCCGGTGAGTTCGGTTAGCTGTCCGTTGCGCATTTCAAGCAGACGATCGGCATGAATAAAATAGTGATCATCATGGCTGATGGCGAAAATGGTTTTGCCCATTTCCTGCATTAACGGCAACAGTACCTGATAAAATTCCCGGCGGAAATGCGGGTCCTGATCGGCGGCCCACTCATCCAGCAAAATAATATCGCGCTCTTCCGCCAGCGCCAGCAGCAGCGCAATGCGCTTTTTTTGCCCTTTCGACAGTTTAAGATTCAAAATGCGCCCGTCGTTTAGCTCCAGCTTGTGCGTCATTTTCAGGTGCTCAAGCCACTTTTCGACCAGCGCGGAATTGGCGGGTTTCCCCTGCGGCCCCAGCAGGCGGTCGAATAACCACACATCGGTAAACACCGCAGAAAACAGTTTGCGATAATCTTCCGGCTGCCCGGCGGCAATAGGTTGACCATCAAGTAAAATCGTTCCCGATTGCGGCTGGTATAAACCGGTCAATAACATGGCCAGCGTCGATTTCCCGCTACCGTTGCCGCCAATTAAAAACAGCAGTTCGCCGCGGTGAATCGTCAGGTTGATGGGCCCCACGGAAAACGCGTTATCCTGATAGTGGAAAACCACGTTGCGCAGCTCCAGCGTCTTCCAGTCGGGAAAGGCTTTCGGCTGCGGAAAATCAGGCTTATACGGGGCGAGCGCGAATTTATTCAGTTTATTAAACGCCACCTGGGCGGTCAGTAGCGTTGGCAACGCCCCCACCGCAGACAGCAGCGGCGTGCGCAGGAACAGCAACGTCAGTGAATAGGTCGCCGCGACGTTGGTATCCGCCCAGCCGAGACTATTCGCCATCCAGAAGACCAGGCCTATCGCCCCCAGCATCATGATATTCGACCAGTTGACGGCGCTCAGGTGAAAAGTATCGGCACGGATAATGTGATGACGGTACTCTTTGGCGTCCGGGGTATAGCATTGCTGAAAAATCTGCTCCGCACGCTCGCGGTTTAGCGTCAGCTCTTTGCGTCCTTCCAGCACCGTCTGATAGTCGTTGTACAGCTTATCTTCGGTCTCGCGCAGGGTCGCCATATGCTGGTAAACCCGCGCCACCAGCACAAATCCGCCCCAGATAGTGACCGCCATCCAGATAGCCGTAACCAGCAGCATTTTTGTCGATAGCATCGCCAGATACGCCGCCGAGCCGACGGTGAGGATAATGCCCTGTACCAGCTCAGGCAGACGCACAAAGGCGATAGTAATATTGCGAATATCGCTGGTCAGACCGGCCAGTAAAGAGGCGCTGCCCAGTTGCTCAATGCGTTCAACGTGCGTATCCAGAATGCGCTTGATAAATTCGCTGCGCAGGCGGTAAACGAAATGGTGTCCCAGAGTGGTGAGCGCCAGTTGGGAACCTAATGTGACGACCATTAGTAACAGGAGCAGACCGAGAAATTCCGGCAGCACCATGACGGTGGTGTCCACCGTTTCAATCAGGCGCTGATTGATAAACGCGATCAGGCCAATCCCCAGCGCCGCGCTGGCGAGGCTCAGTGCCATCACGCTAATAAATGGCCAGCGGTACTGCCGCCAGACAAGAATAAGAAGTTCCATGCATACAACCCGGACCGATAATAACAGCCCGCAGTTTAACTAACTCCACCTGCACAGCAATAATAATTCTTATTTTTATTCTTTTTCAGCCGCCTGACGGAAGGTGAGATTGTAACGAAATTCACCGGTCATGGGATGAAAGCCCGCTTTAAGCGGCTGGATACCATGATAAAACAGCCGGGACTCGCCGCCCCAGACCACGATATCGCCATGCTCCAGTAAGATCCGCTGGAGCGGATCGCTGCGACGCAGGCCGCCAAACTGAAAAACCGCCGGCACCCCCAACGAAACTGAGACGATAGGCGCGCGCAGATCCGGCTCGTCTTTATCCTGATGCAGCGACAGTTTTGCGCCGGGCGCGTAGCGATTGATCAGGCAGGCGTCCGGTTGGAAGCTCTCATACCCTGCCGCGATTGCCGCCTGACGACATACGCTGGCAAACGATAACGGCAGCGCAGGCCAGGGTTTATCGGTCAACGGATCGCGCACGGCATAACAATAACCGTGACGATCGGTGGTCCACCCTAACGCGCCGCAGTTGGTCATCGCCACCGACATGGTGTAGCCGCCCGGCGTCACCATCTGACGAAACGGAGACTGACTGGCGACAAAACCGATATCGTCTAATAGCGACTGCGCCGCGCGAAACGCAAAGCGGCGCAACACCACCGCGCCAGGCGCCAGGGGCTCTTGCCAGGGCGCTTCATCAGCAAATAGATCCAGCATTGCTACTCCTCTTTTTGCGCTTCTCGCTTTAATAGCTGCGCTTTTCGACGCACGCCCCAACGATAACCGGAGAGCGCGCCATCACGACGCACGACCCGATGACACGGGATCACCATCGCCAGTTTATTCGCGCCGCACGCGCTGGCGACCGCGCGTACCGCCGTGGGTTTGCCGATAGTCGCGGCAAGCTGTTGATAGCTTACGGTTTCGCCGCAGGGAATTGCGCATAACGCCTGCCAGACCTGCTGTTGAAACGCGGTTCCCTGAATATCCAGCGGCAACGAGAGCAGCACATCGCGTGTGTTGATAGCCGCGACAACCTGCCGCACCCGTTGCTGAAAAAGCGCGTCAGCAGGTTCGTGGCGGGCCGCCGGGAAAAGGGTGTGTAATTCAGCCAGTAGCGCGTCGTCGCTATCACCGGGGAGAATCGCGCAAATCCCCCGCTCGCTCTCCGCCACCAGGCACCGTCCGTAAACCCAGTCCGTCAGCGCATAGCGAACGGAGACATTATCGCCGCCTTTGCGAAACTGTTTTGCCGTCATGCCCAGCGTCTGGTCGGCATGACGGTAGTAGCTACTGCTATCCGGGAAGCCGGCGCGATAAATAGCCGCCGTGATCGGCTCTCCTTTCGCCAACGCCTCACGCAGCCGCCGGGCGCGCCACGCCTGCTGCCACCCTTTCGGCGTCATTCCGGTGCTCGCTTTAAACAAACGGTGCAGATGAAACGGACTCATCGCCACCGCCTGCGCCAGAGACGCCAGCGTTACCGGCGTCTCCTGCTCAAGTAAACGGCAGGCGCAGGCAATCTTATCCAACCGCCGTTGCTGCGCGCGCGCATTATCCGGCTGACAGCGCTTGCAGGGGCGAAAACCGGCGTCCAGCGCCTGCTGCGCGTTGGCAAAAAAGCGAACATTTTTACGTAACGCCCGCTTCGAGCGACAAGAAGGGCGGCAAAAAACGCCGGTGGTTCGCACCGCAAAAACGAAACGCCCATCCGCGCTGGCATCGCGCGCCTGCACCCGCAGCCAGCATTCATCATCGGTAAGTAACGCTTTTTTCATCATAGACTCCTTCATTAAGCATAGTGCTTGCTTACATGCAGTGTGTCCGTAAATCCGCCCACAAAAACCCGTAATCTTGCGTTTTAATTCTTATCGCTCACCAGGAACGTTTTGAACTGCGGCGACATCCAGGTTTTAAAGCCTTCACCTTCTTTCATGATCATAAAGACCGCCAGCCCTTCCCGCCGGACGACCTCTTGCGCCTTTTGCGTACCAAGCACCATCAGGCCGGTGTCCCAGCCGTCCGCTTCCAGCGCCGTTGGCGCGATAACCGTAACCGATACCAGGTTGTGTTCAATGGGGCGCCCCGTTTGCGGATCGATAACGTGCGATACGCGCTTGCCATCCAGCTCATAATAGTTGCGGTAGCTGCCGGAGGTGCTGATGCCATGCCCGTTGATATCCACAATCGCCTGCACCGCGTTTTCCCGGTCGGTCGGCTTCTGAATCGCGACGCGCCACGGCAGCCCTTGCGCATTCATCCCGCGACTGCTTAATGCGCCGCCCACCGAGACCAGATAACGCGCAATGCCCTCCTGCTCCATCAGACGCGCCAGGTGATCCGCCGCATAGCCCTCCCCGACCGTGGAGAGATCAACATAAAGATCCGGCAGATCTTTTTGCAAAAACTGATGTCCAGCCCTGTCGATAACCTGCAAATGTTGCAGGCCTGTTTTCGCTTTTGCCGCATCGATTTGTGCTGGTGTTGGGATATGCAGCGGCTGCCGATCCGGTCCAAACCCCCACAGATTGACCAGCGGGCCCACGGTGATATCCATCGCGCCATCCGTCTTCGCGCCAATACGTAGCGCCGAGGTCACGATATCCGCCATGGCTTCGCTGACCGGCCAGGGCGCAAGACTGCGTGAATGGTTAAAACGCATCAGCGCGGAGTTATTTTTATAGGTAGAAAGCAACCAATCATCAGCATCAAGCTGAGTCTGGATTTTAGTCTGTAACTCTGCGGCGCGTTTCGCATCGATACCAACCACGCTCACCCGCCAGAGGGTCCCCATCGTTTTACCTTCCAGCACCTGAGCGGCAGGTGACGCTGTTGTCGTTTCGGGAGCCTCATCGCAGCCCATAAGTAAAAAAGCCGCCGCCAGACACACGGCCCGGCAAAAAGTCATTTTCATCGCTGTTTATCCTCATTCGAATGGACGCAAGCGTATATCAAAACGTCGTATTTGTACGCCGGAATAAGGCATGAAAAAAGGGCCCGTAGGCCCTTTAGCAACATCTTTTGCTGATTAGAACTGGTAAACCAGACCCAGCGCTACGATGTCGTCGGTGTTGATGCCCGCATCGCGGGTAAAGTCGTTTTTATCCAGCAGGTTGATTTTGTAATCAACATAGGTGGACATGTTTTTGTTGAAGTAGTAAGTCGCGCCGACATCAACGTATTTTACGATGTCCTGGTCGCCATAACTGGCGCCGTAACCGTTGCTGATGTCCTTACCTTTAGACTGCAGGTAAGCCACAGACGGACGCAGACCAAAGTCGAACTGGTACTGAGCAACCACTTCAAAGTTCTGCGCTTTGTTGGCAAAACCGTAAGAGGTGGACGGGTTGCTACCGTTAGAGGTACCAAAACGGGTTGCGTTATAGGTCTGAGAATACTGCGCTGCCAGATAGATGTTGTTCGCATCGTATTTCAGGCCGCCGGTGTAGACCGTGGCGCGATCGCCGTTACCATACAGGCTAGCGTTAGCGGTGTTGTTCTGATCGGCAGTACGTTTAGACGTGGTGATAGCGCCACCGACAGAGAAGCCTTCGCCGATTGCATAAGTCAGCGATCCGCCGTAACCGTCGCCGTTCTGGTTCAGCAGGCTACGACCACTCTTGTTTTCACCGCTCACGCTGCCGTTTTTGCCCTGATACTGCAACGCGAAGTCCAGACCATCCACCAGGCCGAAGAAGTCGGTGTTACGGTAGGTGGCATAGCCGTTACCACGCTGCTGCATAAAGTTGTCAGCGCCGTAGGTGTCGCCGCCGAATTCCGGCAGAACGTCGGTCCAGGAGGTCACGTCATAAGTTACGCCGTAGTTACGACCATAATCGAAGGAGCCTGCGTCAGCGAATTTCAGACCCGCAAACGCCACACGCGTCCAGGAGTCGTTGCTGCCTTCAGTCTGGTTGCCCTGAATCTGATATTCCCACTGGCCATAACCGGTCAGCTGATCGTTAACCTGCGTTTCGCCTTTGAAGCCGATACGCATGTAGGTCTGGTCGCCGTCGCTGCCTTTGTCGTCAGAGAAGTAGTGCAGGCCATCAACTTTACCAAACAGGTCTAATTTGTTGCCGTCTTTATTATAAATTTCAGCCGCATTCGCTGCGCCCGCCACCAGCAGAGCTGGTACCAGGAGGGACAGTACTTTAACTTTCATGTTATTAACCCTCTGTTATATGCCTTTATTGCTTTTTTATGCCACTGCTTACTGGTTAACCCTCATTAACCAGTCGGCAAGTCCATTCTCCGCAAAAATACAGAATAATCCAACACGAATATGATACTAAAACTTTTAAGATGTTACAGTTATCTACATAGATGTTTCAAAATATGAATTTTACGGAACTTTTTTAAAGCAAAAATCAAGTAAAAATAAGCACAAATAGACAAAATATATTCACGAGACTTTTAAAATCAATGGGTTAAATTGATGAAATTCATAGCACTGAATGATAAAACAGAATCTTCATTCGCAACTAAAATAGTGACCGCTATCATCATTAACTTTATTTATTACCGTCATTCACTTCTGAATGTCTGTTTACCCCTATTTCAACCGGATGCTTCGCATTCGGTTTTTTTTACCCTTTTTCAGACACACCCGGCTGATTTATGCTACCTGCCTAAAACTATCACGGTTATTCACTACACTCCCCTGCTCGACCGTTCGTAAGACATTAGCAAATAATTTCTTGATATTTAGTGCTAAACATTTATAAGTAGTCTTTATATTTGTACCGTTCTGCGAAGGTTGTACGCTTTTCCCGTCCCGCCGACGGAGCGCGTGTTAAGTTGCCCGGCATGACGTAAGAGTCTGGAAATTCATTCATTACCCTTTATACTGCCCTTCACCTTCAGCGTTGCTTTTACAGGTCGTAAACATAAATGAGTCAGTCTGACACAACGGTCTCTACCCGATTCTCCCTTCTACCGGGAAGCATTACCCGTTTCTTCTTATTGCTGATCATTGTGCTGCTGGTAACGATGGGCGTTATGGTACAGAGCGCCGTCAACGCCTGGTTGAAAGACAAAAGCTATCAAATTGTCGATATCACCCACGCTATTCATAAACGCGTGGATACCTGGCGGTATGTTACCTGGCAAATTTATGACAACATCGCCGCGACCACTACGCCATCGACAGGTGAAGGACTTCAGGAAACGCGTCTGAAGCAGGATGTGTATTATCTTGAAAAGCCGCGACGTAAAACTGAAGCGCTGATTTTCGGTTCCCATGACAGCGCCACGCTGGAAATGACGCAGCGTATGTCAACCTATCTGGATACGCTGTGGGGCGCGGAAAACGTGCCATGGTCAATGTATTACCTCAACGGACAGGATAACAGCCTGATTCTTATCTCTACCCTACCGTTGAAAGATCTCTCTTCCGGCTTTAAAGAGTCCACTATTGGCAATATCGTCGATTCCCGCCGGGCAGAGATGTTGCAGCAGGCGAATGCGCTGGATGAGCGCGAAAGTTTCTCCTCATTGCGAAAACTGGCCTGGCAAAACGGTCACTATTTTACGCTGCGCACGACCTTCAATCAGCCAGGACATCTGGCGACCGTGGTGGCGTTTGATCTGCCCATTAATGATTTAATCCCGCCGGGAATGCCGCTGGACAGTTTTCGGATAGAGCCTGACGCAACCCAGGCGACGGGGCGAAGCAGTGAAAAGGAAGCGCCTGATAGCGTCACGATTAGCTTTAACGGTTCAAAAATTGAGATCTCCTCAGCGCTTAACTCTACCGGAATGCGCCTGATCTGGCAGGTACCGTTCGGTACGCTTTTGCTTGATACGCTGCAAAATATTTTGCTGCCTTTACTGCTGAACATCGGGCTGCTGGCGTTGGCGTTATTTGGCTACGCCACGTTCCGTCATCAGCCGGGACGGTCGACGGAATCGACATCCGGCAACGCGGCGAATAATGAGCTTCGCGTCTTACGCGCCATTAATGAAGAGATCGTTTCTCTGCTGCCGCTGGGTCTGCTGGTCTACGATCAGGAAGGCAACCGCACCGTGATCAGCAATAAAATCGCCGATCATCTGTTGCCGCATCTTAACCTGCAAAATATTACCAGCATGGCGGAACAGCATCAGGGCGTGATTCAGGCGACAATTAATAACGAACTGTATGAGATCCGTCTGTTTCGCAGCCAGATCGCTCCCCGCACGCAGATCTTTATTATTCGCGATCAGGACCGGGAAGTTCTGGTGAATAAGAAGCTTAAACAGGCGCAGCGTTTGTATGAGAAGAATCAGCAGGGCCGCGCCGCCTTTATGCAAAATATCAGCAACACGCTTAAAGAGCCCGTACGCCAACTGGCGGTTAACGCCGCGGCAGTCACCACGCCGGAAAGCCTGAAACTGGCGGATCAGGCGGATGTATTGGTACGTATGATCGATGAAATCCAACTGGCGAATATGCTGGAAAATGACGCATGGAAGAGCGAAGCAACGCTGTTCTCCCTGCAGGATCTTATTGACGAAGTCGTGCCGGAAGTGCTGCCCGCCATTAAGCGTAAAGGGCTGCAACTGCTGATTAATAACCATCTTAGCGGCAACGATGAACGCTGGGGCGATCGCGACGCCCTGCGCCGGATTTTGCTGCTGTTGATTCAGTATGCCGTCACGACGACTGCTATGGGTAAAATTACGCTTGAAGTCGAGCAGGATGAATCTATCGCGGAGCGTCTGACTTTCCGTATTCTGGATACGGGCGAAGGTGTAACGTTAAACGAGATTGATAATCTGCATTTCCCGTATATGAATGAAACGCAGGGCGATCGTTACGGCAAAGCGAATCCGCTCACCTTCTGGCTGTGCAATCAACTGGCGCGCAAACTGGGCGGTCATCTCAACATTAAAGCGCGAGAAACGCTGGGCACGCGCTATACCGTTCATGTCAAAATGCTTCCTCACGATCAGCATACTCAGGTCGAAGAGCGCCTGCTGGACGACGTGAGCGTGATGGTCGATGTGACGTCCAACGAGGTTCGCGCGATTGTGCTGCGTCAGTTAGAAAACTGGGGCGCCACCTGCATCACGCCGGATGAAAGGCAGATAAGTCAAGAATATGATCTCTTTTTAACGGATAATCCGTCTAATCTTACTGCCTCGGGCTTGCTTTTAAGCGATGATGAGTCAGGCGTGCGGAAAATTGGCCCGGGTCAGTTGCGCGTCAACTTTAATATGAGCAATGCTATGCAGGAAGCTGTACTACAACTTATCGAAGAGCAGCTGGCGCAGGAAGAGATTCCCGCCTCCCCGCTCGGCGGAGATGAAAATGCCGAGCTTCATGCCAGCGGCTATTATGCGCTATTTGTAGACACAGTACCGGATGATGTTAAGAGGTTGTATACTGAGGCGGCAACCAGCGATTTCGCTGCGCTGGCCCAAACGGCCCACCGCCTGAAAGGGGTGTTTGCCATGCTTAATCTGGTACCCGGCAAGCAGTTATGTGAAACGCTGGAACATCTGATTCGTGAGAAAGATGCTCCAGGTATAGAAAAATATATCAGCGACATTGACGCCTACGTCAAAAGCTTGCTGTAGCAAGGTAGCCCAATACATGAACAATATGAACGTAATTATTGCCGATGACCACCCGATTGTACTGTTCGGTATTCGCAAATCACTTGAACAAATCGAGTGGGTGAATGTTGTCGGCGAATTTGAAGATTCCACAGCATTGATCAACAACCTGCCGAAATTAGATGCGCATGTGTTGATCACTGACCTCTCCATGCCGGGAGATAAATACGGCGATGGGATCACCTTGATCAAGTACATCAAGCGTCATTTTCCGAGCCTGTCTATTATCGTTCTGACCATGAACAACAATCCGGCGATCCTGAGCGCCGTGTTGGATCTTGATATTGAAGGGATCGTACTCAAACAGGGTGCGCCAACCGATCTGCCTAAGGCGCTGGCCGCGCTGCAAAAAGGCAAAAAATTCACCCCAGAAAGCGTTTCTCGCCTGCTGGAGAAAATCAGCGCAGGCGGTTACGGCGATAAGCGCCTGTCGCCAAAAGAGAGCGAAGTATTACGCCTGTTCGCCGAGGGCTTCCTGGTCACCGAAATCGCCAAGAAGCTCAACCGCAGCATTAAGACCATCAGCAGCCAGAAGAAATCGGCGATGATGAAACTGGGCGTAGAGAATGATATCGCGCTGCTCAACTATCTCTCTTCCGTCACCCTGAGTCCGACAGACAAAGAATAAATCGCTTTTATGTTACCCAGCCTGATGGCGCTACGCTTATCAGGCCTACCAGTCGACTCATCTTTTACAGGCCGGACAGGCGACGCCGCCATCCGGCATTTTTTATGCCCGCGTTTTACGTACCCGCTCGGCATACACCGCCAGCGTCTGTTTCAACACATCCAGCGTCACAGGCTTCGACAAACAGCTATCCATACCGGACTCCAGGCAACGTTGTTTCTCTTCCGCCAGCGCGTTCGCCGTCACGCCGACGACCGGCAGCGTCAGCCCAAGCTGACGGATACGCTGCGTCAGGCGATAGCCGTCCATGTTCGGCATGTTCACATCGCTCAGAACAATATCGATAGCATTTTTACTCAGCACATTCAGAGCGTCCACGCCATCATTGGCTGTCTTACACTGATACCCCAGCGATCCCAATTGATCGGCCAGCAGACGGCGATTGATCGGATGATCGTCAACGACCAGAATCATCATGTCGTCATTTGAATCTGCGGTTTTATCCGTCGTCGGCAATGCGCTGGAAAGCGCTTCACTATCCAGCTCAATACTATAAATACGCGCCAACAGCGCGGGCAACTCATGCACCGACGCCACACTATGCACCCACTCGCCCGGCGCTCTTTCCAACGGAATCCCGATATGACGGCGGCAAAAGACGACCGCCGCCCTCCCCTGCCAGGTATGCTCCAGCGCGTCATCGACAATCAAAATATCGTCCGCGGCGGGTTCTTGCCCTTCATAACGCTGCGTATGAACGCCGCTACGCGCCAGACTGGTCTCAATAAACTGGCACAAAGAAGTATTGCGCACCGCCAGCCAACAGCAGGTTCCGGCGAGTCCTTCCACGCTCTTTTTCACAGGGTATTGCGCGCCATAAAGCGGGATGCGCAGCGTAAACTGGCTTCCCATGCCAGGCTCCGAATCGACGGAAATATCGCCGTCCATCATGCTGATCAATTTTTCGCAAATCGCCAGCCCCAGACCGGTCCCCTGAAAGTTACGCTGTACGCCGGTTCCCACCTGGAAGAAGGGATCGAACAGGCGAACCACCTCTTTTGCCGGAATACCGACGCCGGTATCCCGCACGCGAATGCTGAGATAATCCCCATCACAGCGCACATGCAGCACGATGCAGCCAATATCGGTAAACTTAATGGCGTTGCTCAACAGGTTTGAAATGACCTGCTGTAAACGCATCGGGTCGCCGTTCAGCGATACCGGCACGTCAGGCTCAATAAAACAATACAGGCCGAGCTGCTTACGCACCACCAGCGGCAGATAATTGGCGGTGATATGGTTCATCACCTCTCGCGGTGAAAATTCGCGCGGCTCAATCTTTAGCTGTTCCGACTCAATTTTCGAGAAGTCGAGAATGTCGCTGATAATTTTCAGCAACAGACTGGAGGAGTTATTCATCGCCGTGACCAGACGATCCACGCCTTTTGGCAGCTCTTTGGTTTGCAGCAGATCGAGATTGCCAATGATACCGTACAGCGGTGTGCGCAATTCATGGCTGACCGTTGCAAGGAACATGGATTTAGACTGGCTTGCCTGCTCCGCCGCCTGCGCCATCTCTTGCAGCGACTCTTCCATTTTGACGCGCGTACTCACATCTACCAACACGCAAATCGCGACGTTTTCATTGCGATAGCGGGAATGGACGAAGCTAATTTGCAAATTGGTATTATTGCTGGTCAATACATCAACAAAGTTGACCTGCTGGCCGCAAATGATTTGCGTCAGGCGCTGTCTGTCTTCATGCGTGAGCATGTTCAGGTAGGTGTGCGCCAGTTCGTTACTCAGAATATTGACACCATCAATAGTGCGCAGAATACAGATCCCCACCGGCGCGGAGGCGACGATTTTACGGTTGAACTGTTCATGTTCTTCCAGGCGCTGAGCATCGCTCTCCGCCGGAATGAAAATTCGCCGCTCATACATCCGCGCAAGCGTAAACAGCCCTGCGCCCACCAGCACGTTCAGCAGGATAGCGTTCAGGATAAGAATACGAATACGCTCCAGGACTAAATCTACAGGCACAGAATAGACAATACTGAGCGAGGATGGCGGCAGGCTTTTTTTGAGTACCAGTTCACGAAAACCTGGCGTATAACCAAACCAGGAGCGCTCCTGCATCCAGCGCGGCTCCGCTTTAATATTGCCGTCAGGACCGGTCAACGAAATCAGCGAATGGCCGTTCTCATCAATAATAGTGACGCCCATCGGCAAACTGCCGGGCGTGAAAAAATTTTCCATACGGATGGACTGCTCGACGCCCAGCAGCGCCTGCAGACGATTGGCCAGATACACCGGCGTCAGCGCATAAAAGTAGCCCACGCCCTGACGCGCGCCCTGGCTTATCCAGAAAAGGTTATTCCCACTTTCTTCCTGCGGCGCGTTGCGGTATTTCATAATCCGCTCATGTAACGCTTTTAACGCATCATCGCGCTCCACGGGCATTTCACGCAGGCCGAAATTCGCCATACAGAGGTTATCGCTGCCAATCAGGAAAACGCGGTTAAGATCATACGCCGCTGAAAAGTTGTCGCGCCAGTAACGCATAAACCATGCCAGCGACTCCAGCGAACCGCGCCAGGCGGAGCCCATCGCCGCACAGTCTGAGTCGGCGAATAGCGGTTCAAAGTCCGGCACCACCATTTTGTCATCACGCGCACGCGACGACATGACGCCGTTTTCCGCCGTTAAACGGTTCTCGGCGATATATTTGAGCTCTTTCATCACGTCCGATGTGCGCTGGATAAAACGCTGCGCCTGATCGGAGCTAAGGTTGAACTCCTGACGAATTTCAGACTCCCGCTGGTGCAGGGCATTGACGATGTAAAACACCGAAACAAAGGCGATTAAGAGCCAAATGAGTAACGCTAACGCTCTGAATAAGTAGCGCGAGACTTTCAGCGTAGTTCGAAAGGAAGCAAGGTATTTCAAAGGGGCGAAGCTCCGCCTCAGGATGTAAATAGAGTGTGACTAAGGTAGCGGTAAATGACGTAGCCCGCAACGGCAAAGAAAAAGGGCCGGATATCCGGCCCTCGCACAGCAATAACATTACTCGTCAGCGTCATCCGCAACGTCGTCATCGCTTTCCGCTTCCGGGGCGATATCCTCATCCCCTTCCGCCACGCTGCCGTCGATAGCGTCGAGTTCTTCGTCATCTACCGGTTCAGCAACGCGTTGCAGACCCACCACGTTTTCATCTTCCGCCGTGCGGATAAGGATAACGCCCTGGGTATTACGTCCCACTACGCTGATCTCGGACACACGGGTACGCACCAGAGTACCGGCATCCGTGATCATCATGATCTGGTCGCAATCGTCTACCTGTACCGCACCGACAACGGAACCGTTGCGCTCGGTCACTTTGATAGAGATAACGCCCTGCGTCGCACGAGACTTGGTCGGGTACTCGTCCGCTGCGGTACGCTTCCCGTAGCCGTTTTGCGTTACGGTCAGAATAGCGCCTTCGCCGCGTGGGATGATCAGAGAGACTACTTTATCGTCTCCCGCCAGCTTAATACCGCGCACACCGGTCGCGGTACGCCCCATCGCACGGACGGCGTCTTCTTTGAAGCGCACCACTTTACCCGCGGCCGAGAACAGCATGACTTCGTCAGAACCAGAAGTCAGGTCAACGCCAATCAGCTCGTCGCCGTCGTTGAGGTTCACCGCGATAATACCGGCGGAACGCGGACGGCTGAATTCGGTCAGCGCCGTTTTCTTCACGGTACCGCTGGCGGTCGCCATAAAGACGTTGACGCCTTCTTCGTATTCACGAACCGGCAGAATCGCGGTGATACGTTCGTTGGCTTCCAGCGGCAGCAGGTTAACGATCGGACGACCGCGCGCGCCACGGCTAGCTTCCGGCAACTGATAGACCTTCATCCAGTACAGACGGCCCCGGCTGGAGAAGCAGAGAATGGTGTCATGGGTGTTGGCCACCAGCAGGCGGTCGATAAAGTCTTCTTCTTTAATACGCGCGGCAGATTTACCTTTCCCACCACGACGTTGCGCTTCGTAATCCGTCAGCGGTTGATATTTGACGTAACCCTGGTGAGACAGCGTCACGACAACATCTTCCTGGCTAATCAGATCTTCGATATTAATATCGGCGCTGTTGGCGGTGATTTCGGTACGACGCTCATCGCCGAACTGATCGCGAATTAACTCCATCTCTTCGCGGATCACTTCCATCAGGCGATCGGCGCTGCCCAGAATGTGCAGCAGTTCAGCAATCTGCTCCAGCAACTCTTTGTATTCGTCGAGCAGTTTTTCATGCTCCAGGCCGGTCAGTTTCTGCAAACGCAGATCCAGAATCGCCTGCGCCTGCTGCTCAGTCAGGTAATACTGACCGTCACGCACGCCAAATTCTGGCTCCAGCCATTCCGGACGCGCAGCGTCATCACCAGCGCGCTCCAGCATCGCAGCAACGTTGCCCAGATCCCACGGACGCGAAATCAGCGCCGCTTTTGCTTCTGCCGGCGTTGGCGCGCGGCGAATCAGTTCGATAATCGGGTCGATGTTGGCCAGCGCAATCGCCAGAGCTTCAAGGATATGCGCGCGGTCACGGGCTTTACGCAGTTCAAAAATAGTACGACGCGTCACCACTTCACGGCGGTGGCGCACGAACGCTGAAATGATGTCTTTCAGGTTCATGATCTTCGGCTGGCCGTGATGCAGCGCCACCATGTTAATACCGAAGGAAACCTGTAGCTGGGTCTGGGAGTAGAGATTATTAAGCACCACCTCGCCCACCGCATCGCGTTTCACTTCAATCACGATGCGCATCCCGTCTTTGTCGGATTCGTCACGCAGCGCGCTGATGCCTTCCACGCGTTTATCTTTCACCAGCTCGGCGATTTTCTCGATCAGGCGCGCTTTGTTCACCTGATAGGGAATTTCATGGACGATGATGGTTTCACGGCCCGTTTTCGCGTCAGCTTCAACTTCCGCGCGGGCGCGAATGTACACTTTGCCACGACCGGTGCGGTAGGCTTCTTCGATACCACGACGACCGTTGATGATCGCGGCGGTCGGGAAGTCCGGACCCGGAATATGTTCCATCAGCCCTTCAATGCTGATGTCTTCGTTGTCGATATACGCCAGGCAGCCGTTAATCACTTCCGTCAGGTTGTGCGGCGGGATATTCGTCGCCATACCTACTGCGATACCGGAAGAACCGTTCACCAGCAGATTCGGAATTTTGGTCGGCATGACGTCCGGAATTTTTTCCGTACCGTCATAGTTATCCACGAAATCCACCGTCTCTTTTTCGAGATCGGCCATCAGTTCGTGGGCGATTTTCGCCAGACGGATCTCCGTATAACGCATTGCCGCCGCGGAGTCGCCGTCAATAGAACCGAAGTTACCCTGACCATCCACCAGCATGTAACGCAGCGAGAATGGCTGCGCCATACGAACGATGGTGTCATACACTGCGGAATCGCCGTGGGGATGGTATTTACCGATTACGTCACCAACGACACGGGCAGATTTTTTATAGGCTTTGTTCCAGTCATTGCCCAATACGTTCATGGCGTAAAGTACGCGACGGTGTACCGGCTTCAGGCCATCTCGGACATCCGGCAGCGCACGGCCAACAATGACCGACATCGCATAATCCAGATAGGAGCTCTTCAGCTCTTCCTCAATGTTGACCGGTGTAATTTCTCTCGCAAGGTCGCTCATCTAACCGCTATCCCTCTACTGTATCCCGGATTCAAAGGTCGCAAATTATAACACATTCGCCCACGTACTGGTAAACGGAATGCAGCCAGACAATGCTTTATTCGGGTGCCGCATGCTCTCTTCATTTATAAGCGTGGTCTCGGCGTTTATCGGCGATCGGCTTCAGAGGCGACACAGGGGAGATCGGGGTCTGGCCAGGAAGAGGCTGGAAAATCAATACCTCCCATGTATACCCGTCATACTTCAAGTTTCATGTGCGTTGGCGGCAAGTTACTCGGCCCATCCCTGGGCCTCGCCCCGTCGGGGTTAGCGCAAGCGCTGTTCAAGACGGTTAACCATTTTATCCTGCAACTCGAATTATTTAGGGGATATGCCGGAAGGCATAAACCATAATCAGTATCACCAGATGCTATTTAATCACATAGGCCAGGTATTCTTTCACTACCTCATCGTTTAATTCCTGACCCAATCCGGGCTGTTCCGGCGCGACATAATAGCCATTTTCCGGTTGATAATCGTGGGTACAAAGTTCCCGAATAGATGCTTTCATCGCATTGGTATGATGCTCATGAATAATAAAGTTGGGAATTGCTGTTTCCATATGCAGCGCGGCTGCCGTGGAAACAGGACCGCCGCAAACATGCACCTGTACAGTGGTGTCATAAATATTAGCATAGTCACAGATTTTCTTTCCTTCGGTAATTCCGCCGCAGAGACACAAATCAGGTTGCGCTACGGCAATAGACTGCTTCTCCAGTAATTCCCTGTATCCCCATCTTGTGTAGGAACGCTCGCCAGTGGCGATTGGAATCGTTGTTGAACGGGAAACTTTCTGCATATTATCAGAATTTAATGGATGAATCGGTTCTTCATAAAGAAAGATACGATACTTTTCTATCGCCTTCGCAAATTGAATAGCTGAGTTTGTACCGAGAAGAGAATGGATTTCCACGATAATATCAGCATCATCCCCCATTGCTTCACGCATAGCGGCAATTCGCGCTTCCCCCATTTTTAATTGATCGGCCAGTAACAATCCTGAATAGTTACGATTTTTATTCTGAAAAACACAGTCATCGCCATTACGATCGATTTCGAGTGGATCCACTTTAATCGCATCATATCCATCGTCAAGAGCCGCACGCGCCGCCTCAGCATATTCATCAGGTGTCACTAATATCTGGCGTTTATCCCCCCAACCAAATTGTAACTGACTAGCATAGGTTCTTAATTTTTCATTAGTTTTCCCGCCAAGGAGCTGATAAACAGGTACACCTAAATATTTACCTTTGATATCCCAAAGAGCAATATCAATAGCGCTCATTCCGGCATAAAAAACGTTCCCGCCCCCCATCCCCCAAAAAGTCTTTCTGAAAAAGAACTCCCAAATTTTTTCGATATTTAGTGGATCTTCACCCACAATCAATGGCGCCAGATCTCTGATGATCCCTACGCCAGCTTTAGCGCCTGCGCCATAGGCCAGTCCTACTTCGCCAATACCACTTAATCCTGAGTCGGTATTCACCCGAATAAGTACTGGATTATAGGAGGACATCGTTTGATCTCTTTTTTTTAATTCACAGTCAAAAACTTCAATAGACGTAATTTTCATAATTTCTCCATTTATCAGGTTCGTGATACAACATTTGTTTGTTGGCTTTTTTCTTTTTTCACATCAATTTTCATTAACGCCAGAACGGCTACCGCAGCGAAGCAAAGTATTGCCTCTACAATAAATATTCCTGTCGCACCATAATGAGTAGAAACGAATCCCAGTGATTTATTAATCAGGAATCCGCCAAGACTTGAACATGAGTTAATAAACGCAATGCTGATAGCCAACCCTGACGGCGACAATAATGCAGAAGGCAGCGCCCAGTAAGGTCCGTAATAGCTGAGGATCCCAACACCATAGAACGTTAGCCCCAGCATTCTCAACGACATTGAGGGGACAAGAGCAATCATCAGAAAACCACAGCCTGCCAGAAACATGGGTAATGCAGCATGCCATTTTCGTTCATTCTTTTTATCGGAATGCCAGCCCCACCAGGGCATGCTGAACATAGCGAAAATAAACGGAATACTCATGATTAAACCAACGTCAGTATCCGTAAAATCAGCTGAAAATCCCTTCACCAACCCCGGTAACCAGTAGTTTGCCGCCAGAGCAGCCGCCTGAATCAACATGTAGGCGAAAGAAAGCTGAAGCAAAACTGGATTTTTGATTACGGAAAGAAAGGATGAGTTGGTATTTTTATTTAATGCAGCTGCGGTTTCATTGTCAGTGCGTAATTTATTAACTAAGGCCGATATCTGCTGTGGCGTAAGCCATTTAGCCTTTTCTGGACTGTCAGGCAGTAAATAAAATGTCAGGATGCCAAGGAATACGGTAGGGATACCTTCAATAGCAAAAAGCCAGCGCCAGCCTTCATAATCCGGGGTATTCAAATGCTCGATGATCCAACCAGACATCGGTGCAGCCAATACCGATGCAACAGCAATAGATAACATGAAGAAACTATTGACTTTTCCGCGTTCACGAGCCGGGAACCAGCATGCAAGATAATAAACCATGCCCGGGAAAAAGCCAGCTTCAAATACCCCCAAAAAAATGCGAGCCAGCAAAATATGTTGAGTATCTTTAGCAAAAAAAATCAGCCCTGTTACCGCTCCCCAGCCGATAATAATGGAACTAATCCATTTTCTTGCACCAAGCTTTTGCAAGCCAATGCTACTCGGAATTTGAAAGATTAAATATGATATGAAGAATATAGAAGAAATATTAGCGAAATCCTCAGGCGTAATACCGAGAGATTCATTCATGCGTAATGCAGCAAACCCAATATTGACACGATCCATATAGTTAAAAAAGTAAAGAATAAAGGCCAAAGGAATGATTTTCCTTTTTACAATACGAATTGCATCGTATAAATTTTCTTGTGGACTACTCATTTTGCATCACCTTTTATGATTCAATGAATAAGGGTATTGACCGGAATCGATGTTACGTAAAAAACAATACAATTCAAAAGCTAATGCGTCATATCTGATATATCAGTAAGCAAACTTAATGAAATATACAATAACAACAATAAAGTATGTAATTTTTCTTATATCTGATATATTAGATCCGTTAATTTTGAATAAATTAATTACAATGGAGCCGGGTTTAACCATGGAGGAGAAGAAAATGAAAAATAGATTAAAGCGTGATTTTAGTCACATATCAATTGAAATACCCAAATCCATCACCCAGGTGATTAAAGAGAAAATAAGGGAGATGATTATCCATGGCGATTTCGATCTTGGGCAAGCGATCAGTGAAAATGAACTATCAAATATTCTGATGGTAAGTAAAACACCAATTCGTGAAGCTTTTATTTGGCTGAGTTATAATGAAAACCTGGTCAACATCATTCCCCGCAGTGGGACATTTGTTTTTTCTGTCACCGACGAGGATATCAATGATCTCATCAAAATGAGGGTTATCCTTGAACAGGGCGCAATTCGTGAAGCGATGGAGAAAAATGCTAACAATGTCATAGTCGAATTAAGCAATATTTTATCGAAGTCAGCAAAAATTAATGCAGAGCGAGATACGCAAGCTTACCTCAAACTGGATCATGATTTTCATTATGTTTTTGTGAAATATGCCGATAATAAATACATTTCACAAGCACACCTGTTGATCTCAGCACGTTTATTGGCAATTCGCTACAGACTGGATTTTACCGCTGAATATATCACCAGCTCTAACCGTGGACATGCCACTATTTTGGATATGTTAAAAAACAACAACGTCGAGGGCGTCTGTAATTTTATCACGCACCACATCGGTAGCGGTTTTACAGAACGCGCAAGAAAACTTCTTGCGCTGAAAGCGTAATAAAGACGGCAGTAGATATAACGCAGCGACTTTGCACCTGCTATACTGCCCCGATAGATCAATAGCGGAATCTCATGTACTCATGAACACTGAAAAACCGTCGGTAGCTCACAACGTTGACCATAATGAAATCGCCAAATTCGAAGCCGTCGCGTCGCGCTGGTGGGATCTGGAGGGCGAATTCAAGCCATTGCATCGCATCAACCCCCTACGCCTTGGCTACATTACTGAGCGCTCAGGCGGCCTGTTCGGTAAAAAGGTGCTCGACGTCGGCTGTGGCGGCGGTATTCTGGCGGAGAGCATGGCGCGCGAAGGCGCAACCGTCACCGGGCTGGATATGGGCTTTGAGCCTTTGCAGGTCGCCAAACTGCATGCGCTGGAAAGCGGCATCGAGGTAGAGTACGTGCAGGAGACGGTTGAGGAACATGCGGCAAAACACGCCCAGCAATACGACGTCGTCACCTGTATGGAAATGCTGGAGCACGTTCCCGATCCGCAATCGGTCGTCCACGCCTGCGCCCAACTGGTTAAACCCGGCGGCGAGGTGTTCTTCTCAACGTTGAACCGCAATGGGAAATCCTGGCTGATGGCGGTCGTCGGCGCTGAGTATATTCTGCGCATGGTGCCAAAAGGCACGCACGACGTGAAGAAATTCATTAAGCCTGCTGAACTGTTAAGCTGGGTAGATGAAACCGTCCTGAAAGAGCAACATATCACCGGGCTGCACTACAACCCGATAACCAATACTTTCAAACTCGGTCCCGGAGTAGACGTTAACTACATGTTGCATACCCGCGCTAAAAAAGCCTGACATCAAAGAATTTTCCTATAAGGGTTGCGTTAGATCATCGGGCGCAACCTTTCTCTTCGATGAAGAAATCAGCATTCGATCAAATTTTGATTTTTTTTTATGAATTGTTGACATCCTCTCCAGGCCTTATCAGACGCGCATTTAGCGATTCTTACGCTTTTGCAACCGCAATTTAACGCCAAAATCAACTCTTGTACTCAAAAGAATCCCTACTAGAATACTCACCATATAGCGTTTCACTTATCGATTACCCCCTATATATAGTATTTATCCACAGAGTTAGTCACAACGTGGCGTTGTGGATAAGCGGGGGGATATTTTTCTTTCACGGACAGGTAAACAGGTAGAAAACCACATGAATCAGAGTCTGCTGGTGACAAAGCGTGACGGCCGTACTGAGCGCATCAATCTCGACAAAATTCATCGCGTTCTTGATTGGGCGGCAGAAGGACTGAATAACGTATCGGTTTCTCAGGTCGAGCTACGCTCGCATATTCAGTTTTATGATGGGATTAAGACCTCCGATATCCATGAAACTATCATTAAGGCTGCCGCAGACCTGATCTCTCGCGATGCGCCGGATTATCAATACCTGGCTGCGCGTCTGGCGATTTTCCACCTGCGTAAGAAAGCCTTCGGCCAGTTTGAGCCGCCCGCACTTTACCACCATGTGGTAAAAATGGTTGAGCTTGGCAAATACGACAATCATCTGCTGGAAGACTACACGGAAGAAGAGTTCAAGCAGATGGATTCGTTTATCGTTCACGATCGCGATATGACCTTCTCCTACGCTGCCGTTAAGCAGCTGGAAGGGAAATATCTGGTGCAAAACCGCGTGACCGGCGAAATCTATGAAAGCGCGCAGTTCCTCTACATTCTGGTAGCGGCCTGCCTGTTCTCGAACTACCCGCGTGAAACGCGTCTTGACTATGTAAAACGTTTTTACGATGCGGTCTCTACGTTCAAAATCTCGCTGCCGACGCCCATCATGTCCGGCGTGCGTACCCCGACCCGTCAGTTCAGCTCCTGCGTACTGATCGAGTGTGGCGACAGTCTGGATTCCATCAACGCCACCTCCAGCGCTATCGTGAAATACGTTTCTCAGCGCGCCGGTATCGGTATCAACGCGGGACGCATTCGTGCGCTGGGCAGCCCGATTCGCGGCGGCGAAGCCTTCCACACCGGCTGTATTCCGTTCTACAAGCACTTCCAGACGGCGGTGAAATCCTGCTCGCAGGGCGGCGTGCGCGGCGGCGCGGCGACACTGTTCTATCCGATGTGGCACCTGGAAGTGGAAAGCCTGCTGGTACTGAAAAACAACCGTGGCGTGGAAGGCAACCGCGTACGTCACATGGACTACGGCGTACAGATCAACAAACTGATGTATACCCGCCTGCTGAAGGGCGGCGACATTACGCTGTTCAGTCCGTCCGATGTACCCGGGCTATACGATGCGTTCTTCGCCGACCAGGACGAATTCGAACGCCTGTACGTGAAATATGAAAACGACGACAGCATCCGCAAACAGCGTGTGAAAGCGGTCGAACTGTTCTCGCTGATGATGCAGGAACGCGCCTCTACCGGTCGTATCTATATCCAGAACGTTGACCACTGCAATACTCACAGTCCGTTCGATCCGGTTGTCGCCCCGGTACGCCAGTCTAACCTGTGTCTGGAGATTGCCCTGCCGACCAAACCGCTGAACGATGTCAACGATGAAAACGGCGAAATTGCGTTGTGTACGCTGTCTGCATTCAACCTGGGCGCCATTAAAACTCTGGACGAGCTGGAAGAACTGGCTATTCTGGCAGTACGCGCTTTGGATGCTCTGCTCGATTATCAGGATTACCCGATTCCGGCTGCCAAACGCGGCGCAATGGGCCGTCGTACGCTGGGCATTGGCGTGATTAACTTCGCCTACTGGCTGGCGAAAAACGGTAAACGTTATTCCGACGGCAGCGCCAATAATCTGACGCATAAAACCTTTGAAGCCATTCAGTACTATCTGCTTAAAGCGTCCAACGAACTGGCGAAAGAGCAAGGCGCCTGCCCATGGTTCAACGAAACCACCTATGCAAAAGGCATTTTGCCGATCGACACCTACAAAAAGGATCTGGATGCGATCGTCAACGAACCGCTGCACTACGACTGGCAACAGCTGCGTGAATCGATCAAAACCCACGGTCTGCGTAACTCCACGCTATCGGCGCTAATGCCGTCGGAAACGTCGTCCCAGATCTCCAACGCCACCAACGGTATTGAGCCGCCGCGCGGCTACGTCAGCATCAAGGCCTCGAAAGACGGTATTTTGCGTCAGGTCGTGCCGGATTATGAGCATCTGAAAGACGCTTACGAACTGTTGTGGGAGATGCCGAACAACGACGGTTATCTGCAACTGGTGGGTATCATGCAGAAGTTTATCGATCAGTCGATTTCCGCCAATACCAACTACGATCCGTCACGTTTCCCGTCAGGAAAAGTACCGATGCAGCAACTGCTGAAAGATTTGCTCACCGCGTATAAGTTTGGCGTGAAAACTCTGTACTATCAAAATACCCGCGACGGCGCGGAAGATGCGCAGGACGATTTGGCGCCTTCTATTCAGGACGATGGCTGCGAAAGCGGCGCTTGTAAGATCTGATGAATAGTGCCGGGTAGCGCTATGCTTACCCGGCCTACGATTGTACGGTTTGTAGGCCGGATAAGGCGCTTGCGCCGCCATCCGGCGCTCATCCCATAAAGGATTCACTTCAATGGCATACACCACTTTTTCACAGACGAAAAACGATCAGCTCAAGGAACCCATGTTCTTTGGCCAGCCGGTCAACGTTGCACGCTATGACCAGCAGAAATATGACATCTTCGAAAAACTGATCGAAAAACAGCTCTCTTTCTTCTGGCGTCCGGAAGAGGTCGACGTCTCCCGCGATCGTATCGATTATCAGGCGTTGCCGGAGCACGAAAAACATATCTTCATCAGCAACCTCAAATACCAGACGCTGCTGGATTCCATTCAGGGACGTAGCCCGAACGTCGCCCTGCTGCCGCTCATTTCCATCCCGGAGCTGGAGACGTGGGTAGAGACCTGGGCGTTTTCTGAGACGATTCACTCACGATCCTACACCCACATTATTCGTAACATCGTCAACGATCCGGCGGTCGTTTTTGACGATATCGTGACCAATGAGCAAATTCAGAAGCGCGCCGAAGGGATCTCCGCCTACTACGACGAACTTATTGAGATGACCAGCTACTGGCATCTGCTCGGTGAAGGCACCCATACCGTTAATGGCAAAACGGTTGTCGTGAATCTGCGTGAGCTGAAGAAAAAACTGTATCTGTGCCTGATGAGCGTGAACGCGCTGGAAGCCATTCGCTTCTACGTCAGCTTCGCCTGCTCTTTCGCATTTGCCGAGCGTGAACTGATGGAAGGCAACGCCAAAATTATCCGTCTGATCGCCCGTGACGAAGCTCTGCATCTGACCGGCACGCAACATATGCTGAACCTGTTGCGTAGCGGCGTGGACGACCCGGAGATGGCGGAAATCGCCGAAGAGTGTAAACAGGAATGTTATGACCTGTTCGTGCAGGCGGCGCAGCAGGAAAAAGAGTGGGCGGACTATCTGTTCCGCGACGGTTCGATGATCGGCCTGAATAAAGATATCCTGTGTCAATACGTTGAATATATTACTAATATTCGTATGCAGGCGGTAGGGCTGGATCTGCCGTTCCAGACCCGCTCCAACCCAATCCCGTGGATCAATACCTGGCTGGTGTCCGATAACGTTCAGGTCGCGCCACAGGAAGTGGAAGTTAGCTCTTATCTGGTCGGACAAATCGATTCGGAAGTCGATACCGACGATCTGAGTAATTTCCAGCTCTGATGGGACGCGTCACGCTGCGTATCACTGGCACACAACTGCTGTGCCAGGATGAACACCCTTCTCTGCTGGCCGCGCTGGAATCGCATAACGTTGAGGTGGAGTATCAGTGCCGCGAAGGTTATTGCGGCTCCTGTCGTACCCGGCTGGTTGCCGGTCAGGTTGACTGGATTACGGAACCTTTAGCGTTTATCCAGCCGGGAGAGATTTTGCCCTGCTGCTGCAGGGCAAAAGGCGATATCGAAATCGAGATGTAACTCAGTGCAACTCGCTGGTGGAAACCAAAGGCATCACGCCACGTTTTTTCATCTGCACGGCATACAGTGCGCCAGCGAGTACCACCAGCACCGCGCCAGCGACATAAATCATACGATAGCCAACCGACTCAACCATCATTCCCATGATAAAGGCGCCAATCGCCATTCCGGCATCCATCGCGTTAAAGAACAGTGAATTCGCCACGCCGATTTTATGCGGTTCAACCGAGCTGATAATTTGCGTCTGGAAAACCGGTGTGACCGAACCGTAGCCGATACCGATGAGACCGCCGGAAATAATCATCATGATGCTGCCATTGGTGTAGCCCAGCGCCACCAGACCGATGGTAAAAGCCAACAGGCATGGGAAAACAACGTATTTCGGCCCTTTTTTATCACAAATATTCCCGGTGAAGGTACGGCATATCATCAGGAAAATCGCGTAGCACAGCAGGAAATTACTGGCCGCCGCCATTAAATCCAGCTCACGAGCATACAGCGCCAGGAAAGCCGACACGCCGGCATAGGAGAAAGTCATAAAAAAGGTGACCAGCGCAAAAGGCAAGGCGGCGCGGTCAAACATCGCGGCAAAACCCAGATTCGGTTTCGAACCATCGGCATGACGAATTACCGGAGGGACCGTCACAATCAGGGAAAGTACAATCCCTAACGCCGCTACAGCGGAACAAAGCCAGAATGCGGCAGTGAACGCGTTCCAGCGGGCCATATTCAAACCGATCCACGGTCCTACGACCATCGCCAGGCCCATCGCTAAAGAGAAAAAGCTGATGCCCTCTCCACGTCGGGAGGCCGGAATTAACCGCGCTGAAATAGTTCCTTTTACCGTGGTAATAACACCAAACGTAATCCCATGAAGTACGCGGATAAAGAGCAGCGACTCGATAGAATGGCAAACCGGATACAGCGCAGTAATCACCAAAAAAGCCAGAGAAGAGAGCACCAGAATCTTTTTATTCGAATATTTTCCCACCCACTGCCCGGCAAACGGCCGAATAACAATTGCCGCGGCCAGGAAACATGTCACTAACAGCCCGGCCTTATCTGCAGAAGCATGCAGGCGGTCAGCGATATAAATGGGTAATAAAGTTAGCAGTACATAAAAAACAAAAAAGATAATAAAACTGACTATGGTGATTGCCCAAAAATCCTTCGTCCATAATTTTTCTTTCATTCTTAACGACCCGCTCAGATGGCGCACGCAGGCAACGCTCAGCTCAACTGAACACCTATCAGGTGCGTCAAAATGTGATGTATTCGATAGAATCGCAGTATAAACAAGTGCACTCTATTAGAAAAATTAATCGTTTTAATTATATTGATTAGGTTTTACTAATGACACTAACCCAAATCCACGCCCTGCTTGCCGTACTGGAGTACGGCGGATTTACCGAAGCCAGCAAACGGCTATACATGACGCAATCCGCCGTCAGCCAGGCCATCTCCGCGCTTGAGGAGGAGCTCGGCGTTGACATATTGATTCGTGAGCGTCGTAAAGAGATTGAGCTTACCGCCGCCGGTAGCCGCATCGTCAGGCACTTACGCGCGATCCAGCGCGACGTCAACGCGGTAAAAGAGATTGCCGAACAAGAAAAAAAGAACCCGGCCCGTACGCTACGGATTGGCTGTTTTCCCAGCGCCTGCGCCTGCATTTTACCCGGCGTCATTCGCTATTTTGAAAGCCATCATCCAAATGTAAAAATTATCCCTTATGAAGAGAACAGTACGGCTATTATTGATTCGCTGCAGGACGGAAGTATTGATGCCGGTTTCGTTCCTTTTCCGGTCAACGGTATGTATTGCGTCCCCATTTACCGGGATAAATTCACCGTAGTGGTGCCTGAAAATCATCCCCTGGCGGCCAATAGTACAGTCACGGTCGAAGAACTGATGGACGAACCACTTATTGTCAGTAAAGGTCGTTATGAATTAAGCATTATGGCGTTGTTTAAAGAAAAGGGTATTGAGCCGATATTTAAATATGAATTTAACCATCCCGATACTGCGCTGAATTTTATTCGCCAGGGATTAGGTATCGCCTTATTGCCAGAATTAACCTTAAAAGCCACGACAGGAAAATTATGCTCCGTGGCGCTGGAACCCACCTTTTATCGACAAATTTCCCTGTTAGCAAAAGAACCGCCGGTAGAAGGAAGTCCGTTATTTTTATTACAAAAATGTATGGAAACACTGACCGATGAGGGGTTGCTATAAAACAACCCCGCCTGATGGCATTGCGTTTACCAGACTTACGCTGGCAAACGTTGCGCCAGACCGGATGAGGCGTTTATGCCCTCATCCGGCGCGTCACTTCGACTATGGCAAACCTTTAGTCATTTTTTTGCAGGAACATGACCGCCTTATCCGGGAAGTCAGTGAACAGCCCGTCGACGCCCGCCTTGTTATACAGGATGTCGTACAACTGATTGACGTCTGTGGCATAGTCCGGCAATTGATCGGCACGCACAGTGTAAGGATGCACTACCATCATATTCTGATGCGCGTCTTGCACCATTCCAGTCAGCTTGATATTCCCTTTCGTTGAGCCTTCCGCGACCAGCATATGGTAATCCGGACCAATACCGTCCGCATATTCCGCCACCTGCTTCATGGCGCCCGGCTTAAACATCCAGTCGTAGTTGTAATTTACCCAACGACCGTCCGGCTGTTTCTGCTGTGTTTCATTCCAGTCGGTATACGCAATAAGTTGAACCAGATTGAGATCCATCCCCATTTTGGGTTCCAGTTCATTCTTAATACGTTTCAGTTCAGCGACATCAAAACACTGCAAATAGACATTGTCCTGCTTGCCGGTGTAACCATACTTCTTCAGCACTTCCAGCGTTTTCGCGGCAATATCTTTCCCTTCCTGATGATGGAACCACGGCGCTTTAATTTCCGGATAAATACCGATATTTTTACCGGTAGAGTGATTTAATCCCTGAACGAATTCAATTTCCTCTTCAAAGGTATGAATGCGGAAATCAGATTTTCCCATCGGGAAACGGCCCGGATAAGTTTGTACTTTTTTGCCGTTTTCAATATCAAACCCTTCGGTAAACTTCAGGGATTTAATTTCATCCAGCGTAAAATCGATAGCGTAATAGCGCCCATCTTTACGCGCCCGGTCCGGAAAACGATCAGCGACGTCAGTTACCCGGTCAAGGTAGTGGTCATGGAGGACGACCAGATGGTCGTCCTTTGTCATCACTAAATCTTGTTCCAGATAATCTGCCCCTTGCGCATACGCCATCGCTTTCGCCGGTAGCGTATGCTCCGGCAGATAACCGCTGGCGCCACGGTGGGCGATAACGACTTTTTCAGCCGCCACGGCGCCGCTTCCGATGGTCATTCCTGCCAACATTAACGCCACGCTAAGGTTTTTCAGTGTGGTTTTCATGTTATTAGCCTCCGTTGCGTTTTAACTGCAGCTCATCATGATGGCGTTTTTCACCAATCATCACGACCACCAGCAGGATTACCGCCAGAATGCTGCCGCCAATCATCACCATAAAGCCGCCATCCCAACCGAAGAAGTCAACGGTATAACCCACAATGGCGCTTGCAGCGACAGAACCGCCCAGGTAACCAAACAGACCGGTAAAGCCCGCCGCCGTACCCGCCGCTTTTTTCGGCGCCAGTTCCAGCGCGTGCAGACCGATCAACATTACCGGGCCGTAGATCAGGAAGCCGATGATAATCATACAAGCCATATCAACGTTCGGGTTGCCTGCCGGGTTCATCCAGTAAACGATGGTCGCGATAGTGACCAGGGTCATAAAGAATACGCCCGTCGCGCCACGGTTGCCGCGGAAAACTTTATCCGACATCCAGCCACACAGCAGCGTGCCCGGAATACCCGCGTATTCATACAGGAAGTAGGCCCAGGAGGATTTATCCAGTGCGAAATGCTTCACTTCTTTCAGGTAGGTCGGCGACCAGTCGAGGATACCGTAGCGCAGCAGGTAGACGAACACGTTGGCGATAGCGATGTACCACAACAGTTTGTTTGGCAGTACGTACTGCATGAAGATCTGCTTCGCAGTCAGCTCTTCTTCCGCTTTTTCGTTGTAGTCGTCCGGATAGTCGTTTTTATACTCTTCGATAGGCGGCAGACCGCAGGATTGCGGCGTATCGCGCATCATTGCGAAAGCGAACAGCGCCACCACAATCGCGCCAAAGGCTGGCATATAGAGCGCCGCTTTCCAGTCGTTAAACCACGCCATCCCCAGCAGGAACAGCAGTGGCGGGATCCCGCCGCCGACGTTATGCGCACAGTTCCAGACCGACACAATGCCGCCGCGTTCTTTCTGCGACCACCAGTGAACCATCGTACGACCGCACGGCGGCCACCCCATCCCCTGGAACCAGCCGCAAAGGAACAACAGCACAAACATCACGGCGATGCTGGATGTCGCCCACGGCACAAAGCCCATAAACAACATGACTGCTGCGGCCAGAATCAACCCTGCCGGCAGGAAAACGCGCGGATTCGAGCGATCGGACACCGAACCCATTATAAATTTCGAAAAACCATAAGCGATGGAAATCCCGGACAGCGCAAAGCCCAGATCGCCGCGTGAAAAACCCTGTTCTACCAGGTAGGGCATCGCGAGGGCAAAGTTCTTGCGCACCAGATAATACGCGGCATAGCCAAAGAATATCCCCAGGAAAATCTGCCAGCGTAATCGGCGATAGGTCGGATCAATCTCCGCCGCTGGCAAGCGCGCTTTATGCGGCGCTGGTTTAAAAATACTCAACATATTGTAGCCTCCGTGGCCCATATTTTATTTAGAGGTAAACACCGCAGTTCGTTCAAACAACCCCGCTGCTCCCAGTGTGGCCGCGATGTTAAGTAAAGATACGTCACGTTAATGTGAATTACAGCACATATTGTTACAGATTTATGACTAATGTTCAGAAAGGCGCACGAAATCACGTTTCATTTTCGAATAGTGAGCGATTATGCGCGAAATCAAACATTCCATATGATTTGTATGGCTAAATGATAAAAAACGAACTGTGAGGAAAAACAATGAAAACTCGCGACTCGCAAGCAAGTGACGTGATTATCATTGGCGGTGGAGCAACAGGCGCAGGGATCGCCCGCGACTGCGCGCTGCGCGGTTTACGTGTCATTCTGGTGGAGCGGCATGATATAGCGACCGGCGCAACCGGGCGTAACCACGGGCTGCTGCACAGCGGCGCTCGTTATGCGGTTACCGACGCGGAATCCGCGCGCGAGTGCATTAGTGAAAACCAGATTTTAAAACGGATCGCCCGCCATTGCGTCGAACCGACGGATGGTCTGTTTATTACGTTGCCGGAAGATGATCTTGCGTTTCAGGCCACCTTTATTCGCGCCTGTGAAGCGGCAGGCATTCGCGCTGAAGCCATCGATCCGCAGCAGGCTCGCATCATCGAACCTTCCGTTAACCCTGCGCTCATCGGTGCGGTAAAAGTGCCGGATGGCACCGTGGACCCTTTCCGCCTTACCGCCGCCAATATGCTGGATGCCAGAGAACATGGCGCAATCGTGTTAACGGCGCATGAAGTGACCGGGCTCATTCGTGAAGGCGCAACGGTCTGCGGCGTCCATGTGCGCAACCATCTCACTGGCGAAACCCAGACGCTTCACGCGCCGGTGGTGGTCAATGCGGCAGGTATCTGGGGGCAACGGATCGCCGAATACGCCGACCTGAGTATTCGCATGTTCCCGGCGAAAGGCTCGCTATTGATCATGGACCATCGGATCAACCAGCATGTCATTAACCGCTGCCGGAAACCATCGGATGCCGACATTCTGGTACCTGGCGATACGATTTCACTGATCGGCACCACCTCTACCCATATTGATTACAATGAGATAGACAGCAACCGCGTCACCGCAGATGAAGTCGATATCCTGCTGCGTGAAGGGGAAAAACTGGCCCCTGTCATGGCGAAGACGCGTATTCTGCGCGCGTATTCCGGCGTCCGCCCGCTGGTGGCCAGCGATGACGATCCCAGCGGTCGTAACGTCAGCCGCGGTATTGTGTTGTTCGACCACGCCGAACGCGACGGGCTTGATGGCTTCATTACCATTACCGGCGGGAAGCTAATGACTTACCGCCTGATGGCGGAATGGGCGACCGACGCCGTGTGCCGCAAGTTGGGCAATACTCGCCCCTGCATCACGGCGGATACGCCGTTGCCTGGCTCAAAAGAGTCTACGGAACATACGCTGAAACGCATTATCTCGCTTCCCGCGCCGCTACGCGGATCGGCGGTTTATCGGCATGGCGATCGCACGCCGGGGTGGCTGAGTGAAGGCCGCCAACACCGTAGCCTGGTCTGTGAATGCGAGGCCGTCACGGCGGGGGAAGTGCAGTATGCCGTCGAAAACTTAACCGTGAACAGCCTGCTGGATCTGCGCCGTCGCACCCGCGTAGGGATGGGCACTTGCCAGGGCGAACTGTGCGCCTGCCGCGCGGCCGGGCTATTGCAGCGTTTTAATGTGACGACCGCGGCGCAATCTATTACGCAACTCTCTGAATTTCTGAATGAGCGCTGGAAAGGCGTACAACCTGTCGCCTGGGGAGACGCGCTACGCGAAAGCGAATTCACGCGCTGGGTTTATCAGGGATTATGCGGTCTGGAGAAGGAGCACCAGGATGAAATTTGATACGGTTATTATGGGCGGCGGTCTCGCCGGTTTGCTATGCGGACTGCAGCTCCAGCAGCATGGATTACGCTGCGCCATCGTCACCCGCGGACAAAGCGCGCTGCATTTTTCCTCCGGCTCGCTGGATCTACTCAGCGCCCTGCCCGACGGCCAACCGGTGACCGACATTACCGCCGGGCTTGATGCGCTGCGCCGCCAGGCGCCTGAACATCCTTATTCGCGTTTAGGCGCGCAAAAAGTCCTTACGCTGGCGCAACAGGCGCAAACGCTACTTAACGCCAGCGGCGCGCAGTTATACGGCGACGTACAGCAGGCGCACCAGCGTGTCACGCCGCTTGGCACATTGCGTTCAACCTGGCTTAGCTCGCCGGAAGTACCGGTCTGGCCGTTATCCGCACAGCGAATTTGCGTCGTCGGCGTTAGCGGATTACTGGATTTCCAGGCGCACCTTGCGGCAGCGTCGCTGCGCCAACGCGACCTCAACGTGGAAACCGCAGAAATCGACCTTCCGGAACTGGACGTACTGCGTGATAACCCGACGGAATTTCGCGCGGTCAATATTGCGCGTCTGCTTGATAACGAAGAAAAATGGCCACTGTTGTACGACGCGCTGTCGCCAATAGCGACAAACTGCGACATGATCATCATGCCCGCCTGTTTCGGGCTGGCGAACGATACGCTGTGGCGCTGGCTTAACGAACGTCTGCCCTGCGCGCTCACGCTGCTGCCGACGCTGCCGCCATCGGTGCTCGGTATTCGTCTGCACAATCAGCTCCAGCGCCAGTTTGTCCGTCAGGGCGGCATCTGGATGCCGGGCGATGAAGTGAAGAAAGTCACCTGCCGTCGCGGTACCGTGAGCGAAATATGGACCCGCAACCATGCCGATATCCCACTGCGCCCGCGTTTTGCCGTACTTGCCAGCGGTAGCTTCTTTAGTAGCGGTCTGGTTGCCGAGCGCGAAGGGATCCGCGAACCTATTTTAGGGCTCGACGTACAGCAAACGGCCACCCGCGCCGAATGGTATCAACAACATTTCTTCGACCCACAGCCCTGGCAGCAGTTTGGCGTCGTGACGGATGACGCTTTCCGCCCCTCCCTTGCGGGCAACACGGTAGAAAATCTGTATGCAATAGGTTCTGTGCTGGCGGGATTCGATCCTATAGCTGAGGGATGCGGCGGCGGCGTCTGCGCAGTCAGCGCCCTCCAGGCCGCGCACCATATCGCTGAGCGTGCAGGAGAACAGCAATGAGCGACACACGTTTTGAAAGTTGTATTAAATGTACGGTGTGCACCACCGCGTGCCCGGTCAGCCGCGTTAATCCTGGCTACCCTGGCCCTAAACAGGCCGGACCGGATGGCGAACGCCTGCGTCTGAAAGACGGCGCGCTGTATGATGAGGCGCTGAAATATTGCATTAACTGCAAACGGTGTGAGGTCGCCTGTCCGTCGGACGTGAAGATTGGCGATATCATCCAGCGCGCCCGCGCGAAATACGATACGACGCGCCCGTCATTGCGTAACTTTATTCTCAGCCATACCGATCTGATGGGCAGCGTTTCAACGCCGTTCGCGCCGGTGGTCAATACCGCCACCGCATTAAAGCCAGTGCGCCAGTTGCTTGATTACGCGCTCAAAATCGATCATCGCCGCACCTTACCAAAATACTCTTTCGGCACCTTCCGCCGCTGGTATCGTAGCGTGGCGGCGCAGCAGGCTAAATACAAAGATCAGGTCGCCTTTTTCCATGGCTGTTTTGTGAATTACAACCATCCGCAGCTCGGAAAAGATCTGATTAAGGTGCTGAACGCAATGGGTACCGGCGTACAGCTGCTGAGTAAAGAGAAGTGTTGCGGCGTACCGCTGATCGCTAACGGTTTTACGGATAAAGCTCGCAAACAGGCTATCAGCAATGTGGAGTCGCTACGCGAGGCGATTGCCGTCAAAGGTATTCCGGTCATCGCCACGTCATCCACCTGTACGTTTGCGTTGCGCGATGAATATCCTGAAGTGCTGGACGTGGACAACGCCGGGCTGCGCGAACATATCGAGCTGGCCACCCGCTGGCTATGGCGCAAACTGGATGCCGGGAAAACGCTGCCGCTTAATCCTTTGCCGCTGAAAGTGGTCTACCATACGCCGTGTCATATGGAAAAAATGGGCTGGACGCTTTACACGCTTGAATTATTGCGGCAAATTCCGGGGCTTGAATTGACGGTACTTGATTCACAGTGCTGCGGCATTGCCGGTACGTATGGATTTAAAAAGGAAAACTATCCGACATCACAGTCCATCGGCGCGCCGCTGTTCCGCCAGATTGAAGAGAGCGGCGCCGACATTGTCGTCACCGATTGTGAAACCTGTAAGTGGCAAATTGAGATGTCTACAAGCAAACGCTGCGAACACCCCATTACGCTACTGGCCCAGGCGCTCGGCTAAGTAAAAAGCGCCGGAGCCCCTCCGGCGCCATTACCCTACTAACCGGGACCGATTTTCCATCAGACATATACCCTTCATACTTCAAGTTGCTTATGTGTTGGCTACGGATTATTTTGGGTATAAACGCGGATGTCTCTTTGCAATAACCTGCCCTATTTGGTTAACCATGACCGCTAACCCACGGTGGCATGACAGATAACGACGTTACTGTTTATAGAGCAATATCTCTTGTATCGACGCGTTACCAGTCTCCTTTAAAGAGGGGGATAACTGAATATCTCCAATAATAATTGAGAGTTATGTGAATAAGAAGAAAATCAGGTCTATGCCTGATTTAATATATCCCCCACTAACAATAATATTTTTACAAATAATTATAAATTACATCATATTCGCTACTTTCACCTACCAGGAAACAGAGCAAAATGAATATATGTGTAAATTCACTTTACCGATTGAGCACACCGCAATTTCACAGTTTATATGCAGGAGAGGTGAGCGATGAGACGCTTGCGTTGTTGATTGGCGAAGTAGAGAATGGTAATCAGAATTGTATTGATCTGTTATGCAATCTTGCGTTACGCAACGATGACCTGGGACATAGAGTTGAGAAATTTCTTTTTGAACTCTTTAGCGGAAAAAGATCGGGCTCACCAGATATAGATAAAAAAATCAATCAGGCTTGCCTTGTATTACATCAAATTGCCAATAACGATATAACAAAAAATAATACTGAGTGGAAAAAGCTACATGCCCCTTCCAGATTACTTTATATGGCCGGTTCCGCGACAACCGACCTTTCTAAAAAAATAGAAATAGCACATAAAATTATGGGCAACCAGTTCGCTCAGACAGATAAAGAACAGGTTGGAGTTGAAAATCTTTGGTGTGGTGTGCGAATGATGTCGTCAGATGAGCTGGCAGCTGCAACGCAAGGTCTGGTTCAAGAATCACCTTTTCTCTCGGTAAACTATCCCATTGGGCTTATTCATCCTACCACCAAAGAAAATATATTAAGCACTCAGCTACTTGAAAAGATTGCTCAATCAGGATTATGTGAAAATGAAATCTTTCTGATAAATACAGGAGATCACTGGCTTCTCTGTTTATTTTATAAACTTGCAGAAAAAATAAAATGTCTCATATTTAACAGTTATCATGATTTAAATGAAAATACTAAGCAAGAGATTATAGAAGCAGCAAAGATTGCAGGTATATCAGAAAACGATGAGGTTAATTTTATCGAAATTAATTTACAGAATAATGTACCCAACGGCTGTGGTCTATTTTGTTACCATGCAATTCAACTCTTATCGAATGCCGGACAAAACGATCCTGTTACCACACTACGAGAATTTGCGGAAAATTTCTTAACGCTTCCAGTAGAGGAACAAACACTATTTAACACCCAAACCCGGCGACAAATATATGAATACAGTCTCCAGTAATGGTGAGTACTTAGAGCCTATCCCATTAGGCTATTTTATTCGCCATTTTGGGACCGGGCAGTGCTCAAAATCCTCACGTACTACGTGTACGCTCCGGTTTCTGCGCGCTGGCTGGCCCCAAACTGGCTTCAACAATTACGCCTGGTGGGATAGGCTCTTATCCTGAAATGATGCTCTGCGAAGAATTTATAAGTATATAAGGGTGGGAAGGCCAGGCCTTCCCACTAAAAGTTCTATGCCGTCAATGATTCAACCACGTCTATCCAGCCATGCTCGCTGATAATGTCCTCGCCATTAAGCCAGCGGCGCAGCATATTTAGCGCCATCATCGCGCAGACCTCCTGACGTATTGCCAGACTATACCGATTGGCGCTAAAACGCACGCGTAAGGCATACGTGCCATCCGGCATTTTTCTCAATAACTACGTTTTGCCGTGCTTACTGACTGAACAGATTTAAACATCGCCAACCTGCTGTCCAGCGCTTCGGTGTAGAGCATCGTATCTACCCCGACCGCGACAAAATTCGCGCCCCACGCCAGACATTTCTGCGCCATTGCCGGATCGACCGCCAAAAAACCCGCCGCTTTTCCGGCGGCGCGAATACGATAAATACACGCTTCAATGATCCGCTGCACTTCCGGGTGTCCGGCATTATCGGGGTAACCCAATGAAGCAGAGAGATCTGCCGGACCGATAAAGACGCCATCAATGCCTTCAACCTCCAGAATCGCGTCAAGGTTTTCCAGCGCCACTTTGCTTTCAACCTGCACCAACAGGCAGAGCGACTCATTGGCCTGTGCCATATAGTTGTCGATTCTCCCCCAGCGCGCCGCACGCGCCACGCTCGCGCCAACGCCTCGTTGCCCCAACGGCGGGTATCGGGTAGCGGAAACGACCTGGCGCGCCTGTTCTGCGGTGTCAACCATCGGGATCAGTAGCGTTTGCGCCCCGATGTCCAGTACCTGTTTAATGAGCGCTTTACTTCCCTCGATCGGGCGAATCACCGGCTGGCTGGCATATGGGGCGATGGCCTGTAACTGATGATACAAGTCCTGCACCGTATTAGGCGCGTGCTCGCCATCTATTAACAACCAGTCATAACCCGACGTCGCCGCAATCTCCGCCATATAAGAGGTGGTTGAACTGAGCCACAAACCAATTTGCGTATCCCCTTTACGTAATCCTTCTTTAAAAGGATTTGATAACAATGCGTTCATAGCGATCCTTACAACGTAGATAAGATTAATGATGCGCAGCGCCGGATTGCGCCACCGGACGATTAACGCTCAGCGTGAAGATAATTAATGAGCCAATGATGGCGACTCCGGCCAGCGTCAGCAGGCCCGCCGCATCGCTGGCAAACAACGTTTCCGCTTTTACGCGCAGAATTGGGGCAATAAAACCGCCCACAGCGCCAAAGAGATTAACGAAACCAATTCCTGCCGCCAGAGCCGTACCGGAAAGTAGCTGCGTCGGCATGGTCCAGAATACGGGCTGAACGGCAATAAATCCTACTGCTGCAACACAGAGCGCCAGAATAGCGAGCACCGGAGAAACCAGACCTGACAGGCCAATGCCAATGCCCGCAGCCAGTAGCGTCACTGCCGCAACGTTACGGCGATCGCCGGTACGGTCGGAGTAGCGAGGAATAAGCCATGTGCCAAGCAAAGCCGCCACCCAGGGAACCGCTGTTACCACCGAAGCGGTAAAGCCCACTTTAGTGCCCAATAGCGCGGCAACCTGGGTCGGCAGGAAAAAGATGAGTCCGTATACCGCCACCTGAATCGTCAGATAAATAATAGCCAGTTGCCAGACGCGTCCATTACGCAGCGCATCCGCAAGCCTTGACGTGACCTTTTTCTCTTCTTCGCTCGCCAGTTGCCTGATAAGCGCGTTCTTTTCTTCCAGGCTAAGAAAACGCGCCTGCTGCGGAGTGTCATCAAGCCAGAAAAAGGTGAATATCCCTGCGCCAATCGCCAGTAGGCCTTCGATAACGAACATCCAGAACCATCCCGGGTGCCCCATAAAACCATGCATCTCCAGCAGAGCGCCGGAGAGCGGCGAACCCAACGTTAACGCCAGCGGCGCCCCCATATAAAATAGCCCCATAATGCTGGCACGGTTACGCTGCGGGAACCATTGTGAAGTTAGATAGATCATGCCGGGGAAAAATCCAGCCTCCGCCGCGCCTAATAGCGTGCGGATTATCAGGAATTTTGCTTCACTATCCGCCCAGGCCATCGCAGCAGAGAGAAAGCCCCACAGCAGGGTAGTCGTGCCGATCCAGGTTCTTGCGCCAAATTTGCGCATCAGCAGGTTAGCCGGTACGCCAAGGAAAGCGTAAACCACAAAGAAAATACCAGCCCCTAGCGCGTAGGCTTCATTACTTAGCCCGGTATCTATCTGATAGGTCTCTTTGGCAAAACCAATATTTGAACGATCCAGAAACGCCAGTACATACAGCGCCAACATAAAAGGAATTAAACGTGCGCGGTTTTTCTTCACTACGCCGTCAAGTAAAGTGATGCTCATAGCAATATCCTCAACAGGATGAGGGCGTTGCCGTACAAAGGCAACGCACGAGTTATTAGTGGCTATAAGGGCGTTTCAAGTGACAGTCACGGTTAAGCTCGACGCCGAAGCCCGGCTTATCCAGCACTGATTTATGGATGCGCCCATTCACCGGCACCGGCTCATCCAGGAGAATCGGGTCAAATTGCGGACGCAGGGTGGAGCAGTCCGGGCTGGTCATCAGGAACTCGCTGAAAGGGGTATTAGTGAAAGTAATAACTGCATGGTGCGAATAGACAGACGAACCGTGCGGCACCACCAGTTGCCCGCGCGATTTGGCAAGCGCGGCGATCTCAACCAGCGTGGTTAATCCGCCGCACCAGCCAACATCCGGCTGCATAATATCAATGCCGGTTTCTGCCAGAGTGCGGAAGGATTGCAGCGTACCATGGTGTTCGCCGCTGGTAACCATCATCCCTGCAGGCGCGTTGCGTTTTAATTCGCGATAGCCTTCATACTGCTGCGGCGGCAGACACTCTTCAATCCATTTGAGATTAAATGGCGCACAGGCGTGAGCCAGTTTAGTCGCATAGTTCACATCCTGACTCATCCAGCAGTCGAGCATCAGCCAGAAATCCGGCCCGCACTTTTCACGCATATCCGCCACCATCGCGGCATCTTTACGGATCCCCGCATCACCATCGTGCGGCCCCCAGTGAGTCGGCATTTTACCGCCGATAAAGCCCATTTCTTTAGCCAGATCCGGGCGTGCGCCGGTGGCGTAAAACTGAATTTCATCGCGTACCGCTCCGCCCAGCAATTTATAAACCGGCAGCCCAACCACCTTGCCAAACAGATCCCACAACGCCAGATCCACACAGGAAATCGTGTTCATCACCAGACCGCCGGAACCGGAGTAGTACATGGTCGCGCCGAGCATCTGATCGTGAATAAGTTTGATATCGCTTACGCATTTGCCTTCAATAAACCGGTTAAGATGTTTTTCTACGATAAAACAGCCCATCTCCCCTGCTGTCGAAACGGCGAACCCCGTCTGCCCATTTTCCGCCTCTACTTCGACGATCAGCGTCCCTAACACGTTGATTCCAAAAGACTGACGAGACTGCTCATAGTCGCGATATTTGCTCATGGGAGTGGCGATATGGTCATCAATCCAGTGATTTCCTCCCTGGTCGTGATAATCCCCGCCGCCAGCCCCTTTCTCTGCGGTAGCGCCCCCAATAAACCAGGCTCGAACGTGTTTAATTTTAGGAAGAGTCATAATATTCTCCATTTTAAGATGCGAGTGAGTCGAAGGGACTTTTCCATCCCAACAGGCGTGAAATATCTTTGGCACAGGCAATAGCTTTACCGGCCAAATAATCAAGATTCTCTTCGTTGATTTGCAGGCGTGTGCCGACCACTGAAATTGCCGCGGTCAGTTCGTTTCTGGCATTAAATACCGGTGCGGCAACGCAGCGGACATCCGGATAATCCTCCCCGTTATCAAAGCTCCATCCACGCTGGCGAATGCGTTCCAGCTCATCATTCAATTGTTGCGGCTCGGTGATGGTGGTCAGCGTGGCTCGCTCCCATACCATTTTTTCAATAATGGCTTTGCGTACGGCGGCCGGCTGCCATGCCAGCAGGCATTTGCCGATGCCGGAACGATAAAGAGAGAGGCTTTTCCCCTCATGCGAGCGCACGCTGATAGTGGATGAGGATTCCACTTTCAGTATGTAATACGCATTTTCGTGGTCGATGATCCCCAAGTGACACAGCAGCCCGGTTTCATCCATCAGTTGTGTTAGACGAGGACGCGCCAGCTCCCGCAGATCCATCTTGCTGAGCGCATGACCCGACAATTCAACGAGCTTAGTCCACAGGCAGTAGTTCTCCTGATGATCGAGGCTAATAAATCGCTGACGTTTTAATTCATTCAACAGCAGGTACGCGGTGCTTTTTGGAATACGCAACGTTTCAATAATGATTGCCGCGCTGCATGGGCCAATACGCGCGATCAAATTGAGGATGTCGATTGCGCGAGTAAGAGCCGGGACTTTACTTGATTCCAACATATTGGACTCCAGTCTGAGACACTGGAATCAGTGTGAAAGGTCAGCAGGGAAAAAATTGTGAAGCGCGTCAAAGCTTATCCGCCTTCCAACGGAGTGGAAGGGTTAACCATATAAATGTGAATTAACGCACGTATTACTTTGTATTCAGTACAATTGGCTGGACAAAAAAGCAGATAATATTGCCGGATAATGGCATAGCGGCCTTATCCGGCTCACGATGTCGTTCCCATCGCAGATAAGAGAAAGGGATTATGATGTCAATGATTCAACCACGTCTATCCAGCCATGCTCGCTGATAATGTCCTCGCCATTAAGCCAGCGGCGCAGCATATTTAGCGCCATCATCGCGCAGACCTCCTGACGTATTGCCAGACTATACCGATTGGCGCTAAAACGCACGCGTAAGGCATACGTGCCATCCGGCGTCGCCAGCGCGAAATTAAGATGTTCGTTTTCCAGCCCCGACACGGCCAGCGCCAGACCGGCATAATGATTGCTGCGCCGTTCTGTCGTCCAGTGCGCCGTTTGCGCCAGCGTCTCTTCCTGAGAAGGAACGACTTCGCTGGCAAGAACAGGCGCCCCGGCGCGGGAAAGCTGTAGCGCCAGTAAACCGCTGGTGTATTGCTCGCTCAACGTCAGACTCAACTGCCTTTCCTGCAGGCGGCGGGCTATTTGCGCCGGCAGATTCTCCGTACCTTCGAAAATCAGACTCTGCCCGGCAACCCGTTTGACCTCTGGCCATAACGCCAGCATCGCCTCCCGTTGCGTCGCCGGGCCGGTCAACTTCAGTTCAATGATCGGCATTGATGAGCGATACCCCATCGTCACGCCGGGCGGCAACGGCAGTGAATCGAGACGCTGCGCGAGGTCGCTTTCTGAACGTCCAAAAGTCGTTAACCGCAGGCAAAGCGGCGGCTCCGGCAGCGAAAAACGCGCGCGTAACCGCGGTAAGATTTCCTTCTCCACCATAACCTTAAATTCCGACGGTACGCCGGGGGTGAAAAACATCAGGCAGCGGTTGAGCTGGAGCGCAAATCCACAGGCAGTGCCGACCGGATTATTAATAAACTCCGCGCTGGCAGGCAGTTCCGCCTGTTTACGGTTGCTCGGCGCCATCACGCGACCACGCTGCTGAAAGTAACGTTCCATTTCGGTCAGCCACGCCTGGTGCAGTACTAATCCTTCGCCTTTTGCCGTTGCCGCGGCGAGCGCGCTTAAATCATCGCTGGTCGGCCCTAACCCGCCATTAACAATCAAAACATCAGCATGTTGACTGCGTTCACGCAAGATAGCGACCAGACTGTCCAGATTATCGCCTACCGTATTTCGCCGTGATAACGGAACGCCCTGATGAAAGAAAAAATCAGCCAGCCAGGCGGCATTGGTGTCAATGATTTGTCCGTGCAACACCTCATCCCCGGTGGATAGCATTTCCACATTTAGCATTGTGTTCTCCTGCTCTTATGATGAAAACACTATAACGCAAAGACGAATATGACGTGGAAAGAAGAATGACGGGAAAAGGAGGAATATGGCGCGACGATTGCCGCGCCGTTAGCATCAAAAGCTGGCGTTTACGCCAACATAAGGGCCGTCAGCAATCGCATTATCGCGGTTGCCGTCTTTACCCGCCAGGTTCAGGTAACGATAACCGGCTTCAATGCTCAGCGGGCGCATAATGGTGAAACGCGCGCCTGCATTCGCTTCTTCATAACTGTCGATACCGCTGGACAGCGAATCTGGTGAATAATAATACTCGCCGAACAGACGGAAGCTGTTGCCGATTTTCCATTGTAGCCCACCGCCGACAGCCGCCGCATAGCCTTCATCGCTGTCTTTCGGATTGGTATAAATACCTTTACCGCCTACCGTCGCCAGCAGCGGTCCCACCGGAATGTTCAGCCCCAGACCCACGCCCGCAGCGTCGCCATCATCATCGTTGTGCATCCAGTTGCCGCTTAGCGCCAGTCCCGTCGATTCCGTACCAAAACCCACGCCAATGTTGGTGTAATCTTCGCCCGCCTGGCCGCTAATACTGATGGCCTGCGCCGATGCAGAAACGAACAGCATTCCGGCAAAACCTAATAATATGCTTTTTTTCATTTTTACCCTTTCCAGCAAGCACATAAAGAAAAACTCCCCAAAACGGCAGAATTGTACTGCCAGACGCTGAGGAATCAATGCACTAAAAAACCATTCCAAAAACATATTGTAACGAAATACTACTTTCGCCATGCCGCATCATTGCGCCATCACATGGCGACGCCTGCATCAACAGGATTAACAAAAAACGCAGTCTGCGTTATCGCTTCCATTTTTCACAAAGAATTTCGCAGAACGATTTGTTAAGCTGATGACCTGGTGGTTTAAGGAAGCGACTTATGCGTCAACGAACTATAGTTTGCCCATTAATTCAAAATGATGGCTGTTATCTGCTGTGCAAAATGGCCGACAACCGCGGCGTCTTTCCCGGTCAGTGGGCGCTGTCGGGCGGCGGGGTCGAGCCGGGCGAACGCATTGAAGAGGCGCTGCGTCGGGAGATTCGGGAGGAACTCGGCGAACAACTGATTCTGAGCGATATTACGCCGTGGACCTTCCGCGACGATATCCGCGTTAAAACCTACGCTGATGGCAGACAAGAAGAGATTTATATGATTTATCTCATCTTCGACTGTGTTTCCGCTAATCGCGATATATGTATTAACGACGAATTTCAGGACTACGCCTGGGTCAAGCCAGAAGAACTGGCGCTGTATGATTTGAATGTAGCGACACGCCACACATTAGCATTGAAAGGGTTATTATAATGACGACAGCCGCTTCAGGCTGTCTTTACGCTTTTAACATGCGGCTAGCCGGGAACAAATTCACCATCTAAAAAGAGTTTTCCGTTTTCCGAATGCATAACGAGCGCATTAAGATAGTCCGGATCAAACTTTACGCCGCGCTTATTTTTTGCAATATACGTCAAACAATGATTATGGGTAAAAATGACTATATTTTTATTCTGCGACTTTTTCAGTAACGTATTGATTGAAGCATAAATACCGCTGCCGCAATCCATCATTTTTTTATCCACCGTAAGCGACCTGCCCGCAGAAAACCAGGTTGCCGACTGGATGGTGCGCACCGTATTACTGGAATAGAGATTGTAATTTTGTATATCAGCACTGAAGGCTTTACCCAGCGCTCTGGCATCTTGCGCACCGTTGACCGTAATCCCCGTGCTGTCTGACAGGCAGGTATTATCGGAACGATCGCACCGCTCGGCATGGCGGAATAACACGACTACCGGATGCTGCTTCGCCAGCGCCGCCAGCGCTTTACCGTTAATCTGCGGTAGACCGTTACCACTCCAGGCATGTTGTGAGGTCAACCCGGCGATAATAACCAACGCCCCCGCCAGAGTCGCGAGATAGCGTTTGTTTTTAATAAAGCGTAGGGTAAATGCCAGCACATTAACCTCTCAGGCAGACAGTGCAGCTAACTTAATAGCAATACGATTAAAATGAAATTCCGCAACGGAAGACCAGGCCAGAAACATAAAAACAGCTTTTGGGCATGCATAAAATGCCTTAAACTTTCGGCGAAAGCAAAGCATAATTCCGTTAAAAATTATCTTTTTACTTCACCTTAATTTCTTAATGTTAATTTAATATTCATCCAGTAGGGTTCAGCTAAATGCGTTAAAAAATAAGCCCTTTTCTATTGCCGAAATATTTGAAAAGCGGCTTTCAATGGCTGAAGGAAAAATGATGTCGGACTTTTTGCCTTTCTCCCGTCCGGCGATGGGCGCGGAAGAGCTTGCTGCCGTTAAGACCGTACTGGACTCAGGTTGGATAACAACTGGCCCGAAAAATCAGGAACTGGAAGCGGCGTTTTGTCGGCTAACAGGCAATCAATATGCCGTTGCCGTCAGTTCAGCCACTGCCGGTATGCACATCGCGTTGATGGCGCTGGGCATTGGTGAAGGCGACGAGGTCATTACACCGTCAATGACGTGGGTTTCTACGCTAAATATGATCGTTTTACTCGGCGCGACCCCCGTCATGGTCGATGTCGATCGCGATACGCTGATGGTCACGCCTGAACATATCGAAGCCGCGATTACGCCACAAACCAAAGCAATTATTCCCGTCCACTACGCTGGCGCGCCCGCCGATCTGGACGCTATTTACGCTCTTGGCGAGCGTTATGGCATTCCAGTGATTGAAGACGCGGCGCACGCGACAGGAACCAGCTACAAAGGTCGCCACATTGGCGCCAGGGGCACCGCGATTTTCTCCTTCCACGCCATTAAGAACATTACCTGCGCTGAAGGCGGTATCGTCGTCACGGATAACCCGCAATTCGCCGATAAACTGCGCAGTCTCAAGTTTCACGGGCTTGGCATTGATGCCTGGGATCGACAGAGCGGGGGACGCGCGCCACAAGCGGAAGTCCTGGCGCCGGGCTACAAATATAATTTGCCCGACCTCAACGCCGCTATCGCGCTTGCTCAGTTACAGAAACTGGATGCGCTTAACGCTCGCCGCGCCGCCATCGCAGCGCAGTACCACCAGGCAATGGCAGACCTGCCTTTTCAGCCTCTGAGCCTTCCGTCGTGGGAACATATTCACGCCTGGCATTTATTCATTATCCGGGTCGATGAAGCCCGCTGCGGTATTACCCGGGATGCTCTGATGGCATCGCTGAAAACGAAAGGCATCGGCACAGGGCTGCATTTCCGCGCCGCGCATACGCAAAAATATTATCGCGAACGTTTCCCAACGCTCACGCTGCCTGACACCGAGTGGAACAGCGAGCGAATCTGCTCACTGCCGCTCTTCCCGGACATGACCGAGAGTGACTTTGATCGGGTCATTACCGCCCTTCATCAGATAGCAGGACAATAAGCATGTTTGACGCCGCCCCCATAAAAAAAGTCTCGGTGGTTATTCCTGTCTATAACGAACAGGAAAGCCTGCCGGAATTGATAAGACGCACCACCACCGCCTGCGAGAGTCTGGGCAAAGCGTGGGAGATTTTATTGATAGATGATGGTAGCAGCGATAGCTCGGCGGAGCTGATGGTTAAGGCGTCCCAGGAGGCCGATAGCCATATCATCTCTATTTTACTCAACCGTAACTACGGTCAACATGCAGCAATTATGGCGGGGTTTAGCCATGTAAGCGGCGATCTTATCATTACGCTGGATGCCGATCTGCAAAACCCGCCGGAAGAGATCCCACGTCTGGTGGCGAAAGCCGATGAAGGGTTCGATGTGGTAGGCACCGTGCGCCAGAACCGACAGGACAGCCTGTTTCGCAAATCGGCGTCAAAAATCATTAATCTGCTGATCCAGCGCACAACGGGCAAAGCGATGGGCGATTACGGCTGCATGTTACGCGCCTATCGCCGCCCTATTATCGATACTATGTTGCGCTGCCATGAACGCAGCACCTTTATCCCTATTCTGGCCAACATTTTCGCTCGTCGGGCTACCGAGATCCCGGTGCATCACGCTGAACGTGAATTTGGCGACTCTAAATACAGTTTTATGCGTCTCATTAACCTGATGTATGACCTGGTGACCTGCCTGACGACGACGCCGCTGCGCCTGTTGAGTCTGCTGGGCAGCGTTATCGCCATCGGCGGGTTTAGCCTGTCGGTATTGCTTATTGTACTTCGCCTGGCGCTGGGGCCGCAGTGGGCGGCGGAAGGCGTATTTATGCTCTTTGCCGTCCTGTTTACCTTCATCGGCGCGCAATTCATCGGTATGGGACTGCTGGGCGAATACATCGGTCGCATTTATAACGATGTCCGCGCCCGCCCCCGCTATTTTGTTCAACAAGTTATCTACCCGGAAAGCACGCCGTTTACTGAGGAAAGTCACCAATGAAAGCCGTTATTTTTGCCTATCACGATATGGGATGTCAGGGCGTGCAGGCCGTACTGGATGCCGGGTATGAGATTGCCGCGATTTTTACTCATGCCGACAATCCTGCGGAAAACACCTTTTTTGGCTCCGTCTCCCGGCTGGCGGCAGAATTAGGGATTCCGGTTTATGCACCGGATAACGTAAACCATCCTATCTGGGTCGACCGCATCGCTGAGCTTGCGCCGGATATTATTTTTTCGTTCTATTACCGCAACCTGTTAAGCGAAGAAATTCTGCACCTCGCCCCGGCTGGCGCGTTCAATCTGCACGGTTCTCTATTGCCTGCCTATCGTGGCCGTGCGCCGCTAAACTGGGTTCTGGTTAACGGCGAAAGCGAAACGGGCGTAACGCTGCATCGTATGGTCAAACGTGCCGACGCCGGAGAGATTGTCGCCAGTCAACGCGTTGCTATTGCGCAGGACGATGTTGCGCTTACCCTGCATCATAAGCTATGCCAGGCCGCGCGCCAGTTGCTTAATAGCATCCTGCCCACCATGAAATGCGGCGATATACCTTCTGTTCCCCAGCGTGAGTCTGACGCTACGTATTATGGTCGCCGCAGGCCGGAAGATGGCCTTATCGACTGGCACAAACCGGTTTCCACGGTGCATAACCTGGTGCGGGCGGTAGCCGCCCCCTGGCCCGGCGCGTTCAGCTATAACGGCTCGCAAAAATTCACTATCTGGTCTTCCCGAATTTGTCCGGATGCGCAGGGCGCGCTTCCCGGCTCGGTAATTTCGGTCTCTCCGCTGCGGGTCGCCTGCGCCGATGGCGCGCTGGAGATTATTACCGGCCAGGCCGGAGACGGTATTACTGTACAAGGCTCGCAGCTTGCACAGACGCTTGGTCTGGTGGCGGGCGCGCGTTTGAACCGTCCACCAGCGACCAGCGGTAAACGTCGCATTCGCGTTCTCATCCTCGGCGTCAACGGTTTTATCGGCAATCATTTGACCGAACGGTTACTGAATGAAGAGAATTACGAGGTCTACGGTATGGATATCGGCAGCAACGCCATTAGCCGATTCCTGCTCCACCCTCGATTTCATTTCGTGGAGGGAGATATCAGCATCCACTCAGAATGGATCGAATATCATGTCAAAAAATGCGATGTCGTACTGCCGCTGGTAGCAATTGCTACCCCGATTGAATACACCCGCAACCCGCTGCGCGTCTTTGAACTTGATTTTGAAGAAAATCTGCGGATTATCCGTTATTGCGTGAAATACCGTAAACGCGTGGTTTTCCCGTCTACCTCTGAAGTGTACGGCATGTGTACGGACGCCTCTTTTGACGAGGACAAATCGAATCTGATCGTCGGGCCGGTGAATAAGCCACGCTGGATTTACTCCGTTTCCAAACAGCTTCTCGATCGGGTGATTTGGGCTTATGGCGAAAAAGAGGGATTGCGCTTCACGCTTTTCCGTCCCTTTAACTGGATGGGGCCGCGGCTGGATAGCCTGAACGCGGCGCGTATCGGCAGTTCACGCGCGATAACGCAGTTGATTCTGAACCTGGTAGAAGGGACGCCGATCAAGCTTATCGACGGCGGTCAGCAGAAGCGCTGTTTCACCGATATTCGTGACGGGATCGAAGCATTATTCCGCATTATTGTGAATGAGGGCGATCGGTGCGATGGCAAAATCATTAATATCGGCAACCCTGACAACGAAGCCAGTATTCAGGAACTGGCGACGCTGTTGCTCGATAGTTTTGACAAGCATCCACTGCGCTGCCATTTCCCACCGTTTGCCGGTTTCCAGGTCGTCGAAAGCCGTAGTTATTACGGCAAGGGTTATCAGGATGTCGCACACCGGAAACCCAGTATCGACAATGCCAGGCGCTGTCTGGGCTGGGAACCGTCTATTGCGATGCGTGATACGGTTGAAGAAACGCTGGACTTCTTCCTGCGCAGCGTAGATGTCGCGGAACGCGCATCATGACGAAAGTCGGTTTACGCATTGATGTTGATACCTTGCGAGGAACGCGTGAAGGTGTTCCCCGGCTGCTGGCGACATTGCATCGCCACGGCGTTCAGGCCAGCTTTTTCTTCAGCGTCGGGCCGGACAATATGGGACGTCATCTTTGGCGTCTGATAAGACCGCGATTTTTATGGAAAATGCTACGTTCAAACGCCGCTTCGCTCTACGGCTGGGATATCCTGCTGGCCGGTACCGCCTGGCCGGGAAAAAATATCGGCAACGCCAATGCCGGGATTATTCGTGAAACGGCAACATACCATGAGACGGGACTACATGCCTGGGATCACCATGCGTGGCAGACTCACAGCGGCCACTGGAGTATCCGCCAGCTTGAAGAAGATATCGCGCGCGGCATAACGGCGCTTGAGGCCATTATCGGAAAACCCGTCACCTGCTCAGCCGCGGCCGGCTGGCGAGCGGATGGGCGCGTTGTTCGTGCGAAAGAGCCGTTCAACCTGCGGTATAACAGCGATTGCCGTGGAACCACCTTATTCCGTCCGCTACTGATGCCGGGCCAGACAGGGACGCCGCAAATCCCGGTCACCTTACCCACGTGGGATGAGGTTATCGGCCCCGCCGTTCAGGCGCAGTCGTTCAATACCTGGATTATCTCCCGTATGTTGCAGGACAAAGGCACGCCGGTATATACCATCCATGCGGAAGTCGAAGGTATTGTCCATCAGCCGCTGTTTGAAGATTTGCTCGTTCGTGCACGTGACGCGGGGATCACCTTTTGTCCTCTGGGCGAACTGCTGCCGACATCGCCTGAGTCTCTGCCGTTGGGGCAAATTGTACGTGGGCACATCCCTGGCCGTGAAGGTTGGCTGGGGTGCCAACAGGCAGCGAGCGCCTCATGATGAAATCGATACGCTATTATCTGGCTTTCGCCGCATTTATCGCGCTCTACTATGTTATTCCTGTCAATAGCCGCCTGCTCTGGCAGCCGGATGAAACGCGCTATGCCGAAATAAGTCGGGAGATGCTGGCGTCTGGCGACTGGATCGTGCCGCATTTTCTGGGATTACGTTATTTTGAAAAACCGATAGCCGGTTACTGGATAAACAGTCTGGGTCAGTGGCTTTTTGGCGCTACCAATTTTGGCGTGCGGGCTGGCGCTATTTTAACGACATTGCTGGCTGCAGCGCTGGTGGCGTGGCTGACGTTCCGCTTATGGCGGGATAAACGTACCGCGTTGCTTGCCTCCGTTATCTTTCTCTCCCTCTTTGCCGTTTACAGTATCGGGACGTATGCGGTACTCGACCCGATGATCGCGCTTTGGCTTACGGCCGGGATGTGTTGTTTCTGGCAGGGGATGCAGGCCACGACCCGAACGGGCAAGATTGGGATGTTTTTGCTACTGGGCGCAACCTGCGGTCTGGGTGTATTAACTAAAGGCTTCCTCGCCCTGGCCGTACCGGTAGTGAGCGTGCTGCCGTGGGTCATTGTCCAGAAACGCTGGAAGGACTTTTTGCTTTACGGCTGGCTGGCGGTTTTGAGCTGCTTTGTGGTTGTCCTTCCCTGGGCGATCGCCATTGCGCGACGCGAAGCCGATTTCTGGCATTACTTTTTCTGGGTGGAGCATATCCAGCGATTCGCCATGAGCGATGCCCAGCATAAAGCCCCTTTCTGGTACTATCTGCCGGTACTGCTCGCGGGAAGTTTACCGTGGCTGGGGTTACTGCCTGGCGCGCTTAAACTAGGCTGGCGCGAGCGAAAAGGCGCATTCTATTTGCTCGGATGGACGATCATGCCGCTTCTCTTTTTCAGCATTGCGAAAGGGAAACTGCCCACCTATGTTCTTTCCTGTTTCGCACCGATAGCGATACTCATGGCGCGCTTCGTCCTGCATAACGTAAAAGAAGGCGTCGCCGCGCTACGTGTCAACGGCGGGATCAACCTGGTGTTCGGGATAATCGGGATCGTCGCGGCGTTTGTCGTCTCCTCATGGGGCCCGCTGAAATCGCCGGTGTGGACGCATATCGAAACCTATAAAGTGTTTTGCGTCTGGGGCGTCTTTACTGTTTGGGCGTTTGTGGGCTGGTATAGCCTCTGTCATAGCCAAAAATACCTATTACCCGCGTTTTGTCCGCTGGGACTGGCGCTGCTGTTCGGCTTTTCCATCCCCGACAGGGTGATGGAGTCAAAACAGCCACAGTTTTTTGTCGAAATGACCCAGGCGCCTTTGGCATCAAGCCGCTATATTCTTGCCGACAACGTGGGCGTCGCCGCCGGGCTGGCCTGGAGTCTGAAACGAGACGATATTATGCTCTACGGACACGCGGGCGAACTCAGGTATGGTCTTAGCTATCCTGATGTGCAGGATAAATTCGTTAAAGCCGACGATTTTAACGCCTGGCTCAACCAGCATCGTCAGGAGGGCATTATTACGCTAGTACTTTCAATAGCCAAAGATGAAGACATCAGCGCTCTTTCCCTTCCCCCTGCGGACAATATTGATTATCAGGGGCGTCTGGTGTTAATTCAGTATCGGCCTAAATGATCGGCGTCGTTCTGGTGCTTGCCAGTCTGCTCAGCGTTGGCGGTCAGCTCTGCCAGAAGCAAGCGACACGGCCATTGACGGCGGGCGGACGCCGCCGTCACCTGATGCTGTGGCTGGGCCTGGCGCTGATATGCATGGGCGCAGCGATGGTGCTGTGGCTGCTGGTGCTACAAACCCTGCCGGTGGGAATTGCTTACCCGATGTTGAGTCTGAATTTTGTCTGGGTCACGCTGGCGGCCTGGAAAATCTGGCATGAACAGGTTCCGCCCCGCCACTGGTTGGGCGTCGCATTGATTATCAGCGGCATTATCATTCTGGGGAGTGCGGCATAATGGGCGTAATGTGGGGACTGATAAGCGTTGCGATTGCCTCCCTCGCCCAGTTGAGTCTGGGATTCGCCATGATGCGGCTGCCATCGATAGCGCATCCACTGGCGTTTATTTCCGGACTGGGCGCTCTTAATGCCGCGACCCTGGCGCTATTCGCCGGTTTGGCGGGGTATCTGGTTTCCGTCTTCTGCTGGCATAAAACATTACACACGCTCGCGCTCAGCAAAGCCTATGCGCTACTGAGTCTCAGTTATGTGCTTGTCTGGGTAGCCTCAATGTTGTTACCCGGTTTGCAAGGCGCCTTCAGCCTAAAAGCGATGCTCGGCGTATTGTGTATTATGGCGGGGGTAATGCTGATTTTTCTGCCCGCCAGATCATGATGGCTTGCGCGTCAACCGCTGCCATTCGTCGCAGGAATAACAGCGTGCATCAACGATTTTTAAGGTCTGGTGTTTTTCCCGATTAATACAATACTGCGCATCCTGTAAAGGCGACAGGATATCGCCGGGACTCAGTAATATCATGGAATTCGCCTCGGCGATCATTTTTAGCGAACCGCCGCTATCGCACAGCACCAGAACATGGCACGCCCTCTTTTTGACATAATGCGATTTCTTAACCAACCATTCCATAGCGCCCCCGTTTCACGCTGATTGTTCATAACACGTTACACATCAACGGATAAACAAAACGGCAATAGCGATGGAATGGTTGTATATTAACCTAACATTAATTTTTACAGATCTTACACACCCACTGCTGGAGCGCACGGCGAGATATTTTAATCCCTCCGTTTTTCAGTTCTGACGGCAGCGTCAACCAGCGAACCGGCTGTTGAAAACGCGCCAGCTTATCGCGAACCCATTCAGCGAGGTTCACGTCTCCGGCCTGCGATGCATACTCCACAACCGCAACGGGACGATGGCCAAACTCTTTATCTTCTACCGGCACGACAAAGGCTTGTTGCACCAGCGGATGCGCGTTAATAACGCGTTCGACTTCCTCCGGCTGAATGCCTTCGCCGCCGCTAAAGAACAGGTTGTCCAGCCGCCCGGCGATGGTTAGCCTGCCGTGGTTCAGCTCGCCGCGATCGCGCGTGGCAAACCAGCCTTCGTCATTAACCAGCGGGATCAGTTTGCCATCACGCCAGTAACCTTCCGCCATACTGGCGGCGCGCAGCCAGACTTCATTATCGACGATTCTGATCTCTCTGCCGGGAAGCGGCGCGCCAACATCATCCGAACCATCGGCCTCTTTGGCGCATACCGTAGACGCGAACTCCGTGAGCCCATACCCGCACCAGCAGCGAATCCCTTGTTTGCTGGCCTGGTCGGTGAGTTCAACCGGAATCACCGCGCCGCCGAGCAAAACGGCTTTCAGCGTCACCGCCGCCCGATTCGCCAGCAACCGCCATAGCTGCGTCGGCACCAGCGAAGCATGAGTACACCCTGCCAGCATCTGCTCCAGCGGTTGCTTATCGCGTACCGTCATGCGCGCCCCGGCGAAGAGCCAACGCCACATAATACCCTGCCCGGATACATGAAACAGCGGCAGCGATAGCAGCCAGTCATCCTGCGGGCCAAACGGCATTAGCGAAAGCACCCCCTGCGCGCTGGCAAGATGCGCCTGGCACGTATGTACGGCCGCTTTTGGCAATCCTGTGGAACCCGATGTCAGCGTCATGGAAACCAGACGCTGCGGTTGCCAGTCCACAGCATACGCCGCTGTGCTCTTTTGTATCTGCAACGCGGTTAATCCGGAAAACGCATTTTCGCCTTCCAGTGTCAGCGCAAAACGCAGCGTTAACTTCGGCACCAGCGCCTCCAGCAACGTCTGGGGCAACTGCGGGTTGACGGGCAGAACCCGCGCGCCGCACTGCATCAACGCAAGCCATGCCAACAGAGTGCGCGGCTGATTCCCGGCGCGCAGCAGGACACCGTCGCCCTCCCGTACGCCCTGCGCGGCAAACCCGCCCGCCAGCGCATCAATACGCTCACAGAGGGCGCGCCAGCTTAGCACTTCATCGTTCAGGCGCAGAGCGGGCGCCTGACTGCGAACCTGACGCCAGTGGCGCCACGGCCAGTCCGTGAATGTCATAACAGTCGTTCCAGCTCATCACGCTTCAGACAAGGCAACGCGCTACCGGGCCAGGGGCGAATCTGTTGCGCCTGCATCAGATGCAAGGTATCCAGTCCGGGCAGCGTTCCCGGCGTCAACCAGGCGGCAATCCGCGCCAGTTGCGTCAGGCCGAGGCTGGACTCGATCGAAGAGCTGATGACCGCCGTCAGTCCCAACGCATGGGCGGCAGCGACTTGCTCACGCACTTTATCAAGCGATCCGGTCAGCGTAGGTTTGATAACCACAGCCCTGACGCCCTCTTCGGCTTCAAAGGTGAAATCCGCTTCGCGCAGACTTTCGTCCCAGGCAATCGCGATGCCGGTTTCACGGGTAAAGGCGCGGGAATCATCCCGCGTCTTACACGGTTCTTCGAGAAAGGCGATACGAGCGCGGTAGTCCGGATTAACATACTTTGCGAACTGTTGGGCTTTTAGCGGCGTCCAGGCGCGATTCGCATCCAGACGCAGATGCAGATCCGGGATCGCCTCCAGCAGCAAATTAACCACCATGCCGTCGCGTACCGCTTCATAAAGACCCACTTTGACCTTAGCGATTTTCTCGCCGGGCATATCGGCAAGCCGCAGCACCAAATCGTCAGGATCGCCAGTGCATAACGGCGCAGCGCGATAGTCCGCCGCCTCCGGCAATACGCCTGTCAGTTCCGCCAGCGCGCAGCTTGCGCCAAACGCGACCGAAGGCATCTCGGGTAATCCCTCGCTCCCCTGAAGCCAGTCGTTCACCCATGTTAGTAGCGCCGTCTGCGCCTCTTCCCACGTTTCCTGACTGAACCCCGGCAGCGGAGAGATCTCTCCCCATCCCTCACGCTCGCCGTCACGCAGACAAACATACAGCCCGTCGCGAGTTTTTAACCGCCTGTCGCGCAGAACCACCCCCGCGTCCATGGGGATCTGCCAGCGGTATACCTGCGCGCTACGCATTATGGGTTCCGTTTGAATTTGCTGAAGTCAGGCTGACGCTTCTGGTTAAAGGCGTTACGGCCTTCCTGCCCTTCTTCGGTCATGTAGAACAGCATGGTAGCGTTGCCGGCCAGCTCCTGCAGCCCGGCCTGACCGTCACAATCGGCATTCAGCGCCGCTTTCAGGCAACGCAGCGCCATCGGACTGTTTTGCAACATTTCGCGGCACCAGCGCACGGTCTCTTTTTCCAGATCCGCCAGCGGAACGACGGTGTTAACCAGCCCCATATCCAGCGCCTGTTGCGCATCGTACTGGCGGCACAGGAACCAGATTTCACGCGCTTTCTTCTGACCAACGATACGCGCCATATACGAAGCGCCCCAGCCGCCGTCAAAGGAGCCGACTTTCGGACCGGTCTGGCCGAAGATGGCGTTTTCCGCCGCGATGGTCAGGTCGCACATCATGTGCAGCACATGCCCACCGCCGATGGAGTAACCCGCGACCATCGCGACAACCGGTTTTGGACAGGTACGAATCTGGCGCTGGAAATCCAGCACGTTCAGGTGATGCACGCCGGAGTCATCCTGATAACCGCCGTAATCGCCGCGCACCTTCTGGTCGCCGCCCGCGCAAAACGCTTTATCGCCTTCGCCGGTCAGAATAATCACGCCCACGTTGTCGTCGTAACGGGCATCCGCCAGCGCCTGAATCATCTCTTTGACGGTCAACGGACGAAATGCATTGCGCACCTGCGGACGATTAATGGTGATTTTTGCAATACCGTCGGTGGATTTTTCATAACGAATATCGGTGTAACCCTCCGAGCAGTCGTGCCATTCTACCGGTGCGTAAAGCATTGTTTCATCAGGATAGATCATAGTGTGTCCTTTAGTCAGAGACGCAGAATCTGAGCCAGACTGTCTACCACGCCAGCGGGGTTTTCCCGATGCGCGTTGTGTCCGGCGTTACGAATGACATGGCATGTCGCCGCCACTTCCTGCGCCAGGGCGCGGAATTTGCTGTCGCGTTCGCCACATAAATAATAAAACGGAAATGCCAGCGCGTTGAGCGCCTCGCGTAAATCCGGCTGGGCGGCAAGCGATGTCGCCTCCAGCATCGCAGCCAGCGTTTCGCCGTTATTCTGGCTACGCAGCGCCGTCAGCGCCTGCCTTTGCTGCGCCGTCAGCGAGGCGAACACCGGCTGCTGATACCAGTCGTGAAAAACCTCAGTCAGGGGTTCACGACGAAAACGCTCTGCCCAGCGCCCGTCGGACAATCGTCTTTCAGCGCGCGCCTGTTCATTTTGCAGCCCCGGATGACCGCCTTCAACCACCAGGCCGCACAGGCCTGGTATTCCCTGGCAGGCTGCCATCATCGCCACCCGGCCGCCAAGAGAGTATCCCACCAACCAAAACTTTAGTATGTTGTAACTAATTAACGTAGCGCGCAGCAATCTGATGACATCGGCAAATCTGCCGACCGGAATAGCCGCAGATCCGCCATGTCCCGGTAAGTCAATATAAAGCCGCGAACAGCCGTGAAACTGTTCGCCAACCGGCTGCCATTCACGGCAATCGCCAGAAAAACCGTGCAGGAAAACCAGCGAGGGCGCCCCAGGCTGTCCGGGCATGTGCTGCGCGTGCAACATCATAGATGGCTTACCTGAGCCAAAAGTTGCTGCAGCGTCTGCGCGCCATCCGTATCGTTTACCACCAGCTCAATCACCGTTGTCGCCGGGGTTCGCCACGCGCCAGCCAGCGCAGATTCAAGTTCTTCCCAGTTTTCCGGGCGATGATAGCGTAGGTTAAACATGGCAGCCGCATGGTCAAAATGGACGTTTTGCGGCATCAAATAAAAGCGCTCACGCTTACTTTGCGGCGTCGGCAGCAGGGAAAAGATCTGCCCGCCGTTATTGTTGACCACAATCAACACAAACGGCGCGGATACCTGACGTAGTAACGCCAGCGCGTTAAGATCGTACAGCGCGGATAAATCGCCGACGATAGCCAACGTCGATTTGGCGCTGGCGCGCTGCACGCCCGCCGCCGTGGAAAGCAGGCCGTCAATGCCGCTCGCCCCGCGATTGCTGTATACCGGATAGCCAGCCGGCAACTGCGACAGCGCGTCGATCAGACGCACCACCAGACTATTGCCCACGAACAATTGCCCCTGCTCCGGCAGATAGTCGCGGATACGGTGCGCCAGCTGCGCTTCGCCAAAGGTGTCTCGCTGCGCGACCACCCGTTGCCACGCCAGTTCCGCCAGACGCGGGATCTCTACACACCACGGTTTACGTTTTTCCGCCGGATGCATCTCCAGCCAGTCGGCGATTTTCGCTACCAGTCTGCGTCCACAATGGTGCGCCGGGTCCAGACGACCTTCAATATTGTCGATTACCCAGTACTCTTCCGGCTCGCAGGTTGCCTGCCATTGCAGTAAGCGTTTTCCGGTAAGGCTACTGCCAAGCTGGACGACAATCTGCGCCTGCTGCAGTTCGGTCACCGCTTTGGCGTTGCCGAGCCACAGGTCGGCGCACGGCAGCGGCTGCCCGGTTTGCGACAATACGTCGCCAATTAATGGCCATCCCAGAGTTTGCGCCCACTGCGCCACTTTTTTGCCTTCTTCCGCGCTCATACGCCCGGCGACAACGACGCCGCGTTTTTGTCGCCAGAAGAACCAGTCGCGCTGTTTGTCGCTTTCCAGTCGACGCGCTTCGCGCAGCCAGGGTTTTTCATCCTGCCACCAGTCGCCGAGGCGCTGCTGCCAGACCAGACCGGTGTCATTCATATCGCCATACAGCGGTTCGGCAAAAGGACAGTTAATGTGCAGCGCGCCCGCATGAAGCATGGCGAGCGCATTGTCGATGGTCGACACCAGCCAGCGCGCCGGAATATCCTGCGTGGGACGCGGCAACGACAGAGTTTGGGAGGGGTGCGAGGCAAACATCCCCGCCTGACGGATCGCCTGGTTGGCGCCGCAGTCAATCAGCTCCGGCGGGCGATCGGCGGTAAGTAAAATGAGCTTCTCGCCCGTCAGACCCGCCTCAATCAGCGCCGGATAGAGGTTCGCCACGGCGGTACCTGAAGTGACAATAACGGCAACCGGCTGTTGGCTGACTTTCGCCAGCCCTAACGCCAGATGACCAAGCCCACGCTCATCAAAGTGCGTATGGTGAATAAAAGCAGGATTCTCTGCCGCCGCCAACGTGAGCGGCGTGGAACGGGAACCAGGGGCGATACAAACATGCCTGACGCCATGACGGGTTAAGGCTTCCAGGATGACCGCCGCCCAGCGCCGGTTAAATGCACTTACTGACATGAGTTTGTCCGGTATCAATCATTGGGACTAAGTATAAAGAGCTGCAAAAATGGATTATTGATATGGGTCGGGAATATGTGACTCATTACGCATCCATCTGCAATAAGGTACGTAACCCGGCCGCTTTATTATCTATTTCCTGCCATTCCTGTTCCGGATCGGAGCCGCGGACGATTCCCGCGCCGGCATACAATCGCACCACATTGGCCGTCACTTTGGCTGAACGTAACGTCACGCAAAACTCACTTTGCCGCGTGGAGAGATAGCCTGCCGACCCGGCATACCATTCACGTTCGAACGGCTCATGTTGTTCTATAAAATAACGCGCGGGTTCACGAGGGATCCCGGCGACCGCTGCGGTAGGCTGTAACTGGTGCAGGCAGAGCGTGTCGTCCGCCTGATTAAGCGCCGTCCAGATACAGCGGCGCAAATGCTGTACCTTGCGCAGTCTGAGCACCTGCGGCGGCAGCACATCCAGCGAGTGGGTGCAGTTTTGCAGTCGCTGGCAGATGTCTTCGACAACCAGCATATTTTCTCGCTGGTTTTTATCGTCTTTCATTAACCATTCGCCAAGCTGCCAGGCTTTATGGTTATCCGGATGGTTCGCCACCGTCCCGGCCAGCGCTTCGGTACGCAGCGCCGTTTCACGCCGCCGCCAGAGCCGCTCCGGCGATGATCCCAGAAAGGCGGTATCGGCGGAAAAAGCCATAAAAAAGTGGTAGCAGTTGAGATTTAAACGACGACTGGACGCCATCATCGCGGCGGCATTGACCGGACGGGAGAATTGTAAGTCGGTGGCCCGCGCCAGCACAACTTTATCAAACGCCTCTTGCGCAATGGTGTGGGTGGCCTGCTGAATCAGCTTCACCCAACCGTCTTTGTCCGGCCAGTGTTGTTCGCTCGTGAGCGAAAGGCGCAGCGCCGGAACAGGCTTAATGCCGACCAGAGAAGCGAGAAACGCTTTCGCCTGGCGCGCATCATCGCGTAGCGAAACGTCACTGTGCAGATGTAAGCGTAAGGTCGCCGTACCCCCGCTACGTCGCCACTCCAGCCGCGGCAGCAATAAGTAGCCCTCTTTCGGCTCGAACGCATTCAGCCCCCAAATACGCAGATCAGGCTGCGCGTGCTGACGTAAAAACCGTTGCGCCAGATCGAGCGATGAAAAAACGGTGATTGCCCCGAGAACGGCAGCTTCTTCGTCGCCATTGCGCTGTTGCCAGTAGAATTGCGGAAAGGATGACTGGCTGGCCAGCCAGCTCAATGCATCGAAGGCATCGTTTAAAGGGAAAGGCGCATCGAAAACGCAAAGCCCTGGCGTCGCCGGTATCTCTTGCGATAGCTGACGCGTCAGATTTTCCAGCGCAGTAGTAATAGAATGCACGCGGACCCTCCCTGTTAAAAACCCCACATTATACGGGGTACTGCCCTAAAAAAGCAGTACCTCATTTAGGGAGGGTTGCAATTCTGTTCAGTGGGGGATTTAGCGCCGCGCCAGCAGCAGTCCAAGTACCAGTCCTACCGCCGCGCCTACGCCAATACCCTGCCAGGGTTTTTCATGAACGTAGTCATCCGCTTTATAAACGGCCTGCTTTGCCCGGTAATAATAGCTATCCGACGCATGGCTTACGCGGTTTTTCACCTCTTCCAGCGCTTGTTCCGCGCGGGCTTTCAGCTCAATGTATTTTTGATCGGCGGGATCGCCTGAGGAACGTAAAACCTCTTCCAGCGTTTCGCTGAGCAAAGTCAGATCATCATCAACACGTGATTCACCAAATTGATATGACATTCTCATTCTCCGTTGTGTTAACACCTGCTCCTAACTATAGTCAACGGTTTCGGTTTATGCCTGATGAACCTCCCGCGCCATTCCCCGGTGCGGAATGCCGTCTTCGTCATAAACATCGGTGACGGGAATAAAACCAAACCGCGCATAAAAAGGTTGCAGATGCGCCTGCGCCCCCAGATATAGCGGCTTATCCGGCCAGTGCCGCCCACAAGATTCCAGCGTTTTCGCCATTAATTGCTGGCCCAGTTTCGCCCCTCGCCAGGCATCGCTGACGATCACCCGGCCAATGACAACCGGGTCTGATTCGTTATCGCTTTTCAGAATCCTCGCATACGCCACCAGCTCATCCTGATGCCAGCCCAGAATATGCCGATTGTCGCCGACTAAATCATCGCCATCCACATCCAGGTAAGGACAGCGCTGTTCTACCACAAAGACTGCGCAGCGCAATTTGAGTAACGCGTAAAGTTGAGGAACGGTAAGTTCGCTATGGTGGAGATCCTGCCAGTCAATCATGATGCGCTCCTGTGTTGTGGTAATCTTGGGTTAAACGATAACCAAACGTGTATGGACAAGATGGAATTAATTTTTTTAGGTACGTCCGCAGGCGTTCCCACGCGCTCACGCAATGTAACGGCAATTTTATTACATCTGCAACATCCAACGCAGCCGGGAGTATGGCTTTTTGATTGCGGCGAAGGGACACAGCATCAAATGCTTAATACCGCGTTTCATCCCGGTAAGCTTGAGCGCATTTTTATCAGCCATCTTCACGGCGATCATCTGTTTGGCCTGCCGGGTCTGCTATGCAGCCGGTCGATGGCGGGGAATCCCCATCCGCTAACCGTATACGGGCCTCAAGGCGTGCGTGAGTTTATTGCAACCACACTGCGCCTTAGCGGTTCATGGACCGATTTTCCGTTGCAAATTGAAGAAATTAGCGCAGGCGATATTCTTGACGACGGTCTGCGTAAAGTGACCGCGTTCAGGCTGGAGCATCCACTGGAGTGCTACGGATATCGTGTTGTTGAACATGACAAGCCTGGCGCGCTGAATGCCAGGGCGTTAAAAGCCGCAGGCGTTACGCCCGGCCCGCTGTTTCAGGCGTTGAAGGCAGGAAAAACCGTCACGCTTGCCGATGGAAGGCAGATCAATGGCGCCGACTACCTTGCTCCCGCCGTGGCCGGGAAATCAGTGGCGATTTTCGGCGATACCGCGCCCTGCGAGGCCGCCCTCGCGCTGGCGCAAGGCGTGGATGTGATGGTCCATGAAACCACGCTGGATGCGTCAATGGAGGAGAAAGCCAACGCTCGCGGACACAGCTCCACCCGTCAAACCGCGACGCTGGCGCGGGAAGCTGCCGTCGGTCGGCTGATCATGACCCATATTAGCTCACGCTATGACGATAAAGGCTGTCAGCGCTTACTGGCGGAATGCCGCGCTATTTTCCCGGCGACGGAGCTGGCTTACGATTTTTCTGTTTTCCCGGTTTAGCGCTCCATTTTTTGTCCTCATTGCCGATAACACTAAAAAAGGCAGGCTTTCATAATGAGGTTAGGATGGACAATTTTCAGAAAGATATTGATGACAGGGCCAATTTAACCCTGTCCAACCGTTTTGAACTGCTGTTATTCCGTCTTGGTACATCGCTGCATGAACAGAAGTCAGAGCTGTTCGGCATCAATGTATTTAAGCTGCGCGAAATCGTACCAATGCCCGCCTTTACGCGCCCGGCAGGCATGAAAGCGCCGCTATTGGGCATGGTCAATATTCGGGATCAGGTCATTCCGGTAATTGATTTACCAGCGGTAGCGGGCTGCAAGCCGGAAACCGGGCTGAATATTTTGCTGATCACCGAATATGCGCGCAGCGTACAGGCATTTGCCGTCGAGTCGGTGGAAAATATTATGCGTCTTGACTGGCAACAGGTGCATACCGCCGAGAAAGCCGTCAACGGTCGCTACATCACCAGTATTGCCTGCCTGGATGACAACAAAGAAACCAACAACCTGGCGCTGGTGCTCGACGTTGAGCAGATTCTTTATGATATTGTCCCCTCCAGCCACGATCTGCGCGCCACCAATCTGAAGACCAATAAATTTTATATTACCCCTGGCGCGGTAGCCATTGTGGCGGAAGACTCCAAAGTCGCCCGCGCGATGCTGGAAAAAGGGCTGAACGCGATGGGAATTCCGCATCAGATGCATGTGACCGGCAAGGATGCATGGGAGAGAATCCAGCAACTGGCGCAGGAAGCGGAGGCCGAAGGTAAGCCAATTAGCGAGAAAATCGCGCTGGTCCTGACAGATCTTGAGATGCCGGAGATGGATGGCTTTACGTTAACGCGTAAAATTAAAACCGATGAACGGCTGAAAAAGATCCCGGTCGTTATTCACTCTTCCCTTTCCGGCAGCGCCAACGAAGATCATATACGTAAAGTGCAGGCCGACGGCTACGTGGCCAAGTTTGAGATTAACGAACTCTCTTCGGTCATTCAGGAAGTGCTGGAGCGCGCAGCAACAAACAGCCAGGGACCACTGATCAGCCGCAAAAGCGCCTGACGTAACAGGGGATGCCTACAGTACAGGCATCCCCTGACGCTTAGTGAGACAAGCCTTCCGCCAGTTTTACCAGTTTAATAAACTCCGCGCGATAGCCTTGTTTATCTTCCCCGCGCGCCTGTTCACCCCATTTAATAATTTGCGGCCAGCTCGTATCTGCCAGCGTTTCTGAGCCACGCAGTTTTTGCCCGAAAGCCGCTACCGCCGCGCGGAAACGAAAATCTTCAGAGGCGTCAGCAAAGATCGGCATCTTTCCCATAACGACCGGGAACTCGGCTAATGTACTTTCGCTGCCCTGCGGCGCTTTCCAGCGCAATTTGATCCACGCCAGCTCGCTTGATTTTGTTGGCTTTGAGGCGGCTTTGTCCTGAGCGTAGCGCAGTTTATCCACCGAGGCTTTCTGCCCGTTAAGCGTCAGTTCAAAGAATAGCGTGACGTGTTTACCCGCGCCGATATCACCGGCATCAACCTTATCGTTATTGAAATCCTCGTCGCGCAGTTGGCGTTTTTCATAACCAATCTGCCGGTACTCAGTCACCCACTGCGGATTAAATTCGATTTGCGATTTTACATCTTTGGCAACGGTGACCAGCGTTTGATGCATCTCATCCTTGAGGACTTTTTGCGCCTCAGAGAGGGAGTCGATGTAGCTGTAATTGCCGTTACCCACATCAGCAATTCTCACCATCATGGCTTCGTTGAAATTGTCATCGCCGACGCCCAGCGTAGATAAGGTAATACCTTTCTCGCGCTCTTTTTTTACCAGCGCTTCGATGTCTTTGGGATCGGTAATACCGAGGTTAAAATCACCGTCGGTGGTCAACAAAATGCGGTTAACGCCGCCTTTGATAAACCCTTTTTCGGCCTGCTCGTAGGCTAGTCGTAATCCCGCTTCACCACCGGTACTCCCGTAAGCATCCAGATTATCAATTGCCGCTTTAATCGCGGTTGTGTTATTTCCCGCTGTAGACGCCAGCGCGACGTGAGTGCCGCCCGCGTAGGTCACAATCGTGATGTTATCCTGCGCACGCAGATCGTTCACCAACAGTTTTAGCGCCGACCGGATCAACGGCAGGCGTTCCGCTGGCTGCATAGAGCCGGAAGTATCAATGAGAAAAACCAGGTTGGCAGGTGGTAGATCTCTGGTCTGCATGTCCCGGGCCTGAACATCAACTTTTAATAGCGTACGCTGCGCGTTCCACGGCGAGGGAGCCAGTTCGTATTTAACCGCAAATGGCATCGGTATACAGGCCGCAATGGGTTTCGTGTTATCCTGCTTATCCGCAACGGGCTGAGGCGCGGGAAAATAGTTGAGCATCTCTTCTACCCGCACGGCTTCCGGCGGCGGCAGTTGTCCCTGATTCAGAAAGCGCCGCACGTTAGCGTAGCTGCCAGTGTCTACATCCAGACTAAACGTGGCGAGCGGCGCCTGACTTACCTGTTTAATCGGATTTTCATCGTAGTGTTCGTAACGCGCGGTCCCCATTACATTACCGCCTTGTGCAGCGAACGCTTTTGATGCCGCGGCACGTGTCCGCATTTCATATTGCGGTGCTTCAGCTGTTGTCAGAGATGCCGCTTTGGCATCTGCCAGGGCTTTGGCTTCAGCATTCGCTTTATATTCGGCTGCTTTTTTCGCAGCCTGTTGGGCGGCCTCGGCTTGTCTTTTCTGGACAGTGTCATCCCCGGCCTGAGCGCTATTTTCTTTCTGGATAGCCTGCTCCTGTTTTAACTCAGCCGGATTATTTCCCTGCGGGTCGGAGGGCTCCGGCCCACAGCCCGAGAGAACAACCCCACCCAACAACAGCATTAATGTTTTTCCATTAAGCATACAAATTCCTTTTCAATTATATTCGGGTAATTCTCTGCAGATGTCCTGCATTATATTCCGCTTTACTTTTATTATCAGCATGACGAAAGTAGAAAATGGTATTATCTGCGTTAATAACCACCCATAATAAAAAAGATAATTATATTTTTGAGGCAAATAATATTTACGTTTAAGATGAACGGCTTAATCAGTTGCTGGCGTTCGACCCACAGATTCTGCGTGAAGAACACTATTTACAGATGACCGATTTACCAAAAGTGAATATATAAGATGGGGGACTATCTGCACTGTACCCTCGCCGATACTTCCTTTTACAACCCACCAAACAGCAATCCATTAAGCCGTGCCGACACTCACGTTATTGATGGAAAGAGATTATATGCCGCCGTCACACGAAATTATGGACTGAGCGCGATCGGACGCCCTGAAAAACGCTGACAGAAATACGCTTCAGATCAAATTTTTCCCATTGAAGTCGATGAATAAACATTTATCCGGGAAACGGGTCACGAAAACAGTTGGGAGAGTTGTTCCACTGCCTGCTTGCGGAACCGGATACCGAATGTTGCGTTGCGCTCCACCCAACCTACGCCTGATGGCGCTTCGCTTATCAGGCCTACGAATTATCACATATTGATAACCCTATAGGCCGGATAAGGCGTAGCCGCCATCCGGCATAAATGTTGTACTATGCCTGGTGTGCAACTTACCAGTTATAGCGCATGTTCAGGCTAAAGCTGGCGTCGCCGTAGTCGTTCTTTCCCTTCTGACCGGCGGCCTGGGCGTAGACGCTTAGCCGTTCGCTGACGTTTGCCTGAATCCCCACTTTCACTTCCACGCGGTCGTTCGGCAAATCCTGCGATACCTTCGTGTCGCCAAAGGTAGCCGAGGCATTGTCGCTGGCGTGCAGCCAGTTGACCTCCATAAACGGCTGGATCCTGCCGCTCTCTTTGTACAGTTTACCGTCCACACGCACGCCTAAGCGCGTCGTCCAGCTATCATCGTTCTGGCCGCTGATGCGGGTACCGCCATCGTCAATAACCGTGTCGGCGCTGTAGCGCTGCCAGGTGACCTGCGCCTGCGGTGTCAGGCTGACCGTGTTGCGGTTGCTTAACGCAATATCATAACGATAACCCGTTTCCAGCGAGACAGCGTGCGCGGCGGAGTCGTAACGGCTGGCGCTGAGTCCGTCGTTATCCACGCTGTTGTTGTAAACGCCGTACTGATACCAACTGTCGATGTAAGCCCCGCGATGACTTTGCGCATCGGCAAACCAGGTGGCGTAGAGGCCGAGATTGTAGCCGTCCACGCTACCGTTGGCGGAGAACTGGCTGCCGTCCGCCCCCCGGTTGCCGGTGCTGTCGGTGTTAGCGTTGATGTAGCTGCCCATCAGGCCAACGGTGACGCTCTGCGCGCCGTCGCTCCAGGTCAGGATGTCGCCGCCGAGCTGGAACTGCGAGTAGTCGCTGTCGATATCTACATTGCCGTTAACCGCCAGCGATTCGGCTTTACCGGCCTTAAAACGCATCCAGACGCTGCCGTCGGCGGAACGGTACTGGCTGCCTTCCCGGTCGTAGAGGGTCTGCATTTGCAGGTTGCGCGCCATCCACTGGTTGCCGAGATAAACGCCAATGTCGGCGCGGTACTGCGGCGCCACGGGCGTGACGTCGCCGCCGTCAGGTGGAGTGATATCGCCACTATCATCAGGCGGAGTGATATCGCCGCCATCGTCTGGCGGAGTGACATCGCCGCCATCGTCAGGCGGGGTGATATCGCCGCCGTCGTCCGGCGGGGTGATATCGCCGCCATCGTCCGGCGGAGTGACATCGCCGCCGTCGTCCGGCGGGATAACATCACCGCCGTCGTCCGGCACGTCATCAGACTCGGAGCGCAAGTACCAGTCGCCGCCGTCTTGTTTCAGCGTATAGGTCCAGGCGTTAATATCAACATGCCCTTTGTAGAGCCTAAAATCACCGTCGGACTGACCGCCCACCTCAATAACTTCAATACCGTTAACTGTTTGTGCGCCCAGGCCATTGACGTTGGTGATATGCAGCGTGGTGCTGCCGGCGGTGTCGCCGGTGACGATCAGTTTATCGGTGGGCGAGCTGTCATCGCCCAGTTGGGTATTGAGATAGAGATGACCGGTGATGCTGCCAACTTACTGATTTAGTGTATGATGGTGTTTTTGAGGTGCTCCAGTGGCTTCTGTTTCTATCAGCT
>NZ_JBGDXS010000014.1:0-80132 GCF_046550535.1 Salmonella sp. SAL04213 | reverse complement strand
ACAGGATGAACGCCAGAAAACCGGCGCAGACCATCCCCATCACCGCCAGCACCCGGGCGACGATATCCGCCGGCACCGGCCGGCTGAACACCGCCACCGCCAGGGTCCAGCCGCTCATCAGCAGCACCCACAGCAGCAGCGAGCCCTCGTGCGCCCCCCAGGTGGCGGCCACCCGGTACCACACCGGCAGCTGCGTGTTCGAGTTGCCGGCGACATAGGCCACGGTGAAGTCGTTAACCACAAAGGCGTGCACCAGCACGAAAAACGCGCCCGCCACGCAGATGAACAGCAGCCAGGCGAACACCCCGGCCGACGCCATCATCCGCGCGTCGCCGCGCGCCACGCCCCACAGCGGGTAAACGGACAGCAGCAGCGCCACGCCGAGCGCCAGGCACAGCAGTGCGTGGCCGTATTCAGGCATCATGATGAGGTGTCCTTATCAGCGCGTTGCAGGCGGCGGTGGTTTTCCTGCATCGCCTTTTCCACTTCCGGCGGGGTGTAGTTCTCGTCATGCTTGGCCAGCACCTCGTGCGCCAGGACGTGGTTGCCCTTCTCCAGGGTGCCCTGCACCACCACCCCCTGCCCCTCGCGGAACAGGTCCGGCAGTATCCCCTCATAGCTCACCGTCACCGACCCTTCGGCGTCGTAGAGGCTGAAGTTCACCTTCAGCGAGTCCGGGTCGCGCCTGACGCTGCCGGGCATCACCATCCCGCCGACGCGCAGGCGCTGGCCCACCGCCGGCAGCTGCTGCGTCTCGCGCTTGCCGTAGAGGATTTCGCCGGGGGTATAGAACAGGTCGATATTCGCGCGCAGCGCGTACAGGACCAGGGCGGTGGTCAGCCCCAGGCCCGCCAGCACCGCGCAGACCACCCGTAGCCGGTTTTTACGTCGCAGGTTCACGCCGCCTCCTGTTGCGCCTGTGCGGCACGCATCCGCGCCTCGCGCGCCCGCTGCTGCGCCACGCCGCGCAGAATGGCCCGGCGCTGCAGCACCGTGTGCAGCGCCAGCAGCGCCAGCGGCGCCACGGTCATCGCCACCGCCAGCCAGACAAAAAAGGCGTACCCGCCCATGGCGAAAAAATCGCTCCACGATGAAAATGCCGGACTCACCGGTGCCCCCTTTTCAGTATCAGTTCGCTCACCCACGGGCGGCGTTTTTCCATCAGTAAAATCAGGTTGCGCATCCGCATCAGCGCCAGCGTCATAAAGAGCAGCAGGTAGCCGGCGATGGCCCAGCGCAGCGGCGAGCGCATCGCCGGGTCGATGCTCTGCTGCATCCGCGTCGAGCCCTGGTGCAGGGTGTTCCACCACTCAACGGAGTAATGAATGACAGGCAGGTTCACCACGCCGACCAGCACCAGAATGCCCGCCGCGCGCCCGGCCATTTTACGGTCGTCAAAGGCGTGCCACAGGGCGATGACCCCGGCGTAGAGAAACAGCAGCACCAGCTCCGAGGTCAGGCGCGCGTCCCACACCCACCAGGTGCCCCACATCGGTTTGCCCCACGCCGCGCCGGTGACCAGCGCGATGAAGGTGTACACCGCCCCCACCGGCGCCATCGCCGCGACGGCAAGGCTGGCCATTTTCATCTGCCAGACCAGCCCGGTAAACGCCGCCACCGCCATCGCCGCATAGATACCCATCGACCAGATGGCCGCCGGGACATGCAGGTACATAATGCGGTAGCCCTCCCCCTGCTGGTAGTCCGCCGGGGCGAAACCAAAGCCCCGGACCCAGCCCGTGGCCAGCGCGATGATGCCGGCCGCCGCCAGCCACGGCACAAGCCTGCCGCAAATCTGATACAGCCGGGGCGGCGCCGCCAGCTGATGAAGGGTTTTCCACATAGTCGTCACCTGACCTCCTGAAACCAGTAAAATGTCCGTCGCGCCGGGGCGCTACTGCACGCTGAGGCGCAGCGCCGCCGCGGTGGCGAACGGGCTTAACGTCGCGCTGCCCGCCAGCAGCGCCCCCAGCACCGCCAGATAGCCGTCAGCGGGTAAATGCATCGATGCCGCGTCCATCGCCGCGGCGGCGAAAATCAGCACCGGGACACTCAGCGGCAGCACCAGAATGCCCAGCAGGACGCCGCCGCGCCGCAGGCCGGCCGTCAGCGCAACGCCCGGCGCGGCGAGAAACCCCAGCGCCGGCGTGCCGAGCAGCAGCGTCAGCGCCATGATTTTCCAGCCGTACACGTCCATCCCCAGCAGCAGCGCCACCAGCGGGGAGAGCATCATCAGCGGCAGGCCGGTCACCGCCCAGTGGGCCAGCACCTTCGCCAGCACCACCGCCGGCAGCGGCACCGGCAGCAGCATCAGCTGCTCCAGGCTGCCGTCCTGCAGGTCGTCGCGAAACAGCCGCTCCAGCGCCAGCAGCGAGGCCAGCAGCGCCGCCACCTGGATGATGCCCGGCGCGATACGCGCCAGCAGCTGCGGCTGCGGCCCGACGCTTAACGGAAACAGGGTGATGACCATCAGGAAGAACCACAGCGGGCCGGCGATGTCCGCGCCGTGGCGGAACGCCACGCGCAGTTCGAGACAGAAGACACGCCACATCACAGCCCTGCCTCCCCGCCGGTCAGCGCCAGGCGGCGGACGGTGTCCGCGGCCCCCGGCAGCGGCTGGTGGGTGGTGAGAATGACCATCCCGCCCTGCGCCGTGTGCGCCGCCATCCGCCGGGTGAGGCGCGCCACGCCGTTAACGTCAATGGCGGTGAACGGTTCGTCGAGCACCCACAGCGCGGCGCGGGTCAGCCACAGGCGGGCCAGCGCCACCCGGCGCTGCTGCCCGGCCGAGAGCCGGGCGACCGGCACGTCCTCAAATCCCGCCAGCCCGGCCTGCGCCAGCGCCTCCGGGAGACGCGCGCCGTCGCCGGGGTGGAAAAAGTGCAGGTTCTCCCGCGCCGTCAGGCGGGATTTAATCCCCGGCTGGTGCCCTATCCACAGCAGGCCGGAATGGAAGCTGTCGCGCACGCGGCGCAGGGGCTCGCCCTGCCAGTACACCTCGCCGCCGTCCGGGCGCGCCAGCCCGGTCAGCAGGCGCAGCAGGGTGGTTTTTCCCGCGCCGTTGCCGCCGGTGACCTGCACCCACTCCCCGGCCTCCACGGTGAACGACAGCCCGCGAAACAGCGTCCTCTCGTCCCGCTCGCAGTACAGATCTCTGGCTTCAAGCATCATTGTCATTGCGCATATTCAGGTTGATATGGCGTATAAACACCGGTCAGGCTTTCCAGGAAGGCGACGATATCGTCAATATCGTTTTGCGGCAGATCGGTGCCAACCTGGTAACGCAGCATCAGTTTTACCGCGCCATCCAGCGTCGGTACGTCGCCCCGATGGAAATAAGGCGCCGTTAACGCGACGTTGCGTAAGCCCGGGACTTTTTGCCGTAATTTATCGCGAACCTCTTTGGTGACGTTCATACGACCAATATCCGCTGCGGTAATTTCGCCAAAATTAAAGTCTCGCTTTAATCCCAATGGTTCAAAAGAGCGTCCGCCTAAAATGATACCGCCGTGACAGGTTGCACATTTATTCTCTTTAAATAATTGATAACCGTGTTTCTGTTGCGCGGTCAGCGCATTTTCATCTCCACGTAGCCATTTATCAAAAGCGGAATCCGGCGTTATCAACGTTTTTTCAAATTCGGCGATCGCATCAGTAATATTTTCCCCGGTAAATCCTTGCGGATAAACCGCCTGGAAATCTTTTTTCAGGACAGGATCTTTATCAAGCTTGCTAATAATTTCATCCCAGGATTTAGAGGCCATTTCAATAGGATTTAACGGTGGTCCGCCTGCTTGCTCCTGCAGGGTTGCAGCACGACCATCCCAAAATTGTTCGATATTAAATACGGAGTTGAATACCGTCGGCGCATTTATTGGTCCTACCGCACCGCCAACGCCAATTGAGGTTTTTCTGCCATCGACACCGCCCGCATTTAACGCGTGACAATGCGCACAGGATATTGTGCTGTCGCCGGATAAACGTTCATCATGATAAAGCCGGAAACCTAAGTCGACTTTTTTCGCATCGACGGGAATATTGCGCGGAATAGGCTGAACGGGTTCATTCCGGTGCGCGGCGTCGGTATCGGCGCTGGCATAGTTGCGCTCACGCTGATCGGCTATCCAGTTCAGGATGTCAGTACGCTCTTTATCGCTGACGCCCCCCGCCCAGTGCAGCGCGACATAGCGGGTTGGCGGCATAGTCTGATGTTGCATAACCCATTCAATTTTATTCAGTTCGCTTTGCGGCACCGGCGTATCCGCAATCAGGGCGGCCCGTACCGCCTCCAGGTTAAACGACTTGTAGCCGAGCTGGATATCGTAATCCATTAGCTGCTTTGCCACCGGGAAAGAGGAATAAAAAGGTAATTCAGCGGAAGGCGTATGACAATAATCACATCCTTTCTCCCTGAAATAACCCAGTATTTTATTATTTTCACCCACAACCGAGGCCTGCACATCGCTTTTTTTACTGCGCTGTTTGTCGTAATACCATACATACCCGGACAAACCTAAATAACATAACAGCCCAACGGTGATAACCGTTGTCGCATAGAGGGTAATTTTTTTCATATCACTATCCTTATGGGGTATTGCGGCATGATTAATTAAATTTTATTTTTTTACTCATGAGGCCCGTCAATACTAAATACAAACCCATCATGGATATTGATTGGTATCAATAATTACAATTGGCTAAACCTATAGATATGATAACCCCCGACTATCGTAAGATTTATTTTGCGATGCCCGTCACAGGGTTTATTCAGCCGCAACAATGGATAAATCCTCTTTTCCGTCATCAAAACGAACGATAGCCAACAATAATTGACTTAACGCAGCATAAAAACCATAGGGATCATGCTTAAGGCAATTATTTGTAAATTCCGGAAGCCATTCCAGTAATGACGACAATGTTTTCTGGCGTAATTTATTCATTCTCCGTTGTTGGAACGATTCACCCAATGAAAAATGTAAATGGCTGAGTAATTCCAGATAAATCGCCAGGTGGTCGGCCGGCTCTTTAAAATCGTCGTTGACTTCCATCCCGGCTTCAAGCAATAAATGTTTAATCATGCCGGGTTCCTGCTGCGGGTATTGCGAGGCGTAGGGCAAGGCCGATTTTTTATCCGTCATCAGGAACAATCCGCAAAAATCTGCGGCCAGCTCCAGCTGCGCATCCTGGCGCAGGCTAAGCGCGGCAATTTTTTGTTCGAGTAACGCCACCGACGCCGCCAGCGCAGGCTGACGCTTTAACAGCGCCAGCCAGTCCGCGATTTCCGCGGACTGTAATTGTATTAACCCTTCATCATCCACTTCCCGGAAAAAGAGTAACGCCAGCCATGCATATACGCAGGCGTACTGTTCCTGAGCAAGCGCTGGCTGCTTAATCATGCGGATTCCCCTGCGATGCGGGTACATATTCACACTGCGCGACCATCTCGACCGGACCGTTAAACGCTGTGACGTTATCAATAGGGCCGGTATATTTTTCAATTTCCACCAGCGTCGTATGCGCGCTGGTCGCCTGCGCGAGCTGTGATGTACCGATATCCAGCGTTAATACGTTAGGGTTGCCGTACTTACATAACGCGTTGAGATCGCCGCCTTTATCAGGATCGTACCAGGCGCCTTCATGAATTCGCGCCACGCCCGGCGCATAGCGATCGGAAACTACCGCCCCCGCCAGTACCTGCCCGCGTGCATTGAATACCCGCACGATGTCACCGTTGCGGATCCCGCGCGCGCTGGCATCCTGTGGGTTAATAAAGACCGGCTCCTTGCCGCCAACGGCATATTGCTGACGCAGCGTTTCCGACTCGCACAGTTGGGAATGCAGACGGAAATCAGGGTGGACGGATTGTAAGTGCAACGGCCAGCGCTGCGATCCCGGCCCGCCATGCGAGCGTTCGATTTTTTCGAACCACATGGGATGGCCCTGACAATCGTCGTATTGCATGTCGGCGATCGTTTTGGAGTAAATCTCGATCAAACCGCTTGGCGTGCCCAACGGCTCCAGGTCCGGATCTTCACGGAAAGCCTGATGGCGCACAAACATCTGCGGATGATCAAACTCGATGTACTCCTGTTGATTCCAGAACACCTCGAAAGTCGGTAAGTGGATACCGCGACCTTTTCCCTGCTGGCTCCCTTCCTGCCAGATGCGTTTCAGCCAGCCCATTTCATCAAGGCCTTCCGTGAATGCCGCTTCACGGTTAAAGCGTCGGCAGAGATCGCGGAAAATATCAAAGTCGTTACGCGCTTCAAACTGCGGCGACACCACCTGTTTCATGGCGATAATCCCGCGGTTAGAGTGATTGCCGAACTGATCGAGGTCGTTACGCTCAAATTGGGTGGTAGCCGGCAAAACGATATCCGCAAAGCGGCAGGTCGACGTCCACTGGTTATCAATAGCGATGACCGTTTCCAGCTTGCGCCACCCTTCAATTATGCGGTTAATTTGTTGGTGTCGGTGGAACGGGTTAGTCCCGGCGAACACGCACATCTTCAGCGGCGGTAATTTAACCGATTTGCCGTTCCAGTTAATGATCTTGCCCGGTTCAAGAATGGCATCCATAAAACGCGCAATAGGAATGGTGCTGCTGTAGCCTTTGTAATCCGTGCTGTCGTGCACTGGCGGAACGGTCGTCGAACCGGAAAAGCCGCTTAAAATGATCCCTTTACGGCCAGGCGTCCCGGCGCCGTTGTAGTGCCAGCCAAAACCAAAGCCGCCGCCCGGTAAACCAATCTGTCCCAGCATTGCCGCCAGCACGACGACCATCCATGACCACTGTTCGCCATGCTGCATACGTTGTACGCACCAGCCAGCGATGATTTGCGTTCTGTCGCCCGCCATCTGCCGCGCCAACGCGCGGATGGTGTCGGCGTCAATACCGCACAGTTTTTCCGCCCAGGCAGCATCTTTGGGCTGTCCATCTTTCTCGCCCAGCAAATAGGGGAGGAACTGGTCAAAACCGACGCAGTAGTTATCGAGGAAATTTTTATCGTACAGTTTCTCGCTGTACAGGGTATGCGCCAGCGCCAGTTGTAACGGGACATCCGTCTGCGGGTTAATGGCGATATGTTTGACCTTATCGCGCCCCAGATAATCGTGCGTGGAGGTGACGACCGGGTCGATGCTGATGACCGAGATAGCGCCGCTGGCAACCTTCTCTTTTAATTGTTCATAGTACTGATAGACATCGTGATCCGGGCACCACCAGTTTGCCTGCTGGTTTTTCACCATATCAGAACCCCATAGCACAATCGTTTTACTGTTCTGTAAAACCAGAGGCCATGACGTTTGCTGCTCGTACACTTCCATTGAACCCACCACGCGAGGCAGAATCACCTGCGCCGCGCCGGTCGAATAGTCCCCTCCCGTGCTGATGCTATTGCCATGTAGCGCAATCGCGCGCGCCAGCATCCCGGAGGCGTTATGGAACATGCCGGTAGATTGCCAGCCGCTCGCCGTCAGTAACGCGCTCGGCCCGTAGGTTTTTTGCACCCGCTCCAGTTCCTGATAGAACAGATCCAGCGCTTCATCCCAGGAGACGCGCACAAAACGATTATCACCGCGCTGCGAGGTGTCGCTTTGATGACCTTTGCGCATCCAGTCGACGCGCACCATCGGATAGCGAATACGCGCCGCGTTGTGGACGTGATCGGGCAGACCGGCGATCATTTTGGACGGGTATTTATCCTGTTCAAACGGTTTTGCCGCCACAAATCGACCGTCAACCACCGTGGCGCGAATCGCCCCCCAGTGAGAGCCGGTAAGGATACCCTCTTTCGTCGCGGCGCCTGGCGCAACGGCATCCGCTGCGCGGGCGCTACGGGGCGTCAGCAGTGACGGCCCCAGCATTCCTGCCACCGTCAAACCGCCAAGCTGCGCCAGAAAACGTCGACGAGAGACGTGTAGCGTGTCCTTATTTTTCATTGTGTTCTCCCTTATCGCTGTGCGGCGTGTTGGTGGTATCAGACGCATTCATCTGGAGATATTTCAACAAGGTACGTTCTTCACGCTTATCCAGACTGGTGAAACCGATCATGCCGTTGAGCGTGCCGATCCAGCCGTTAGCGTCAAAGTGCGCTTTGTCCGGCGCGCCGTGACACTGATTACAGGTGCCGTTATAGAGGGAGTCGGCATAGGCCCAAATCGGTTTAATGTCATTTACCATGTCGCCTTTTTGCATCCACGCAGTTGCCTGTAATTTGCTCCACTGAGTATTGGTCGCCGCGACGGTGGTCTCTTCCAGCGTTTTCACATGCTGTTGCACATCGCCGCGAATCGAGGCGACAAAAATACGTTTACCGGGCAACTGCGTCAGCACGCGCTGGCGACCGTCCGTCTCCGTCCAGCCTTCGATTTGCACTTGCAGCCAGTCACCGTCCCGTTTAAGGACTTTCACTTCAGAAGCAGGTAACAGCGAACCTGCCGGTTCTTTATCGCCTTTAGCGGCGTAAATCGGCTTGATATCCAGCGAATAGAGCGTATCGCCGTCATTATGCGTACTGGCGCTGGCGCGCAGTTCATCAAACTGTTTGCGGAAACCGCTGCTCATATCCGGTAGCTGGTGGGCAATCCCTTTATGACAGTCGATGCAGGATTGATTTTCTTTCGCGGCGATTTTCATTTGCCGCGCCGCTTCCGGGTTCTGTTTCGCGTGATCCATCGCATCGTAGTTATGGCAGGAACGACAGGTCGCGGAGTTATTCTCTTTCATGCGCGCCCATTCACGCTCGGCAAGCTCGGCGCGTTTGGCTTCAAATTTTTCCGGGGTATCAATCGAGTGGGCGATAAATGTCTGGTAAAGATCGTTGCTGGCTTCCAGCTTACGTTTCACCATGCCTGGAATATCAGGGGGGATATGGCAATCGTGGCATTCCGCGCGTACGCCGGAAGCATTCTGGAAATGTACGGACTGTTTATATTCCTGATACACCGGCTGCATACTATGGCAGCTGACGCAAAACTCTGTCGTACTGGTCAGTTTGATACCGACGTGAGGTAACACGATCAGCGCAACGCCGATCACAATCCCGACAATGACCAGCGCCAGTATCGACCAACGGGCGCTTGGCCTGAGTAGCGCTCTCCAGAGTTTTCGCATAATAGCCCCTGTAATTATATGGTTTAATGCGCAGATCTTATTCCGCAAATATGAACAGCGTCACTGGTCAGGATGAACGGGATACGGCAATATATGAACAGATATGAACAGAAAGAGACCGCGCGCAGGATGTCACATCACATTGTTATTGTTGAGGATGAACCTGTTACTCAGGCCAGATTACAGGCCTATTTTGAGCAGGAGGGGTATCGCGTTTCGGTGACCGACAGCGGCGCGGGCCTGCGTGACATCATGGAGCATGAGCACGTTTCGCTGATCCTGCTGGATATCAACCTCCCCGATGAAAACGGGTTGATGCTGACCAGGGCGCTACGCGAACGTTCCACGGTGGGCATTATTCTGGTGACGGGGCGTTGCGACCAAATCGACCGCATCGTCGGGCTGGAGATGGGCGCGGACGACTACGTCACCAAGCCGCTGGAACTGCGCGAGCTGGTAGTGCGGGTAAAAAATCTTTTGTGGCGCATCGATCTGGCCCGCCCCACGCCGCAAAATGCCAGTGAAAACTGCTATATGTTTTCCGGTTACTGCCTGAACGTGATGAATCACACGCTGGAGCACAACGGTGAAGCCATTAAGCTTACGCGCGCGGAGTACGAGCTACTGCTGGCCTTTGTGACCAACCCAGGCAAAGTGCTGCATCGCGAACGCCTGCTGCGAATGCTTTCCGCCCGCCGCGTAGAGACCCCGGATCTCCGCACGATTGATGTCCTGGTTCGCCGCTTACGCCATAAAATTACGCCGGAACTGCTGGTCACACAGCATGGCGAAGGCTACTTTTTAGCCTCGGAGGTGTATTGATACAGATAGACGGGCCGAAATCCCGGAGGCGATAGCGAACGGCGAACGCGCGCGCTGTCGGCGTTGTTATGCGTCAAAATAAGTACCGGCGGGCTGATATTTTCAGGCACCGGCTGCCCCTGTAAGACCTTAATCGACTGCGTTATCGCTAATTCTCCCTGCCAGGCCATCTGATCGCTGAGCGCCATCAGGATATGGCCGCGTTTTAAACCGCGATAAACCTGATGCGTCAGATAAAATGAGACGATCGTGAGCGGAGTCGTCAAATTTCGCCCTTCGCCCATCGCCGCCTCCGCCGCTATCGCCGATCCGGCGACCACATTGGCGTCCGGATGACGCTCCAGCATTTCCTGGAGTAAGTTTCGCTGCACTTCAATGTCGTTATCGCCCCAGGCGATATCCACAATGTTGATGGCGCTGCCTTTAATTGCCTGACGAAAACCCGCCACCATCTCCTGACTGCCGCCGGCTTCTTCCGGCCCCGGGAAGAGTAAAACGTTAAGCGCTTTTCCTTTGCTCCACTGCACCAGGAAACGTCCCGGCAGATACCCCATCTGAAACCACGGCAGACCGACGCGGGTTGCGACGCTGGCATCGTGAATCATGTTCACCAGTTCAATAACCGGCACATTACCGGCATACCGTTCCAGCTCCGGGAAACGATCGGTACTGCTGCCAAGCAGAATAGCGTCGGCACCCCACTCCCGGCACTGCATCATTTGCTGTTGTTGCGTCGCCAGTTGCCGATAGCCATTCGCTTCCAGCACTTTTAAATCAACGCCATACAATTTGGCCGCTTTTTGCATCCCGTAGTTGACGGACAACCAGTAAGAATCTTTCAGGCTGGGGTATAATGCGCACAGTTTCCAGGGTTTACTCGCATTGACTGACGTTTGCCGCCAGGGAATCGCCCGATCGGCGCGCGTCCAGTGTAGCAGTCCGGTTTCGGCTGACGCCGTTTCTACATTCAAGACGATGATTATCAAAAAAAAGAACGAAATAAGCGCGCGCATGATAGCCCCACCAGCAACAAGGTTTTATCCTAATGGTTTTTTCGGCGGCAACTCAACCCATTTCACCCGCGGCGCATAAATGTCAACGCCTTCACTGACCCGCAGATTATGGCTGGCCTTCGCCCTGATGGCGGCACTCACCCTGCTCAGCACCGTGATCGGCTGGATAAGCCTGCGCGTCATTAGTCAGGTGGAGCAAACCAATACGCAAGCGCTGCTCCCCACGATGAATATGGCCAGGCAGTTAAGCGAAGCCAGCGCTTACGAGCTCTTTTCCGCGCAAAATCTGACCAATGCCGACAGTGAGGGCGTTTGGCTGGCGCAGGGGAAGATGCTGAAAGCGCAAAGCCTTAAAATTAACCATCTTTTGCAGGCATTAAGCGAGCAGGGATTTAATACCTCGGCCATCGCCCGGCAAGAAAAAGAGATTGCGCAAACGCTTGGGCAACAGGGAACGCTGGTCGGTGAAATTCTCACGCTGCGCGCACAGCAACAGCAGTTAAGCCACCAGATTGCGGAGGCGGCGGAAAGCATTGCCGCCCAGGCTCACGGCCAGGCCAATAATGCCGCAACATCTGCGGGCGCCACCCAGGCCGGTATTTACGATCTTATCGAAAGCGGTAAAGGGGATCAGGCTGAACGCGCGCTTGACCGGCTGATTGATATCGACCTTGAGTATGTGAATCAGATGAATGAGTTGCGGGTCAATGCCCTGCGGTTTAAGCAACTCATTGTGACCTTAAAAGACGCGCAAGGGCTGAGCGATGCCGAGGACACCGATGAAAAACTTAATCAGTTGGTTAAAATTTTATCCCGCCGCCAGCAGCGTATAGAAGATCCTACCGTTCGCGCCCAAATCGCCGACGCGCTGGAGAAAATAAACCAGTACACCACACTGGTTACCCTGTTTCGTAAGGAAAACGCCATCCGCGACCAGCTTCAAACGCTTATGGCCAATAACCTCTTTCAGTTTACCCGCTTCAGTACGGAAGTGTCGCAGTTGGTGAACGCCATCGAAAAACGAAACGAGGCTGGGTTAGCGCGTCTTACACACGCCAGTCAGCGTGGGCAAATAGGGTTAGTGATCTTAGGCATTCTGGCGCTGTGCTCATTAAGTTTTATTCTTTGGCGAGTGGTTTACCGTTCTGTATCCCGCCCGCTGGCGCAACAAACGCAGGCCTTACAGCGGCTACTGGAGGGCGATATTGACTCACCGTTTCCGGAGGCGGCTGGCGTCAGCGAACTGGATACCATCAGCCGTCTGATGGAAGCGTTTCGCGCCAACGTGCGCAAATTAAACCGCCATCGTGAGGATTTGGCGGAACAGGTGCAATCGCAAACGGCGGAGCTTCATGCGCTGGTGCTGGAACACCGGCAGGCGCGCGCCGAAGCGGAAAAGGCCAACGAGGCGAAATCGACGTTCCTTGCCGCCATGAGCCATGAAATTCGCACGCCGCTTTACGGCATTCTCGGTACGGTACAATTGCTGGCCGATAAACCGCTCATGGCAAACTACCGCGACGACTTACAGGCCATTAATGATTCAGGCGAATCGCTACTGGCGATTCTTAACGATATTCTTGATTACTCGGCGATTGAAGTAGGCGGTACCAACGTTTCTATTAGCGAGGAACCGTTTGAACCGCGACAATTGTTGAATAGCGCGCTGCATTTAATGCACAGCCGCGTGCAGGTGGCGCTCATCGCCGACTTTAGCGAGCAACTCCCCTCCACGCTACAAGGCGATCCGCGCCGGATACGTCAAATTGTGATTAATCTTTTAAGTAATGCGGCGAAATTTACCGATCGCGGCAGCATAGTGCTACGCACGTTTTGCGACGATCAGAGCTGGTTTATTGAGGTTGAAGATACCGGGTGCGGTATCCCTGAAGCGAAGCTGACGGCTATTTTCAAACCGTTTGTGCAGGCGACAGGACGCCGGGGCGGGACGGGCCTGGGGCTGGCTATCAGCGCCAGCCTGGCAGAAGCGATGGGCGGGACGCTAACCGTCACCAGTACGCTTCATGTTGGCAGTTGTTTTCGTTTACAACTGCCGGTTCGCCACCCCAAACCCGCAAGCAAAAATGCGTTCAGAGAACCGATAAATCTTAACGGACTACGCCTGTTGCTGATTGAAGATAATATGCTGACGCAGCGTATTACCGCTGAAATGCTCACGGGTAAAGGGGTGAAGGTCTCAGTAGCTGAAAGCGCGAATGACGCGCTACGCTGTTTAGCCGAAGGCGAGTCCTTTGATGTGGCGCTGGTGGATTTTGATTTACCGGATTATGACGGCTTAACCCTGGCGCAGCAGTTGATGAGTCAGTATCCCGCCATGAAACGCATTGGTTTTAGCGCGCATGTGATAGACGATAATCTTCGTCAGCGTACCGCCGGTCTTTTCTGCGGGATTATTCAAAAGCCCGTTCCCCGCGAGGAGCTTTACCGCATGATAGCGCACTATTTACAGGGCAAATCTCACAACGCGCGGGCGATGCTGAATGAACATCAGCTTGCCGGCGATATGGCGTCTGTCGGCCCGGAAAAACTCCGGCAATGGGTCGCGTTATTCAAAGACAGCGCGCTGCCTTTAGTCGAGGAGATCGAGGCGGCGCGCGCCATGAATGACGACGTTAACATTAAGCGGCTGGCGCATAAATTAAAAAGCGGCTGCGCCAGCCTGGGGATGACGCAGGCAACCGAAGCCTGTCGGGAGCTGGAATTGCAACCGCTTAGCGATATAGATATTAAAACTATCGTGACGCAGGGAGTGACGGCGCTCGACGCATGGATAGCCGGTCATCCTTCGCCATAATAGCCTCCGGCTCGCCACGGCCAACTTATCCGACGCGTTTCACATCGCCCACTAACAGGATGTAAGACAGCGCACCCAGCAGGGCCACAACGGAGATATAGACCAGCGCCGGAGCAAAACCGTAGCTTTGCGCCAGATAACCAATCACTAACGGTACGCTAATCCCGCCCAACCCACCGATAAAGTTAAACATACCGCCGGTAAGGCCAATCAACCGCATCGGCGCAAGGGAAGAGATTAACGACCAGGTAATGGACGCAAATCCATTGCCGAAGAAAGCTATCGCCATCAATGCCATAATCCACAACGGATCGTTAGTGTAGTTAGCGCCCATAATGCACGTGGAGATGAGCAAACCGCAAATAATCGGCGTTTTGCGCGCCACGCCCAGCGAGAAGCCTTTTTTCACCAGTTTATCCGCCAGCCAGCCGGAGAGCAGTACGCCAAAAAAGGCAGCCAGGAACGGTACGGTCGTCATAAAGCCCGCTTTTAGCGCGGTAATGCCTTTTTCCTGGGTCAGATAATTAGGGAACCAGGTCAGAAAGAACCATAGCGTAGAGTTTACGGCGAACTGACCGAGGTAGACGCCCACCAGCTTACGATGGAACACCAGTTTCCAGTCGGCTTTCGTCAACGGCTGGCGGGCCTCTTTTTTCGCTGGCGCATCGCCATCCACCAGACCGCCGCCATCGCGAATATACTCCAGCTCCGCCTGGCTAAGGCTTTTCGTCAAACGCGGCGGTTGATAAACCTTAAACCAGACCAATGACCAGATAATCCCGATACCGCCGGTGACGATAAAGACCCAGTGCCAGCTCAGCATTTCCTGAATCCAGATCAGCAGCGGCGTAAGGAATGCCAGTCCGACGAACTGTCCGGAGGTGTAGAACCCGACTGCGGATGCGCGCTCATGCTCCGGAAACCAGCTAGTGACCATCCGGTTATTTGCCGGAAAGGCTGGTGCCTCGAAAATCCCGGTAATAGCGCGCAGGCCAATAAGCGACAATAGTCCCGTCGCAAACCCCTGCAATAGCGTCGCGACTGACCAGCCGAAGATGGCGATAAAATAGGTCAGCCGGGACCCAATACGGTCGAGAAACCAGCCGCCAGGGATCTGGCATAACGTATAGAGCCAGGCAAAAGCGGAGAAGACATAGCCCATTTCCGCTTTGGTAATGCCGAATTCTTTTTGAATATGCATGGAAGCCACGGCAAGGTTGGCGCGATCGACGTAGCAAATCACCACGGTAATAAAGATCATCACCAGCGTCAGATAGCGACGACGCCCCGGCTGTGCTGCTGTAACTGAAATATCCATCGTCATCTGTCTCCAGATTCTGGGCATAGCGAGGCCGCTCACCATGCCCTGTAAATTACAGAGGGTGTGTTTTTATATTTAAATTGGGTTGCCCGGAGGGCGACGTTTGTTGAGCCTACAGCGTGGCGATCACCACTCGGCTACCGATCCGTCAGCGTGCCGCCACAACGGATTACGCCAGTCCGGCGCGCTTTTGCTAAGTTCAATCACCCTGGCCTCGTCAATGTCTACGCCAAGACCCGGTTTGGTTAAGGGTTTAAAGAAGCCGCCGTCCATGCTGAAGTCTTCTTTGTTTTTCACAAAGTCGAGCAGCTCCGCGCCCTTGTTATAGTGAATGCCCATGCTCTGCTCCTGGAATACCGCGTTGCGCGAAACAAAATCGATATGCAGGCAGGCAGCCAGGGCGATTGGACCCAGCGGGCAATGCGGCGCCAGCGCCACATCATATGCTTCCGCCATTCCGGCGATTTTATAGCATTCGGTAATGCCGCCCGAGTGGGATAAATCCGGCTGTAGAATCGCCAACCCGCCCGCGTCCAGCACGCGTTTAAATTCAAAACGCGAGAACATACGTTCGCCTGCGGCAATCGGAATATGCGTTTGCGCTGCCAGGCGCGGATAATATTCCGCCTGTTCCGCCAGCACCGGCTCTTCAATAAACAGCGGACGATAGGGTTCCAGTTCTTTAATCAGCACCTTCGCCATCGGCGCGCTAACGCGACCGTGGAAATCGAGCCCAAACTCAATTTCACTGCCGAAAGCTTCGCGGATTTGCGCCACGGTATTGACCGCCGCATCCACCGCACGGGAGTTATCAATCACGCCCATCTCTTCACAGCCGTTCAGCTTGAAGGTGTCAAAACCAATACCGCGCAATTTTTCAATACCGTCAATGACGTCTGCCGGACGATCGCCGCCCACCCAGCTATAGGCCTTGATTTTGTCGCGCACCAGGCCGCCCATGAGCTGCCAGACCGGCGCATTCAACACCTTGCCTTTGATATCCCACAATGCCTGGTCAATACCGGCGATGGCGCTCATCATAATCGGGCCGCCGCGATAAAAACCGGCCCGGTACATTACCTGCCACAGGTCGTTGATACGCGCCGGATCTTTCCCTATCAGGTAGTCGGCAAACTCATGTACTGCCGCCTCAACAGTACGTGCCCGACCTTCAATGACCGGCTCTCCCCAGCCAACCACGCCTTCATCCGTTTCGATTTTCAGGAACATCCAACGTGGAGGTAAACGGTACGTGGTGATGTGAGTTATTTTCATTTCACTGCCTCTCGATACGCATTAACAAATGCCGCAGCCTGCTGCGCGGTGCGTTCAACGGATTGCCCGGCGCGATAGAGATCGCTACCCAGTCCCGCGCCCACACAGCCGGCTTTAATCCATTGCGCCAGGTTTTCCGGCGTCACGCCGCCGACGGCAAATAGCGGAACATCCGGCGGAAGTACCGCTTTCAGCGCGCTGATGTAGCCCGGACCAAACGCCGATGATGGGAAAATTTTTAACGCCTGTGCGCCTGCATCCAGCGCAGCAAAGGCTTCTGTTGCCGTGGCGCAGCCCGGACACACGGTCATGCCATAGCTCACTGCCCGGCGGATCACCTCCGGTTGGATATTTGGCGTGACGACCAGCTTGCAGCCCATCCCGGCAAGCTGGTCTACCTGTTCCGGTTTCAGTACGGTACCAGCGCCAATAAGCGCCCTGCCGCCATACGCCTTCACCACGGAAGAAATGCTTTTTTCCCACTGTGGGGAGTTAAGCGGAATTTCTATAGCGTCAAATCCCGCATCCACCACCGCGCCAACGTGCGCCAGGGCATCATCGGGCGTAATACCGCGTAAGATAGCGATGAGAGGGAGATTAGTTTGCCACTGCATGAGCGATGCTCCTTATTCCAGCCTGAAATGCCATATCGCCATCCACGGTTGAAACATCACGCCCAATAGCACGAAACGCCTGTTGGTAACGTAAGATCAGCGCGGGTCCAGCGACGAGAGTGATAGCCTGTTGCGCCGCGAAGGATTCGCTCATGCTGGCGACTTCCGCGCCAATCAACAGGCCGGAGAGGAAGTCGCTGACCTGCTCACGCGCAAGATGCCCCAACACGTGTGAGGCGCGAACCTCAAAAAGAGAAGGCAGGACGGCAGGAGAATTAAGACCGCGCTCCAGCCCCGCGGCATAGGCGTCGCCAGAAGCTTCCTGTTCCGGCAAACCAGCCCCGACCAGCGAGTGACGCAGCAACAAGTGATGGAGTTCGCCTGTCATCACAGTACGAAAATCATGAATTTGTTTCGTATCAGTCTGTACCCATTTGCAATGCGTGCCGGGCATGACATAGACAGAAGAAGGAGAAAGTTCGCGGGCGCCAAGCAGTTGCGTCTCTTCGCCGCGCATCACGTTGTGGTTATCCTCGCGTGAGACACACAATCCGGGGATGATCCAGATGTTGTCGCCAACGGCGGTTAACTGTTCGCCAATAGCGGAGAACAGGGCGGGAACCGGCAGATAAGGCGCATTTTGCCAGCCTACGTTACTGCCGATCATGCCCGCCATTACCACGGGGGTGGCGCTGTCGCGCCAGTGTGTTGTGACTTCTGCTAACACCGCGTCAGGAGATTTACCGTTCAGGCGTGTAATGCCTGCTTCTGATTGCCTGCTCTCCAGGCATTTGTCGCCCTGGTAAAGCCAGGCGCGCAGATTGGTCGATCCCCAGTCAATTGCGATGTAGCGAGCTGTCATGTGATTTCCTTTAACCTTCGTGTCGAGCTGGCGATCATGGTTAATGCCGCCTGCTCTGCCGCATCGCCATCCTGATGCCGTATCGCATCGAATAGCGCCTTATGTTCCTGGAGCGTTTTCGGCATGTTGGCCGCATCGCCCATCCAGGTCCGTTCAAATACCGCTCGCTGTAGCGAGCTGATCGCTACATTTAACTGTTGCAGCACCGGGTTATGCACCGACTGCAACACTGCTTCGTGATAGCGAATATCCGCCTCGTTAAACGCTTCCCGGTCCTGGTTGTTGGCAATCATGTCGTTTAGCGCCGACTCAATTTCAGCCAGATCGCTTGATGTTGCCCGTTCCGCCGCCCAGCGTGCTATTGCTGGCTCCACCAGGTTTCGTATTTCGCTCATCGCGCTGATAAGCCTCGGGTCGTAGTCGTTTTCCAGCACCCATTGCAGCACGTCGGTATCGAGATAATTCCACTGGTTACGCGGTGCGATAAACGCGCCGCGATAGCGCTTCATTTCAATTAGCCGCTTCGCCATAAGCGAACGAAACACTTCGCGAATGATGTTGCGAGACGTTTCAAACTCCTCGCACAGATCCGCTTCCGCTGGCAGCGCCGAACCGGGTACGTATTTACCGCTGACAATCTGTTTGCCCAGCGTGATAACGATGCGATCGGTTTTATTGAGAGTCATAGAGAGTCCTTGTGCTCGATGTGAACTCTCTTACTTTACCGCGATAGCTGAATTACGCCGCAATTTTGTAGTACTAGCGTGATATCAACCGTCGTTACCATGCCATCAATGTAGTACAACACAACTATGTTGTACTACAATTTAGATCACAAAAACGACAATTGGTTATGGGGACGTTATAAGACGTAAACGAAAAGATATAAAAAAACCCGCAGCAAGTGCGGGTCGTTAAGCGCGTATTTGCCCGATGGCGACTATGCCTTATCGGGCGGGAAAATGGCCGGATGAGTGATCGGGGTTCAGCACAAATTTTTCAATCGCCCAGGCAACACCATCTTCAAGGTTCGATTTAGTCACAAAGTTAGCCACCTCTTTGACCGACGGAATGGCGTTGTCCATTGCCACGCCCATACCGGCGTATTCGATCATCGCAATGTCGTTTTCCTGATCGCCAATCGCCATCACCTCCTCTGACTTAATACCCAGCGCCTCGGCCAGTGATTTTACGCCAGTGCCTTTATTAACCCGTTTATCGAGGATTTCAAGGAAGTACGGCGCACTTTTCAGCACGGTGTACTTTTCCTTCACCTCTGCCGGTATACGCGCAATCGCCCGGTCGAGAACGGCAGGCTCATCGATCATCATAACTTTCAGGAACTGGGTGTTCGGATCCATCTTCTCCGCTTCACAAAATACCAACGGAATGGTCGCCACATACGACTCATGCACCGTGTAGTAGCTGATATTGCGGTTAGCGGTATAAAGCGTATTTCGGTCTAATGCGTGGAAGTGAGAACCCACCTCACGGGACAGTTTTTCCAGGTAACGGTAGTCATCATAGCTGAGCGCCGTTTGCGCAACCGTACTGCCGTCCCCTGCTTTCTGCACCAGCGCCCCGTTATAGGTGATGCAATAATCGCCGGGCTGTTCCATGTGAAGTTCTTTCAGGTAACTGTGCACACCCGCATACGGACGGCCTGTGGTCAGCACCACATTTACCCCTTTTTCACGCGCAGTGGCAATCGCGTTTTTAACCGCCGGAGAAATGGTGTGATCGGGCAGCAGAAGGGTGCCATCCATGTCGATAGCAATAAGTTTGATAGCCATGAAATCCCCGCATTAAATGAGTCCTGACTCATGCTAACGCGATTCCGCTCAAAAAACAGTAAAGAATCCGAGAGAAAGGGGGATAAGATTCACAAACGGGATTCCCCTTTTCAGGCCGTATTCTCCCTCCTGATGTATTAGATAACCTCATTAATCAAACAGAAAATACCGTTTTTCTAAAAGAATGTGTATTGCTACTTTGGACATCATCACTTAGAGCCTAATGGGATTGGTTCTTAATCAGTAAAAATCAACAAAAACTTATATTTTAAAATAACCTTATCCGATGAGAAGGAGATCGCTAATGTCGATGGCCCTTACCGCCCCCCCAACCAGGAAAAGATTTTTAATCGTTGCCTGTCTGTTTATTGGAATATTTATTGCTTATCTCGATCGCGTTAATGTTTCGGTATTAGCCGCGAATGAACCCTTCTTAGCCTATATGGGTATTGAAGGTATGCCATTGCAAATCGGCATGATGATGACCGTCTTTCTGGCCGCTTATGGTATCGCTAACGTTGTATTATCACCGCTTGGTGATTATCTCGGCCCCAGAAAAGCGATGATGCTTTGTATCCTAATCTGGACCATCGCCTTAATTATTGGCGGAGTTGCGACATCGTTTGCATTAATTATTATTTGCCGCATATTACTGGGTATCGGAGAGGGTTTTTATTATCCGCTGCAAAGCGTATTTATTAAAAACTGGTTTCCGAAGCAGGAGCGTGGCCGGGCAAACGCAGCGTGGATCGTCGGCCAGTCGGTCGCGCCCGCCATTGCGATGCCTTTTTTCACCTGGTGGATAGGCACCCACGGCTGGCGTTCCAACTTTTTCTTATGCGCCGCTCTCGGGTTAATCCCACTCTGGCTACTTTGGCGATATGTTGCTGATAAACCAGAACAACATAAAAGTATCAGCGAGCAGGAACTGGCTTATATCAAAGCCGGGCAGGAAACGGAAAGCGCAAGCAGCAGCGAAAGTTTTATGTTGCGGGTAAAACCGGTGATTACCAACTATTGCTACTGGTTGCTGGTGCTGTGGTACCTGTGTCTGCAATGCCTGTACTGGGGGATGATTACCTGGCTACCAACCTATCTTAAATCAGCCAGAGGATTTAGCTGGGCGGAAATGGGCTGGCTGGCGTCGCTGCCGTTTGTCTTGTCGATATTTTCCAAAGCCGCCGCGGGCGTCTTCGTCGATAAAATAGGACGCAGCGCCCCCATATTAATGGTGTTAATGTTTTTCGCCGGTATCAGTATCTATTTCGGCACCATAACCGAACACAAATATATGTCAGCGGTACTACTCTCCTTCGCCGTCGCTTTTTGCTCGATGGGTACGCCTGTTGCGTGGACATTATTACAAGGGATGGTGTCCGGAAAATCTATTTCCGCCGCCAGCGGCGTAATGAACGGCGTCGCCAACGGACTCTCTTCATTATCACCAGTATTTATCGGTTTATTTATCTCTATTACAGGAACCTATACCGGCGGCTTATTATGTCTGGTTTTCATCAGCGCTATCGCCGTGGTATCTGCATTCGTTTTAACGATTAAAAAATATTAATCACAAGGAGTAAATGATGAAAATTACCAGCATTGATATTATTGATGTTGCTAATGATTTTGCGTCCGCCACCAGCAAATGGCGTCCGGTGGTGGTAAAAATTAATACCGACGAGGGCATTTCCGGTTTTGGCGAAGTGGGGCTGGCTTACGGCGTCGGCGCCTCTGCGGGCATCGGCATGGCAAAAGATTTAGCCGCCATTATCATCGGCATGGACCCGATGAATAACGAAGCTATCTGGGAAAAAATGCTCAAAAAAACCTTCTGGGGGCAGGGCGGCGGCGGCATTTTTTCCGCGGCGATGAGCGGCATCGATATCGCGCTGTGGGATATCAAAGGCAAAGCGTGGGGCGTGCCGCTGTATAAAATGCTTGGCGGCAAAAGTCGCGAGAAAATAAGAACCTACGCCAGTCAGCTACAGTTTGGTTGGGGGGACGGCAGCGATAAAGATATGCTGACCGAGCCGGAGCAGTATGCACAGGCGGCGCTGACCGCCGTCAGCGAAGGCTATGACGCGATAAAAGTGGATACCGTCGCAATGGATCGCCACGGCAACTGGAACCAGCAAAACCTCAACGGGCCGCTCACCGATAAAATCCTGCGTCTGGGCTACGACCGTATGGCCGCCATTCGCGATGCAGTTGGCCCGGACGTGGATATCATCGCCGAAATGCATGCCTTTACCGACACCACCTCGGCGATTCAGTTTGGCCGCATGATCGAAGAACTGGGCATCTTCTACTACGAAGAGCCGGTCATGCCGTTAAATCCCGCACAGATGAAGCAGGTTGCCGATAAGGTCAATATTCCACTGGCGGCTGGCGAACGCATTTACTGGCGCTGGGGATACCGTCCTTTCCTGGAAAACGGCAGCCTGAGCGTGATCCAGCCCGATATTTGTACCTGCGGCGGCATCACCGAAGTGAAGAAAATCTGCGATATGGCGCATGTTTATGACAAAACGGTGCAAATCCACGTTTGCGGCGGGCCGATTTCCACAGCAGTGGCGCTGCATATGGAAACCGCAATCCCTAACTTCGTCATCCACGAACTGCACCGGTATGCGCTGCTGGAGCCGAATACACAGACCTGTAAATACAACTACCTGCCGAAGAACGGCATGTACGAAGTCCCGGAGCTTCCCGGCATCGGCCAGGAACTGACCGAAGAAACCATGAAAAAATCACCAACCATCACCGTAAAATAAGCCAACTGTCTGCCTGCGCCGCAGGCAGACACCCTGTATTTGCGAGTCGTATCAACGCGACCTTATCCAGCCTGAGATAAAATCCTCTCAGTAAAGGGGTAACACAGGTGGCAAATGAATTTAACTATCCGGCAATTTCGCGCGTTTCTGGCCGTCGCGGATTTGCGTAGTTTTACCGCCGCCAGCAAATATCTGTGCATCACGCAGGGAGCTGTTAGCGGTTTAATCAACGAAATGGAAAGCCAGATGGAGGTTTCCCTTTTCGACCGCACTTCGCGCGTGGTGAAGCTATCGCCCGACGGCGAAAAGTTTTTACCCGCCGCCATGCGGGTTGTTGAAGAGTTTCAACGGGCCGAAAATTATGCCCGCGACCTGAAAGAGATCAAAAAATCCCTGGTGCGGGTTGTTGGCGCGCCGCTGATCGCCTGTGCTTTTCTGCCGCAAATCATCCATGCCTTTAAGCGGCAGCATCCGCATACCCACGTACAGCTTATTGATAAGCCCATGTCGCAATTACAAAAAAGCATTATGTTGGGAGAAGCCGATTTTGGTATCGGCCCGGAGCGGCCGCTGGAACCGGAAATCGACAAACAAACGCTGTTCACAACGGAAATCGCCCTGTACTGCCATCCGGACTATCGGCTGCATAAAAAAACGGTTCGCTGGGAAGAGATTCAAAGCGAAGAGCTGATCGCCGTTGGCAACGAATCCATTCCGATGATCTCCGCAACCGCTGGCGTGCGCATTAAGCCCAAAATGACGGTGGAACATATGGCGACCGCCATGTCGCTGGCGGCGCAGTGTGAAGGCGTGGTGATCGCCGGAACCTTTTCCCGCCATTACGCCAAAAGCTACCAATTAGCGACCTGTTCGCTCACGCCTCCGCTGCGGCGCAATATGAACCTTTATTTCCATGCGTGGCGCGCACAAACGCCCGCCACTCAGCGCTTTAGAGATTTTTTATTCAGCTATGTCGATGAACATCATGATGCCCCGGCCAACCAGCGGTAGGCCGGGGATTAAGGCAGGTTAAATATCGATATTCGCTGCTTTCAGGGCGTTCTCTTCGATAAAGGCACGACGCGGCTCAACGGCATCACCCATCAGCGTAGTGAACAGCTGGTCGGCAGCAATCGCATCTTTGACGGTCACACGCAGCATACGGCGGCTTTCCGGGTCCATGGTGGTTTCCCACAGCTGATCCGGGTTCATTTCACCCAGACCTTTATAACGCTGGATAGCCAGACCGCGACGTGATTCTTTCACCAGCCACTCCAGCGCCTGCTCGAAGCTGGTTACCGGCTGGCGACGCTCGCCGCGTTCGATAAACGCGTCCTCTTCAATCAGACCGCGCAGCTTCTCGCCCAGCGTGCAGATACGACGATATTCCGCGCCGGTCACAAACTCGTGATCCAACGGATAATCGGTATCCACACCATGCGTACGCACGCGAACGATAGGCTCGAACAGATTCTGTTCCGTATTAGTATGAACATCGAACTTCCACTGGCTGCCGTGCTGCTCTTTCTCGTTCAACTCGGTAATCAGCGCATTCACCCAGCGCGTTACAGTCTGCTCATCAGAAAGATCGGCTTCGGTCAGAGTTGGCTGATACACCAGCTCTTTGAGCAGCGCTTTCGGGAAGCGACGCTCCATACGACCAATCATTTTCTGCGTGGCGTTATATTCAGAGACCAGTTTTTCTAACGCTTCGCCGGATAGCGCCGGCGCATGAGCGTTCGCGTGCAGAGTCGCACCGTCAAGCGCGATGGAAATCTGGTACTGATCCATCGCTTCGTCGTCTTTAATGTACTGTTCCTGCTTGCCTTTCTTGACTTTGTACAGCGGCGGCTGGGCAATGTAGACGTGGCCGCGTTCAACGATTTCCGGCATCTGACGATAGAAGAAGGTCAACAGCAGCGTACGGATGTGCGAGCCGTCGACGTCCGCATCGGTCATGATGATGATGCTGTGATAACGCAGCTTGTCCGGGTTGTACTCGTCGCGACCGATACCGCAGCCCAGCGCGGTAATCAGCGTCGCCACTTCCTGAGAGGAGAGCATCTTGTCGAAGCGCGCTTTCTCGACGTTGAGGATTTTACCTTTCAGCGGCAGAATCGCCTGGTTTTTACGGTTACGCCCCTGCTTCGCAGAGCCGCCCGCGGAGTCCCCTTCCACCAGGTACAGTTCGGACAGCGCCGGGTCGCGTTCCTGGCAGTCCGCCAGTTTGCCCGGCAGACCGGCTAAATCCAGCGCGCCTTTACGACGGGTCATTTCACGGGCGCGACGCGCCGCTTCACGCGCACGCGCGGCGTCGATAATTTTGCCGACGACGATTTTCGCGTCAGATGGGTTTTCCAGCAGGTATTCGCTCAGCAGTTCGTTCATCTGCTGTTCTACCGCCGATTTCACCTCGGAAGAGACCAGCTTATCTTTGGTCTGTGAGGAGAATTTCGGGTCCGGTACTTTTACGGAAACCACCGCAATCAGACCTTCACGGGCATCATCGCCGGTGGCGCTGACTTTAGCTTTTTTGCTGTAACCTTCTTTGTCCATATAGGCGTTCAGCGTACGGGTCATCGCCGCACGGAAGCCTGCCAGGTGGGTACCGCCGTCGCGCTGCGGAATGTTGTTGGTAAAGCAGTAGATGTTTTCCTGGAAACCATCGTTCCACTGCAGCGCTACTTCCACACCGATACCGTCTTTTTCGGTGGAGAAATAGAAGATATTCGGGTGGATCGGCGTTTTATTCTTGTTGAGATATTCAACAAACGCCTTGATGCCGCCTTCGTAGTGGAAATGATCTTCTTTGCCATCGCGCTTGTCGCGCAGGCGGATGGAGACGCCTGAGTTCAGGAATGACAGTTCACGCAGGCGTTTCGCCAGGATCTCATATTCAAATTCAGTGACGTTGGTGAAGGTTTCGTGGCTCGGCCAGAAACGTACCATCGTGCCGGTTTTATCGGTATCGCCAGTGACGGCCAGGGGTGCCTGCGGCACGCCGTGCTCGTAGATCTGACGGTGAATTTTGCCATCTCGCTGGATAACCAGTTCCAGTTTTTGCGACAGAGCGTTGACTACCGAGACGCCCACTCCGTGCAGACCGCCGGAGACTTTATAGGAGTTATCGTCAAATTTACCGCCCGCGTGCAGAACGGTCATGATCACTTCCGCCGCCGAGACGCCTTCTTCCGGGTGAATACCGGTCGGAATGCCACGGCCATCATCCGTTACGGACACGGAGTTATCGGCGTGAATAGTCACGACGATATCTTTACAGTGACCCGCGAGCGCTTCGTCGATAGCGTTATCTACCACCTCGAATACCATGTGGTGCAGACCGGTGCCGTCATCCGTGTCGCCGATATACATACCCGGGCGCTTACGCACCGCATCCAGCCCTTTCAGGACTTTGATACTGGAGGAGTCATAAGAATTCGACATCAACGTTTCTCGCTCATTTAATCTTGGGTTAATCCGTTATTTTACCCTTTTCCACGGTAAACATCTTCGAATTTTCATCCGACATGTCTATAACGTGTTCAGCGCTAATTGCGCTGACAAAGACCTGCGATTGCGTGGCTTTTAAGCGGCTGGCCAGCAGTCCGCGACGCGCATCGTCAAGTTCAGAGGCAAAATCATCTATCAGGTACAGGCAGCGCCGCCCGCTTTCGCGGGTGAGGAACTCGCCCTGCGCCAGACGTAAGGCGCACATCAATAACTTTAGCTGCCCGCGCGACAGGGTATCTTCCACCGGCGCGCCGTCGGCGCGAATGCGAAAGTCCGCTTTATGCGGCCCGTGCGCGGTGTAGGTCAACATACGGTCACGCTCAAAGCTTCGCTCCAGCACGTCCGCATAGTCTGTCTCTTTCTCCCAGCCGCGCTGGAAAGAGAACGTCAGGGAAAATTCAGGTAAAAACTGCTGACAGGTATCCGCCATGTCCTGTGCGATAGCGCTACTGTACTCCGCCCGCCAGGTACTAATTTGTTCCGCCAGCGGAATCAGCTCTTTATCCCACGGGCGCAATTGCTCATAACGACTCACCTGGCGCAGCGCGGCATTACGCTGTTTCAGCAATCGTTTCAGGTTGCTCCAGGCGGTGAAGAATCCGGCTTCGTTGTGAAAGCATCCCCAGTCAAGGAACGCTCTTCTGTATTTGGGGCCGCCGTTGAGTAAAGTAAACCCCTCCGGCGTAATCAACTGCATCGGCATTAAATGCGCCAGCTCCGCGATCTTGTGACCGTCGGTACCGTCGATACGGACCTTGCTGTCGCCCTGCTTATCTTTGGTTAAGCCAATCGACGTCTCACGCTCTTCGCCCTGTAATCGCCCGTGAAGAACAAACGCTTCCTGCTCATGACGAATCACGCGGCCAGGCTGCAAACTGCGAAACGCCCGACCATGGCCAAGCGTATAGATAGCTTCCAGCACGCTGGTTTTGCCGCTGCCGTTGGCGCCAACCAGGAAGTTAAAGCCGGGGGATAAAGCGAGATCCGCATTTTCTATGTTGCGGAAGTCTTTGATTAAAAGGCGCGTCAGTGACATATATTAGTACATTCGTCCAGGGGCGTGTGTGTCGCAGCCAGTTCGTCTACCGCCAGCGCGCAGAAAGCGGAGCGTACACGAAGTACGTGAGCATTTCGAGCACTGCCGGGAGGCGAAATGGCAAGTAAACCAGCCCCTTTTCAGATTCTACAGCCTCATTGGCATAACAACGTAGGCAGCACTCTGTGACGCCGCATCCTCAATCTGTACGCTGGATACGGAATCCGTCAGCATAATGCGCACGGTTTCGCACTTCAGCGCATTGAGCACGTCCAGCACATAGCTAACGTTAAAGCCGATTTCCATCTCCGTCCCGCCGTAGCTCACGTCCAGAATCTCTTCCGCTTCTTCCTGCTCCGGGTTATTGGCGGTGATTTTGAGCTGATTCTCACTGACGTACAGACGCACGCCGCGGAATTTCTCATTCGAGAGGATTGCCGCGCGGGCAAACGCCTGCTTGAGGATATCGCAGCCCGCTTCCAGATGCTTATCCGGATTCTTCGGCAGAACGCGACGGTAATCCGGGAAGCGACCATCCACCAGCTTCGAGGTAAAGATAAAGTCGCCGACGTGCGCGCGGATATTATTACTGCCAATCTGCACGCGCAGCGGGTTTTCGCCGCCGTCGAGCATACGCATCAGTTCAATCACGCCTTTACGCGGCACAATCACCGAGTGGCTGGGTAAAGACGCTTCCAGCGGCATTGAGCACACCGCCAGGCGGTGGCCGTCGGTCGCGACAGTGCGCAGTTCGCTACCTTCCGTTTCAAACAGCATACCGTTTAAGTAGTAGCGCACATCCTGATGAGCCATCGAAAACTGGGTCGCTTCAATCAGGCGCTTCATCGTGGCCTGCGGCAGCGTAAATTCAACTTCGCTTTGCCAGTCGTCAAGATTCGGGAAATCGGCGGCAGGCAGCGTAGACAGCGAGAAGCGGCTACGGCCAGAACGCACCAGCATCCGATCGCCTTCCAACTGAACGGCAATCTCCGCGCCCTCCGGCAGGCCGCGGCAGATATCAAAGAATTTCCGCGCCGGCACGGTAGTGGCGCCTGGCTCATGCGGCTGAGAAAGCGTAACGCGCGCGACCATCTCCATTTCAAGATCGGTGCCGGTCAGAGAAAGCGTACCGTCCGCTACCTGGAGAAGCAGGTTACCGAGAATCGGCAGCGTAGGACGACCGCCCAGCGGGCCGCTGACCTGCTGAAGCGGTTTTAATAAATGTTCACGTTCAACGGTAAATTTCATAGGATCACGACGACAATGTTCTGATTAAATTCGAAAAATCTTCTTTGATATCGTGGCTTTCTTCACGCAGTTGCTCAATTTTACGACAGGCATGAAGTACGGTAGTGTGGTCGCGCCCGCCAAACGCATCGCCGATTTCCGGCAGACTGTGGTTGGTGAGCTCTTTTGCCAGCGCCATAGCCATCTGGCGCGGACGTGCTACCGAGCGAGATCGACGCTTAGAAAGCAGATCCGCAATTTTGATTTTGTAATACTCGGCCACCGTCTTCTGAATATTGTCGATGGTGACCAGTTTTTCCTGCAACGCCAGTAAATCGCGCAGCGCTTCGCGCACAAAGTCGATAGTAATCGCCCGGCCGGTAAAGTTGGCATTGGCGATCACCCGGTTCAGCGCGCCTTCCAGTTCACGTACGTTAGAGCGTAGACGCTTGGCGATAAAGAACGCGACCTCGCCTGGCAGACGAATATCATTTTCGTCCGCTTTTTTCATCAGGATCGCCACGCGGGTTTCCAGTTCTGGCGGTTCGATCGCCACTGTCAGCCCCCAACCAAAGCGGGACTTGAGACGATCCTCAACGCCGTTGATCTCTTTCGGATAGCGATCCGACGTCAAAATGATCTGCTGATTGCCTTCCAGCAGAGCGTTAAAGGTGTGGAAAAACTCTTCCTGGGATCGTTCTTTATTGGCGAAGAATTGAATATCGTCGATCAGCAATGCGTCAACGGAGCGGTAGTAGCGTTTAAACTCTTCGATGGCGTTATTTTGCAGGGCTTTTACCATGTCCTGCACAAAGCGCTCGGAGTGCATATACACGACTTTCGCGTTGGGTTTGCGCGCCATAATTCCGTTACCCACCGCGTGCAGCAGGTGAGTTTTACCCAGACCGGTGCCGCCATAGAGGAATAACGGGTTATAGGCGCCGCCAGGATTATCCGCCACCTGACGTGCCGCCGCGCGCGCCAGTTGGTTGGATTTACCTTCGACGAAGTTATCAAATGTATGTTTAACATTGACGTTGGAGCGGTAGGTCGGCTCCGCCGGCGCTGGTACGTTATCCCAGCCCGAACGGGCCGCAGGCGCTACGCGCTGCGGCTGCGCCGTTGTTGTCTGCGCAGGCGCGACAACGTTATGCACAGGCGTTTTTAGCGTTTGCGTAACGGGCTTTGTTCCCACTTCAAAACGCAGTTGTGGGGCATCCGCGCCGCAGAATGTGTTGAGTAATCCATTGATATTGTTGAGGTACTTATCTCTTACCCAATCGAGCACAAAACGGTTTGGCGCATACAAAGCCAGCGTGTTATCGCTCAGTTCCGCCTGCAACGGGCGTATCCACATACTGAATTCTGTGGCTGGTAACTCATCCTGCAATCGGGCAAGACACTGCTGCCAAAGCGAAAGTGACACGGCGGACTCCACTCGAACAAAAGTCGATAAATGACAAAGGCTGATACATTAATGATTGTTGGCGCACGTCGATAAGACCCTGCATGAAGGGTGACGCACGAACCGCTGTCTGCGGTTTTCACGGATCTTTCAAACGATCGCGACTTCACGCAGTCTGAAAGATTTCGTGTTCATGCCTGACCAGGATCGTTTGAAACGATCAGGACCGCGGATCATAGCCTAAACTGAGCAAGAGATCTTCTGTTTCTCACAGATTCTTCCCTATTTATCCACAGGACTTTCCAGGAAAGGATAAGTGTAATCGATCCTGGGGAACTCCTGTACGCTTTCGCGCGCATATTGAAAAAATTAATAGGTAAAGGTGAGCAGACGCCTAAAAGATCGCATAAAGATCCAGGGCGATCCTTGCGCTTTACCTGGCAGTCCGTATAATTCTCCACCCGTCGCGCAATGCCCGTCATATGGCGTCAACGCTGCTTATTTTCCGCACAAAAAGGCGTGGAAAATCGCGGGAAAATAAGGAAAGAGAATTGACTCCGGAGTGTACAATTATTACAATCCGGCCTCTTTAATCACCCACACTGTGGCGTAAGTCGTTCAAAGTTTGTTCGGGTATACGCAAAAGTCAGTGAATTTATTCAAGTTTAGGTAGAAATCGCCATGAAACGCACTTTTCAACCGTCTGTACTGAAGCGCAACCGTTCTCACGGCTTCCGTGCTCGTATGGCTACTAAAAATGGTCGTCAGGTTCTGGCACGTCGTCGTGCTAAAGGCCGCGCTCGTCTGACCGTTTCCAAGTAATAAAGCTAACCCCTGAGTGGTTAAGCTCGCATTTCCCAGGGAGTTACGTTTGTTAACTCCCGCTCATTTCACATTCGTCTTCCAGCAACCTCAACGGGCTGGCACGCCGCAAATCACCATCCTCGGCCGCCTGAATTCGCTGGGGCATCCCCGTATCGGTCTTACCGTCGCCAAGAAAAATGTTCGACGTGCGCATGAACGCAACCGGATTAAACGTCTGACGCGTGAAAGCTTCCGTCTGCGCCAGCATGAACTTCCTGCAATGGATTTCGTGGTGGTGGCGAAAAAAGGGGTTGCCGACCTCGATAACCGTGCTCTCTCGGAAGCGTTGGAAAAATTATGGCGCCGCCACTGTCGCCTGGCTCGCGGGTCCTGATAGCCCTTATTCGGGTCTATCAACGCCTGATCAGTCCGCTGCTTGGGCCGCATTGTCGTTTCACGCCAACGTGCTCAAGCTACGGAATTGAGGCATTGCGCAGGTTTGGAGTGATAAAAGGCAGTTGGTTGACGGTGAAACGCGTATTAAAATGCCACCCTTTACACCCTGGTGGTGACGATCCCGTCCCGCCCGGACCATTTGATACCAGAGAACACTAACGATGGATTCGCAACGCAATCTTTTAGTCATCGCTTTGCTGTTCGTGTCTTTCATGATCTGGCAAGCCTGGGAGCAGGATAAAAATCCGCAACCTCAGACTCAACAGACCACGCAGACAACGACCACCGCAGCGGGTAGCGCCGCCGACCAGGGCGTACCAGCCAGTGGCCAGGGGAAAATGATTACGGTGAAAACCGATGTGCTTGATTTGACTATCAACACCCGTGGTGGTGATGTCGAGCAGGCCTTGCTCCCGGCTTACCCGAAAGAACTGGGTTCCAACGAACCGTTCCAGCTGCTGGAAACCACCCCGCAGTTTATCTATCAGGCGCAAAGCGGCCTGACAGGCCGCGACGGCCCGGATAACCCGGCGAACGGCCCGCGTCCGCTGTACAACGTCGAGAAAGATGCGTTTGTACTGGCCGACGGTCAGAACGAACTGCAGGTTCCGATGACTTATACTGACGCCGCAGGCAACACGTTTACCAAAACGTTTGTCTTTAAGCGTGGCGATTATGCGGTTAACGTGAACTATAGCGTGCAGAACACCGGCGAAAAACCGCTGGAAGTCTCCACCTTTGGTCAGTTAAAACAATCCGTCAACCTGCCTCCTCATCGCGACACCGGCAGCAGCAACTTTGCGTTGCATACGTTCCGCGGCGCAGCGTACTCCACGCCGGATGAGAAGTATGAGAAATACAAATTCGACACCATTGCCGATAACGAAAACCTCAACGTCAGCTCCAAAGGCGGTTGGGTGGCAATGTTGCAGCAGTATTTCGCTACCGCATGGATTCCGCGTAACGACGGCACCAACAATTTCTACACCGCCAATCTGGGTAACGGCATTGTCGCTATCGGCTATAAAGCGCAGCCGGTACTGGTACAGCCAGGCCAGACTGGCGCGATGACCAGCACCCTGTGGGTCGGCCCGGAAATTCAGGATAAAATGGCGGCTGTTGCACCGCACCTGGATTTGACCGTGGACTACGGTTGGTTGTGGTTCATCTCTCAGCCGCTGTTCAAGTTGCTGAAGTGGATCCACAGCTTTGTGGGCAACTGGGGCTTCTCCATTATCATCATTACCTTTATCGTTCGCGGTATCATGTACCCGCTGACCAAAGCGCAGTACACGTCAATGGCGAAGATGCGTATGCTGCAGCCGAAAATTCAGGCGATGCGCGAGCGTCTTGGCGATGATAAACAGCGCCAAAGCCAGGAGATGATGGCCCTGTACAAAGCGGAGAAGGTTAACCCGCTGGGCGGCTGCTTCCCGCTGATCATCCAGATGCCTATCTTCCTGGCGTTGTACTACATGCTGATGGGTTCCATTGAACTGCGTCATGCGCCGTTCGCGCTGTGGATTCATGACCTGTCCGCACAGGACCCGTACTACATTCTGCCGATCCTGATGGGCGTAACGATGTTCTTCATTCAGAAGATGTCGCCGACCACCGTGACCGACCCGATGCAGCAGAAGATCATGACCTTTATGCCGGTCATCTTTACGGTGTTCTTCCTGTGGTTCCCGTCAGGTCTGGTGCTGTACTATATCGTCAGCAACCTGGTCACCATCATTCAGCAGCAGCTGATTTACCGTGGTCTGGAGAAGCGTGGCCTGCATAGCCGCGAGAAGAAAAAATCCTGATTCGGTGTAGGCCGGATAAGGCGAAGCCGCCATCCGGCAAAGCGCGCCGGTCAGCCTGATGGCGCTAACGCTTATCAGGCCTACAATCAAAAGGCGGTCATATGACCGCCTTTTTTATTGCAACAAAGTTGAGACTAACCATGAGCCATAACGACACTATCGTCGCCCAGGCAACCCCACCGGGACGCGGTGGCGTGGGTATCCTGCGTATCTCTGGTCTGAAAGCGCGTGACGTTGCGCAAGAGGTGCTGGGCAAGCTGCCGAAGCCGCGCTATGCCGACTACCTGCCGTTTAAAGACGTTGACGGCAGCGCGCTGGATCAGGGTATTGCGCTGTGGTTCCCCGGCCCGAACTCCTTCACCGGTGAAGATGTGCTGGAGCTACAAGGGCACGGCGGTCCGGTGATCCTGGACCTGCTGTTAAAACGTATCCTGACGCTTCCAGGCGTGCGCATTGCCCGACCAGGCGAGTTCTCCGAGCGAGCGTTCCTCAACGATAAGCTCGATTTAGCCCAGGCGGAAGCCATTGCCGACCTGATCGATGCCAGTTCCGAACAGGCGGCGCGTTCGGCGCTAAACTCGTTACAGGGGGCATTTTCCGCCCGCGTTAACCACCTTGTGGAAGCACTTACTCACCTGCGAATCTACGTCGAAGCGGCTATCGATTTTCCGGATGAGGAGATCGACTTTCTCTCTGACGGCAAAATTGAAGCGCAGCTCAATGGCGTCATCGCCGATCTTGACGCCGTGCGCACCGAAGCGCGCCAGGGCAGCCTGCTGCGCGAAGGGATGAAGGTAGTGATTGCCGGACGCCCGAATGCCGGGAAATCCAGCCTGCTGAATGCGCTGGCAGGCCGTGAAGCGGCCATTGTCACCGATATCGCCGGTACCACGCGCGACGTGTTGCGCGAGCATATTCACATCGACGGGATGCCGCTGCATATCATCGATACCGCCGGACTGCGCGACGCCAGCGACGAAGTTGAGCGTATCGGCATCGAACGCGCCTGGCAGGAGATTGAACAGGCCGATCGCGTGCTGTTTATGGTGGATGGCACCACGACGGACGCCGTTGACCCTGCCGACATCTGGCCGGACTTTATCGCCCGTCTGCCCAAAAATCTACCGATTACCGTGGTACGTAACAAGGCGGATATCACCGGCGAAACGCTGGGTATTAGTGAAGTAAATGGTCACTCACTGGTTCGCCTCTCGGCGCGTACCGGCGAAGGCGTCGACGTGTTGCGTAACCACCTCAAGCAGAGCATGGGGTTTGATACCAATATGGAAGGCGGCTTCCTGGCCCGCCGCCGTCACCTACAGGCGCTGGCGGAAGCCGCTGAACATCTTGAGCAGGGCAAAGCGCAGCTATTAGGCGCGTGGGCGGGGGAACTGCTGGCGGAAGAGTTGCGCCTGGCGCAGCAAAGCTTAAGCGAGATTACCGGCGAGTTTACCTCCGACGACCTGCTGGGACGGATTTTCTCCAGCTTCTGTATTGGTAAGTAACGTTGTATTGCCCGGTGGCGCAATGCTTACCGGGCCTACAAAACCCGTAAGCCGGATAAGGCGTTTATGCCGCCATCCGGCAGCAATGATTTCCCATGCGGAAATCACTGTTGTCCAAATGGCAACTCGTCTCGCGCAACGTCGCCCCGTATTCTTAGCGCCACACTTTTCGTGAGGCCGCTATGAAACGTTTTCTACTGTGTAGTTTTGCCCTGGTTTTACTCTATCCTGCCGGTATTGATATGTATCTGGTCGGTTTACCGCGTATAGCCGCCGATCTGAACGCCAGCGAGGCGCAGTTGCATATCGCCTTCTCCGTTTACCTGGCCGGAATGGCGACGGCCATGCTGTTTGCCGGGAAGATAGCCGACCAGTCAGGCCGCAAGCCGGTCGCGATCGTCGGCGCGCTCGTCTTTATGATGGCCTCACTGCTTTGTTCACGGGCGTCGGAAGGCTCGCTATTTCTGAGTGGACGTTTTCTTCAGGGAGTAGGAGCAGGCGGCTGCTATGTGGTGGCGTTCGCCATTCTGCGCGACACGCTCGACGAGCATCGTCGGGCGAAAGTGCTGTCATTATTGAATGGGATTACCTGTATTGTGCCGGTACTCGCCCCGGTGATGGGGCATTTGATTATGCTTCGTTTCCCCTGGCAAAGTCTGTTCTATACGATGTCCGCGATGGGCATTATTGTGGGCCTGTTATCACTGTTTATCCTGCGCGAGACGCGCCCGGCAAGGCTGGCTCCACGCGATTTATCACGATCGTCGCCCGCCGCCGAGTCGCTGGTTAACCGTTTTTTCGTTAGTCGACTGGCGATCACCACTCTTAGCGTGTCGGTGATCCTGACCTTCGTCAATGCCTCTCCAGTGCTGCTGATGGAGGTGATGGGATTTAGTCGTGGCGACTATGCCATTACCATGGCGCTCACCGCAGGCGTCAGTATGGTCGTCTCTTTTTCTACCCCTTTTGCGCTTGGGTTATTTAAGCCGCGAACTTTAATGCTCGTCTCACAGGGGCTGTTTTTGACGGCTGGCGTGACGTTAAGCCTTGCTCATACCAATACCGTCACACTCTTTGGCCTGACGCTTATCTGCGCCGGATTCTCGGTTGGTTTTGGCGTCGCGATGAGCCAGGCGCTGGGGCCATTTTCGCTGCGCGCCGGAGTGGCCAGTTCCACGCTGGGTATCGCGCAGGTTTGCGGTTCATCACTGTGGATTTGGCTGGCGGCAATACTCGGTATCAGCGCGATGAATATGCTGATCGGGATTCTGATTGGTTGTAGCATAATGAGTATTCTGCTGATCTTCTCCGTCGCGCCCAACAGGTCCGTAGCCGAGCATGAAGAAATCCCTTACCAATCTCGATCTTAATCTGCTGTTATGCCTACAGTTACTCATGCAGGAGCGCAGCGTCACTAAAGCTGCAAAACGGATGAACGTAACGCCCTCGGCGGTCAGCAAATCGCTGGCGAAACTCCGGGCATGGTTTGACGATCCGCTGTTCGTCAATACGCCGCTGGGCCTGGCGCCGACGCCGCTGATGGTCAGTATGGAGCAAAGTCTGGCGGACTGGATGCAGATGGGGAATCAACTGCTTGATAAACCGCATCATCAAACGCCGCGCGGTTTAAAATTTGAGTTGGCGGCAGAGTCGCCGCTGATGATGATTATGTTTAATTCACTGTCGCAGAAGATTTATCAGCGCTATCCGCAGGCTACCATTAAGGTTCGCAACTGGGATTATGACTCGCTGGAGGCGATTACGCGCGGGGAAGTCGATATCGGATTTACCGGACGCGAAAGCCATCCCCGCTCGCGAGAATTGCTCAGTCTGTTGCCGCTCGCGATTGATTTTGAGGTACTGTTTAGCGATTTACCGTGGGTCTGGCTGCGGGAAGATCATCCGGCGCTGCGCGAAGCGTGGGATCTGGACACTTTTCTGCGCTACCCGCATATCAGTATTTGCTGGGAGCAAAGCGATACCTGGGCGCTGGATGATGTCCTGCAAGAAATGGGACGCAAACGCCATATTGCGTTGAGCCTGCCGGGGTTCGAGCAGTCGCTCTTTATGGCCGCCCAGCCGGATCACACCCTGATAGCAACCGCGCCGCGCTATTGCCAGCACTACAATCAGCTCCACCAGCTACCGCTAGTGGCGCGCCCCCTGCCTTTTGATGCGCAACAGCAGGAAAAGCTGATGGTGCCGTTTACCCTATTATGGCACAAACGTAATAGTCATAATCCCAAGATTGTGTGGCTACGACAGGCTATCAACACGCTCTGCCGTCGCCTTATCTGACCACCTGCGTTGATAAATTAACCTTCCTCTTACCAGAAATGTCACCGTCTGATTAAAGAACCTTCTGAAATTGAATTTTTAGCGCGTAAAACCTGTCCATAATTTACGTTAATGTTACTCTCGTCATTATCACGGCCCATTAATCACGGAGCGAAAAATGGCGACTCACTTTGCCAGAGGGATACTTACGGAGGGACAGTTGGTTTCAATTCGTCTCTCTTCGTCTTGCCATATTGAAGCCAGAAACCTGCCTGCTCACCGACGAACGCGTTTTCTCGCCTCCAGAGGCCTTCTTGCCGAACTGATGTTTATGCTGTACGGAATTAGCGAGCTGCCGGAAATCATTATTCAGGCGAAAGGTAAACCCGCGTTTCGTGACAAAAATCTGCCAGGCTTTTCTATCTCCTACGCCGGAAATATGGTTGGCGTGGCGTTGACCACCGAAGGAGAGTGCGGGCTGGATATGGAATTACAGCGCACCTCCCGCGGCTTTCACCATCCGCATTCGCTCGAACGCCACCCTTTCTCCCGTAATGAAAACTTATGGGTAGCCAATCAAAACGATCCCAACGAAGCGCGAGCGCAACTCATTACATTGCGCCAGAGCGTGTTAAAACTCACCGGCGATGTCATGAATGACGATCCGCGGGAGCTGCAACTTTTACCCGTTGCCGGACGCCTGAAGTGCGCGCATGTCACGCAGCTTGAAGCCGTGTGCGATGCGGAAGATGTGCTGGTATGGTCCGTAACCGTTACGCCAGCGATAGAAAAATTAAAAGTGTGGGAGTTCGATGGCAAACTGGGCTGGAAAAGCCTGCCCGATATACAGACGCGCGCCAATGAGCCAACCGGTCGTCTGATGCGATTCGCCCAACTCCCCGCCGCCAAATCGTATACGCTTAATCGTTCATAATGAAAAAAGGGGGCACGTATGTCTGAAACGCTGAATGTGGTTACACTGCTGGGAAGTTTACGCAAAGGTTCCTTTAACGGGATGGTGGCGCGTACGCTGCCTAAAGTCGCGCCGGCAGGAATGACGGTATCGCCGCTGCCTTCGATCGGGGATATTCCGCTGTATGACGCCGATATCCAGCAGGAAGAAGGATTTCCAGCCAGCGTAGAGGCGCTGGCGGAGCAGATTCGCAACGCCGACGGCGTCGTCATTGTGACGCCGGAATATAACTATTCCGTTCCCGGTGGCCTGAAGAATGCCATCGACTGGCTATCCCGTCTGCCTGAGCAGCCGCTGGCGGGTAAGCCCGTTCTTATCCAGACCAGTTCAATGGGGGCGATTGGCGGCGCGCGCTGCCAGTATCATCTGCGCCAGATTCTGGTGTTCCTTGATGCGATGGTGATGAACAAACCGGAGTTTATGGGCGGCGTGATTCAGAATAAAGTCGACCCGCAGACTGGAGAAGTGGTGGATCAGGGAACGTTAGATCATTTGACCGGTCAGTTGACCGCATTTGGCGAGTTTATTCAGCGCGTTAAAGCGTAAGTTCGTTAAAAACCCTCCCCCCGATGGGGCGAGGGTTCATTTCATCAGTGTGCGTCAATAAACACAATCTTCAGCACAAATAACAGCGCGACAATCACTACGCACGGGCTAAGGTCGCGCAGGCGACCGGTACCGATTTTCATCACGCAGTAAGAGATAAAGCCCAGCGCGATACCTTCGGTGATCGAGAAGCTAAACGGCATCATTACCGCCGTAATAAACGCCGGGACCGATTCGGTTAAATCCTGCCAGTTTACCCGCGCCAGGCTGGAGGTCATCAGCACACCGACGTAAATCAGCGCGCCCGCCGCCGCGTAAGGCGGCACCATGCCCGCCAGCGGCGAGAGGAAGATAACCAGCAGGAACAAAATACCGACCACCACCGCCGTCAAACCGGTGCGACCGCCCACCGAAACGCCGGAAGAGGACTCAATATAAGCGGTCACAGAAGACGTTCCGACAAATGCGCCAGTGACGGAAGAGATACTATCAACAAACAGCGCCTGCTTCATGCGCGGGAATTTGCCTTTCTCATCCGCCAGGCCGGCTTTATCGGTCACGCCAATCAGCGTACCGGAGGAGTCAAACAGGTTTACCAGCATGAAGGAGAAAATAACCCCCGCCAGGCCAAGATTGAACGAGCCTGCCAAATCGACATGCCCTACCACGCTGGTGACGCTTGGCGGCGCGGAGACAATGCCGTTGTAATGTACATCGCCCATCATCCAGCCAAGCAGCGTCGTGACGATGATGGACACCAGCACCGCCGCATGAATGTTGCGCGAAGCGAGAATCGCAATAATAAAGAATCCGAGAACCCCCAGCAGCACGCTGTGCGAGGTCAGGTTGCCGATGCTGACCAGCGTTTCCGGGTTAGCGACGATCACGCCGGCGTTTTTCAGCCCCATCATACCGATAAACAGGCCGATGCCGCTGGTGATGCCCACGCGCAGGCTGACCGGAATGTTGGCGATCATCCAGTAACGCACGCGGAAGATAGTCAGCAATAAAAGACCAACAGCGCCCCAGAAAATGGCGCCCATGCCTACCTGCCACGGCAGTCCCATTGCCTGCACAACCACGAAGGCAAAGAACGCATTCAGCCCCATCGCGGGCGCCAGCGCCACCGGCAGGTTAGCGAACAGGCCCATCAGAATACTGCCAAAGGCCGCAATCAGACAGGTGGTCACAAAGACGGCGCTGGTGTCCATGCCAGCTACGCCCAGAATTTGCGGGTTAACAAAAACGATATAAACCATCGTCAGGAAAGTGGTAAAACCGGCGATCACTTCGGTTCGTGCCGTCGTGCCATGTTCGCGCAGTTTAAACACGCGTTCCAGCATACCCTGACCAGAAGCCTGGGTGGTGTGTTGTTGACTCATTATCAATTTCCGGAGAAAGGAGGGAAAATTCGCCGTTATCCTATACCAAAATGCGACACCTGGCGCAGTTGTGTGGTAATTTTTTTCACTCAATTTGTTAGTACGGCAACGATTGCGTCCCCTCATTCAGCATTACGTAAACGTTAAACTTGTTAAAATGGAAATGACATGTCCCAAATCGAAGCGGTGTTTTTTGACTGTGACGGCACGCTGGTCGACAGTGAAGTAATTTGCTCGCGCGCCTATGTCACTATGTTCCGGCAGTTCGGCATTACGCTTGAGCTCACGGAAGTATTCAGACGCTTTAAAGGCGTAAAGCTCTACGAAATTATCGATACCATCAGTAAAGAGTATGGCGTTGCGCTGGCAAAGGCGGAGCTGGAGCCGGTATACCGCGCGGAAGTGGCGCGTCTGTTCGATACCGAACTGGAAGCGATCGCGGGCGCAAATACCCTGCTGGAGAGCATTAAGACGCCCATGTGCGTGGTATCCAACGGGCCGGTCAGTAAGATGCAGCATTCGCTGGGTAAACTGGGCATGTTGCATCATTTTCCCGATTTGCTGTTTAGCGGTTACGATATTCAACGCTGGAAGCCCGATCCGGCGCTGATGCTCCACGCGGCGAACGCCATGAAGGTCAATGTTGAGAGGTGTATTCTGGTGGATGATTCCAGCGCAGGCGCGCAGTCAGGAATTGCGGCGGGAATGGAAGTGTTTTATTTCTGCGCCGATCCGCATAACAAGCCGATCGATCACCCTAACGTGACGACGTTTACCGATTTGGCGCAGTTGCCGGGATTGTGGAAAGCGCGCGGGTGGGAGATTACGCGTTAACTGAAATGCCGGATGGCGCTAACGCTTATCCGGCCTACAGCATCTGTACCTGTAGGCCCGGTAAGCGCAGCGCCACCGGGCAAAAGGATGAGATTTACTCTTTCGGATCTTTCCCCGCCAGCAGCTTATCCAGCTCATCGCCGCCGACGTGACGGAAGTCTTGCCCCTTCACGAAGTAGAAGATGTATTCGCAGATATTCTGGCAACGGTCACCGATACGCTCGATAGAACGAGCGCAGAATAACGCGGTCAGCACGCTGGGAATCGTGCGCGAGTCTTCCATCATGTAGGTCATCAGCTGACGCACGATACCTTCGTACTCCTGGTCAACTTTCTTGTCTTCACGGTAGATACGCACCGCTTCGTCGAGATCCATGCGCGCGAACGCATCCAGCACGTCGTGCAGCATCTGCACGGTGTGGCGGCCCAGTGACTCCAGACTCACCAACAGCGGCTGGTGCTGCTGGGAGAATTTCTCCAGCGCGGTACGGCAGATTTTATCCGCCACGTCGCCAATGCGCTCCAGTTCGGCGATGGTTTTGATAATCGCCATTACCAGACGCAGATCGCTCGCCGTCGGCTGGCGCTTGGCGATAATACGCACGCAGGCTTCATCGATGGCGACTTCCATCATATTAACCTGATGATCGCCTTCTACCACGCGCTTCGCCAACTCACTGTCCTGGTTGTGCATGGCGGTGATAGCGTCAGAAAGCTGCTGCTCCACCATGCCGCCCATGGTCATTACCTGAGTGCGGATGCTTTCCAGTTCGGCGTTGAACTGGCCGGAAATATGTTTATTAAGGTTCAGACTGTCCATTACGCACTCCTGAATTAACCGTAACGACCGGTGATATAGTCTTCTGTTTGTTTCTTCGCGGGCTTGGTGAACAGATCGTCCGTGTTGCTGAACTCAATCAACTCGCCCAGGTACATAAACGCCGTATGATCGGAACAACGTGCCGCCTGCTGCATGTTGTGGGTCACGATCACCACGGTGTAATCCTGTTTCAGCTCGGTGATCAGCTCTTCGATACGCCCGGTAGAGATCGGGTCCAGAGCTGAACATGGCTCATCCAGCAGCAACACTTCCGGGCGAATGGCGATACCGCGCGCAATGCACAGACGCTGCTGCTGACCACCGGAGAGAGAGTACCCGCTCTGGTGCAATTTATCTTTGGTTTCGTTCCATAATGCGGCTTTGGTCAACGCCCACTGCACGCGCTCGTCCATATCGGCACGAGACAGCTTCTCAAACAGACGCACGCCAAAGGCGATATTGTCATAGATGGACATCGGGAACGGCGTCGGCTTCTGGAATACCATCCCCACTTTTGCGCGCAGCAGCGCGATATCCTGGGTGTTGGTGAGAATATTGTCGCCATCCAGCAGAATTTCACCTTCCGCGCGCTGCTCCGGATAAAGCGAGTACATTTTATTGAAGGTACGCAGTAGCGTTGATTTACCGCAGCCGGATGGCCCGATAAATGCCGTTACCTGATTCTTCGCGATATCCAGATTAATGTTCTTCAGGGCATGGAATTTGCCGTAGTAGAAGTTCAAATCACGAACCTGAATCTTACTCGGGGCAGTTTCAACCATACTCATTTCACTCTTTTCCTCATCCAGCGCCGCATCCGCCACGCCGTAAAATAATGCCTGATGGCGCTACGCTTATCAGGCCTACAATGTCTTTAACCGTGTTTTTTCTTCGCGAAAACAACACGCGCCAGAATATTCAGCAGCAGTACGCACAGGGTAATAATCAGCACGCCCGCCCAGGCTAATTGTTGCCATTCGGCAAACGGGCTCATCGCGAATTTAAAAATGGTCACCGGCAGGTTGGCGATCGGCTGCATCATGTCGGTGCTCCAGAACTGGTTGGAGAGCGCGGTAAACAACAATGGCGCCGTTTCGCCGGCGATACGCGCAATAGCCAGCAGGATACCGGTCATAATGCCGGAGATAGAGGCTTTCAGCGTAATCGCGGAGATCATCTTCCACTTCGGCGTACCCAGCGCATAAGCGGCTTCACGCAGGCTATCCGGCACCAGCTTGAGCATGTTTTCAGTGGTACGGATAACGATCGGTACCTGCAACAGCGCCAGCGCAATCACCCCAGCCCAACCGGAGAAGTGCTGCATCTGCGCCACCACGATGGTGTAAACAAACAGCCCCACAACAATTGACGGCGCGGAAAGCAGAATGTCGTTAATAAAACGAATGATTTCCGCCAGCCAGGATTTACGGCCATACTCGGCCAGGTAAATACCCGCCATAATTCCCAGCGGCGTACCCAATACGGTAGCCCAGAGAATCAACAATCCACTCCCCGCCAGGGCGTTCGCCAGCCCGCCGCCCGCCGTGTTCGGCGGCGGCGTCATTTCGGTAAACAGCGCCAGCGACATCCCGTCGATACCACGGGTGATGGTGGACATCAAAATCCAGATCAGCCAGAACAGGCCAAATGCCATCGTCGCCATTGAGAGCGTTAGTGCGATACGGTTCTTCATGCGGCGACGCGCCTGCATCTTGCGACGGGATTCCGCGAGCTGCGCGGTGTTCTGCATATCAAGCGTAGCCATTAACGTGCTCCCTCGTTCTTCGCCAGACGCATAATCATGAATTTAGACGCCGCCAGGACGATAAAGGTGATCACAAACAGGATCAGCCCCAGCTCCATCAACGCTGCCACGTGCAGACCCGATTCCGCCTCAGCGAATTCGTTCGCCAGCGCGGAAGTGATGCTGTTGCCCGGCATATACAGCGACGCGCTGTCGAGCTGGTAGGTATTGCCGATGATAAAAGTGACCGCCATCGTTTCACCCAGAGCACGGCCCAGCCCCAGCATAATGCCGCCGATCACGCCATTTTTGGTGAACGGTAGCACGATGCGCCAGATAACTTCCCAGGTAGTACAGCCTATACCGTAAGCGGACTCTTTCATCATTACCGGCGTTTGCTCGAAGACGTCGCGCATAACCGCCGCAATGTAGGGAATGATCATGATGGCGAGGATGACGCCCGCCGCCAGAATGCCGATACCAAACGCCGGGCCGGAGAACAGCGCGCCGACAAACGGAATGTTGGAAAGAATATTGCCGACCGGCTCCTGGAAGTACGTCGCAAACAGCGGCGCGAAGATAAACAGCCCCCACATGCCGTACACGATACTGGGGATCGCCGCCAGCAGCTCAATGGCGATGCCGAGCGGACGCTTTAGCCAGCCTGGCGCCAGCTCGGTTAAAAACAGGGCAATGCCGAAACTGACCGGAACGGCGATCAGCAGTGCGATAAAGGAGGTCACCAGCGTGCCGTAAATGGGCACCAGCGCGCCGTAGATATCGTTTGGCGCGTCCCATTCCTTAGTCCAAAGAAATGAGAAACCAAATTTCTGAATACTTGGCCAGGAGGAGATGATCAATGAGACGATAATACCGCCTAACATCAATAGCACAATCAGCGCAGCCAGTTTTACCAGCGCGCTGAAAATCATGTCGCCTTTTTTACCCGGCGGGTTAAAAGCAGGCTTGGTTGCAGCCATAAATTACTCTTTCCATTAAACGCGTTTTACGACGTTGCCCCTGCCGGATGGCGCTACGCTTATCCGGCCTACAACGTGGGCCTGCGGTCGAAACCGTAGGGCGGATAAGCGTAGCGCCATCCGCCAATTCGTTAATTAATACAGCGCCTTACCGTTGCTGTCTTTTATACTGGTCTTCCAGGCGGTACGAACCTGCTCAACAACGTTATCCGGCAGGCTGGCGTAGTCCAGATCATTCGCCTGCTTAGCGCCATTTTTGTAGGCCCAGTCGAAGAACTTCAGCACTTCAGCACCCTGCTCAGGTTTCTTCTGCGCTTTGTGGACCAGGATAAAGGTGGTGGAGGTGATTGGCCACACATCGTCACCTTTCTGGTTGGTCAGATCCTGCGCGAAGGTTTTGCTCCAGTCTGCGCCTTTCGCCGCATTAGAGAAGCTCTCTTCCGTCGGGCTTACCGGTTTGCCGTCGGCAGAAACCAGTTTGGTGTAGGCCAGGTTGTTCTGCTTGGCATACGCATACTCAACGTAGCCAATAGCGCCTGGCAGACGCTGTACAAATGCCGCGATGCCGTCGTTACCTTTACCGCCCAGACCGGTTGGCCAGTTCACGGTAGAACCCGCGCCCACTTTCGATTTCCACTCGTCGTTGACTTTCGCCAGGTAACTGGTGAACACGAAGGAAGTACCGGAACCGTCAGCGCGACGCACCACAGCGATGTTCTGAGAAGGCAGCTTCACGCCTGGGTTCAGTTTGGTGATGGCTTCATCATCCCACTTCTTGATTTTACCGAGGTAGATGTCACCCAGCGTTTTACCATCCAGCACCAGTTCGCCGGATTTGAGGCCTGGAATATTCACCGCCAGCACCACGCCGCCGATCACCGTCGGGAACTGGAACAGGCCTTCCTGATTCAGTTTTTCGTCAGACAGCGGCGCATCGGAAGCGCCAAAATCAACGGTATTCGCGGTGATTTGTTTCACGCCGCCGGAAGAGCCTATCCCCTGGTAATTGACTTTGTTACCGGTTTCTTTCTGGTAGGTATCCGCCCATTTGGCATACACCGGCGCAGGAAACGTTGCACCGGCACCTGTCAGGCTTGCTGCTGCAAAGGCAGAGAACGCGCTCATCGATAAGGTCGCGGCGACAACAGTTGCGACAGTGGTACGCATAACTTTCATAATGTCTCCTGCACGGTTTCGGTAAATCGTTGTTTGAGTTGCTACGATGAGCAAAATAGGACAAATTGATGACAGTTATATGTCTTGATTATGACGGTTTGATGACAATGGAAATAAAAAAGCTGGCCCGGGGAGACACCAGACCAGCCTGCAGGGGGAGATGAATTAAACTGTTTGCGCAACCGCAGACGGTTTCAACAGCGCGTACATCAGGCCGCAGACAATCGTGCCCAGGGCAATCGAGAGCAGGTACTGCATCACATGTTCTACCGCATGCGGGATCGCCAGGACAAAGAGACCACCGTGTGGTGCCATCAGTGTACAACCGAAATACATGGATAGTCCCCCGGCGATTGCGCCACCGACCATCGTGGAAGGGATGACGCGCATCGGATCACGCGCGGCGAAGGGAATCGCCCCTTCAGAGATAAAGCACAGCCCCAGGATAAAAGATGCATTACCCGCTTCATGCTCAGCGGCAGTGAATTTCGCTCTGGCCGCCCAGGTTGCGACGCCCATTCCTAATGCCGGTACCATCCCTGCCGCCATAATGGCCGCCATTGGCATATAAGAATGAGAAGCCAGTAAACCGACGCCGAAGGTATACGCAGCTTTATTCACCGGCCCACCAAGGTCAAAACCTTGCATTGCGCCCAGCAACATTCCCAGCAAGATAGCATTCGTAGAGGTCATATTCCCCAGGAACGTCGTCAGCCCTTCCATCACCGCAGAAACGGGGCCACCCACCACGTAAATCATGATTAGGCCGGTAATCAGCGTAGACAGTAGCGGCAGAACCAGCACAGGCTTAAGTGCTTCCATTGACGCCGGCAGCTTAATATTTTGCGCCAGAAACCGTACGCTGTAACCAGCCAGAAAACCGGCCACAATCCCTCCCAGGAAACCAGCGCCGCACTGGCTGGCCAACATCCCGCCAATAAGCCCCGGGGCCAGGCCCGGACGATCGGCAATTGAGAAGGCAATAAACCCAGCCAGTACCGGCACCATCAGCGCAAAGGCCGCCTTACCACCAATTTGAAATAGCGCAGCCGCCAGCGTGCCCGGCTCGTTGAAGGCCTGGATACCGAAGACAAAAGAGAGCGCGATACATAACCCTCCCGCCACCACCAAAGGAAGCATATGGGATACGCCGGTCATTAAATGCTTATAAACGCCGGGTAGCTCTGTTTTACCAGCTGAAGAAGAGCGCCCGGCACTCCCCTGATAGACCTCGGCGCTATTGAAAGCATTATCCATTTCCTGCGCACTCTTTTTTAGCGCCGCGCCGGTACTGGTGCGATAGAGTCTTTTGCCAACAAAGCCTGACAGATCCAGCTCAATATCCGCCGCGATAATCACCACATCCGCTTGCGCTATCTCTTCCGCGGTCAGCGTGTTCTTCGCCCCGACGGAACCGCGGGTTTCAACCTTGATCCAGTCACCACGCTTGCGGGCTTCAATTTCCAACGCTTCTGCCGCCATAAAGGTATGGGCGACGCCCGTCGGACAGGCCGTCACAGCAACAATTTTTTTAGTCATAGTAGGGTACCCTGTTCTTTTAATTTAAAGAAAAAGCGGGAAAAAATGTTACAGGCGTGACCAGGCCGCTGCTTTCTGGAACAGCGCGTCATCCGGGCGAATCCCGGTATAAAGGACAAATTGCTCCACGGCCTGAATAGCAAACACTTCGGAACCGGTAATCACGGTTTTACCGCGTTCACGGGCGTAGCGGATCAGCGGCGTGACGGGCGGTAGCGCCACCACATCAAAGATAACGCTCGCCTTATCCACTTCCTGTTCGGAATAAGAGAGTTTGTCGGCATCATTACCGCCAGCCATTCCGATAGGCGTGGCGTTAATTAACAAATCAGCTTCAATACCGTCGGTATCCGGGCGCCATTCATAGCCATAGAGTTCGGCCAGTTGTTTACCTGACGCTTCATCAATCGCGACAATATAACCACGGGTAAACCCCGCATCCTTCAGCGCGCAGGCCACCGCCTTTGCCATACCACCGCTGCCACGCAAAGCAAACACCAGGTCGGGAGAGACCTTGTAATTCGCCAGCAAGCGAGCTATTGCAATGTAATCGGTGTTGTACGCCTTCAGATGGCCATTGGTATTCACAATGGTATTAACTGAGTGAATGGCCTGAGCAGAAGCATCCAGTTCATCCACCAGCGGAATGCAGGCTTCTTTAAACGGCATAGAGATCGCGCACCCACGGATCCCCAGACCGCGCACGCCGCTAATGGCCTGCGTAAGATCGGTCGGCGAGAAAGCTTTGTAGAGATAATTGAGATCCAGCGCTTCGTACAGATAGTTGTGAAAGCGTGTACCGAAGTTACTTGGGCGTGCCGCCAGGGACATGCAGACCTGAGTGTCTTTATTAATGCGCTTTGTCATGATGAATCCTCATAGAAGTTGCGATAGAGAAAATCATCGGCTAAAAAGGGGATATTAAAAATTGCTCATTCCCGTTCGGGAAATTTCATCTTTTATGGCAACCCGGCACACTGAACAAAAATACTTAAAGCTACTCCAGCACTATGGCGATAAGCCCGTTAGCGTGACGCTACAGGAGCTGGCGGATGTGTTGTTCTGCACCCGGCGACATATGCGTAATCTGTTGCTTCAGATGCAGGAGGCAAAGTGGCTCATCTGGCAATCACAGGCCGGACGTGGGCATCGCGCCCGGCTTCACCTGCGCTATAAACCAGAACAGCTGTTAAGCGAAAAGGCGGAGCAGTTACTGGAGTCTGGTCATATTGATCAGGCCATTCAGCTGCTGGGTAAAAATAAGCACCAGGTGGCGCAACTGCTGCGTTCAAAGCTGGGCTATAGCGTGCGGGCAGACTATCAGCGGCTGTGCATCCCCTATTACCGGACAATGCCGTCGCTGTGCCCCGGCACGCCGTTGCGCCGCTCTGAGCAGCATCTGGTCAGGCAGATTTTTAGCGGCCTGACGCGCATAAATGAGGAAAAAGGTGAAGTCGAAGCCGATCTTGCCCACCACTGGCGGCAGATTGATCCGCTGCGCTGGCGTTTTTATCTGCGCCCCGCCGTCCTCTGGCATGATGGTCAGGAGCTGACGATCGACGCGGTTATCGCTTCACTGACCCGCAGCGCTAAGCTGCCGTTGTTCTCGCACTTGCAGACCATTCAGGCCACCGGGCCGCTGAGCCTTGAAATTACGCTGGCGCACCCGGATAACCGACTGCCGCTACTGCTCAGCCATATTGATGCCATGATCCTACCGCCTGACCATACACAACGCGCTGATTTCCCTGCACATCCTGTGGGGACTGGCCCTTATGAGGTGGTGGAAAACAATGGCTTTCATCTGCAAATGAAGGCCTTTGACCACTACTTTGGTCTGCGCGGGCTGCTGGATGAAGTGGAGGTCTTTATCTGGCCGAATTTAACGGAGACAGACAACCTGGCGGAATCGCTGTCGGATAACGACACGGCAGCCTGGCTCAGCTCTAGCCTGAGCGATGAGGATTACGTTTCCGGACGGCTTAGCCAGGTATCAGGCAAACCTTCTGACAACCTGCGCGAGATGTTTCTTGAGCGTGGAGGATATTTTTTATTATGCGACAGCCGCTCCCCGCACTGGCATACTGCCGAACATCGCCGCTGGCTACGGGAAACACTCAGCCCTTACGCCATACTCCAGCATCTGAGTGAGGCAATTCGCCCCTTCTGGGTACCGGGCGGCAGCCTGCTGTCCTCCTGGTTTCATACTATTGAGGCGGGCCCGGCCTGTTCACCTTTTATCTCGTCGTCGCCCTACGCGAAACTGCGTCTGGCCTATCACGATCAGCACCCTGAATTTCCAATGCTCCTGGATATCATGCAAGAGATCATGCGCCAGCAGGGCATTTTACTTGAGGGCGTTGAGCTGAATTATGATGACTGGGCGAATGGCAAAGCCAATGTGGATCTCTGGCTGGGGACAGTCAATTTCCCCATTCCCGAAGAGTGGAACGTCGGTACATGGCTACTGGGCTCCCCTTTACTGCGCCACGCCATCAGCGGTGGGGATGATGCGCTGCTGGCCCAATGGGAAACCCAGTGGCATGCCGAAACCATCAGCGCGGAACAACTGGTCAGGGAAACCACCCGTTCAGGCTGGCTACAGCCGCTTTTTCACCACTGGATGCGACTCAAAAGCCCCGACCGGGCCAGGGGGATCCACCTGAATAACCTGGGGTGGTTTGATTTCCGATCCACCTGGATTGAGCCAGGGCCTTAAAGAAGAGAATGTGACCGGGTGCCCGTAGCGCTGGCAGGCGTAGCACCTCTTAGTCGCTCTTCAGCCACCATAGAGAAAGAACAGCGCCTGTCACGGCGCACAAAAAAAGGCCGTCTGTCGACAGCCTTTTTTCTGGTACAACATTTGTACTTACTCTACCGTCACCGATTTCGCCAGGTTACGCGGCTGGTCAACGTCGGTGCCTTTAATCAGCGCCACGTGATACGCCAGCAGTTGCAGCGGAACGGTGTAGAAGATAGGCGCGATCACTTCTTCCACATGCGGCATCTCAATGATGTGCATGTTGTCGCTGCTCACAAAACCCGCATCCTGATCGGCGAAGACGTACAACTGACCGCCACGCGCGCGAACTTCTTCGATGTTGGATTTCAGTTTCTCCAGCAGTTCGTTGTTCGGCGCCACCACAATCACCGGCATATCGGCATCAATCAGCGCCAACGGCCCGTGTTTCAGCTCGCCTGCAGCATAGGCTTCCGCGTGAATGTAAGAGATCTCTTTCAGCTTCAGCGCGCCTTCGAGCGCAATCGGATATTGATCGCCACGACCGAGGAATAGCGCGTGATGCTTGTCGGAGAAATCTTCTGCAAGCAGCTCGATGCGTTTGTCCTGCGACAGCATCTGCTCAATACGGCTCGGCAGCGCCTGTAGGCCATGCACGATATCATGCTCAATGGACGCATCCAGACCTTTCAGACGCGCCAGTTTCGCCACCAGCATCAACAGCACGGTTAACTGGGTGGTGAAGGCTTTGGTAGATGCTACGCCAATTTCCGTACCCGCGTTGGTCATCAGCGCCAGATCGGATTCACGCACCAGCGAAGAGCCCGGCACGTTACAAATTGCCAGAGAGCCCAAATATCCCAGCTCTTTCGACAGACGCAGGCCAGCCAAGGTATCTGCCGTTTCGCCAGACTGTGACAGGGTGATCATCAGGCTGTTACGGCGCACGGCAGATTTGCGATAGCGGAATTCAGAGGCGATTTCAACGTCGCACGGAATACCTGCCAGCGATTCAAACCAGTAACGGGAAACCATACCGGAGTTGTAAGACGTACCGCAGGCGAGGATCTGAATATGCTCAACCTTCGACAGCAGTTCGTCGGCGTTCGGTCCCAGCTCGCTTAAATCCACCTTACCGTGGCTGATGCGCCCGGTAAGGGTGTTTTTAATCGCGTTCGGCTGTTCGTAGATCTCTTTCTGCATGTAGTGGCGGTAAATACCTTTATCGCCCGCGTCATATTGCAGATTGGATTCGATATCCTGACGTTTTACTTCCGCGCCGGTGTTATCGAAGATATTTACCGAACGGCGAGTGATTTCAGCGATATCGCCCTCTTCAAGGAAGATAAAGCGACGAGTCACTGGCAACAGCGCCAGCTGGTCAGAAGCGATAAAGTTTTCGCCCATACCCAGGCCAATCACCAGCGGGCTACCAGAACGTGCCGCCAGTAGGGTATCCGGGTGACGGGTATCCATGATCACTGTACCGTACGCACCACGCAGTTGCGGGATCGCACGCAGAACAGCCTCACGCAGAGTACCGCCCTGTTTCAGTTCCCAGTTTACCAGGTGTGCAATCACTTCGGTGTCGGTTTCAGAAACGAAGGTATAGCCACGCGCTTTTAACGCTTCACGCAGCGGTTCATGGTTTTCGATGATACCGTTATGCACCACCACAATGTGTTCAGAAACATGCGGATGCGCGTTAGCTTCTGAAGGTTCACCGTGCGTCGCCCAACGAGTGTGAGCAATACCGGTGCCGCCATGCAGAGGATGTTCTTCCGCTGCCTGAGCCAGCATCTGGACTTTACCGAGGCGACGCAGGCGGGTCATATGACCTTCTGCATCAACCACGGCCAGACCGGCAGAGTCATATCCGCGGTATTCCAGACGACGTAAACCTTCGAGAAGGATTTCAGCTACATCACGCTGCGCGATAGCGCCAACAATTCCACACATAGTTTTATTTCCTGATTATGGCATTACGCCATGCGTTGTCGCTGACCTGTATGCCCGTCGTTGCGGGCGCCCCGAGCCTTGTAGAGAGTGGGGTTATTTTTATAAGTACTGCTCATGGAGCGGAGGATTATTTTATCCTCTCATCTCCGGTCTGCCGGATGGCGCTGACGCTTATCCGGCTTACAAAATCACTTTTTCTTCACCGGACGCTGCCAGCCTTGCTTATGCACCTGCGGCACGCGGCTTAATACCAGTTCATTGTCAGCTACGTTACGGGTGACAGTAGTCCCTGCGGCGATGGTGGCCCCTTTACCAACAGTAACCGGCGCCACCAGTTGGGTATCGGAGCCGACAAACACATCGTCGCCAATAACCGTTTTGAATTTGTTCGCGCCATCATAGTTACAGGTGATGGTCCCCGCGCCGATATTCACGTTGTCGCCAATTTCCGCATCGCCCAGGTAGGTCAGATGACCGGCCTTCGAGCCTTTACCGAGACGCGCTTTTTTCATCTCAACGAAATTGCCGACGTGAGCGCCCGCTAACAGCTCCGCGCCGGGACGCAGGCGAGCAAACGGGCCGATGGTGCAGGCCGCTTCCAGATGCGCATCTTCCACCACGCTGTATGGGCTAATTTCGCAGTCATCGCCAATAACGCTGTTTTTAATAATGCAGCCCGCGCCGATCTTCACGCGGTGACCGAGCGTTACATAACCTTCGATGATAACGTTAGCGTCAATTTCCACATCCATTCCACAATGAAGGGTGCCGCGGAGATCAAAACGTGCCGGATCGCGCAACATAACGCCGGATAACAGCAGTTTCTCCGCCTGTTCGGCCTGGTAAATACGCTCCAGACGAGAAAGCTGTAGACGGTTATTCACGCCGTCCGTTTCGCTGATACGAGCCGGATGCACCGCGGCGATTTCCCGTCCTTCCTGATAAGCCAGCGCGATGATATCTGTGATGTAATATTCACCCTGCGCATTATTGTTAGTCAGCTTAGACAACCAGCGTTTCAGGTCCGCGCCGTTGGCGATCAGAATACCGGTGTTAATTTCCTGGATCTGACGCTGTTCATCAGTGGCGTCTTTATGTTCAACGATGCCGGTCACTTTACCATTTTCACGCGTAATACGGCCATAGCCGCTCGGATCGTCCAGCTTCACGGTTAATAACCCAATACCACCCTGCGGTTTGGCATCGCGCAGGCGCTGTAAGGTTTCAACCGAAATCAGCGGCACGTCGCCGTAAAGCATTAAAATATCTTCATCGTCGCTAAAGAAGGGCGCAGCCTGCTGCATTGCGTGACCTGTTCCCAACTGTTCCGCCTGAAGCACCCAGTTCAGCTTGTCATCTTTCAGGGTCTGTTTTAACAACTCGCCACCGTGGCCATAGACCAGATGAACCTGTGCGGCCCCTAATTTAGTAGCTGCATCAATGACATGCTGCACCATGGGTTTACCCGCCAGCGTGTGCAGCACTTTAGGAATATCGGAATACATGCGCGTGCCTTTACCTGCGGCAAGGATCACTACGCTCATAGCACTATTTAACATACGCGTCCTGACTGTAATTTGAGAACGAATTTATACTGTTTCACTTTGAAAATACTACATTTTTTTCATCGTAAAATGGAAGAAGGATAAAACGCTCACCGGGATAAAATCCCCGCCTGCTAATGAATCATTTTCGTTCATTACCGCGCCTCTTGTCTCCTGAAAAGTAAAAACACCCGCGTATTGGCAACGTAGTCCGATGTTTTTGCTGTTTTTTTACTCCATAAATAAAGAAGATAACGTAATAAAGCGCAGGGGAGTCAGAAAAGCAAAAACCAGCGACAGAGGCCGCTGGTTTTCCGTTGCGCGTATTTTTTACTTAATTACGCGACATAAAAATCCGCAAAATATACCAGAACATGGTCGCGATAGAAGCAAACAGATGTAATGCCGCGCCAGCAGGGCGATCGGTAGGGTAATGGTGAATAATGTTAGAAGTATCGTAAAGTATAAACCCGGCGCACAGCAGTACCATCAGCGCAGAAAACCAGACGCCCAGCGAGAAGCCGCAGATGACGCTGGCAATAATCGCGCCAAAAGCAATGAACCCAGCCATAGTCAGAAACGAGCGCAGAAAAGAAAAGTCTTTTTTTATAGAAAAAGCGGTAAACGTCAGGCCGCCGACCAGCAACAGAGTCGTTATTGCCGCCGCGCCAATGCTCGACGGGTTAATATACGCCGCCACCGTTAACAGGGGGGCAAAAATCAGGGATTCTGCCAACACATAAATCCCCAGCCCGATAAGTTGCGTTTGATTATTCCCCGCATTATCCGCCAGACGGGTCGCCAGCATTCCCACCAGCATAAAAGCGCCGAGAACAACCAACCAGCTATATCTTCCACCAGCCAGCAGCACATCAAGCGCATACTCCCCGACCCCTATAAAACTCCACGCCGCGCTCAATACGATAAAACCGACGATGGCGACGGCGAGATGAAGATAAGCACGACGAATAAAGGTAGTACGATCAATCCTTGAGTCGGGTTGTGGACCCGCAAAGGATGGCTGAAATGACATAGTAATAATCCCTCATTTTATGCAATAAAAACGCATCCATTCCTTCCTTCTTCGCACAATGTGCAGATGCCAATGCCAGAAAGAAGGATTTAATGAAAACAGCGCTGTCGCTGAAAACGCGTCGCCTTCAGCCGCTTGTTTTTGTCGTTGCTAGTTTATCGAATAAAAATTGAGAGGATAAAAAAAAACCAGTCCGCAATCAGACTGGTTTTATGCTTTCAAGCCGGTGTTACATCGCTTTTTTGGTCAACTCGATAACGCGCAGTTTAGCGATCGCTTTGGCCAGTTCCGCAGACGCCTGAGCGTAATCCACGTCACCGTGCGAGCTCTTAATGTGCTCTTCGGCTTTACGCTTCGCTTCCAGGGCTCGCGCTTCGTCGAGATCCTGACCGCGAATCGCGGTATCCGCCAGAACGGTCACGCTGCCAGGCTGCACTTCCAGAATGCCGCCGGACAGATAGATAAACTCTTCATGACCGTGCTGCTTAACGATGCGAATCATACCAGGCTTAATGGCGGTGAGCAGCGGCGCGTGCCCCGGGTAAATCCCCAGTTCGCCTTCGCTACCCGTAACCTGGATTTTCTCGACCAGACCGGAGAACATTTGTTGCTCCGCGCTGACGACATCCAGGTGGTAAGTCATTGCCATATCACCCTCCGATTAAGGCGTTAAAGTTTTTTGGCTTTTTCCACGGCTTCGTCGATGGAACCGACCATGTAGAACGCCTGCTCCGGCAGGTGATCGTATTCGCCTTCCATGATGCCTTTAAAGCCACGGATGGTGTCTTTCAGGGAGACGTATTTGCCCGGAGAACCGGTAAATACTTCCGCCACGAAGAACGGCTGGGACAGGAAGCGCTGAATTTTACGCGCGCGTGCTACCACCAGTTTATCTTCTTCAGACAGTTCATCCATACCGAGGATGGCGATGATGTCTTTCAGTTCCTGATAACGCTGCAGGATGGACTGAACGCCACGCGCGGTGTCGTAGTGTTCCTGACCAACAACCAGCGGATCCAGCTGACGGCTGGTAGAGTCCAGCGGGTCAACGGCCGGGTAGATACCCAGGGATGCGATCTGACGGCTCAGTACCACGGTTGCATCTAAGTGAGCAAAGGTGGTTGCTGGAGACGGGTCAGTCAAGTCATCCGCCGGTACGTATACCGCCTGTACGGAGGTGATAGAACCGGTTTTGGTGGAGGTGATACGTTCCTGCAGAACGCCCATCTCTTCCGCCAGAGTCGGCTGGTAACCTACTGCGGAAGGCATACGGCCCAGCAGTGCGGATACTTCCGTACCGGCAAGGGTGTAACGATAGATGTTATCGACGAACAGCAGTACGTCACGACCTTCGTCACGGAATTTCTCCGCCATGGTCAGGCCGGTCAGTGCAACGCGCAGACGGTTTCCCGGCGGCTCGTTCATCTGGCCATACACCAGGGAGACTTTATCGATAACGTTGGAGTCGGTCATTTCGTGGTAGAAGTCGTTACCCTCACGAGTACGTTCACCTACGCCCGCAAACACAGAGTAACCGGAGTGCTCGATCGCGATGTTACGAATAAGCTCCATCATGTTTACGGTTTTACCTACACCCGCACCACCGAACAGACCGACTTTACCGCCCTTCGCGAACGGACACATCAGGTCGATAACTTTGATACCGGTTTCCAGCAGTTCCTGAGAGTTTGACAACTCTTCGTAGGAAGGCGCTGCGCGGTGAATCGCCCAACGCTCTTCTTCGCCGATCTCGCCTTTCATGTCGACCGGTTCGCCCAGGACGTTCATGATACGACCCAGCGTGGCTTTACCTACCGGGACTTCGATCGGGTGTTCGAGATCTTTTACATCCAGACCGCGACGCAGACCGTCAGAAGACCCCATCGCGATGGTACGCACGATACCGCCGCCAAGCTGCTGCTGAACTTCCAGCACCAGCTTCTCATTACCATTCTGCACCTCAAGGGCATCGTACACGCGTGGTACGGCATCCTGAGGGAACTCGACGTCGACCACGGCGCCGATTACCTGGACAATCTTTCCAGTAGCCATCTTAAATCCTCTACGAAATAACCTGGTTAAACCGCGGCGGCCCCCGAGACGATCTCGGTGAGTTCCTGAGTAATGCTGGCCTGACGAGCTTTGTTGTATACCAACTGCAGCTCTTTAATCAGGCTGCCGCCATTATCGGTTGCGGCTTTCATCGCCACCATTCGTGCGGCCTGCTCGCTGGCCAGGTTTTCTACCACGCCCTGATAAACCTGAGACTCCACATAACGACGCAGGAGAGTATCCAGCAGCGCTTTCGGGTCTGGTTCATACAGGTAATCCCAGGCTTTACGCTTCAGATCATCATCTTCTGACGCCGGCAGCGGCAGCAGTTGAGTGATCGTCGGCACCTGAGACATGGTGTTAATAAATTTGTTGCTGACAATGTAAAGCTTGTCCAGACGGCCTTCGTCGTAGGCCTGCAACATCACTTTAACCGGACCGATCAGTTCGGACAGAGAAGGGTTATCCCCCATACCTGTCACCTGAGCGACAACGTTGCCGCCTACGGAATTAAAGAATGACACGCCCTTAGAGCCGATCATTGCGAGTTCGCACTGAACGCCTTTATCGGACCATGCCTTCATATCCGCCAGCAGCTTTTTGAACAGGTTAATGTTCAAGCCACCGCACAAACCACGGTCGGTCGACACTACCAGGTAGCCCACGCGTTTAACGTCGCGCTCTTCCAGGTAGGGGTGCTTATATTCCAGATTACCGTTCGCAAGGTGACCAATCACTTTGCGCATGGTCTCTGCATAAGGACGGCTGGCCGCCATGCGATCCTGCGATTTACGCATTTTGGAAGCGGCGACCATCTCCATCGCTTTAGTGATCTTTTGCGTGTTCTGGACGCTTGCGATCTTACTACGTATCTCTTTTGCGCCGGCCATGAGCTTCTCCTCAATGCCTTACGGCCTGCCCTAAGGCAAGCCGCCAGACGTTACCAGGACTGGGTTGCTTTGAAGGAATCGAGGATGCCTTTCAGCTTGCCTTCGATTTCGTCGTTATAGCCACCGGACTGGTTGATCTCTTGCATCAGCGGAGCGTGATCACGGTCGACGTAAGCCAGCAGTGCGGCTTCGAAGCTACCGATTTTCGCCAGTTCGACATCCGCCAGATAACCACGTTCTGCTGCGAACAGAACCAGAGACTGCTGCGCGACGGACATCGGCGCATACTGTTTCTGTTTCAGCAGTTCGGTCACTTTCTGACCGTGGTCAAGCTGTTTACGGGTGGCATCGTCAAGGTCGGATGCAAACTGAGAGAACGCCGCCAGTTCACGATACTGCGCCAGCGCGGTACGAATACCACCGGACAGTTTTTTCATGATCTTGGTCTGGGCTGCGCCACCTACACGGGATACCGAGATACCCGGGTTAACCGCAGGACGAATACCGGCGTTAAACAGGTTAGATTCCAGGAAGATCTGACCATCGGTAATAGAAATTACGTTGGTCGGAACGAACGCGGAAACGTCACCTGCCTGCGTTTCGATAATCGGCAGCGCGGTCAGTGAACCGGTTTTCCCTTTCACTTCACCTTTGGTGAAGGCTTCGACGTAGTCGGCGTTAACACGCGCAGCACGCTCCAGCAGACGGGAGTGGAGGTAGAATACGTCGCCCGGGAATGCTTCACGTCCTGGCGGACGACGGAGCAGCAGGGAGATCTGACGGTAAGCAACAGCCTGTTTAGACAGGTCATCGTAAATGATCAGCGCATCTTCGCCACGGTCGCGGAAGTATTCGCCCATTGCGCAACCGGCATACGGCGCCAGATATTGCAGCGCAGCGGATTCAGACGCGGTCGCCACCACAACAATGGTGTTAGCCAGCGCGCCGTGTTCTTCCAGTTTACGCACCACGTTAGAGATAGTGGACGCTTTCTGGCCGATAGCGACATAGATACATTTGATGCCGGAGTCGCGCTGGTTGATGATGGCGTCGATAGCCAGCGCGGTTTTACCGGTCTGACGGTCACCGATGATCAGTTCACGCTGACCACGACCGATTGGGATCATGGAGTCAACGGCTTTATAGCCGGTCTGCACCGGCTGATCGACAGACTGACGATCGATAACGCCCGGCGCAATCGCTTCAACGGCAGAGAAGCCGTCATTATCAACCGGACCTTTACCGTCAATTGGCGCACCCAGGGTGTTTACCACACGTCCCAGCAGGCCGCGGCCAACCGGAACTTCCAGGATACGGCCAGTACATTTAACCTTCATGCCTTCGGCAAGGTCAGCGTATGGACCCATGACTACCGCACCCACGGAGTCGCGCTCCAGGTTCAGTGCGATAGCGTAACGGTTACCCGGCAGGGAGATCATTTCACCCTGCATACAATCGGCCAGGCCGTGAATGCGGATAACACCGTCACTGACAGAAACAATAGTACCTTCGTTGTGAGCTTCGCTCACCACATTGAACTGAGCAATGCGCTGCTTGATCAGTTCGCTGATTTCGGTGGAATTCAGTTGCATGCTCCAGTCCCCTTAAGACTGCAAGACGTCTGCAAGGCGCTCAAGACGGCCGCGTACGCTGCCATCAATGACCATATCACCCGCCCGGATGATAACGCCTGCCATTACAGACTTATCGATTTTGCAATTCAGCTTCACTTTGCGTGACAGACGTTTTTCCATCGCGGCGCTGATTTTCGAAAGCTGCTCTTCACTCAATGCGGTTGCCGACGTAACTTCTACCTCGGAGGTAGCTTCACTGGCGGCACGCAGATGAATAAACTGCTCCAGAACATCCGGGAGCGCGTTCAGACGATTATTTTCAGCCATCACCCGAATCAGGTTCTGACCGTTTTCGTCTAACTGCTCACCGCAGACTGCGATAAACGACTCAGCGAGCGTTTCCGGCGCCAGCGCGCCAGAGAGAAGCTCTGCCATTTGTTCGTTCTTGGTTACCTCGGCGGCAAACGCCAGCATATCCTGCCAGCGCTCTACACTTTGGTGTTCAACGGCAAAGTCAAAAGCTGCTTTGGCGTAGGGGCGAGCTACCGTAACAAATTCAGACATCAGCCCCTCCCTCCTTACAGTTCAGCGACAAGTTTATCCACGATGTCGCTGTTAGCAGCTTCATCCACGGAACGTTCGATGATCTTCTCGGCGCCAGCAACAGCCAGGATAGCAACTTGCTTACGCAGCTCTTCACGGGCGCGTTTACGCTCGGCTTCAATTTCCGCCTGCGCCTGCGCCACGATTTTAGTACGTTCCTGCTCTGCTTCAGTTTTGGCTTCGTCCAGGATCTGAGCGCGGCGTTTGTTTGCCTGCTCGATGATTACCTGAGCTTCCGCTTTCGCTTTTTTCAGCTGGTCGGTCGCGCTGGCCTTTGCAAGGTCAAGATCCTTATGTGCTCGTTCAGCAGAAGCGAGACCGTCAGCAATTTCTTTCTGACGTTTCTCGATGGCTGCCATTAACGGCGGCCATACGTACTTCATGCAAAACCAGACAAAGAGAATAAACGCGATGGCCTGGCCGAGGATTGTTGCGTTAAGATTCACAGCACAATGCCTCTATCTAGTTAACCTTCTGATATTGCTCTTAATTCAAGCAACGCTTACTACGCGACAGCGAACATCACGTACAGACCCAGACCTACAGCGATCATCGGGATAGCATCCACCAGACCCATAACGATAAAGAACTGAGTACGCAGCAGAGGAATCAGATCAGGTTGACGCGCCGCGCCTTCCAGGAATTTACCCCCGAGGATGCCGATACCGATCGCAGCACCGATTGCCGCCAGACCCATCATCACAGCGGCAGCCATGTACAGCAGATCCATATTCAGGTTTTCCATGACAGTCTCCAGTTTGTTTCAGTTAAAACGTAGTAGTGTTGGTAAATTAATGCTCTTCGGACGCCATCGACAGATAGACAATCGTCAGAACCATGAAAATGAAGGCTTGCAGCGTAATAATCAGGATGTGGAAAATGGCCCACGGCACATTCAGAATCCACTGTGACCACCACGGCAACAGACCAGCAATCAGAATGAAAATCAGCTCACCGGCATACATGTTGCCGAACAGTCGCAGACCGAGAGAAACCGGTTTGGACAGCAGACTTACCCCTTCAAGGATTAAGTTGACAGGAATGAACGCCCAGTGATTGAACGGCTGCAGCGTCAACTCTTTTGCGAAGCCGCCGATGCCTTTCATTTTGATGCTGTAGAACAGAATAAGGATGAATACGCCCAGCGCCATCGACAGGGTGATGTTGACGTCAGCAGACGGCACCACGCGCGTTGCCGGCAGACCCAGCCAATGCTCAGCGATATACGGCAGCAGGTCGATAGGCAGTAAGTCCATCAGGTTCATAAGGAATACCCAGACGAAAATCGTCAGGGCCAGCGGCGCAATCAGCTTGCTTTTGCCATGGTACATGTCTTTGACGCTGCCATGCACAAAGCCGACTATCAGCTCAATCGCGGTCTGAAACTTGCCTGGCACGCCGCTGGTCGCTTTTTTAGCAACGCTACGGAACATCACCAGAAACAACAGACCCAGCACCACCGAGAAGAACATGGAGTCAATATTGAGCGTCCAGAAGGTGGCTGGGGGGTTCTGCGGATCCACCAGCGAGAAAGTACGCAGGTCCAGCTGAAGGTTATTCAGATGGTGTCCTATGTATTCCTGCGGCGTCATATTTTCTGAAGCCATGATGCCTTTTACCCTTTGTTGTTAATTACAGCCGGCGCCAGTATCTGAACCACCAGCACCAAAACCCACGTAACGATCAGCGGCAAAAACACCGCCTTTAAAACCGCCAACGCCACCACCAGTAAAACCAGCATCGCTAACACCTTGAAGGCTTCACCGAAGGCGAAAGTCCAGGACACGCGGCCCTTAGCAGGTGTATGCGCCTGGTGACGCCAGGCAAATATCATAAACAACATATTAGGCAGTGCCACTGCCAATCCCCCACATACTGCGGAGATGCCCCAGAAGGGGTCTTTGAGGCAAAACAGCAATCCACTTGCTATTACCGCCAGAAACTGAATGAACAGAAGCTTACGAGCAACGTTTCGACTCACGAGCGACACAGACATCACGTTTTTACTCCTGCTCACTTCGAGGTATGCCGCGTGTCGTATAAAACGTTCTTTAAGACTTAGAGTCAAGCATCAAAAAGCGGTCAAATTATACGGTGCGCCCCCGTGATTTCAAACAATAAGTAGCCAAAAGGTGAATAAATGTTTAAATATTTTTCTCTGGCCCGCATTTTTAACTTTTAGCCAAAGTGTGAACGATCGTACAAAACTGCAAATAGCGCGAAAACACTGGCGATAAAGCGTGCACCAGATCACACATTAAACATATTCATGCTTACGCAATTCATTTACGTGTCAATTCATGCCTTTTCATCTTTTTGATATTTAAGCGTAAAACCAGGTACTGTTTTAAAAATACCAGCTTACACCTTAAAAACGCCCCATTGACATTTATAATAAAAATTTAACAAGCAAAAGTGATTTTTCGATTCGATTTTTAGCAGACTGATATTTACAAAGTTGATTACTCTCTGTTTTAACAAAAGAAGCGACGTTGTCATGTTGAAACGAAACCGTAAATCCAGAGTTAAATGTAACAACGCTGAAATGCGTTATACCTGTCGATTTTTAACACAAGCCGCGTCGTTTTTTTTCTATTTTTTTTGATAAAAATTAAACTTTGTTTGACTTAATAATCACCAGATGCCGCTCGCCTTCCAGTTGCGGAACGCGTAATTTTTCAACAGATTCGACGCTAAAATTGTCAGGTAGTAAGGCAATTTCATCCCCTGGCAATTGCCCTTTTAAGGCATAAAAACGCCCTTTCTCTCCCGGCAGATGGTGACACCAGCTCACCATATCATTCAACGATGCGAAAGCGCGGCTGATAACGCCATCAAACGGTGGTTCGGAGGGATAGGCTTCAACGCGGCTTTGAACCGGCGTGATGTTTTCCAGTTTCAGTTCGTGCTGGACCTGACGCAGAAAACGTACCCGCTTGCCCAGGCTGTCGAGTAAGGTGAAATGCGCGTCAGGGAGAACAATAGCCAGCGGGATGCCCGGCAGCCCCGGTCCTGTTCCTACGTCGATAAAACGCTGTCCCTGAAGATACGGCGCAACGACTATGCTGTCGAGAATATGGCGTACCAACATTTCGTTGGGATCCCGCACTGACGTCAGGTTGTATGCTTTGTTCCATTTGTGCAGCATATCAACGTAGGCGACCAGCAGCGTTTTCTGGTGATCGGTAAGAGAAATACCGGCATCAGCCAGCAGACGAGAGAGTTTGTTGAGCACGGTCATTACCTGTTAATAATCAAATGCCCGATGCGCTTTCGCTTATCGGGCCTACAAATTTGTAGGGCGGGCAAGCGAAGCGCCCCCGCCAAATTAGTGTTATCAAGCGCTACGACGCAGCATACCTTGTTTTTTCAGCCATACCAGCAGAATGGAGATTGCCGCTGGCGTAACGCCGGAGATACGCGATGCCTGGCCGATAGACGCCGGTTTATGATCGTTCAGCTTGGCGATAACTTCGTTCGACAGACCGGAAACCTGACGATAATCCAGCGTGGCAGGCAGCAACGTATTCTCGTTACGTAGTTGTTTTTCAATCTCATCCTGCTGGCGAGCGATATAGCCTTCGTATTTGACCTGGATTTCCACCTGCTCAGCGGCTTGCTCATCTTCAAGCGCAGGCGCGAATGCGGCAAGCGAAGTGAGCTGCGCGTAGGTCATTTCCGGACGACGCAACAGATCTTCGCCGCTGGCCTCACGGGAGAGAGGCGTGGTCAAATGCGCATTCACTTCATCGGCGGATTCCGCAGACGGCGTTACCCATGTCGATTTCAGCCGCTGACGTTCTCGTTCGATATTTTCCAGCTTCTCGTTGAATCGCGCCCAGCGTTCATCATCCACCAGACCCAGCTCGCGGCCCATTTCGGTCAGACGCAGATCGGCGTTGTCCTCACGCAGCATCAGGCGATATTCGGCGCGGGAGGTAAACATGCGATACGGCTCTTTGGTGCCCAGCGTACAGAGATCGTCCACCAGCACGCCGAGATAAGCCTGAGAACGCGCAGGCGACCAGCCCTCTTTGTCGGCGGAAAGACGCGCGGCATTCAGACCAGCGAGCAAGCCCTGCGCCGCAGCCTCTTCATAGCCGGTAGTACCGTTGATTTGACCAGCAAAGAACAGGCCGTGAATAAATTTACTTTCCAGAGTCGGTTTCAGATCGCGCGGGTCGAAGAAATCGTACTCAATCGCGTAACCAGGACGAACGATCTTCGCGTTCTCCATGCCCTGCATGGAACGGACAATCTGCATCTGCACGTCAAACGGCAGGCTGGTGGAGATACCGTTAGGGTAAATCTCGTTAGAGGTCAGTCCTTCCGGCTCAAGGAAGATCTGATGCTGGTTACGATCGGCAAAACGCATCACCTTGTCTTCGATCGAAGGACAGTAGCGTGGGCCGATCCCTTCGATCACGCCAGCGTACATTGGGCTACGATCGAGGTTATTACGAATCACGTCATGGGTTTTCTCATTGGTATGCGTGATGTAACACGGCACCTGTTGCGGATGCTGAGAAGCATTCCCCATAAACGAGAAAACCGGCATCGGGTTATCGCCATGCTGTTGAGCCAACACGCTGAAATCGATAGTACGCGCATCAATACGCGGCGGTGTGCCGGTTTTCAGGCGACTGACGCGTAGCGGAAGCTCACGCAGACGGCGAGACAGCGGGATGGATGGCGGATCGCCAGCACGACCGCCGCTGTAGTTATCCAGACCAATATGAATTTTGCCGTCCAGGAAGGTCCCGACGGTCAGTACCACCGCTTTCGCGCGGAATTTGAGCCCCATTTGGGTCACGGCGCCGACAACGCGATCGTTTTCGACAATCAGATCTTCAACCGCTTGCTGGAAGATCATCAGATTCGGCTGATTCTCCAGCGCGGTACGCACCGCCTGGCGGTATAAGACTCGATCCGCCTGAGCCCGGGTAGCGCGAACGGCCGGACCTTTACTGGCGTTTAGTATCCTAAACTGAATACCTGCCTGATCGATCGCTTTCGCCATCAGACCGCCGAGCGCATCCACCTCTTTTACCAGATGTCCCTTTCCAATACCGCCGATCGCCGGGTTGCAGCTCATCTGCCCCAACGTGTCAATATTGTGTGTCAAAAGCAGAGTCTGTTGACCCATACGCGCTGCGGCCATCGCGGCCTCAGTGCCTGCATGACCCCCGCCAATAATAATGACGTCAAAAGGATCCTGATAAAACATGGTAATTGCCTCGCATAACGCGGTGTGAAAATGGATTGAAGCCCGGGCGGTGGATTCTACTCAACTTTAGCCGATGGAGAAAGCCCCGGGATCCGGGCTATTAAAAAGAAGATCTTTTTATTTAGAGATCTGTTCTATTGTGATCTCTTATTAGGATCGCACCAGGCTGTGGATAACCCGGATCCTGTAATAAAGATCAATGCGTTGGAAAGGATCACTAGCTGTGAATGATCGGTGATCGTGGCCCGTATAAGCTGGGATCAAAACGGGTACTTATACACAACTCAAAAAGTGAACAACGGTTATTCTTTGGATAACTACCGGTTGATCCAAGCTTCCCACCAGACTTATCCACAATGGATCGCACGATCTTTACACTTATTTGAGTAAATTAACCCAGGATCCGAGCCAAATCTCCGCTGGATCTTCCGGAATCTCATGTTCAAGGATGTTGATCTTCAGTGTTTCCCCAACCTGTTTTGCGCCAGCGCCTTTCAGTTCCGCTTCTATTTTCTCAATCGCGCCACAAAACGTGTCGTATTCTCGACTACCAATGCCAATTGCGCCGAAACGTACCGCGGAAAGATCGGGTTTCTGCGTCTGAAGGTCTTCATAGAAAGGGGTCAGGTTGTCCGGAATGTCTCCGGCGCCGTGCGTTGAGCTGATTATCAGCCAGATCCCGGAAGTTGACAGATCCTCTAATAACGGACCGTGCACCGTTTCGGTTGAAAAACCGGCAGCTTCCAGCTTTTCCGCCAGATGTTCCGCGACGTATTCGGCGCCGCCCAGGGTGCTGCCGCTGATAAGAGTAATGTCTGCCATTGATCGCTCGCTCAGGTAAAGAGGCTGCATTGTACTCTGTGAACGAGCTGGGATCTACCTGTGGAAAAATGTGGGATTAAAAAAGCCGATCATGGCTTGATGGTGCGCATGATCGGGTTCTGCAAGACGATCAGTGTCTCAGTGGACTGAATTTCATCAATTGTTTGGATCTTGTTGATAAGTACGTGCTGAAGCGCGTCGATTGATTTGCACATGACTTTTATAAAGATGCTGTAGTGACCGGTGGTGTAATACGCTTCCGTCACCTCATCCAGGCTTTCCAGCCGGGCCAGTGCGGAGGGATAGTCTTTGGCGCTTTTGAGGATGATGCCAATAAAGCAGCCCACATCGTAACCCAGTTGTTTAGGGCTGACGTCAATCCGTGCGCCCGTAATGATCCCGGCCTGCTTCATTTTCTCGACGCGAACGTGAATGGTTCCAGGGCTAACGCCAAATTGTTTGGCCAGTTCGGCGTAGGCGGTGCGGGCATTTCCCATTAAGGCGTCAAGTATGCCGCGGTCCAGATTGTCGATCTGATAATTTTCCATCGCTTTTTCTTATGCAGATTAATGATTATCTCTATTTTAGCTATTATTTTTAACGAATCAAAACCGAAGTTAGCTTTTTATCTGTTGATTATTGAATAGTGCTCTCGTTTTGTTGCTTAATCATAGGCAACAGGACGCAGGAGTAAAAAAATGAAAACCGCTTACATTGCCAAACAACGTCAAATTAGCTTCGTGAAATCACATTTCTCTCGCCAGCTGGAGGAGCGTCTGGGTCTGATTGAGGTCCAGGCGCCGATCCTGAGTCGCGTAGGGGATGGTACGCAGGATAATTTGTCCGGCTGTGAAAAAGCGGTGCAGGTAAAAGTGAAAGCGTTGCCTGACGCCCAGTTCGAAGTGGTGCATTCACTGGCGAAGTGGAAACGTCAAACCCTGGGGCAACATGACTTCAGCGCGGGCGAAGGGCTGTACACGCACATGAAAGCCCTTCGCCCCGATGAAGACCGACTCTCTCCGCTCCACTCGGTCTATGTGGATCAGTGGGACTGGGAGCGTGTCATGGGCGATGGCGAGCGCCAATTTTCCACCCTAAAAAGCACAGTAGAGGCTATATGGGCAGGAATTAAGGCGACGGAAGCGGAAGTGCATAAACAGTTTGGTCTGGCGCCGTTCCTGCCGGATCAGATCCATTTTGTTCACAGTCAGGAACTGCTGGCGCGTTTCCCGGATCTGGATGCGAAAGGGCGCGAACGCGCGATCGCCAAAGAACTTGGCGCCGTTTTTCTGGTGGGGATCGGCGGTAAACTGAGCGATGGCCACCGCCATGATGTACGCGCGCCGGATTATGATGACTGGAGCTCCGCATCTGAGCTGGGCTACGCCGGTCTGAACGGCGATATCCTGGTGTGGAACCCGGTGCTGGAAGATGCGTTTGAGCTTTCCTCTATGGGTATCCGCGTAGATGCCGATACGCTGATGCGCCAGCTGGCGTTGACCGGTGATGAAGATCGTCTGCAACTGGAGTGGCATCAGGCGCTGCTGCGCGGCGAAATGCCGCAGACCATCGGCGGCGGGATTGGGCAGTCGCGTCTGACGATGTTGCTGCTGCAATTGCCGCATATTGGTCAGGTGCAGTGCGGTGTGTGGCCCGCGCAGGTTCGCGAAAGCATTCCTGCTATTTTATAAGCCGTTAGCGCCGCCAGCGTCTCAGCAGGCGGCTTCGCATCCCGGTGTCAAAGCGCCAGATATGATCGAAAATGCGCATGATGCCGGGTTTGCCGTGCGCCGACATCGCCACCGCATGGAATCGATGCTGGTGAAGACGCTGCAACTCTCCCACTTTGCTCACCACGTCATCCGGCAAGCGCTGGGCGATAAAATCCGAAATGACCACCGCATCGGCATCAAACCATTCCCGTCCCTGCATTCTTTCAATAATGGCGCGAAAACAGCTGGCGATATCCGTGCCGCCGCGAAAACGTTGACTTAAAAAGCGGATGGCCTGCTCGATACCTTCCGGGCCGGAGAGTTCATAGCGCACAACGTCAGTGGAAAACAGCATAATAAAGCAGCGGCGGTTATCCGCCAGCGCAACGCGCATCAACGCCAGGCAGAACGCTTTTGCGCACTGCTCGTTAAATCCTCCCATCGAGCCTGAAGTATCGACGCAGACAATAAACGGTCCGCGCGGCTGCTCGTCGACATCCTGGTGTACTACCGGCCGTTCGGTCACTTTCTCACGCCACGCTTCGCCATGCAGGCGATAGGTGAGGAGCTGTTTTTCCACTAACCGGCGGTAAAATTCATATTCCAGCTCGGTGATGCCGAGCGTCGCCAGCTCTGGCGGCAACAGGCGCAGAATATCATCGCCTTGCTGAATACCGTCAACCTGCTCCGGCACCGTTGCGGGTTCGCGTACCAGTGTACGAAAGGTTTCCATCGGCGCGTCTTTTTTCGGTACCGATTTGGCTTCCCGCGAACGTCCCAGTTGTTCCGCCAGTTGCATTAGCTCCGGCTGGGCGGCGAGAAATTCGCCGTATTTTACGATCAGTTGATAATCACCACGTTTAAGCTGGCCCGCGCTCATATCCCACAGGCGGCCTGCGGCATTATCATTTTCCGCCAGCGTCGGTTCCAGTTGCCCGCTCAGCGTCATCCGTTCCTGAACGTCACTCAGCAACTGCTCGCGCTCTTCTTCCAGTAGTTGTTGGTTTAACGTGGTGGCCTGCACGACCAGACTTAACCGCCAGCGTTGCAAAAAAAGCGTGTGTAGCGCAGGGGTAAAGGTACTGTTGCTCTCCGTCAACTGCTTCGCCTGCGCGGCATACGGTGAATGCAGGCGGTGAAGCAACGCCAGTATTTGCGGCAGTTGCACGATGAACTGTGGGGTAGAGAGAAGTTGGCTTTGCTGATAACACATGACCTCTTCCGTGAGTTCCGGCGGAACGCGTGCGTCTTTAAGACGGCTGCGTAGCGCTTCCCGCCAGCGCGGGAGATCGGCGGTCACGGCGTTTTTTAAACGCGGAAACTTTTCAAAGAAAATGACCAGCTGTGGGGAAGCCAGTAGCGCGAGGATCATCTCTTCGACCATTCCCTCTTCGCTGACGGCCAGCATGGTATTTAGCGTATCCAGCGTCAGCATTGTTGCGCCTGGCGGATCTGTTCTCCTACATCCTGCAGGCTGGCCTCAATGCGCCCTAACCAGTCGCTGTGAATAAACAGGCAATGTTGCTGCTCGCTGAAGCGGGTATGCTGCTGGCGCCAGTCGTTTTCTAACGTTTCCAGCTGCTGTTTGATCTCCGCAGGCATACTGTCTTCAGCCGCTCCCGGTAACGCCAGACGGGTACCTTGTAGACTGATGTCGCGCACCACCAGATGTTGAGCGTTATCGACTTCCATATTCAGCGTTTGGGCAAAGCCGATCCCGTTCAGTTTGCCCCGGATCTCGCCGCCTTTGGTCAGCCAAAGTTCCAGCGCGCTGCGGTCAAAGGTAATATGGATCACTTCCATATCATGCAGTTTTAGCGGTTTTTGTAGCAATAACGTCAACGTTGATGCACTGGCTTCCGGCGGTAAAGTGTAATGCGGGCGACGGCTGAACATACCGCCTTCTTTAATGACGGTGAAGGCGGTTTTATCGCTTTGCTGTTGCTGCAACTGGAGGCGGCGCTGGACGATACCGCCGAGGCGAGTCAGCATGGCCTGCTGCTGCCAGGCGTGTCCGGTCATCAATATTTCCAGTTGCTGTTGCATGAGATTCAGACTCTGCGCGTCATACCACAAGCAATCTTTTAGCAGGATAAGGTCAATCGGCGCAACCGCGTCGCGTCCGCTAAAGAAGGCGCTGGCCTGTAACAGGCGGATGGCTTTCTTCCAGCGACGGTCGGAAACATAAGGCGCATTCGGCAAATTATCCAGCTGTTGGCGCAGAGTAAATATCAGCTCAAAGACCGGATCAGGGAGTGAAATTGCGCCGATATCTTTTTGCCACTGTTGATATTCTTCGTCGCTAACCTGTAACGAGGCGGGGACCGGGTTATCACTCTCATCCTGCTGACTAATCAGCATGGAGCGGAAATTGGCTTTATCCTGAACTTTATCCAGCCACAGGCGAATCAACATTCGGTCGTACAAGGCTTCCAGGCTGCTGTCCGCTTCGGGCAGTTCGTTGGAGGCCGCCACCAGCAGCCGCATCGGAATTTTTTCCTCAAATGCGCCGTTGCGGAAATGGCGTTCGTTAATGGCGGTCAGCAATGTGTTCAGGATAGCGGGCCCGGCTTTCCAGATTTCATCCAGAAAAACGATTTCGGCTTCGGGAAGATAGCCGGTCGTTAAGCGTTCATAGCGACCTTCATCTTTCAGCGCCTGAATAGAGAGCGGGCCAAACACCTCTTCCGGCGTGGAAAAGCGTGTCATCAGATATTCAAAAGCGCGGGCGCGCTGGAAAGCAAACTTCAGGCGGCGGGCAATCAGACTCTTGGCGATACCGGGCGGGCCCAACAAAAAGACGCTCTCACCGCTTAACGCCGCCAGTAGGCAAAGGCGTATGGCGTGACTACGTTCATACAGCCCCTTCTCAAGGGCGCTGCTCAGACGGGAAATTCTTTCCGCTAATAAATGTGGGTGAGCCATAATAAAGAGGCGTCCTTTCGACAAATGGATCATGCTAATTGCGAGTATAGACGTTTCACCACCGGGGCTGTAATCGTCTGACGCGCTGTTTATTTTTCTTTGAGCCAGGTTAATCTGGCTTCATTTAGGGGTACGATTTTATGATTAATCGTGCATACTGTGCGCTTTTTTGTGGGCCAAGGGACTAAGCACACATTTCATATCTATACACTCATTCATTCAAACTACATCAAGGCGGCAAAGGAGTGAATCCCCTGGCACTGACTTAAACGTGTGACTGGGGTAAGCGAATGCAGCCGACAAGGAGGTAGTGTGAAGGGTGACGTGTATAAACGAAAGATGAGTCTATGAGCACTGATAATAAGCAATCGTTGCCTGCGATTACCCTCGCAGCTATTGGGGTTGTCTACGGTGATATTGGCACCAGCCCGCTTTATACGCTTCGTGAATGTTTGTCCGGTCAGTTTGGTTTTGGCGTTGAACGAGATGCCGTGTTTGGTTTTCTGTCGCTGATCTTCTGGCTACTCATCTTTGTGGTTTCCATCAAATATCTCACCTTCGTGATGCGCGCCGATAACGCGGGTGAAGGTGGAATTTTGACGCTGATGTCGCTTGCCGGGCGTAATACCTCGGCGCGCACCACATCCATGTTAGTTATCATGGGACTGATAGGCGGCAGCTTTTTCTATGGCGAAGTGGTGATTACGCCGGCGATTTCGGTGATGTCGGCGATTGAAGGCCTGGAGATTGTCGCGCCGCAGCTGGATACCTGGATTGTCCCGCTCTCCATTATTGTGCTGACTCTGTTGTTTATGATTCAGAAGCACGGTACGGGAATGGTAGGGAAACTCTTTGCGCCGATCATGCTGACCTGGTTTTTAATCCTGGCGGTACTTGGCCTGCGCAGTATTATCGCCAATCCCGAAGTGTTACATGCGCTGAATCCTGTCTGGGCGGTACGTTTTTTCCTTGAATATAAAACCGTATCATTTATTGCGTTGGGCGCAGTGGTGCTGTCGATTACCGGCGTAGAGGCGTTGTACGCCGATATGGGACACTTCGGTAAGTTCCCGATTCGCCTGGCGTGGTTTACCGTGGTATTGCCGTCGTTAGTACTGAATTACTTTGGTCAGGGCGCATTGCTACTTAAGCATCCGGAAGCGATTAAAAACCCCTTCTTCCTGTTGGCGCCGGACTGGGCGTTAATTCCGCTGCTGATTCTGGCCGCGCTGGCGACGGTGATCGCCTCCCAGGCGGTCATTTCCGGCGTCTTTTCGCTGACGCGTCAGGCTGTGCGTCTTGGCTATTTGTCGCCAATGCGCATTATCCATACCTCCGAGATGGAGTCCGGTCAGATCTACATCCCTTTCGTTAACTGGCTGCTTTATTTCGCGGTCGTGGTTGTTATTGTTAGCTTTGAGCACTCCAGCAACCTGGCGGCGGCCTATGGTATCGCCGTGACCGGCACGATGGTGCTGACGTCTATTCTTTCTACGACCGTGGCGCGTAAGAACTGGCACTGGAACAAATATTTTGTCGCGCTGATCCTCATCGCATTCCTGTGCGTGGATATCCCGCTGTTCTCGGCTAACCTCGATAAATTGTTGTCCGGCGGTTGGCTGCCGCTGAGCCTGGGTCTGATCATGTTCACGATCATGACCACCTGGAAGAGCGAGCGTTTCCGTCTGTTGCGTCGTATGCATGAACACGGTAATTCGCTGGAAGCGATGATTGCTTCACTGGAGAAGTCACCGCCGGTTCGGGTGCCGGGTACTGCCGTATACATGTCGCGCGCGCTCAGTGTGATCCCTTTTGCTTTATTGCATAACCTGAAGCACAACAAAGTGTTGCATGAGCGCGTAATCTTACTGACGTTGCGTACGGAAGATGCGCCTTATGTGCATAACGTTCGCCGGGTGCAGATTGAGCAGTTGTCTCCGACATTCTGGCGCGTGGTGGCCAGCTACGGCTGGCGCGAAACGCCAAACGTTGAAGAGGTGTTCCACCGCTGCGGTCTGGAAGGCCTTAGCTGTCGGATGATGGAAACGTCGTTCTTTATGTCGCACGAGTCGTTGATTGTCGGCAAACGCCCGTGGTATTTGCGTCTGCGCGGCAAGCTGTATTTGTTGTTGCAACGCAACGCCCTGCGCGCGCCGGATCAGTTCGAGATCCCGCCTAACCGCGTGATTGAGTTAGGTACGCAGGTCGAGATTTAACCTCTCATCAACATGCCGGGGGCCGCATTGGCTTACCCGGCCTGGCCAATCCGTAGATTCCCACAAGATAATCGCCATTGGGCGATTATCTTCACCTGATTTCCGCTAGCGAAACGTTTCGACGGCGATCACAATTCTGTTACGTCATGATGGTTTTATGAACACATCCAGGGTTACACTGCGGCCAGCGAAACGTTTCGCTAGTGGAGCAGAAAAATGAAGAAAGGCACCGTACTCAACTCTGAAATCTCGTCGGTCATTTCCCGTCTGGGGCATACTGATACTCTGGTGGTCTGTGATGCGGGTTTACCCATCCCGAATAGCACCGCGCGTATCGATATGGCACTAACCCAGGGCGTACCTTCTTTTATGCAGGTGGTGGATGTCGTGACCCGGGAAATGCAGGTTGAGGCGGCGATTCTTGCAACGGAAATCAAACAACAGAATCCGCAGCTCCACGAAACGTTGCTCACTCACCTTGAGCAACTGCAGCAACACCAGGGAAACACCATAAAAATTAGTTATACGACACACGAACAATTCAAAAAATTGACTGCAGACAGTCAGGCGGTGATTCGCAGCGGGGAGTGTTCCCCGTATGCGAACGTCATTCTTTGCGCTGGCGTTACGTTCTGAGGCCGCTATGGACGCATTACTGCAACTCAAAGGGATCGATAAAGCGTTCCCCGGCGTGAAGGCTCTCTCCGGCGCCGCGTTAAACGTTTATCCTGGCCGCGTTATGGCGCTGGTGGGGGAAAACGGCGCCGGAAAATCCACCATGATGAAAGTATTAACCGGCATCTATACGCGAGATGCGGGATCGTTGTTATGGCTGGGTAAAGAGACCACCTTTAATGGGCCTAAATCGTCTCAGGAAGCCGGGATCGGCATTATTCATCAGGAACTGAACCTGATCCCGCAGTTGACCATTGCGGAAAACATCTTCCTGGGCCGTGAGTTTGTGAATCGCTTTGGCAAAATCGACTGGAAAAAGATGTATGCCGAAGCCGACCACCTCTTAGCCAAACTCAATCTGCGTTTTAAGAGCGATAAGCTGGTGGGCGAACTCTCTATCGGCGATCAGCAAATGGTGGAAATCGCCAAAGTGCTGAGCTTCGAATCCAAAGTCATCATTATGGATGAACCGACCGATGCGCTGACCGACACCGAAACCGAATCGCTGTTCCGCGTTATCCGCGAATTAAAATCGCAGGGGCGCGGCATTGTCTATATCTCCCACCGTATGAAAGAGATTTTTGAAATTTGCGATGACGTGACGGTCTTCCGCGATGGGCAATTTATCGCCGAGCGTGAAGTGGCCACGTTGACCGAAGATTCTCTTATCGAAATGATGGTGGGACGTAAGCTGGAAGATCAGTACCCGCATCTGGATAACGCGCCGGGTGAGATTCGCCTCAAGGTCGATAATCTGTGCGGACCGGGCGTGAATGATGTCTCTTTTGTGCTGCGAAAAGGCGAGATTCTTGGCATCTCCGGCCTGATGGGCGCCGGTCGCACCGAGCTGATGAAAGTATTGTACGGCGCGATGCCGCGAACCAGCGGTTACGTGACGCTCGATGGACACGAAGTGGTGACGCGTTCTCCGCAGGACGGGCTGGCCAATGGCATCGTTTATATCTCTGAAGACCGTAAGCGCGATGGACTGGTGCTCGGCATGTCAGTTAAAGAGAATATGTCGCTGACGGCGCTGGACTATTTCAGCCGCGCTGGCGGAAGCCTGAAACACAAAGATGAGCAGCAGGCGGTGGGGGATTTTATCCGTCTGTTCAACGTCAAGACGCCGTCAATGGAACAGGCGATAGGCCTGCTTTCTGGCGGTAATCAGCAAAAAGTGGCGATTGCCCGCGGGTTGATGACGCGCCCGAAAGTGCTCATTCTCGACGAGCCGACCCGCGGCGTGGACGTCGGCGCCAAGAAAGAGATTTACCAGCTTATCAACCAGTTTAAGGCCGACGGCCTGAGCATCATTCTGGTCTCATCTGAGATGCCAGAAGTATTAGGCATGAGCGATCGCATCATCGTCATGCATGAAGGGCATCTCAGCGGTGAATTTACTCGCGAGCAGGCCACCCAGGAAGTGTTAATGGCTGCCGCAGTGGGCAAGCTTAATCGCGTGAATCAGGAGTAAAAAAGATGACAACCCAGGCTGTTTCTGGTCGCCGTTATTTCACTAAAGCGTGGCTTCTTGAGCAGAAGTCGCTCATTGCCCTGCTGGTGTTGATCGCGATTGTTTCGACGTTGAGCCCCAACTTTTTTACCGTTAATAATCTGTTCAATATTCTTCAACAGACCTCCGTCAACGCCATTATGGCGGTGGGGATGACGTTGGTGATTCTGACATCGGGGATCGATCTGTCCGTCGGTTCCCTGCTGGCGCTCACCGGCGCGGTTGCCGCTTCAATCGTCGGCGTTGAAGTGAATGCGCTGGTCGCGGTTGCCGCCGCGCTGGCCCTGGGCGCTGCGATTGGCGCCGTTACTGGCGTTATCGTCGCGAAAGGTCGCGTACAGGCGTTTATCGCTACGCTGGTGATGATGCTGCTACTGCGCGGCGTGACGATGGTTTACACCGACGGTAGCCCGGTCAACACCGGCTTTACCGATAACGCCGATCTGTTTGGCTGGTTCGGTATCGGCCGTCCGCTGGGCGTTCCTACGCCGGTCTGGATCATGGCTATCGTCTTTATCGCCGCCTGGTATATGCTGCATCACACCCGTCTGGGACGCTATATCTACGCGCTGGGCGGTAACGAAGCGGCGACGCGCCTGTCTGGCATTAGCGTGAGCAAAGTGAAAATTATCGTCTATTCACTTTGCGGCCTGACAGCGTCGCTGGCGGGCATCATTGAAGTGGCGCGCCTCTCTTCCGCGCAGCCGACGGCGGGTACCGGCTATGAGCTGGATGCTATTGCCGCCGTGGTGCTGGGCGGCACCAGCCTTGCAGGCGGTAAAGGACGCATTGTTGGGACATTGATCGGCGCATTGATTCTCGGCTTCCTTAATAATGGTTTGAATTTGTTAGGTGTTTCCTCCTATTACCAGATGATCGTCAAAGCGGTGGTGATTTTGCTGGCGGTACTGGTAGACAACAAAAAGCAGTAACAACGACTACAGGACATCTGAAATATGAACATGAAAAAACTGGCTACCCTGGTATCTGCTATTGCGCTGAGCGCCACCGTGAGCGCGAATGCAATGGCGAAAGACACCATTGCGCTGGTGATCTCTACCCTCAATAATCCCTTCTTCGTGTCGTTAAAAGACGGGGCGCAAAAAGAGGCGGATAAACTGGGTTATAACCTGGTGGTGCTGGACTCCCAGAACAACCCTGCCAAAGAGCTGGCGAACGTGCAGGATTTAACCGTTCGCGGGACCAAAATTCTGCTGATCAACCCGACTGACTCCGATGCGGTGGGTAACGCGGTGAAGATGGCGAACCAGGCGAAGATTCCGGTTATCACGCTTGACCGCCAGGCAACCAAAGGCGATGTCGTCAGCCATATCGCGTCTGATAACGTGCTGGGCGGTAAGATCGCTGGCGACTATATCGCGAAAAAAGCTGGCGAAGGCGCCAAAGTGATTGAGTTGCAAGGCATTGCCGGAACATCTGCGGCGCGTGAGCGTGGCGAAGGTTTCCAGCAGGCGGTAGCCGCCCACAAATTTAATGTCCTGGCCAGCCAGCCTGCTGATTTCGACCGTACTAAGGGTCTGAACGTCATGCAGAACCTGCTGACCGCGCATCCGGATGTTCAGGCTGTCTTCGCCCAGAACGATGAAATGGCGCTGGGCGCACTGCGCGCGCTGCAAACTGCCGGTAAAGCAGATGTGATGGTGGTTGGATTTGACGGTACGCCGGATGGCGAAAAGGCCGTAAAAGATGGCAAACTGGCAGCGACTATCGCTCAGTTACCGGATCAAATCGGCGCCAAAGGCGTTGAAGTGGCGGATAAGGTGCTGAAAGGCGAAAAAGTTCAGGCCAAATATCCGGTTGACCTGAAACTGGTCATCAAGCAGTAATAAACGACACGGGTCAACTATGGCCTGATGGCGACAGAAATACGCGAGCCTCCGCTGAGGTGAACGTAAAAAAAGAAAAGCAGGGCACGCGCCACCCTAACCGGTGGCGCACTTTGACGTGGAACCCCGAATATGAAAACCGCAGGTAATCTCATCGTCCTTGGCAGCATTAATGCCGATCATATCCTTAATCTTGAGTCCTTCCCTACCCCGGGTGAAACGGTAACCGGTAGCCATTATCAGGTTGCGTTTGGCGGGAAAGGCGCGAATCAGGCGGTTGCTGCGGGACGTAGCGGGGCAAATATTGCGTTTATCGCCTGCACGGGCGATGACGATATTGGCGACAGTATTCGTAAACAATTAGTCAGCGATCGTATTGATATCGCGCCAGTTAGCGTCATTAAAGGCGAGTCTACCGGGGTGGCGCTGATTTTCGTTAACGGCGAAGGCGAGAATGTCATCGGTATTCATGCCGGAGCGAATGCCGCGTTATCGCCGGCGTTGGTTGATGCGCAACGTGAACGTATCGCGCAGGCGGATGCGTTACTGATGCAGCTGGAATCGCCGCTGGAAAGCGTACTGGCGGCGGCGAAAATCGCCCATCAACATCATACTACTGTTGCGCTGAACCCGGCGCCTGCCCGTGAGCTACCGGATGAACTGCTGGCGCTGGTGGACATCATCACGCCAAATGAAACGGAAGCTGAAAAGCTGACGGGCGTGCGTGTGGAAAATGACGACGATGCCGCGAAAGCTGCGCAGGTTTTGCATGATAAAGGCATTCGAACCGTATTAATTACCTTAGGAAGCCGTGGCGTCTGGGCCAGCGTAGGCGGCGAGGGCCGCCGCGTTCCTGGATTTAGCGTTGAGGCTGTCGATACCATTGCCGCCGGAGATACGTTTAACGGCGCCTTTATCACCGCGATACTGGAGGATACGCCGTTGCCGGAAGCGATTCGCTTTGCCCATGCCGCCGCCGCGATTGCCGTAACGCGTAAAGGCGCGCAGCCGTCCGTTCCGTGGCGCGAAGAGATAGAAGCGTTTTTACATCAGCAGGGGTAACGCTTGGCTACTATGAAAGATGTTGCCCGCCTGGCGGGAGTCTCTACATCGACGGTCTCTCACGTTATTAACAAAGATCGCTTTGTGAGTGAGACGATAACCGAAAAAGTTGAAGCGGCGATTAAATCACTTAACTATGCGCCTTCTGCGCTGGCGCGAAGCCTCAAGTTAAACCAGACCCGCACGATTGGTATGCTAATTACCGCCAGTACCAACCCTTTTTATTCCGAACTGGTGCGCGGCGTTGAGCGAAGCTGTTTTGAGCGCGGTTATAGTCTGGTGTTGTGCAATACCGAAGGCGACGAGCAACGGATGAACCGCAACCTGGAGACCCTGATGCAAAAACGGGTAGACGGTTTACTGCTGCTGTGTACCGAAACGCATCAGCCTTCTCGTGAAATCATGGAGCGTTATCCGTCTATTCCTACCGTCATGATGGACTGGTCGCCGTTTGATGGTGAGGGCGATAGCGATCTCATTCAGGATAATTCGTTGCTAGGCGGCGATCTTGCCACCCAACACCTTATCGATAAAGGATTTACCCGAATAGCCTGTATTACCGGCCCGCTGGACAAAACGCCAGCGCGTTTGCGGCTGGAAGGGTATCGGGCGGCGATGAAACGCGCAGGGCTGGCTATTCCGCAAGGCTATGAGATCACCGGCGATTTTGAATTTGGCGGCGGCTTTGACGCCATGCAGGCGTTACTGGCCCATCAACAGCGACCGCAAGCGGTTTTTACCGGAAACGATGCGATGGCTGTCGGCGCCTATCAGGCGCTATATCAGGCGGGGCTTCGTATTCCGCAGGATATGGCAGTCATTGGCTATGATGATATTGAGCTGGCGCGCTATATGACGCCGCCGCTGACGACTATCCATCAGCCGAAAGATGAATTGGGCGAGCTGGCTATTGATGTGTTGATTCATCGGATGGCGCAGCCCGCCTTGCAACAACAGCGACTTCAGCTTACTCCGGTTTTGACGGTGCGTGGGTCGGTTTAGATTTATGCCGTTCTTTAATCAGATTGTTGCCGTCTTTGGCTCTTAGCAGCATAAACATCAGCGCGGACACGATAGTGATCGCCCCCATCGTGATAAAGGTATAGTGGAACTGTTCCACGGTACTGGTGCCCGCAAAACCTTCATAAATACGTAACACCGCCGCGCTGATCGCCACGCCTAAACTGATAGACAATTGCTGCGTAACCGCCAGAACGCTGTTGCCGCTGCTGGCATTATCGTCCGTCAGATCCGCAAGAGTAATCGTATTCATTGCCGTAAATTGAGTGGACATCGCCATTCCAAGAATGAATAGCGGCAGTACGAGCATCCAGATCGGCATGGCGGGAGATTGAAACGAAAACTGGGCAATCATCAGACCGATAAATACCGTAATGCCGACCAGAGTCTTCCGGTATCCCAAACGTCGTAAAACCTGCGTTACGGTCGATTTCGCGATAATAGAACCCAAAGCTGTCGGCGCCATCATGCAGCCGGCGATCAGAGCCGGGTAGCCAAAACCAACCTGTAGCATTAACGGCATCAAAAAAGGTACGCAGCCTGTCCCCAGACGCGTGGCGAGGTTGCCGGTAATACCGACGGAAAATGTGCGTGTCTTAAACAGCGATAGTGATATTAACGGTGTCGGATGACGGCGGGCGTGGCGGATATAGGCCAATAGTAGAACGATACTGCAAAAAATAATGGCGGATGCGATCCATGTCGCCACAATCTTTTCGCCAAACAGTTCCATTCCGCTGGAAAATAAAACCAGACTTAACCCAAAAAGAAAGAAGCCGGTCATGTCAAACTTGCGACGCGGCGTGGTGAAGTTGGGCATATATTTGCGGGCATACAGAATGCCTGCAACACCAATGGGAATATTAATCAGGAAGATCCAGTGCCAGCTTGCCCAGGTCACCAGTACGCCGCCTAATACCGGCCCCAGAATCGGACCTACCAGCCCCGGCATAGTGACAAAGTTAAGAACGGGCAGGAGCTCACTACGCGGATAGGCTCGCAATAACGCCAGTCGCGCCACTGGCATCATCATCGCTCCGCCGACGCCTTGTACGACGCGAAAAATAACCAATTCAGATAGTGAACTGGAGAGCGCGCAGGCCAGCGAGCCTAACGTAAACAGACTTACGGCGACCATAAAGACGCGACGCGTACCAAAGCGGTCAGCCAGCCAGCCGCTTACCGGAATTAACATAGCTACTGTCAGGGTATAACTGATAATAGCGGACTGCATGGCGAGTGGTGAACGGTTAAGACTATGCGCAATAGCCGGTAAAGCGGTATTCAAAATGGTGGCGTCTAGCGCCTGCATAAAGAAGGCCATCGCCGCGATCCACGGCAGGCCAGCCATACTGCGCGCTTTTTTGCTGGTCATTCAATATCCTGTTAATTATCTGGTCTCTCATTGGGCGCTATTAACAACGCCTGGCAGGCCTGGAAAGCGCGTTCGCCGTCGCTATCAGCGATGGCATCAACAATGGCCTGGTGCAAATCCAGCTTTACCACCTCGTTATAGGTGATTGAGGTAAAGTAAGTGTGATAAACCGAATGAAATAGCGTAGCAAAAGAGATTAGAAAGGGATTGGCGCTCATTTCGTAGATATGCTCGTGCCACGCCATATCCACTTCAATCCAGCGTTCACGCTTAAAATGCTTTTTCAGCGCGACCATCTCTTCCATTAAGGCATTAAGCCGCGCTTTCTGCTCCGGTGTGCCAAGAGTCGCCGCCAGCAGGCAGGCTTGCGGCTCCAGGCTAATACGCATCACCAGAAAATGATCTACCACCTGATGAAAATTTTCTTCCGTCATCCACCAGGTCAGCAGCTCTTGATCCAGAAAGTTCCAGTTTCCCTGCGGCATCACCCGCGTACCAATGCGCGGACGGGGTAGCACCATACCTTTAGCCGTCAACGTTTTCACCGCTTCGCGAACTGCCGTTCGACTTACGCCGTACTGCTCGCCCAGTTCTATTTCGCCGGGAAGAATCGTACCGGGGGCGTAGTCACCCTTTAATATCCGCTGCGCCAGCTTTTCAGCCAGAACATAGGATAGATTTTTCTGTGCGGCTAATTGTTGTGCGCTTAAAGGCATGAATGTTCTTCCTTTCTCTTTCGTTTGGTTATTAGTATGCCACCTGGAAGTGTGATTGCAGTTGCAATAACGGTAATTTGCTTATTTTATGGCACGTTAAGCACGCCATTGATGAAAAAAGAGACACTCAGAAAATTATTTTAAATTTCCTCTTGTCAGGCAGAAATAACTCCCTATAATGCGCCACCACTGACACGGAAC
>NZ_JBGDXS010000013.1:0-89906 GCF_046550535.1 Salmonella sp. SAL04213 | reverse complement strand
GGGGTGAGCGACAAATCTGCCGGGAGCAGATTTGAACGTCGCGTGCGACGGCCCGTCAGGGCGAGGCCCATGGATGGACTGAGTAATCCGTAGCCAACACATAAGCCACTTGAAGTATGAAGGGTATATAACGGGAAAGAAGGCATATCGGCCTGGTAAATCAACGTCTGTGACTTAGTTGCAGGAAACGGCTATGGTGAGGGGGGGGCGGCAGTTATCGGGCAGTAACGGCATTGTTCAGTGAGTATCCAGGAAAAAAAAGAAGGGAGCGGTACTCCCTTCGTAAACATGTCAGAATACGACATTTTGGTACTCTTTTATTTATTATCTGGCCGTAAAAGTTATGCTGTTGGCAGATATCTCCAGTCAACATAAAAAAATACCACCAGCTAAAAATGTGATGCAAACCACCATTAAGCAGCTAACCAAATTGACTGTGCCACTACAATCCGGAAAAGAGTTTGAATCCGGGGATAACATCTGATGCAGAAATTAGCACCAGTCTTCGATTCGGATACCCGGAATGCGTTCAAACTCGCGGAGATTGTTTGTGACAACGACCAGTCCGCGGCTACGGGCATGGCCAGCAATCATCTGGTCATAAGGCCCGACAGGTGTTCCCTTGCGGGCCAGTTCGGCACGGATTTGACCGGTATGTATCGCCAGCCTGAAGGGGCATGTTGGCTTTGACGATCAGGCAAAAAACAACGGCGAATAAAGTCGTATGATGATCTTCACATTTATCATCATCAGCGTTCATATTACTCAACCTGTAATCAACCTCTGGCGTTTTTCTGTATCCATCACAACCATTTCCGGTAAAGGTAAAAAAGGGATTTGAACCTTTCCGGAGATGATAATGAAGGTAAATGCATGGACAATTTTGCTTATGTCGGCGCATCTGACGGCCTGTGCCGTCCCTGGCACAGAAAAATATCAGACCAGCATGGACAGCGTTACGGCAGAAAAAGTAAGCCGGATTATCCAGTCGGATGTCATTCCTTATAAAGGCGAAAACCATGGAGAAGTTATTAGCCGCGTATCGTCTGCTTTTCTCGGAACACCTTATCAGGCGGATACGCTCATCGGTGGGCCTGGAACCCCCGAAGTCCTTGTAGCGAATTTCAACGGCGTGGACTGCTTTACCCTGGCTGATTACGTTGAGGCCCTGGCCCGCAGCGATAATCAGAAATCGTTTCTGCATAATCTTGCCAGGACTCGCTACGCCGCGGGCAAAGTTGCTTATCTCAGCCGCAGGCACTTCTTCTCTGACTGGTTCGCCGCAGCACCGCGTAATGCACGGGATGTAACGCCGGATATCAGCCCTGATTATATCGTTGTTGACAAGCAGCTTAACCATAAACCTGATGGCGGCGAGTACATTCCTGGTCTGGGCATCCATCCTCGTAAAATAAATTACATTCCCGGAAGAGCCATCAACCAGCAGGTCATGAACCACCTAAAAAACGGGGATTATATCGGTGTCTACTCCCCGCTTGACGGGCTGGACGTTTCACATGTGGGTATAGTAGTTCGCCATGATGAACAGGTGTGGTTCAGGAACGCCTCCTCATTGGCCGCAAACAGAAAAGTGGTGGACACACCGTTTATGGAATACATGCATTCCAGACCGGGCATCGTTGTGCTGCGGGCTGAATGATAAAGTCATTACCGGAGTCGCCAGCTGATAATAGCCGTCCGACATAGGTATTGAAACCCTGTGTACTGTGGGGCCGACACGGAAAATTGCTGTAAATTCGTGGATTTAGTAAATACTAGAAGATATTTGTCTGGAGCGGGCGAAGGGAATCGAACCCTCGTATAGAGCTTGGGAAGCTCTCGTTCTACCATTGAACTACGCCCGCTTTGAGATGCGTAAGGCATTATAAACCTTACGCTCTGGTTGGCAAGAGACTTACTGGCTGACTGGCGATTAATTCACCGTCAGCACTTCGGTTTACTCCCCTGCGGCGGCAGATAACGCAGCGGATCGATGGCCGTCGCCCGGTAGCGAATCTGGAAGTGTAGTCTTACGGATGCGGCATCCGTGCTGCCCATCGTAGCGATTTTTTGCCCCGCTTTAACGCTTTGTCCATTATTAACCAGCATGGTGTCATTATGAGCGTAAGCCGTAATGTAATCTTCATTGTGCTTAATCATGATGAGATTGCCGTAACCGCGCAGCTGGTTCCCGACATAGACAACTTTACCCGCTCCCGCCGCATAAACAGGCGTTCCGCGCGCGCCCGCAATATCGATCCCCTTATTTCCGCCCTCCGCGGTGGAATAAGGTAAAATCACTTTACCGTTAGCAGGCCATACCCAACAACGCTGCCCCACCGGCGGCCAGGAGGATTTTGGCACCGAAGATGACGGTCTGACCGCAGCAGTTTTTGTTGCTGTTTTATTGCTGGTTTTGCGTGTTGAACTGCTACTCTTTGCGCTGCCGCGCACTTTAATTCGCTGCCCCACCTCAATAGTATAAGGCGGAGAAATGCCATTCAGTCGGGCCAGTTCTTTCACGCTGGTTCCCGTGGCGCGCGATATACGATACAACGTATCGCCGCGCTTAACGGTATAGACGGAGCCGGAATACGTTCCTGAGCCGGAATTACTGGAACACCCCGCCAGCAGCAGCCCTGTGCATAACAGCACCGCAATACCCAGGCTATTTTTGTTCAGGCGTCCTGCGCTCAAAACCATTCCTCACTCTATTGACAGACGCCTTATGATAGCAGCCAAATGCCGTATGCCCAATCCATTGACGCCGGAAAGGGTCCGCGCGGATGATGATGCCGCGAATATCCGATATGCCAGCATAATATCGACTCACGGCGCAATGGCGCTCGTCTGCGTTCTGTCAGGGCCTGTTTTGGTAATGCCTTTCTTTCTGTTATGCGCTACGCTGATCGTCTGAGTATATGGCCTGGCCATGCTGCCGGATCATTTTAATTTTCAGGAGCTTTCATGACTGAGGAACATGTCGTTTTATTGGATGAGCAGGATAAGCCTTCCGGCACACTGGAAAAGTATGCGGCTCATACGCTTAATACGCCTTTGCATCTGGCTTTCTCCTGCTGGCTATTTAACGAAAATGGCCAGTTGCTGGTAACACGACGGTCGCTGAGCAAGAAAGCCTGGCCAGGCGTGTGGACGAATTCGGTTTGCGGTCATCCGCAACAAGGCGAAACCACCGAAGAGGCGATCATCCGCCGTTGTCGGTTCGAACTCGGCGTGGAAATTACCGATCTCACCTCCGTCTATCCGCACTTCAGCTATCGGGCGACAGATCCAAACGGTATTGTGGAAAATGAAGTCTGTCCGGTATTTGCCGCGCGGACAACCAGTATGTTACAGGTTAACAGCGAAGAGGTGATGGACTATCAGTGGAGCGAATTTAAAAGCGTATGGAAAAGCCTTCTCGCTACGCCGTGGGCATTTAGCCCGTGGATGGTCATGCAAGCGTCAGACGAACAAGCGCGTGAACGACTGCTCAATTACTGCCAGCGTTAAAAATTGCCTGATGGCGCTACGTCTGAACGAAGAGATGCCGGATGGCGGCTAATGCCCCATCCGGCAATTTACATCTTATTTCACCGGACGCATCGCCGGGAACAGAATAACGTCGCGAATCGTGTGGCTGTTAGTAAACAGCATCACCATACGGTCGATACCAATTCCCAGACCCGCTGTCGGCGGTAAACCGTGTTCCAGCGCCGTCACGTAGTCTTCGTCGTAGAACATGGCTTCGTCATCGCCCGCCGCTTTTGCATTAACCTGATCCAGGAAACGCTGCGCCTGGTCTTCCGCATCGTTCAACTCGCTAAAGCCATTACCGATTTCACGACCGCCGATAAAGAACTCGAAGCGGTCAGTGATTTCCGGGTTCACATCATTACGACGCGCCAGCGGAGACACTTCAGCCGGATATTCGGTGATGAAGGTCGGCTGAATCAGATGCGCTTCAGCGACTTCGTCAAAGATCTCGGTGACGATACGGCCCAGACCCCAGCTCTTCTCGACGTGAATGCCAATGCTTTCAGCAATCGCCTTCGCGGAATCGAAGTTGTCCAGATCAGCCATATCCGTTTCCGGACGATATTTCTTGATCGCTTCACGCATGGTCAGTTTTTCGAACGGCTTACCGAAGTCAAACACTTCATCACCGTACGGAACCTGGGTGGTGCCCAGAACATCCTGCGCCAGCGTACGGAACAGAGACTCCGTCAGTTCGATCAGGTCTTTGTAGTCCGCATACGCCATATAGAGTTCCATCATGGTGAACTCAGGATTATGGCGCACGGAGATGCCTTCGTTACGGAAGTTACGGTTAATTTCGAATACGCGTTCGAAGCCGCCAACCACCAGACGCTTGAGGTACAGTTCCGGCGCGATACGCAGGTACATGTCCAGATCCAGCGCGTTGTGATGGGTGATAAACGGACGGGCAGACGCGCCGCCTGGGATCACCTGCATCATCGGCGTTTCGACTTCCATAAAGCCGCGAGCAACCATAAACTGGCGAATACCGGCCAGGATCTTCGAACGGGTTTTGAAGGTGTTACGGGATTCATCGTTAGAGATGAGATCCAGATAACGCTGGCGATAGCGCGCTTCCTGGTCCTGCAGGCCGTGGAATTTATCCGGCAACGGACGCAGCGCTTTCGTCAGCAGGCGCAGTTCGGTGCAGTGGATAGACAGCTCGCCGGTTTTGGTTTTGAACAGCTTACCTTTCGCGCCGAGGATATCGCCAAGATCCCACTTCTTGAACTGCTCGTTGTAAACGCCTTCCGGCAGATCATCGCGCGCCACATACAGCTGAATGCGGCCGCCTACGTCTTGCAGGGTAACAAAAGAGGCTTTACCCATAATACGGCGAGTCATCATACGGCCCGCGACGGACACTTCAATATTCAGCGCTTCCAGTTCTTCAGCTTCTTTCGCGTCAAACTCTGCGTGCAGTTGGTCTGAGGTACGGTCACGACGGAAATCGTTCGGGAACGGGATACCCTGCTCACGCAGTGCAGCCAGCTTCTCGCGACGTGCCTTCATTTCATTGTTAAGATCGACTACCTCGTCAGCGCCCTGTGCGTTTTGTTCAGACATGTTGATTCCTCATAGCCCTGCTTTCAAACTTGCTTCGATAAATTGATCCAGACTACCGTCCAGTACCGCCTGTGTATTGCGGGTTTCCACCCCAGTACGCAGGTCTTTAATGCGGGAATCGTCCAGGACATAGGAACGAATCTGGCTTCCCCAGCCGATATCAGACTTAGTGTCTTCCATCGCCTGTTTTTCAGCGTTCTTTTTCTGCATCTCCAGTTCATAAAGCTTCGCTTTCATCTGCTTCATGGCCTGGTCTTTGTTTTTGTGCTGCGAACGGTCGTTCTGACACTGCGTCACAATCCCGGTGGGAATATGGGTGATACGCACGGCGGATTCCGTACGGTTAACGTGCTGACCGCCTGCGCCAGACGCGCGATAGACGTCGATACGCAGATCCGCCGGGTTAATGTCGATATCGATATCGTCGTCCACTTCCGGGTACACAAACGCGGAGCTAAACGAGGTATGACGGCGACCGCCGGAGTCGAACGGACTTTTACGCACCAGACGATGTACGCCGGTTTCAGTGCGCAGCCAGCCATAGGCATATTCGCCGGAGATTTTGATAGTTGCGGACTTAATGCCGGCGACTTCCCCTTCCGACTCTTCAATGACTTCCGTCTTGAAGCCGCGCGCTTCCGCCCAACGCAGATACATACGCAGCAACATGCTGGCCCAGTCCTGCGCTTCAGTACCACCGGAACCGGCCTGAATATCGAGATAGCAATCGGCGCTATCGTACTCGCCGGAGAACATCCGACGGAATTCCAACTGCGCCAGCTTCTCTTCCAGCGTATTCAGTTCCGCGACGGCTTCGTTAAACGTCTCTTCGTCGTCAGCTTCTACCGCCAGTTCCAGCAGCCCGGAAACGTCGTCCAGCCCCTGAGTCATTTGATCAAGCGTATCGACGATCGCTTCGAGCGATGAACGCTCTTTTCCCAGCGCCTGCGCGCGCTCAGGTTCGTTCCAGACATCCGGCTGTTCCAGCTCGGCGTTTACTTCTTCCAGACGCTCTTTCTTAGCATCGTAGTCAAAGATACCCCCTAAGAACGTTGGTGCGTTCCGTGAGGTCCTGAATGCGGTTATTCACCGGGTTAATTTCAAACATGGTCTGATTTCTTTTATTTGACTTGTCAAAATGCGGTTATAAGGGCGAAATATTAGCGGATTTCGCCCCTTAATTACAGCGAAAGTGTTGTTAAATCGCCCCTATCATAGCGGCCAAATATCATCGATAATAATCTGTAAACTACGGTTGCCGCGAAACTCGTTAATGTCCAGTTTATAAGCCAGTTCTACCTCCCGCACGCCGTTATCCGGCCAACAGGTCGTATCAATATTAAATGCGATGCCATCCAACAGCGGGCCGCCGCCGACAGGCTCCACCATCACCTTGAGGTGACGCTCGCCCACCAGACGCTGCTGTAGCAGACGGAAACGACCATCGAATAACGGTTCCGGGAACATTTGCCCCCACGGTCCGGCATCCCGCAACAGTTGCGCCACTTCCATAGACATCTCCGCCGCGCTTAATGGACCATCGGAGATCACCTCGCCTTGCAACAGGGCAGGATCGAGCCATTCCGTCACCAGCTCGCCAAAACGTTGCTGAAACTGCTCGAATTTATGCTCTTCCAGCGACAATCCCGCCGCCATCGCATGACCGCCGAACTTGATCATCAGATCAGGGTAAAGGGTATCCAGCCTTTCCAGCGCATCGCGCATATGCAACCCCTGAATCGAACGGCCTGAGCCTTTTAGCGTGCCGTCGCCCGCAGGCGCAAAGGCGATCACCGGGCGGTGAAAACGCTCTTTAATGCGCGACGCCAGAATTCCGACCACGCCCTGATGCCATTCAGGATGATACATCGCCAGACCGCCCGGAAGCGTTTCACTACTGCGCTCAAGCTTTTCGCACAGGATAAGCGCTTCCGCCTGCATCCCCTGCTCTATTTCTTTGCGCGTCTGGTTAAGCGCATCCAGCTCGCTGGCCAGAACACGCGCTTCGCCGAGGTTATCGCACAACAGTAACGCCACGCCAACGGACATATCATCCAGCCTGCCGGCGGCATTCAGGCGAGGCCCCAACGCGAAGCCTAAATCACTGGCGGCAAGCTGCTGCGGATCGCGATTCGATATCTCCAGCAACGCTTTAATTCCCGGACGGCATTTCCCGGCACGAATACGACTTAGCCCTTGCCAGGTCAGAATACGGTTGTTAGCGTCCAGCGGCACAACGTCTGCTACCGTACCCAACGCCACTAAATCCAGCAGCTCCGCCAGATTCGGCGGCGCGATGTTGCGCTCGTCGAACCATCCTTTGTCGCGCAAAAATGTTCGCAACGCCAGCATCAGGTAAAACGCCACGCCGACGCCCGCCAGCGACTTAGACGGGAATTCGCAGTCGCGCAGATTGGGATTAATAATCGCTTCGGCCTCCGGCAACGTGTCGCCTGGCAGGTGGTGATCGGTCACGATCACCGGAATCCCCAACGTCTTTGCATGCGCTACGCCGGCGTGGGATGAGATGCCGTTGTCTACGGTGACGATAAGCTGCGCGCCGCGCGCCTTCGCCTGATCGACCACTTCCGGGCTTAAACCGTAGCCGTCCTCAAAGCGATTAGGCACCAGATAACTGATGTTGTCACACCCCAACGCACGCATTCCCAATACGCTTAGCGCAGTACTGGTCGCGCCGTCGGCGTCAAAATCGCCAACAACAATAATGCGGGTATCTTCGCGAAAGGCGTTGTAGAGGATCTCCACCGCGTTATCTATGCCGCTAAGCTGTTGCCAGGGCAGCATTCCTTTCACGCTGCGCTCCAGTTCGCGGGCGCTACGAACGCCCCGGCTGGCATATAAACGTCGTAGTAATGGAGGAAGATCGGCGGGGAGTTCCGCCGTCTCATCAGCCTCGCGCCGACGAAGTTGTCTCTGTTGTTTCACGCGTATTATTTACCACTGGTCTGTTTTTGATGCTCATCAAGAAACGCTTTCATCTCTTTCGGTCCCTGATAGCCAGGCACCACATAGCCGTTACTCAATACAATGGCTGGCGTACCGCTAACACCCAACTGCACGCCCAACGCATAATGATCAGCAATGTTCACGTCACAGCTTGCCGGTTTCACGCCCTTACCTGCCATGGCGTCATCAAACGCTTTGTTTTTGTCTTTGGCGCACCAGATAGATTTCATATCCTGCTCCGCCTGGCTTTCCAGCCCCTGGCGCGGGAAGGCCAGATAACGTACCGTGATCCCCAGCGCGTTATAATCTTTCATCTCTTCATGTAGCTTATGACAATAGCCGCAGGTGATATCGGTAAAAACAGTAATGACATGTTTCTCATCCGGCGCTTTATAGACGATCATCTCTTTTTCCAGCGCATTTAGCTGGCTCATCAGCAGTTTGTTCGTCACGTTTACCGGATGCGCGCCGCTCACGTCATACATCGGCCCTTGAATAATATGTTTGCCGTCATCAGTGACGTACAGTACGCCGCTGTGAGTGAGGACGGTTTTCATCCCTGCCACTGGCGAGGCCTGAATTTCCGTACTCTGAACGCCCAGCTTAGCCAGCGACTGACGGATAGCCGCATCATCCGCATGGGCCACGCCTGAAAACGCCGCCGCCAGTAAAGTGAACATCATAAAACGCTTTTTCATAAACTATCCTTTCCTGTCAGCACTCATGCCCGCGGATGGTGCTGTTGATGAAGTTGACGCAAACGCTCCGTTGCGACATGCGTATAAATTTGTGTCGTCGAAAGATCGCTATGCCCAAGTAGCATTTGTACAACGCGCAAGTCGGCGCCGTGATTCAGCAAATGCGTGGCGAAAGCGTGACGTAAAACATGCGGCGATAGTTTTTCGCTATCGATTCCAGCCAGTACCGCATAATGTTTAATACGGTGCCAGAAGGTCTGCCGCGTCATCTGCTGCGCACGCTGGCTGGGGAATAATACGTCAATCGATACGCCATTGAGTAACCAGGGACGCCCATGCTCCAGATACGTTTCCAGCCAATATACCGCCTCTTCGCCTAACGGCACCAACCGCTCTTTATTGCCTTTACCGATAACCCGCACCACGCCCTGCCGCAGACTGATATCGCTCATTGTCAGCCCCACCAGTTCCGACACGCGCAAACCGGTGGCATACAGCACTTCCAACATAGCTTTATCGCGCAACTCCAAAGGTTGATCAATAAGCGGCGCCTGCAAGAGCCGTTCAACCTGCGCCTCGCTAAGGTCTTTCGGTAAACGCTGCGGAAGCTTAGGCGAGGCCAACTGCGCGCTCGGATCATCCTCACGATACTTTTCACGGTACAGATGCTGGAAAAAGCGCCGCATAGCACTTAACAGGCGTGCGGAGCTGGTCGCTTTGTATCCGCCCTCCACCCGTTCAGCCAGCAGCGTTTGTAAATCATCAGCCTGCGCCGTCGCAAGCGTTTTTCCGCGATGATGCAACCACGCAACGACCATCGATAAATCGCGACGATACGCGCTTAATGTATTTTCCGCCAGATTTCGTTCCAGCCACAGGGCATCCAGAAACTGCTCAATACGCGCTAAATCCTGTTCCATTCGCGCTCCCCACTTCACGCTGACTTTGGGTGCATTATGCCTCATTGTGCCGTGAATGCAGCGATTCTGTTACACTACCCGCAACGCTATAGCAGAATCGAGATGTAACGTAATGAACATGGGTCTTTTTTACGGTTCCAGCACGTGCTACACCGAGATGGCCGCAGAGAAAATTCGCGATATTCTCGGCCCGGAGCTGGTGACATTACATAACCTTAAGGATGACGCCCCCGCCTTAATGGAGCAGTACGACGTGCTCATTTTAGGCATCCCCACCTGGGATTTTGGCGAAATTCAGGAGGACTGGGAAGCCGTCTGGGAGCAACTGGACGATCTCAATCTGGAAGGCAAAATCGTTGCGCTTTACGGTATGGGCGACCAGCTCGGCTACGGTGAGTGGTTCCTGGATGCGCTGGGTATGTTGCATGACAAACTTGCCCTCAAAGGCGTTAAATTTGTCGGCTACTGGCCCACAGAAGGCTACGAATTTACCAGCAATAAACCGGTCATTGCGGATGGGCAACTGTTTGTCGGCCTGGCGCTGGATGAAACGAACCAGTACGATCTCAGCGATGAGCGTATACAGACCTGGTGTGAACAAATTCTCGGCGAAATGGCCGAACACTACGCCTGAAGCCTTACTCGCTGTATTTCCCTCTCGACGGAACCGCGTTTACGCCGTTCCGTCAGTGTTGGCCTGATATCGGCTGCTGTAACAGTATCCGACGCAACTCACGCCATTCCGCTTCTTCCATGCTATCCGCCGCCAGCCATAAATGCTGATGACGTCCAGACTCTGCGCGTAAACGCAACACCATCCCGCTCTTCAGTAACCAGGGCGGATGCAAGAGCGTCCAGTCCTGCCCCTGCCAGCGTAAGCGCCCGTCCATGAGTAGCTTGATCTCTCCCTGGCAGGTATTAATCCTGCGCTGGCTACGTACACAGTCAAACACGACCAGCGACAGTAGTATCATCCATAACGGGGTATAACTCAGCGGCCAGGGCATCAATAAAATCACCGCGGCAACCAGCCCATGAATGAGCAATGAGATCCACTGAGCGCGCCATGAGACGCGTAAATCAGATTGCCACAGGACCACGTTCCCGATTCCGTGTCTGAATGAGTCGGACCATCTGTTCCAGTTCAGCGTCAGCCGGTTTACCGTGATTCATTAACCAGTTAAATAAATCCGGGTCATCACTCTGCAACAAACGGACAAAAATACGCTTTTCTTCATCACTTAAACTATCGTACTCATGTTCAAAAAACGGCATGATGGAAATATCAAGTTCGCGCATACCGCGACGACATGCCCAGTGAATACGTGCTTTATTGTGAATATCCATGTTCTTCCTGCCTCGCGAAAATGAAGTACCGGGCTATTGTAACGTGTTTTTGGCGTTGTTTTACGGGAATCTCAGTAATCTGGAACGCGATCGCGAAATAAAAGGCTGGGAATCAATATGTTCATCCATTTTGGATACCGCCTCGCAAAACGATCAATCCGCTCTCAATGGGCTATTTAAAGCACTTGCAATGACCGATGGCTCTTTTACCATTAACCATTATTGTTGCAGCTAACCAGGACATTATTTATGGCTTTTATCTCCTTTCCACCGCGTCATCCTTCATCGTCAGCCCGCCTGCCGCTGACGCTGATCGCGCTTGACGACTGGGCGCTGTCGACCATTACCGGCGTAGACAGTGAAAAGTATATTCAGGGCCAGGTCACCGCTGACGTAAGCCAGATGACTGAACAGCAACACCTTCTCGCCGCCCACTGCGATGCTAAAGGTAAGATGTGGAGCACTCTGCGCCTGTTCCGTGAGCGCGACGGTTTCGCCTGGATTGAACGCCGTAGCGTGCGTGAAGCACAATTAACGGAGCTGAAAAAGTACGCCGTATTTTCCAAAGTGGTCATCGCGCCGGATGACGAACGCGTATTGCTTGGCGTGGCAGGTTTTCAGGCCCGCGCGGCGCTGGCTAATGTCTTTAGCGAACTGCCCAATAGTGAAAATCAGGTGGTCAGAGACGGCGCCTCCACGCTGCTATGGTTTGAACATCCTGCGGAACGATTCCTGCTTGTCACCGATGTCGCGACGGCCAACATGTTAACGGAGAAGTTGCATGGCGAAGCCGAACTGAATAACAGTCAACAGTGGCTGGCATTGGATATTGAAGCAGGCATTCCGGTGATTGACGCGGCGAACAGCGGTCAGTTTATCCCCCAGGCGACTAACCTACAGGCGCTGGGCGGCATCAGCTTCAAGAAAGGCTGCTACACCGGACAGGAGATGGTCGCACGGGCAAAATTCCGCGGCGCCAATAAACGCGCGCTTTGGTTGCTGGCGGGCAAAGCCAGCCGGGTACCGGAAGCAGGAGAAGATCTGGAGCTACAGATGGGCGAGAACTGGCGTCGTACCGGCGCTATTCTGGCGGCGACGCAGTTGGACGATGGTCAGTTACTGGTTCAGGCCGTCATGAATAACGATTTAGAAGCCGAAAGCGTCTTCCGCGTTCGCGACGATGCCAACACCCTGCATATCGTCCCGCTGCCTTACTCGCTGGAAGAATGATATCACGTTAAAAGCCGGATAGCCTGATAGCGCAACGCCATCAGGCTCGCACGTGCTGCTCTCGTAGGCCGGATAAGGTACGACAGCGCCGCCATCCGGCACGGGCATCCGGGAATTACGCCTGTCCCACATACAAATAGATGGCCAGGAAGTGGCACACGCTGCCGCCCAGCACAAAGCCATGCCAGATGGCGTGGTTATAAGGTATGCGTTTGCAAACATAGAAAATTACGCCCAGCGAGTAAACGACGCCACCTACCGCCAGCAGCGTCACGCCGCCTATCGCCAGCTTAATCGCCAACTGATAAACCACTATCAGCGACAGCCAGCCCATTGCCAGATACGTAACCAGTGAAAGCACTTTAAATCGGTGCGCAATCGTCAACTTGAAGAGGATACCGAATAGCGCCAGGCTCCAGATCACAATCATTAGTCCGCGCGCCAGCGGCGAATCCAGACCTACCAGCAGAAATGGCGTATAGGTTCCGGCAATGAGCAGATAGATAGCGCAGTGATCAAATTTCTTTAACCAGATTTTTGCCCGCTGATGAGGAATGGCATGATAAAGCGTTGAGGCAAGAAAAAGCAGGATCATGCTCCCGCCATATAAACTGTAGCTGGCGATAGCCGTCATACCCGCATTCGCCTCTACCGCCTGAACCAACAACAGCACCAGGCCGACAATACCAAATACCAATCCAATGCCGTGGCTAATACTGTTGGCGATTTCCTCAGCCAGCGAATATCCCTGCGTCATTAATGGTTTTTGCACCATAACTTACTCCGGAGAAACGTTCATAACGATGAACTGCGCCTCTAGCGTAACTGAGAATGGTTCCAGTGAACACATGTTAGCTAAAATAAATTCGCAAAATTAAATTTTGTTTATTATTCAATAAGTTAACTACAAAAACTCAACTAACACGCGTTCATGTTTATCAAAGGCATTTAAAATCAATCACATAAAATTGCGTCTGGTTGGGATAGATTTCAGCAATGACCCGTTTCAGCTCATCAAGCGACATATTTTCCTGTTGCGCATGTTTTTCGTTCAGCGTATCCAGCGTCACAGTTGACGTTCCTGTCACTTCGATTGTGCAAAAATAGCCATTATCTTCGAACCGTCCCACGCGTAGCACATCGCCTGCTTTAAAGTGGGACTCGGAGGCATCACGAATAGTGATGGTTTTACGCCCTGCCAGAATGTCATTCTGGAAACGTTGAAAGAAAGTAATGTCGTTTGGCTGCATGTGGTTATCCCCTGAATATGGCCCCTTGAAGTGGATGTTACGATCTGAATGTGTTCTTGTCCCGACACGCGAGCATCCTGGAATTTTGCGTACGCTTTACATGCCATTTGGTGCAGAATGAATGATAACAGACTAAATAAATTGAGATTATGCAACAATGAGAAAACTCACCCTGCCAAAAGATTTTTTATGGGGCGGCGCGGTTGCCGCACACCAGGTTGAAGGCGGCTGGAATAAAGACGGTAAAGGCCCCAGCATCTGCGACGTGCTAACCGGCGGCGCACACGGCGTGCCACGCAAAATCACCCAGAATGTCGTTGCTGGCAAATACTATCCGAACCACGAGGCGGTGGATTTTTACGGACATTACAAAGAAGACATCCGTCTTTTCGCCGAAATGGGGTTCAAATGCTTCCGTACCTCTATTGCCTGGACGCGTATCTTCCCGAATGGCGACGAATCCCAGCCAAACGAGGCCGGTCTGAAATTCTACGACGACATGTTTGATGAGTTACTCAAATACAACATCGAACCGGTCATCACCCTTTCCCACTTTGAAATGCCATTACATCTGGTACAGCACTACGGCGGCTGGACCAATCGTAAGGTCGTTGATTTCTTTGTCCGTTTTGCTGAAGTCGTGTTTGAACGCTACAAACATAAGGTCAAATACTGGATGACCTTCAACGAAATCAACAATCAGCGAAACTGGCGCGCGCCGCTGTTTGGCTACTGCTGTTCCGGCGTGGTGTATACCGAGCATGAGAATCCAGAAGAAACCATGTATCAGGTCTTACATCATCAGTTTGTCGCCAGCGCGCTGGCGGTAAAAGCGGCACGTCGCATTAACCCACAGATGAAAGTGGGCTGTATGCTGGCGATGGTCGCGCTGTATCCTTTCTCCTGTAAACCAGAAGATGTGATGTTTGCTCAGGAGTCGATGCGTGAACGCTATGTCTTTACTGATGTGCAGTTGCGCGGCTACTACCCGTCCTATGTGTTGAACGAGTGGGAGCGCCGCGGATTTAACATCAAAATGGACGATGGCGATCTTGAAGTGCTGCGCGAAGGCACCTGCGATTATCTTGGTTTCAGTTATTACATGACCAACGCGGTCAAAGCCGAAGGCGGTAGCGGCGATGCGATTTCCGGTTTTGAAGGCAGCGTACCGAACCCCTATGTTAAAGCATCTGACTGGGGCTGGCAGATTGACCCGGTGGGCCTGCGTTATTCATTGTGTGAACTGTACGAACGCTATCAAAAGCCGCTGTTTATTGTCGAAAACGGTTTTGGTGCTTACGACAAAGTAGAAGAAGATGGCAGCATCAACGACGACTACCGAATTGACTACCTGCGCGCCCATATTGAAGAGATGAAAAAAGCGGTGACTTACGATGGTGTCGACCTGATGGGCTACACGCCGTGGGGCTGCATCGACTGCGTCTCGTTCACCACCGGTCAGTACAGCAAGCGCTACGGCTTCATCTACGTGAACAAGCACGATGACGGTACGGGCGATATGTCGCGTTCGCGTAAGAAGAGCTTCAACTGGTACAAAGAGGTGATTGCCAGCAACGGCGAGAAGCTTTAACTCCTGCACGTTACCCGCCAGTCGGCGGGTAACACTTTGAACGAGTCTTACCAGGTCTTACCTATTTTAAATTCCCAGCGTACATCTTCCATTTTGGTTGGCGACTTCGCTTCCTGCATTACCGGGAAGAAGGCTCCGGCACCAAACCATAATTTCAGTGAATCGACGGCAATATTAAATGACGGACCAACAACCCATTCGGTAGTTCCAGAATGGTTATTAATTACGCTGCCATTAGACAGTTTTTTCGTTCCAGAGGCATTATTGCTGTAGGCACTTTCCAGACCAAGATCCAGCGGTAAATCGCTAAACATATACCGCACCTGGGTATTCCACTGGAATTCGTTACCTCGTTTCACGTCCTGGTTACCGCGCTCAAATGGTCCCTGATAGACAAAACCCATATCCCCTTTAATGTTAGGAGTAAATAATTTTGTTAAAGTGAGTGTTACTCTTCCTCCCCAGGCGCTATTCCCAGGCAAATGATTATCTCCATCTTGCCCGGTGGGTAGTAATACTGCCCCACCTACCGTAACCCAAAACGGATCACCTCTTCGCTGGCTCATTAAAGCATAATTGACCCCCACCGATTGGTCGCCCATTCCCTCTATGTGCTCAGGAGACAGATTGTCTCGTTTGTTATTGATATAGGAACCCACAGTTGATAATTCCAGTCTGTCGGTCAAACCGTAACGAATCTTCAATAACCATATCTGGGAGTAAACATCCGGACTTCCGTGCCCCTCGATTTGATGATCTTTATCGCGAAATGAGCTATTCACGGCGGTTAATAACTTTCCTTCCGGCAATACTGAACCACCAGAAATAGCGGTATTAACTGGTGCACCCAATAGATTACTGGGATTATTTTCTCCGTTAGCTGCCATTGCATTCATTAATAGAAAATATGTCATTAATGGCAGAAATATAAATCGTTTCATTATTCCCTCCAGGTATAAAAAACAAAGCGCTAAGTTAATAAATATTTACGTTATTTATGTTTATTTTTAATTTATAATTTAAATTAATAGCTTGATGAATTTAATATACGGAAATTTTTGTAACTATATTGAGAGGTAAATAACGATTCCGGAGAGAAACTATTTGTAACTATATGTAAATATACTGTGTTGTTTTGATTAAATAACAGCAAGGTAAAAATGATGCACAATGAATCATTAGGCTCTAAAAAACCGGTAATTTAATTCTGGCTAATACACTGATACAAACGCCAGATTGCCTGACAGGAGCCAACGATTTACTGTAATATATTGAATTAGTAACACTTTGTAGCCTGAATAAGGCACTCACACTGCATCCGACATAAACAAAGCGCACTTTATTAACAAGCTGAAAAGGCGCCGAAGCGCCTTTAGAAGACAGTCGAATCAGCAAATTACTGGTAGTCGCTAATCGGTACGCAGGAGCAGAACAGGTTGCGGTCGCCATAAACATCATCCAGACGTTTCACCGTCGGCCAGTATTTGTCTGCCACGCCTGCCGGGAATACGGCAACTTCACGGCTGTACGGATGCGCCCACTCGGCGACCAGTTCGCTCTGAATGTGCGGCGCGTTCACCAGCGGGTTATCTTCCAGCGGCCAGACACCCGCTTTCACCTGGTCAATCTCTGCGCGAATAGCCAGCATCGCATCGATAAAGCGATCCAGCTCAGCCTTACCTTCAGATTCCGTCGGTTCAACCATCAGCGTGCCCGCCACCGGGAACGACATGGTTGGCGCGTGGAAACCGTAGTCAATCAGACGCTTGGCAATATCCAGCTCGCTGATGCCGGTTTCTTCTTTCAGCGGACGAATATCAAGAATACATTCGTGCGCCACACGGCCATCGCGACCAGTATACAGTACCGGGTACGCGTCTTTCAGACGGCTGGCAATGTAGTTAGCGTTAAGAATCGCGACCTGGCTTGCCTGCTTCAGGCCTTCTGCGCCCATCATGCGGATGTACATCCAGCTGATTGGCAGGATAGAGGCACTACCGAACGGCGCCGCAGACACCGCGCCCTGACGGGTTAACATGCCTTCGATTTGCACCACGCTATGGCCCGGTACGAACGGTGCCAGATGCGCTTTCACGCCGATCGGTCCCATGCCTGGGCCACCGCCGCCGTGCGGAATGCAGAAAGTTTTATGCAGGTTAAGATGCGAAACGTCCGCGCCAATAAAGCCCGGTGAGGTAATGCCGACCTGAGCGTTCATGTTCGCGCCGTCAAGGTAAACCTGACCGCCGAACTGGTGCACAACTTCACACACCTCACGGATCGTTTCTTCATACACGCCGTGGGTGGACGGATAGGTCACCATGATGCAAGAAAGGTTCGCAGCATGTTGTTCTGCTTTTGCCCGCAGATCGTCCAGGTCGATGTTGCCGTTCTTATCACAGGCGACTACCACCACCTGCATTCCTGCCATATGTGCAGAAGCAGGGTTAGTGCCGTGAGCAGAGGCCGGAATCAGGCAGATATCGCGATGCCCTTCGTTGCGGCTTTCGTGATAGTGACGAATCGCCAGCAGCCCCGCGTATTCCCCCTGTGCGCCGGAGTTAGGCTGCATACAGACGGCGTCGTACCCGGTGAGTTTCACCAGCCAGTCAGAAAGCTGGCTAATCATCTGATGATATCCTTCCGCCTGTTCCGGCGGGCAGAACGGATGCAGTTCAGCGAATTCCGGCCAGGTGATAGGGATCATCTCGGCGGCGGCGTTCAGCTTCATGGTGCAGGAACCCAGCGGGATCATCGCCTGATTCAGCGCCAGATCTTTACGCTCCAGCGAGTGCATATAGCGCATCATCTCGGTTTCGCTGTGGTAACGGTTAAATACCGGATGCGTCAGAATCGCATCGTCACGCAGCATACTTTGCTGAATGGAACGGCTATCAAGCGCCACGTCTTTATCCAGTGTTTCAATGTTCAGACCGTGGCTGTCGCCCAGCAAAACATTGAACAACTGCGCCACATTCTCACGGGTGGTGGTTTCATCGAGCGTAATACCCACCGCGTTATGAATATCGCTGCGCAGATTGATCTCTGCCGCTTCCGCACGCGCCAGTACCGCAGCTTTATCAGCTACTTCCACACACAGCGTGTCAAAGTAGTGCGCATGACGCAGCTTTAAGCCTTTCTGTTGCAGACCGGCCGCCAGAATATCGGTCAGGCGGTGGATACGATTCGCAATGCGTTTCAGGCCAACCGGTCCATGATAAACGGCATACAGACTGGCGATGTTAGCCAGCAGTACCTGCGAGGTACAAATGTTGGAGTTCGCTTTCTCACGGCGGATATGCTGCTCGCGAGTCTGCATCGCCATGCGCAGTGCGGTATTGCCCGCCGCATCTTTTGAGACGCCGATAATACGGCCTGGCATGGAGCGTTTAAATTCGTCTTTGGCGGCAAAGAACGCCGCGTGCGGGCCACCGTACCCCATCGGTACGCCGAAGCGTTGCGCAGAGCCGAAAACAATGTCCGCGCCCTGTTTACCCGGCGCGGTAAGCAGCACCAGCGCCATAAAGTCGGCGGCGACGCTGACAATCACTTTACGGGCTTTGAGTTCGCTAATCAGCGCGCTGTAATCGTGAATTTCGCCCGTGGAGCCAACCTGCTGCAACAGCACGCCAAACACATCCTGGTGATCCAGTGCTTTCGCCGCGTCATCCACAATGACGTCAAAGCCAAAGGTTTCGGCGCGAGTACGCACGACGTCCAGAGTTTGCGGATGGACATCAGAGGCGACAAAGAACCGGTTGGCATTTTTCAATTTGCTGACGCGCTTTGCCATCGCCATCGCTTCAGCGGCGGCGGTCGCTTCATCCAGCAGCGAGGCGGAAGCCATGTCCAGCCCTGTCAGGTCCAGCGTCACCTGTTGGAAGTTGAGCAGCGCTTCCAGACGCCCCTGAGAGACTTCCGGCTGATAAGGAGTGTAGGCGGTATACCAACCCGGATTTTCCAGCATGTTGCGCAGGATAACCGGCGGTAGCTGCACGGCGGTGTAGCCCATGCCAATATAGGACGTGAAGCGCTTGTTACGCCCGGCGATGGCTTTTAATTCCGCCAGTGCGGCATATTCGGTTGCCGCCTCGCCAACCTGCGGCGGAGTCGCGAGCTGAATGTCTTTCGGCACAATCTGACCTGTCAGCGCGTTTAACGACTCGGCGCCAACCGCATTCAGCATCTCTTGCTGCTGCGCGGCGTCCGGTCCGATGTGGCGTTCAATGAAAGCGCCGCGGTTTTCAAGCTGGCTTAACGTCTGTGTCATGGGCGATGGTTCCTGAAACGTGCAGTGAATCGTGATTGTCTCTAACTCAATTGCCCGGTGGCGCTGACGCTTACCGGGCCTACGCGTGCGAAAACGAATACGCAAAATAATTCGCGTTGCAGTGAGTAGGCCGGATAAGCATTAGCGCCATCCGGCACAACATTATTCGTCTTCTAACAATGCCTCGTACGCGGTGGCATCCAGCAGCGATTCAAGTTCGCTTTCATCGCTGGCTTTGATTTTAAAGATCCAGCCACCGGCATACGGTTCGCTGTTCACCAGCTCCGGGGAGTCGCTCAGCGCATCGTTTACCGCCACGATCTCGCCGCTTACCGGCGCATAAATGTCGGACGCCGCTTTTACGGACTCCGCCACGGCGCAGTCGTCGCCCGCGCTTACGGTCGCGCCGACTTCCGGCAGATCAACAAAAACCATATCGCCCAACAGCTCCTGAGCGTGTTCAGTAATGCCAACGGTGTAAGTGCCATCCGCTTCTTTACGCAGCCATTCGTGTTCTTTGCTGTATTTCAGTTCTGCGGGTACGTTGCTCATCAATTAATCTCCAAAAAAGGATGAATCACGCGACGGCTTTGCCGTTACGCACAAAAACAGGTTTAGTCACTTTTACCGGCATTTCACGGTTACGAATTTGTACAATCGCCGTCTCGCCGATGCCCGCCGGAACGCGCGCCAGCGCAATGCTGTAGCCCAACGTTGGGGAAAACGTCCCGCTGGTGATAATGCCTTCTTGCTGATTGCCCTGCGCATCGGTAAAACGCACCGGCAGTTCATTACGCAATACGCCTTTCTCGGTCATCACCAGACCGACAAGCTGCTCATGGCCTTTTTCACGCTGCATCTCCAGCGCCTCACGGCCAATAAAGTCGCGGTCAGCAGGTTCCCAGGCGATAGTCCATCCCATATTAGCCGCCAGCGGAGAGATACCTTCATCCATCTCCTGACCGTACAGGTTCATGCCTGCTTCCAGACGCAGCGTGTCGCGCGCGCCAAGACCGCACGGCTTCACGCCCGCCTCCACCAGCGCACGCCAGAAATCCGCCGCTTTTTCATTCGGCATGGCGATTTCATAGCCTGCTTCGCCGGTATAACCGGTGGTGGCGATAAACAAATCGCCCGCCTGAACGCCGAAGAACGGCTTCATACCTTCTACTGCATGTCGCTGTTCGTCAGTAAACAGAGTCGCCGCTTTTTCCTGCGCATTCGGCCCCTGTACCGCAATCAGCGACAGGTCGTCACGAACGGTGATGTCGATGGCATAAGGTTCAGCGTGTTGGGTAATCCAGGAGAGGTCTTTTTCGCGGGTGGCGGAGTTAACAACGAGACGGAAGAAATCTTCAGTGAAGTAGTAGACGATAAGGTCATCAATCACGCCACCCGATGCGTTAAGCATACCGGAGTAGAGGGCTTTACCCGTCTTCGTTAGCTTCGCGACGTCGTTTGCCAGCAGATAACGCAAGAACTCCCGGGTGCGGCTGCCATGAAGATCGACAATGGTCATATGCGATACATCAAACATCCCGGCATCGGTGCGCACAGCGTGGTGTTCATCAAGCTGAGAGCCGTAATGCAGGGGCATCATCCAGCCATGAAAATCGACCATGCGGGCGCCGCATAGCGTGTGTTGTTCGTACAAAGGCGTCTGTTGGGCCATCTTTTCCTCGTTGAATTAGCGGGGGCTAACAACCATTTTCATGGGAAATCTTCGCCACGAAACCTGGCATCGACGCTCTTTTTCCTGCGCCGACGCAAACGTTCTCTTGCTCCTGAACTTACCACCGAACCAGGCGCTAAACCATAAGGCTGAATTTACCATCACATTAGCTTATGACTAAAAAACGCTAAAATCCCATCAGCACAAAAAACCACTATTACGCTAAATAACCGTCATAAAAAGGAAGCTGATACGATTTATCACAACATAAATTAATATTAAATGCGGAAAAAATGTCGAAAATCGCGTTCGCTAAAAATAATGACATTAGAAAATATAATGCGAAATAGGCGGTGAAATTAGATTATTTCAAACGAGGAAAGCCCCCCGGCGCGATAGCCGGGAAAGCGAAGTGTGACGGGTTTCAAATTCTTGCTGGCGTGCAGTCAGACGCTTAACGAAGCCATTGCGGAAGGTCGTTTAGCCCCATTGCCTGGCGAAGCAGTTGGGGTTTGACGCCGGGGAGCGTATCCGCCAGTTTCAGCCCGATGTCGCGCAGCAATTTTTTTGCCGGGTTTTCGCCGGCAAACAGGTCACGAAAACCTTGCATCCCGGCAAGCATCATCGCCGCGCTATGTTTACGGCTACGCTCATAACGACGGAGATAAAGATGTTGGCCAATGTCTTTGCCCTGGCGCTGAAGCCGGCGCAGATCGTCCACCAGTTCGGCCGCGTCCATAAAGCCGAGGTTGACGCCTTGCCCTGCCAGCGGATGGATGGTGTGCGCGGCATCGCCGACTAACGCCAGACGATGCGCGGCAAACTGGCGAGCATAGCGGCCCGTCAGCGGAAAAACCTGCCGTTCGCTTTCCAGGCGGCATAAGCCCAGCCGATTATCGAAGGCGATAGTCAACGCCTGGTTAAACGCCTCGTCGCCGCTCTGTTGCATACGCTCCGCATCCTGCGGAGAAAGCGACCAGACAATGGAACACAGATGCGGATCGCTTAACGGCAAAAACGCCAGAATACCTTCACCATGAAACACCTGGCGAGCAACCGCGCCGTGCGGCTCTTCGGTGCGGATAGTCGCTACCAGCGCATGGTGACGGTAGTCCCAGAAAGTTAAGGGAATATCCGCTTTGTTACGCAGCCAGGAGTTGGCGCCATCCGCGGCAATCACCAGACGCGCGGTTAACATCGCGCCGTCTTTTAAAGTCAGGAAGGCGTCGTTTTCCCCCCAGGCGACCTGCTGTAACTCCGCTGGCGCCATTAAGGTGATATCCGCCGCTTGCTGCGCTTTTTGCCACAGTGCATAGTGAATGACGCTGTTTTCAACAATATGCCCCAGATGGCTATATCCCATGCTTGCGTCATCAAACGTAATACGGCCAAAGCTGTCTTTATCCCAGACTTCCATACCGTGGTAGCAACTTGCCCGTCGCGCCACAATGTTTGACCATACGCCAAGACGGGTAAGCAGTTTTTCGCTGGCGGCATTAATCGCCGACACCCGAAGCTGAGGCGGCGCATCGTTCGCCAACGGCTGGGGGACAACGTGATCCAGTACCGCAACGCGCAAACCGCTCCCCTGCAAGCCGCAGGCAACAGCCAGTCCCACCATGCCTCCGCCAACTATTGCTACATCAACACTTTGCACTATTTACTCCTGGAAACCGGAACAATCAAAACCGTAGGCCGGATAAGGCGAAGCTGCCATCCGGTATTTTTACGAACACGATGCCGGATGGCGGCGTAAATGCCTTATCCGGCCTACAGATCTGCTTAACGCGCAACCCAACCTAAGGTCCGCTGTGCCAGCGCATCGCGCGCAGGTGGTAATAACTCCATCGCCATTAAACCGATATTGCGCCCAATAACCAGCGGCGCCCAACGATTTGCAAACAGATGGACCAGACCGTTCGTTACGCCAATCGTCGTATCCCGGTCAACCTGACGACGCTGCTGATAGCGCGATAATACGTGCCAGGCGCCAATATCCTCGCCCGCGTCCTGTGCCGCGACCAGCGTTTCCGCCAGGCTCATGACATCGCGCAGACCGAGATTAAACCCTTGTCCGGCGATAGGATGCAACGTCTGCGCCGCATTGCCGACCACGACAGTCCGGTGAGTAAACACTTTCGCCGCCGTAGTCAGGGCAAGCGGATACGCGCTGCGCTTACCGGCCTGAGTAATTCGCCCCAGCCGCCAGCCGAACGCGGCCTGCAATGCATGACAGAACTGCGCGTCGGACCAGCTCAGCACCTCGTCGCGCTGGTCGAGCGGGTGACACCAAACCAGCGAACATCGGCCATGCGACATCGGCAACATCGCCAGCGGGCCATTGGGGGTAAAACGTTCAAAGGCGCGTCCCTGATGCGGGATAGCGGTCGCGACATTCGCTATCACCGCTAACTGTTCGTAAGGCTCCTGACGCCAGTCAACGCCGCAGGCTGACGCCAGCGCGGAGTGGGTACCGTTAGCCGCCACCAGCACGCTGCCAGCTATCACATTGCCATTTTCCAGTGTGACGTTAACCTGCTGTTGGGTACGCGACACGCTGGCTACGCGCTCCGGGCAGTGCAGCGTAACGCCTGGCGCTTTACGCAAGAGCGCAAACAGACGCAGCCCGATATCATGCAGCTCCGCAACGTGACCCAACGCTGCCAGTCTGTAATCCTGCGCGTCGAGAGTCACAAACCCGGCATGACCGCGATCGCTGACGTGTACGGTGTTGATTGCCGTTGCGCAATCAGAAATCGCCTGCCAGACGCCAATTCGCGCCAGTTGCTGGCAAGTGCCCGCCGCCAGCGCAATCGCTCTGGCGTCAAAGCCGGGATGACCGTCGGCTTCAGGCGCTTTCGCTTCAATCAGGTGTACCGGCAACGTCCCATGACTGAACTGAGAGATGGCCAGCGCCAGCGTCGCGCCTGCCATGCCGCCGCCAACGATAATGACGCTCATTGCTGCCGCGCCGCCGCCATTAATGCCTCAATGTCATCCGCCTTCTTCACAACGCCAGCGGTCAGGTTTTCATTACCGGTTTCGGTAATGACAATGTCATCTTCAATTCGAACGCCAATGCCGCGATACGCTTCCGGCACGTCGGCATCCGGCGCGATATAGAGGCCTGGCTCTACGGTCAGCACCATGCCCGGCTCCAGGATGCGGGAGCGATCCGGCCCATAAACGCCGACATCATGAACATCCAGCCCCAGCCAGTGGCTCAAGCCATGCATAAAGAAAGGACGATGCGCATTTTCGGCAATCAGTTGATCAACCTCTCCTTGCAAAATCCCCAGCTTCACCAGCCCGGTTATCATGATGCGCACGACTTCGCCGGTCACCTCCTGAATAGAGGTGCCAGGACGGAACAGTCGCAGGCTGGTCTCCAGCGATTCCAGAACGATGTCATAAATTTCACGCTGAGCTGGCGTGAATTTCCCGTTCACCGGGAAAGTACGCGTGATGTCGCCCGCGTAACCTTTATATTCACAACCTGCGTCGATAAGCACTAAATCGCCGTCGCGCATTTCACTTTCGTTTTCAGTGTAATGCAGGATACAGCCATTTTCGCCGCTGCCGACAATGGTGTTATAGGAGGGATAGCGCGCGCCGTGGCGATTAAATTCGTGGTGAATTTCCCCCTCCAGCTGATACTCAAACATCCCCGGACGGCATTTTTCCATCGCGCGGATATGCGCCAGCGCGCTAATTTCCCCGGCGCGGCGCAGGACAGCAATCTCTTCCGGCGATTTGAACAGGCGCATCTCATGGACGATCGGTCGCCAGTCAGTCATGGTGGCCGGCGCGGTCAGATTCTGGCGGGAGCCTTTACGCAGCTTCTCCAGCGCAGCCAGAACAATCTCGTCGGCATACGCATATTCGCCCTGCGCGTGGTACACCACATCCAGACCATTAAGCAACTGAAAGAGTTGCTGGTTGATTTCGCTAAACGCCAGCGCCCGGTCAACGCCCAGTTTTTCCGGCGCGGCATCCTGTCCTAAACGGCGACCAAACCAGATTTCCGCCGTCAGGTCGCGAACGCGGTTGAACAAAACGCTGTGGTTGTGGGTGTCATCACTCTTAATCAGTACCAGCACGGCTTCCGGTTCATTAAAACCGGTGAAATACCAGAAGTCGCTACTCTGGCGATACGGATATTCACTGTCTGCGCTGCGCGTCGCCTCCGGCGCGGCAAAGATCAGCGCGGCGCTGCCGGGCTGCATTTGCGCCAGTAATGCCTGGCGACGGCGTTGGTATTCCTGCTGAGTCATGACATGGCCTCCATTTCGTTTTTTCTTAGTGTAGCGTCGGTTTACGCACTTCCGGCGCGGTCGGCTGTTGGCGCGTGAAAGTGTCATGACATAACAGCGCCGCAACACGGACATATTCGATGATCTCTTCGAGCGACATCTCCAGCTCTTCCTGATCTTCGCTCTCATCATAACCAAGCTGCGCAATATTACGCAGGTCGTCAATCGCTTCACCCGTTTCGCCGGTGACTTTATCAAGTTTAGGCTGCGTTACGCCGAGGCCAAGCAAAAAGTGGTTAACCCACCCGGCTAATGCATCTGCGCGATCGAATACGCTGACATCGTCGCCTTCAGGCAGATAAAGCTGAAAAAGAAAGCCGTCGTCTTCCAGCGCGTCGCTGGTCGCCGCGTGCATTTTGCGCAGCGCCTGAGCAAGCTCATGCCCGAAGGCCAGACCTTCGTTCGTCAGGTCGTGCAACAGCGGCTGCCATGAGCTGTCGTTGTTGCCGCCGCAAATCATCCCGCTGATTAAACCATGCATTTCAGCCGGGGTCAGACCGGCCCCTTGTTGATTCAAAAACCGGTTCATTTCGTTGTAACCAGGCATTTCGTTCTGTATAGACATAAGCATTCGTCATCAAAGGGAGGATATTCATGATATGCTACCACTTTGGACCCTGGTGAACCAGAAAAGGGCTTGTATCTTCACACCAGGGTAGCTATAGTGTCGCCCCTTCGCGGACCCTGGGTCTGTAGACGAAGGCAGCGCAGTCAATCAGCAGGAAGGTGGCATGTCTGCACAACCCGTCGATATCCAAATATTTGGCCGTTCACTGCGAGTGAATTGCCCGCCTGACCAAAGGGATGCGTTGAATCAGGCTGCGGACGATCTGAATCAGCGGTTGCAAGATCTGAAAGTTCGCACTAGAGTCACAAATACTGAGCAGTTGGTTTTCATTGCCGCATTGAATATCAGCTATGAGTTAACTCAGGAAAAAGCGAAGACCCGCGATTACGCGGCGAGCATGGAACAACGTATTCGGATGCTACAACAGACCATCGAACAGGCGTTGCTTGATCAAGGTCGCATAACCGAAAAAACGGGCCAAAACTTTGAATAACACTTTTCGCTTTACTATGGTAAAGTGATTGTGAAAACAGAATTTCTCTGAGATGTTTGCAAGCGGGCCAGTCCCCTGAGCCGATATTTCATACCACAAGAATGTGGCGCTCCGCGGTTGGTGAGCATGCTCGGTTCGTCCGAGAAGCCTTAAAACTGTGACGACACATTCACCTTGAACCAAGGGTTCAAGGGTTACAGCCTGCGGCGGCATCTCGGAGATTCCCCTTCTGACTGGCGACAGCCATGACGCAACTTCCCGAACTCTCTTTATCACGACAAGAAATCCGCCGAATGATTCGGCAACGTCGCCGTGTGCTAACGCCAGAGCAGCAACGCCGTTTTGGTCAACAGGCCGCCGCCCGAATGCTCAGCTTTCCTCCCGTCGTGATGGCGCACACTGTCGCCGTGTTTCTCTCCTTTGATGGCGAACTCGACACCCAGCCGCTGATTGAACAGCTATGGCAAGCGGGCAAGCGCGTCTACCTTCCGGTTCTTCATCCCTTCAGCCCTGGCAACCTCCTGTTCCTGCACTATCATCCGCAGAGTGCGCTGGTGACCAACCGCTTAAAGATCCGGGAGCCACGGCTTGATGTCCGCGACGTATTACCGCTGGCAAAGCTGGATGTGCTGGTAACGCCGTTAGTCGCGTTTGACGAAGACGGGCAGCGCCTGGGGATGGGCGGCGGATTTTATGACCGTACGTTGCAAAACTGGCAGCAGCATAAGATCCAGCCCGTGGGCTACGCGCATGATTGCCAGTTAGTGGAAAAACTGCCGGTTGAAGAGTGGGATATCCCGCTGCCTGCGGTGGTGACGCCGTCCAAAATTTGGGAGTGGTAGCCGTGTTTTGTCGATTGACAGCGTCGCTTTTTTGACCTAAATTTCTCGGTGAAGGGTGAGGGAGGCGAACCTCCCTCCTGCGTACTCTCTGTTAATATGCTGGCGTAGCGATGATTAACAGGATCAGCAGCATGATGACGTATCTCATCATCGTCCCTTTCCTTTTTAGAGCCCCTGCTTCGCCAGGGGCTTTCCCGTTTCAGCGCTATGCTGAGCCCTTATCGTAAATTCCTTTTATTGCTGTACAACACGCAACGCTGCCTTTAATTACCAATTGCGGCAAGGCTCGAAAACAGAATGTATGCGTTACACGAAGAGATGTTGAGGCAGGGAAACCAGAAGAAAGGATGGGCAGGTCATCTCCTGCCCATTTAGAGGAAATTAGTACAGCAGACGGGCGCGAATGGTGCCCGGAATCGCCTTCATCGCCAGCAGCGCTTTCTCCGCCACATCGCCATCGGCTTCTATATCAATTACCACATACCCCATTCGGGCGGAGGTTTGCAGATACTGTGCGGCAATGTTAACGCCCTGCTCGGCAAAGATCTGGTTAAGCGCGGTCAATACGCCCGGGCGGTTTTCGTGGATGTGCATCAGGCGACGACCGCCGTGCAGCGGCAGCGACACTTCCGGGAAGTTCACGGCGGACAGCGTCGAGCCGTTATCCGAGTACTTAATCAGTTTTCCTGCGACTTCCAGACCGATGTTTTCTTGCGCCTCCTGCGTCGAGCCGCCGATATGCGGCGTCAGGATCACGTTATCGAATTCGCACAGCGGAGAGGTAAACGGATCGCTATTAGTGGCCGGTTCCGTCGGGAAGACGTCGATAGCCGCCCCCGCCAGATGTTTCGTCGCCAGCGCGTCGCACAAAGCCGGGATATCCACCACCGTACCGCGCGCGGCGTTAATCAGCAGCGAACCCGGCTTCATCAGGGCAATCTCTTTTGCGCCCATCATGTTTTTGGTGGAGGCGTTTTCAGGTACGTGCAGACTGACCACATCGCTCATATTAAGCAATTCAGACAGGTGCTGCACCTGAGTTGCGTTACCGAGCGGCAGTTTATTTTCAATATCATAGAAATAGACATGCATCCCCAGCGATTCCGCCAGAATGCCCAACTGCGTTCCTATATGGCCGTAACCGATAATGCCAAGCTTTTTACCGCGCGCTTCGAACGATCCCGCCGCCAGTTTATTCCATACGCCGCGGTGCGCTTTGGCGTTCGCTTCCGGCACGCCGCGCAGCAGCAGCAATAGCTCGCCAATCACCAACTCCGCCACGGAACGGGTATTCGAGAATGGCGCGTTAAAGACCGGAATACCGCGTTTTGCCGCCGCATTTAAATCCACCTGGTTGGTGCCGATGCAAAAACAGCCAATCGCCACCAGCTTCTCTGCGGCGTTAATCACTTCTTCTGTCAGATGAGTACGGGATCGCAGACCGATGAAGTGGGCATCGCGGATGGACGCTTTCAACTGTTCAGCGTCCAGCGCGCCCTTGTGATATTCAATGTTGGTGTAACCTGCCGCACGAAGGCTTTCCAGCGCCTTTTGATGCACCCCTTCAACCAGCAGAAATTTAATTTTATCTTTCTCCAGCGATACCTTTGCCATTTCCCCGATCCTGTCTTTTTTTGCCATCTGATGTTGTGTGTGGATTTGCATCCGTCCTTCAACATATCAAAAAAAATTATCACGGCAATATGAACGTTTGCGCCAGCGTCGTGAAGGAATCGCATACAGCGGGAAATAGCAGATGAAAATACCGGGAATAACTTTTTCTTTGGAGGGATCGGCAGGGCAAACGATTAAACGTGATACATGTCACCAAATTTGCCCTGACCGAATTTTTTACGCGGCAGGAAATACGCCTGGCGGGATCATTTTACGATGGTTTTCACCCCGTCCGGCGTGCCGATCAGTGCGACATCGGCGCCACGGTTGGCGAACAATCCTACGGTCACGACGCCCGGAATCGCGTTAATGGCGTTTTCCAGCGCGATGGGATCAAGGATTTCCATACCATAAACATCCAGAATCACGTTGCCGTTATCCGTGACCACGTTCTGACGGTACTCCGGACGCCCGCCCAGCTTCACCAGTTGACGAGCGACCGCGCTGCGCGCCATCGGAATCACTTCAACCGGCAACGGGAATTTGCCAAGAATATCCACCTGTTTAGAGGCATCCGCAATACAGATAAATTTCTCCGCCACGGAAGCAATAATTTTCTCACGGGTTAATGCCGCGCCGCCGCCTTTGATCATCTGCATATGACCGTTGATTTCGTCCGCGCCATCGACATAGATACCCAGGCTATCCACTTCGTTGAGATCAAACACATGAATACCGAGGCCTTTGAGTTTTTCAGTCGAGGCGTCCGAGCTGGAGACCGCGCCTTCAATCTGGCCTTTCATTGTGCCCAGCGCATCAATAAAGTGTGCGGCCGTTGAGCCTGTACCAACGCCCACAATGGTGCCGGGCTGTACATACTGAAGTGCCGCCCATCCTACCGCTTTTTTCAGTTCATCCTGCGTCATAGATCGTTTCGCCTGTGGTGTGAAAATACAGCCGCATTATAGAACATTGTCGGGAAAAATCTCCGTGTCCGTACACAGGCTACGGATTTCATCTGTACCGACGGCAAATTTATGTCATAGTGCGGAAAAAAATAACAGGAGCATGACACAACAATGAAACGTCCGGACTACAGAACACTACAGGCGCTGGATGCCGTTATACGTGAGCGAGGATTCGAGCGCGCCGCCCAGAAGCTGTGCATCACGCAATCCGCCGTCTCACAGCGCATAAAACAGCTTGAGAATATGTTCGGACAACCTTTGTTGGTGCGTACCGTTCCTCCTCGCCCCACGGAGCAAGGGCAAAAATTACTGGCTCTGCTGCGTCAGGTTGAACTGCTGGAAGAAGAGTGGCTGGGCGATGAACAAACCGGCTCTACACCGCTGCTGCTGTCGCTGGCGGTTAACGCCGATAGTCTGGCGACCTGGCTGCTTCCGGCGCTGGCGCCGGTGCTGGCGGACTCCCCTATCCGTCTCAATTTACAGGTGGAAGATGAAACGCGCACGCAAGAACGTCTGCGTCGCGGCGAGGTGGTGGGCGCGGTGAGTATTCAGCATCAGGCGCTGCCCAGTTGCCTGGTAGACAAACTGGGCGCACTCGACTATCTGTTTGTCGCGTCAAAGCCGTTTGCCGAGCGCTATTTCCCCAATGGCGTTACCCGGTCGTCGCTGCTGAAAGCGCCCGCCGTCGCGTTCGACCATCTGGATGATATGCATCAGGCCTTTTTACAACAGAATTTCGATCTACCGCCCGGCAGCGTGCCGTGCCATATCGTTAATTCATCCGAAGCGTTTGTACAGCTTGCGCGTCAGGGCACGACCTGCTGCATGATCCCTCACCTGCAGATTGAGAAAGAGCTGGAAAGCGGCGAGTTGATCAACTTAACGCCTGGTTTGCTACAACGCCGGATGCTTTACTGGCACCGCTTTGCCCCGGAAAGCCGAATGATGCGCAAAGTGACCGACGCGCTGCTGGAGTACGGGCACAAGGTGCTGCGTCAGGATTAGCCTCTCTATGAATGCCGGATGGCGGTGTGAACGTCTTATCCGGCCTGCATGATCCATTATTCCCTCGTCACTTCTTTGAAATTCATCACAAAATCATTGCGTTCAGGCGGCAAAAAACGACGCGCCATTGGCTATTTTTTGCTGGCGGCAAGACGATTCAAAACGCTCACCGTATTAGCAAATCTTCATTTCAATGCGTAATACGGAGCAAAAAACGCGAACACCGGGAGAAAATGCGGCCTGGAAGCGCCCAGGCCGGGCGAGATTACTGCGTGCTGGCGGCCGTGGTTGACGTCTGCCCTGTTCCAGGTTCAAGCTGGAATACCACATCGACCTGATCGTCGAACTGAATGGTCGGCTGCTCGTAAGTTTCCTGCGCGGATACCGGCGCAGCATCTGCGGCTTTCATCATTCGCACCACCGGACTCGGCTGATAATTAGAGACATGGTAACGAACGCTGTAAACCGGCCCCAATTTGCTGTTAAAACCGGCTGCCAGCGCTTGCGCCTGATGAATCGCGTCATCAATGGCGGCTTTGCGGGCCTTGTCTTTATAGGCGTCCGGTTGCGCCACGCCCAGCGACACCGAACGAATCTCGTTCAGACCCGCCTTCAGCGCGCCGTCCAGCAGAGAATTAAGTTTATCTAACTGACGCAGCGTCACCTCAACGGTTCGCACCGCACGATACCCTTTCAGAATGCTTTTACCGTTTTGGTAATCATAATCCGGCTGCGTGCGCAGATTCGCCGCGCTAATGTCTTTTTTCGCAATCTGATTTTGCTCAAGGAAGGAAAGATATTGCGCCACGCGCTCATCGGCCTGCTTCTTCGCCGTCGCCGCATCCTTCGCCGCGACGTTCACTTCAATCGCTAAGGTGGCGATATCAGGCACAGCATCGACGCTTGCCGTACCGGAAGTCACGATGTGCGGGCCTTCCGGCAATTCGCTTGCCTGCGCCGACATTGCACTTAAACCCACTAATGCCGCCAGGGCCATCACTTTGAACTTCACAGTCTCTCCTCCATATTGCAGTCATTGCCCTGATATACAGGGCGCATGCAGGCAAGCTTAGCGGATATCGGCCTGTTGTCCATCAGACAACGCTTAGTTGAAAAGCGCGTGCATATGCGCGACGCCTTCCCGCGCCAGTTGGAAGGCGATAAGCCACATCACCACCCCAACCAGAATGTTGATAATGCGTTGAGCTTTCGCCGTACGCAGTCGAGGCGCAAGCCAGGCCGCCAGTAGCGCTAACCCAAAAAACCATAAGAACGACGCGCTAATCGTGCCGAGGGCGAACCAGCGCTTTGGCTCCATAGCCAGTTGTCCGCCGAGACTGCCCAACACGACAAACGTATCCAGATAAACGTGCGGATTCAGCCACGTTACCGCCAGCATCGTAGCAATAATTTTCCAGCGCCCCTGCTTCATAACCTCGGCGCTGGCCAGCTCCAGATTACTGCTCATTGCCGTTTTCAGCGCGCCAAAACCGTACCATAACAAGAACGCGACCCCGCCCCATGTGACCAGCGCCAGCAGCCACGGCGACTGCATCAGCAACGCGCTACCGCCAAAAATACCGGCGCTAATCAGGACTAAATCACTTAACGCGCAGAGCAGCGCTATCATGAGGTGGTACTGGCGACGAATTCCCTGATTCATCACAAACGCATTTTGCGGACCAAGCGGAAGGATCATGGCGGCGCCAAGGGCAAGCCCTTGAAAATAATAAGATATCACGTTAACTACCCTGAGCTGTTTTTCTTAAAGGCAGACTATAGCGCGGGAATATTATTAGCGGAAATTGATAATTTTAATCACTAATAAGAAAAGCTAATAAAGAGACTGAATAACGGATGGCGGCTACGCTTATCCGCTCAATAACCAGAGAATACTGGAGGCGGATAAGCGCAGCGCCGGCAGGCAGCGCGGGAGAAAATTACTCCGCGGCGTTATCTTTCACGCGTTTAAAATTGACGTCCATCTGCGGGTACGGGAAGCTAATACCAGCGGCGTCGAATTCACGTTTAATACGTTCCAGCACGTCCCAATAGACATTTTGCAGGTCGCTGCTTTTACTCCAGACACGCACCACAAAATTAATCGATGAGGCGCCCAGCTCATTCAAACGCACCGTCATTTCGCGATCTTTTAAAATACGCTCGTCGGACTCGATAATCGTCGTTAGCAGCTGTTTCACCTGATCGATATCCGAATCGTAGGCCACCCCAATAATGAATTCGTTACGGCGAACCGGCTCACGAGAATAGTTGATGATATTTCCCGCGATAATTTTGCCATTCGGAATCACAATAATTTTGCCGTCTACCGCGCGCATTGTCGTGGAAAAGATTTGCACGTTCAGTACCGTACCGGCAACGCCGCCCAAATCGACATACTCACCGGCGCGGAACGGACGGAACATAACCAGCAATACCCCAGCCGCAAGGTTAGAGAGCGATCCCTGTAATGCCAGGCCAACGGCTAAACCAGCGGCGCCCAGTACGGCAATAACCGAGGCGGTTTGAACCCCCACGCGACCCAGAGCCGCAATCAGCGTAAAAGCGATAACCCCATAGCGCACCAGCGCAGAAAGAAAGTCGGCCACTGTCGCATCAATATGACGCGCACGCATCAGACGATTTACCGTATTGGAGATCACGCGCGCTACAATCAAGCCGATGATGATAATAGCGATAGCAGCAACAATATTCACAGCATAGCTGAGCAATAACGCCTGGTTGCGTACCAGCCAGGTGCCCGCACCATTTATGCTGTCGACAACATTCAAATCTTCCATTCAATATTCCTTGGTCATAGCAAAACAAGCAAATGAGATCATTCTCACGAAAAGAACTTTTTAAAGGTAAACAAAAACAGAGGAATATGCCATTTTTCGGCATCATCCCAAAACCAAAAAAGGCAGGTACATTGTGAGTTGGCCGGATGAAAGCGCTAACTAACGCCGCTCTCCGGAAATAACGATAAAAAAATGGCTTCCCGAAGGAAGCCATTTCAATCAGCAGACTATATTACAGAACGTCAATCGCGTTCAGTTCTTTAAATGCTTTTTCCAGACGAGCGATCATCGAAGTCTGGCCAGCACGCAGCCATACGCGCGGGTCATAGTATTTCTTGTTCGGCTGATCTTCGCCTTTCGGGTTGCCCAGCTGACCTTGCAGATACGCTTCGTTTTCTTTGTAGTAGTTCAGAACACCTTCCCAGGTTGCCCATTGGGTATCGGTATCGATGTTCATTTTCACTACGCCGTAGCTTACGGAGTCTTTGATTTCCTGAGCAGTAGAACCGGAACCGCCGTGGAAAACGAAGTTCAGGCTGTTGTGCGGCAGGTTGTGTTTCTTAGAAACATAGTCCTGAGAATCACGCAGAATAGTCGGGGTCAGAACCACGTTACCCGGCTTGTAAACGCCGTGTACGTTACCGAAGGAAGCGGCAATGGTGAAACGCGGGCTGATTTTGCTCAGCTCAGTGTACGCGTAATCAACGTCTTCCGGCTGGGTGTACAGGGCAGAAGCGTCCATGTGGCTGTTGTCCACGCCGTCTTCTTCGCCACCGGTGCAACCCAGTTCGATTTCCAGAGTCATGCCAATTTTGGACATGCGCGCCAGGTATTTGGAGCAGATTTCGATGTTTTCGTGCAGAGACTCTTCAGACAAGTCAATCATGTGAGAAGAGAACAGCGGTTTACCGGTAGCCGCGAAGTGTTTTTCACCCGCGTCCAGCAGACCGTCGATCCACGGCAGCAGTTTCTTCGCGCAGTGGTCAGTGTGCAGGATAACCGGAACGCCATAATGTTCAGCCATCTGATGAACGTGATGCGCGCCAGAGATAGCGCCCAGGATTGCCGCGCCCTGAGGTACGTCAGTTTTCACGCCTTTACCCGCGATGAAGGACGCGCCGCCGTTGGAGAACTGAACGATGACCGGTGCTTTAACTTTTGCAGCGGTTTCCAGAACAGCGTTGATGGAATCAGTGCCCACGCAGTTAACTGCCGGCAGAGCAAAATTGTTTTCTTTTGCTACCTGGAACACTTTCTGTACGTCATCACCAGTGATCACGCCTGGTTTTACGAAATCAAAAATTTTAGACATGTTTCGTTGTCCTGTATCGTCGGGCTTTGGGAAAAAACACGGGCCGCCCTGAATGTCAGATCGGCGATAAATCAACGGGCAGGAATCCCTGCCCGTAACGATTACTTCTTAGCGCGCTCTTCGAGCATCGCTACGGCTGGCAGAACTTTACCTTCCACGAATTCGAGGAATGCGCCGCCGCCAGTAGAAATGTAGGAAATTTTGTCAGCAATGCCGAACAGGTCGATTGCCGCCAGGGTGTCGCCGCCGCCAGCGATGGAAAACGCTTCGCTATCAGCGATGGCATTCGCCACGATTTCAGTCCCTTTACGGAAGTTCGGGAACTCAAACACGCCAACCGGGCCGTTCCACAGAATGGTTTTGGCATTCTTGAGGATTTCAGCCAGCTGCTGAGCGGAAGCATCGCCGATATCCAGGATCTGCTCGTCTTCTTTCACGTCGTTAACGGATTTCAGAGTCGCCGGTGCGGTTTCGGAGAACTCGGTGGCAACGCGAACATCGGTCGGAACCGGAATATCGCAAGTGGTCAGCAGACGTTTTGCTTCGTCAACCAGGTCAGCTTCGTACAGGGATTTACCGACACTGTGGCCCTGAGCGGCAACGAAGGTGTTGGCGATACCGCCGCCGACAATCAGCTGGTCAGCGATTTTAGACAGGGAATCCAGAACGGTCAGTTTGGTAGATACTTTAGAACCACCAACGATAGCCACCATCGGACGAGCCGGTTCTTTCAGCGCTTTACCCAGCGCATCCAGTTCAGCGGCCAGCAGCGGGCCTGCGCACGCAACATCAGCAAATTTGCCGATACCGTGGGTAGAAGCCTGCGCGCGGTGCGCGGTACCAAAGGCGTCCATCACGAATACGTCACACAGGGCGGCGTATTTTTTAGACAGCGCTTCGTCGTCTTTCTTTTCGCCTTTGTTAAAGCGAACGTTTTCCAGAACCACCAGCTCACCTTCGGCCACGTCAACGCCGTCCAGGTAATCTTTGACCAGGCGAACTGGGTTAGACAGTTTGTCTTTCAGGTAGTTAACAACCGGCAGCAGAGAGAATTCTTCGTTGTACTCGCCTTCGGTAGGACGACCCAGGTGGGAAGTTACCATCACTTTCGCGCCCTGTTTCAGAGCCAGTTCGATGGTCGGCAGAGAGGCGCGGATACGCGCGTCGCTGGTCACTTTCCCTTCTTTAACAGGTACGTTCAGATCCGCACGGATAAAAACGCGTTTCCCGGCCAGATCCAGATCGGTCATCTTAATTACAGACATGGTGAATCCTCTCAATGATGCTTAAAGTTTTGTCGACGCTGACGCGTCGAGCCTGAAACCAACTGCGGCCATCGCTAACGTGGTGTCGAGCATCCGGTTAGCAAAGCCCCATTCATTATCGCACCAGACCAGCGTCTTGATCAGGTGGGCGCCACTGACCCGGGTTTGCGTGCCATCAACAATGGCGCTGTGCGGGTCGTGGTTAAAATCTATCGAGACCAACGGTGATTCCGTATAGTCAACTATACCATGAAATGCACCTTGTGCTGCTTTTTGCAGCAACTGGTTGACTTCACTGGCTTTTACTGGTTTTTTCACCGTTACGCTTAAATCGATCGCCGTCACATTAATGGTTGGAACGCGCACCGCAATCGCCTCAAAACGGTCGTTAAACTGCGGAAATATACGCGTAATGCCTGCCGCCAGTTTTGTATCTACCGGGATAATCGACTGGCTGGCCGCGCGCGTGCGCCGCAGATCGGAGTGATACGCGTCGATCACCTGCTGATCGTTCATCGCGGAGTGGATCGTCGTGACGGTACCAGACTCAATGCCGTAAGCATCATCCAACAATTTAATGACGGGAATTATGCAATTCGTGGTACAGGACGCGTTTGAGACAATACGATGTTCCGCACGCAGTTGGTTCTGGTTCACGCCAAAAACGACGGTGGCGTCAAGATCGTTGCTGCCCGGATGAGAAAAGAGCACTTTCTTCGCGCCAGCGGCAATATGCGCCTCGCCATGCTCCCGGTTGCCATATACGCCCGTACAATCCAACACGACATCCACGCCCAGTTCGCGCCACGGCAGATCCGCCAGCGTTCGTTCATGCAGAATACGAATGACATCGTCGCCGACAAAAAGCTGCTCGCGCTCGTGGCGAACCTCCCATGCAAAACGCCCGTGGCTGGTATCGTATTTCAACAAATGCGCCATGCCTGCGGCATCCGCCAGCTCGTTGATGGCTACCACGGTAATTTCCGCCCGACGTCCGGATTCATACAAAGCACGAACCACGTTACGCCCGATGCGACCAAAGCCATTAATCGCTATGCGTACGGTCATAGGTCTCCTGCAAGGCTATCCCGATTCAGATGAGGCTGACAGAGTAATGCAGCTCATCGTCGAGTAAAACCTCACCTGTCGCAAACTGCGACTGATTGGTTAATTGTCGAACATTTAATTAACTGAAACGCTTCAGCTAGAATAAGCGAAACGGGGAATAAAAGGAATGTTTGTCCAGTCGAAGAAGACAGTTATCTGACCTGCATCACATTTCATGGCCGCTTACGCTGCAATTTATTCCATATTTAAGAATCACCAGTACATCCGTCAGATCTTTTCATCGTCGCGTCACAAATACTGATTTATATCAGAAAGCGCTGTCGCCAGCGTCTATATTATCAGCGCCACGTCCGAGTCTCGGAGTCCTGTAACGATGACTGTATCTCACCACAATGCCTCTACAGCGCGCTTTTACGCGCTTCGTCTGCTTCCCGGCCAGGAAGTGTTTTCCCAATTACACGCCTTTGTGCAACAGAACCACTTACATGCCGCCTGGATTGCAGGGTGTACCGGCAGTCTGACCGACGTTGCGCTGCGTTATGCCGGGCAAGAAGCGACCACATCGCTCACCGGCACGTTTGAAGTTATCTCGCTAAACGGCACGCTTGAATTGACCGGCGAGCATCTGCATCTCGCGGTATCGGATCCCTACGGGGCCATGCTCGGCGGCCATATGATGCCAGGGTGTACCGTGCGTACCACGCTGGAGCTGGTTATCGGCGAGCTGCCAGCGCTGACGTTCAGCCGTCAACCGTGCGCCATTTCCGGTTATGACGAACTGCATATTTCTTCCCGTTAATTGACGACTCTTTAAGAGGTACTTTATGGCGCGTCGCCCGTTTTCCAGCCAGTCTCTGGTGCTGATTGTCATCGCTATTGCCATCAATATGATTGGCGGACAGCTTATTAGCATGTTGAAGTTGCCTATTTTTCTCGACTCGATCGGCACCTTAATTAGCGCGGTACTGTTAGGACCGTTCATCGGCATGTTGACTGGGCTTCTGACCAACTTGCTGTGGGGGCTGCTTACCGATCCTATCGCTGCCGCGTTTGCCCCGGTAGCGATGGTTATCGGTCTGGTCGCCGGGTGGCTGGCGCGCGCAGGCTGGTTTCGTACCCTACCCAAGGTGATCGTCAGCGGGGTCGTCATTACGTTAGCGGTGACGCTGGTCGCCGTACCGCTTCGTACCGCGCTTTTTGGCGGCGTTACCGGTAGCGGCGCTGATTTGTTCGTCGCCTGGATGCATTCAATGGGCCAAAACCTGGTGGAATCGGTCGCGATTACCGTCATAGGCGCTAATCTGGTCGATAAAATTCTGACGGCGATCATCGTTTGGGTGCTGCTGCGTCAGCTACCGTTACGTACGACACGGCATTTTCCTGCGATGTCAGCCGTACGCTAAATGCATCCGTTTACCTCGTTAACCTTATGGGCGCTGGCGGCCTGCACCACGCTGCTGCTCCCTGCGCAGACCGTGCTCCCGATTTATAGCGCGGCGGCCTTCCTCTGTCTGCTGGCGCTGAAATCAACGCGGCGGCGGGCGAAGTATGTCGCCTGGCTGATGCTGTCTTTAGGGTTTGGGCTATGGCTGGTACATGGCGGTTGGCTAACGGAATGGATAAGCGGGCAGCCTCGCGATCCGCAGCGCTGGATATATGCCGTTACGCTATGGCTACGTCTGCTGGCGATCGTGTCGACGTCGCAGCTATGGATGCAGTATGTGCCGGTTCAGCGGTTTATTCGCGCCCTGTTCGCTTCACGTCTGCCACCCGGCATCGCTTACCTGTTCGCTGGCCCGCTACTGGTCGTCGAACAGCTCAAACGACAACTGACGATCGTTCATGAAGCCCAGCGCGCGCGCGGCGTACCGCTGGATGAAGGCTGGTATCAGCGGCTACGGGCTATGCCTGCGCTGATCGTGCCGCTTACGCAAAATGCGCTTAACGATCTGACAATACGCGGCGCGGCGTTGGATATGCGGGGGTTTCGGCTGCATCGCGCCCGAACCACGCTGTGGGCGCCGAAAGATAGCGTGTTACAACGGGTTGCGCGGTATGGCATGGTACTGCTAATAGTGGCGGAAGCGGGAGTATGGATATGGTTACGTTAGAGCAGTTTCGTTATCTTCCGTCCGATGCGACACGCCCGCCGGCATGTTTTGATTTCCACTATTCAACACCCGGAATAGTGGCGATAGTCGGCGATAACGGCAGCGGAAAAAGTACGCTGGCGCAACTGATGGCTGGCTGGTATCCGGATTATCTCCCCGGCGATATTAACGGCACAGGCTTACTGCTTGGCGTCCCTATCGGGCGGCTCCCGCTGGTAGAACAGTCGCCCACCATCCAGTTGGTGCAGCAATCGCCTTATTTACAGCTTTCCGGCTGTACCTTTAGCGTAGAGGAAGAGGTGGCGTTTGGCCCGGAGAATCTCGGCCTCCATGAAGCGGAAATTCTACGGCGCATTGACGAGGCGCTGACCCTGACAAACTGCCAGTCGTTACGCCATCGCCATCCCGGCACGCTCTCCGGCGGCGAAACGCAGCGGGTAGTGATTGCCAGCGCGCTTGCCATGCAGCCCAGATTATTAGTTCTTGATGAAGCCTTCAGTCGGCTGACGTCAGCGGCCACCGGGACGCTGCTGGAACGGTTACAACAGTGGGCGCTGGAACGTCATTCTCTCATTGTGCTTTTTGAGCGTAATCATTTCCCCTTTCTGACGCGATGCCAGCGGGTATGGCAATTGCGCAACGGAGCGCTAACCCCATTATGTTGACGTTAAATCAGGTCGCTTATCGTTGGCCGGATGCCGCAGCCGACTGTCTGCACGCCATCTCGCTTGAACTTCGTGACGGCGAATGGCTGGCGTTGACCGGCGATAACGGCGCGGGAAAATCAACGCTGTTACGGATTATGGCCGGCCTGCTTTCCCCCACTTCCGGCTCGGTAACGCTTAATGGAGAGCCGATTGCGCAGCTTAAAAATCGTCAACGCGCCGCCGCTATCGGCGTACTCTTTCAGGAAGCGGAAAACCAGATTTTCCACAGCAATGTCGCGCAAGAGGTCGCTTTTGGGCTGAAACTACAACGCTTATCGGCAGAGGAAATTTCACGGCGCACGCAGGCCGCGCTGCGGTTATGCCAGCTAACGGACGTCGCCGAGGCACACCCGCTTGATCTGCACGCCGCACAGCGCCGGATGGTGGCGGTCGCCAGTCTGGAGGCGATGGCGCCGCCGGTGTTATTACTGGATGAACCCAGCCGGGATTTTGACGCCCACTGGCTAACCGTATTTGAACACTGGCTGGCGACATGCCGGGCACGGGGAACCAGCGTCGTGGCGATTAGCCATGACGCTGCGTTTACCCGGCGTCATTTTTCACGGGTGGTACGGCTGCATAATGGCGCGATAACGCCGCGTAACATCATTAAGGACACGCCATCCGATATTCGCCCGTAGAGGTCATTTCCAGCATGAGATCGGCTGGCAGGCTACTTTCCAGCACCCGGCGCACATTTGGGCCGTCGGTGCGTTCATAAAAGGTTTCCGCCTCCGCCTGTGATAATCCTCCCGCCAGTTTACGTCCAATCAACCGGGCGCGTAAGGTTTCCGCCGGGGCGCGAATAAATAATGAGAAATCGCAAAACTCCGCTAACGCGCGCCATCTGTCGTCATCCCGCAGGAGCCAGTTTCCTTCCACAATCACGATCGGCGCCGTGACCATAACAGCGTGTTCCACCGGGTCGTGCCGCTGTCGGTCGTACTGCGGCCAGGTCGCTTCGCCAGCCCGCACCAGACGCAGATTTTCCGCCAGCTTATCAACGTCAAAGGTTTCCGGCGCGCCTTTACAGGCACGTAAATGATGCGCCTCCAGCCAGCGGTTATAGTAATGAAAGCCATCCATGGGAAGCGTTTGAATTTCCGGCAGGCCAGCATCCTGACGAGAGAGATATTCCCAGAAGGTGGTCAGCGTGGATTTGCCTGTGCCGGGCGGCGCGCTAAGAAAAACGATGGTACGGCGCTCAGGTTTAGCGGCATGTATTTTAGCCAGTTGTTGCAGTAAGGGCTTGTGAACCTTCTCTATTTCATCATCATGATAATGTGCTTCAACGTGCAGCCCATTAACCGTTAATGCGATTTTCACGGCGTTAATTCCTTTAAAATTGTCGTTACCGCCAGCGCCATCGCCGTTTTGACCATACCGGTAAAACGCACTTCAGACCACGCGGCGAAGTCGGCAAACTTCATCGACTCCAGCGCGCCATATAAGGGCGCATTACGGGTAATACAGTTAACGTTACTGATGAAGTCCCAGGTAATGTCGTCGGCAAAACCGGGAATCGCGTCCTGTTCATGCAGGTACTGATAAAACTGAGAAAAATGGGTGATGTCAGCGTAGAGCCATTTATCCATTTTTCCCAGCGCATAAATCAGACGTAATGCAACGTCGATATCGTCAAGCGGCCCGCTTTGAGCGAGTAACGGCTTCACTGCATATTCCACAATTTCTTCATCATTATCGACAAACAGCGACGGCAGAAAGCGCTTAATGCCCTGGAGCAAAATGTTATGTGCCGTCGTCATAAACGAAAGTAAATTATTTTGAGCATCCAGTTGCTCAAGCACATCGTCTTCTGTCAGCGTCGTCATTTGTGTCCCGATATACTCATCGTCTTTCAAGCTACAGGTGGGCGTGGACTTGCCACCGTCCTTTATCCTGAAAAGCCCAGAGTATATACCCTAAATAATTCGAGTTGCAGACAAGCGGCAAGAGAGAGAACCACCAGGAGCTTACATGAGTAAGTGACTGGTGTGAACGCGCGTCGCCAACGTACTTGCAACGTGAAGAATGACGGGGATAAGTCACCATGAATGCAGAGAGTCTATAATATTACACGTTCGATCTGCGCTACCGATCAGTAAAGTTTGCGTGCGCACACCGTTCGCAACCCGTTGGATCCCGTTAACCAGATCGCCGCCCGTAACGCCCGTCGCGCTAAAGAGAATGTCATTACCGGCAGCCAGCTCGTCAAGGGAGTAGACGCGGTTAACCGCAACGCCCATTTCTTCGCAGCGTTGACGCTCCTGTTGCGCCACCAGGCGGTTGTCAGCGTTGTCCCCTTTCGCTTCACAAAAGTCGAGCAGTTCCGCCTGCATATCACCGCCCAGCGCTTTTACCGCACAGGCGGAAATTACGCCTTCAGGCGCGCCGCCAATGGTATACATCAGATCATAAGGGTTATCCTGCAAACAGGTCAGGACGCTGGCCGCCACATCACCATCGGGGAGAGCGAATACCTTAACCCCAAGTTGCGTCGCCTGTGTAATGGCCGGTTTCAGCCGCGGTTTATCTAACGTGACCATACGCAGATCCTCCAGCGGCTTATTTAGCGCCCTGGCGACATTTCGCAGGTTATCGGTTAACGATAACGCCAGATTGATCACGCCTTTCGCCTGCCGATTTACAACCAGCTTTTTCATATACATATCGGGCGCATGTAACAAGCTGCCCCGGGGCGCAAACGCCATGACGGCCAGCGCATTACTTTGTCCCATGGCGACCATTCGGGTGCCTTCTATAGGATCGACGGCGATATCCACCTCCGGCCCCTCGCCGTTACCCACCTCCTCGCCAATCCACAGCATGGGCGCATGATCGATTTCCCCCTCGCCGATGACGATCCGCCCACGGATAGCGATATCATTCAATGCCTGTCGCATCGCGGTAACAGCCAGCCCATCAATTCTATTCTTATCGCCGCATCCGGTTTGCGGCCAGGCAGCCAGTGCTGCCTGCTCCGTAATGCGAAATAGCGGCCATGCCAGAGACATCATGCCGCCTCCCCGATATCCACGCCAAATTGCGCCAGCAGGTATCTTTCCGCTTTTTCGTTCCAGATGCCGTGCGTCTCTTCAACCAGACGCGCCAGCTCCCTGAACAACGGATCCGTTTTTCCTTTTTCGGCGAAATCAGTAATCGCCGTCAGCGGCATGGTGACGCCGTTATAGATAAGCTTCTTACCGCCGGGAATATCCGGCAGGTTGAGTACGGTGTCCGGTACTGCATCCAGCCCACCAATATGCGTCACCATGAATGAAGGTTGGAGCTGTCCTGTTGCGCTTAACGTAATAGCCTCTTTCATATCATCCGTGGAGCCGCCGGATGTCCCTACGACATGGGTACTGTTGTAATGCACATTGTAAAAATTAAACGGCACCTTGAACTGGCTATCTGTCGGCCCGGCAAAGAAATTCAGGCAACCGTCTTCGGCGAGAAGATCGTCAGCCATTTCAACGACGGACGGAACGGCGGCATAAACAAAGACATCATCAAATCCTGCGCCATCGGTTAATGTCCGAAGTTGCGCAGCAGGATCAACCATGCCCGCGGTATTCACATAGATAAGCTCAATGCCTTTCTCGGCGGCCTGTTTGACCGGCAGCAGTTTTTTCGCCTGCGCCAGGCGGGCTTCATCGATATCTACCACCACAACTCGCGCCGGCTGGATCCCGCCGTTAATGGCATAATCAATCGCGCCAATGCCCATCGGTCCGGCACAGGCCAGGAGCGCGATATTACCGCCGGGTTTGACTCCCATCCGATGTTCATAAACATAAGGTGTTGTATGGTAATTGGCGTTATAAGCGCCAATAATGCAGCACATCGGTTCCGCCAGCGATGCCGCGGCAAAATATGAGCCATGATACGGTAAAACACAGCCCAGATTAATCGCTACTTCCGGGATTATCATGTACGTGGCGTTACCGCCAAAATATTCGTAACTGTAGCCAGCAGAATAACCGCTCGGCAGGCCCATCGCCGGTTGTAAAACAAAACGCTGTCCTTTTTTATATTTATCAGTCAGATTTTTTCCTACTTCGACGATAATTCCGGCACATTCATGACCCGTAATGACTGGATGATTTTCCAGGTCATCTGGCACTCGTTTATGTTCACTACCTAATAAAGCGGCTTTCCAGGTAGAGAGACATACGCTGTCGGAAATTACGCTTACGAGCAGTTCATTCTCCGTAATGTCGGGTAATTCAAACTCACGGATACGGACATCCCGCTTGCCATATATAGCAGCTACTTTCGTTTTCATATTTACTCCAGAAACCTGAAATATTAATTCGATGTCAAATGGTTAAATAAATCATCAAGGCACGGATCGCCAATATAGTTTTTAATAAGTATTAAGGGTTTATCGCTGACTCGCTTAACCCGTCCTTCAAGGCTGGCGTGGGTAACGATAATATCGGCATCATCCGGTACATTTTCGATAGCATAATGTTTAACGTCGATAGTCAGGCCCGCCTTTTCCAGACGTCGGCGGAACGTTGTGGCGCCCATTGCGCTGGAGCCCATCCCCGCATCGCAGACAAAGGCGATGCGTTTCACGTCGCGATATGAAAATTTGCCTTCTTGCTTCATGGCTTTCACCGCTTTAGCGGAATCGCTAAAAATATCTTCGCTGTCGGCTTCGCTACTTTTTTCCATTTTCAAAATGAAAGCGGTGATAATAAAGGTCACTGCCGTTCCCGCCGTTACGCCAGCAATCGTAGCAAGGAAAGAACCTTTCGGCGTCAGCGCCAGGTAAGCGAAAATTGAACCCGGACTTGGCCCTGCAACCAAGCCGCCATCCAGCAGGTTAAACACCCATGTTCCGCTCATCCCGCCGGCAATCATGGCGATGAGTGTTAATGGCTTCATCAACACATAGGGGAAATAGAGCTCATGAATCCCACCGAGGAAATGGATAATCATGGCGCCAGGCGCAGATTTCTTTGCCATTCCTTTGCCGAATAGCGTAAAGGCAAGCAGCAAACCTAAGCCAGGCCCCGGGTTAGAGGCCACCATAAAGAAAATAGACTTTCCGGTTTCCGACGCCTGTTGCATTCCCAACGGATAATAAACGCCCTGATCGATGGCATTGTTCAAAAAGAGGATTTTTGCCGGTTCATTGATTAAAGACAGCAGCGGCAGATAGCCCGCATGTACCAATGATTCAATACACTCCTTCACAAAGTTATTGGCAATAAGTACCGCCGGACCAATCACTTCAAAACCCAGCAGGCACAAAATCATCCCGGCGATACCCAGCGAGAAGTTATTAATCACCATCTCAAAACCGGCGGGAATCCGCTTTTCCAGCAACCGATCAATATATTTAATGACCAGACCGCCGAGAGGCCCCATAATCATTGAGCCAAGAAACATGGGGATATCAGCGCCGATGATAACGCCAATGGTGCCAATTCCCCCCATCACGGCGCCACGCTTTCCACCGACCAGATGTCCACCGGTAGAACCAATCATCACCGGCAGTAAATAAGTAATCATCGGGCCGACAATTTTGGCGAAATGCTCATTTGGCATCCATCCGGTTGGAATAAATAATGCAGTGATAAAACCCCAGGCAATAAAAGCGCCGATATTGGGAATGACCATCGCGGTCAAAAAGCCCCCAAAAGCCTGGACCTTTGCACGAGCAGACTTGTGTTCCATATTAATATCCTGTAAAGGAGAGAATAATTATGCGCGAGCTATAATATCCGCCAGCTCTTTTTCTGATTTCGCAGCTAATAACGCCGCTAAAACATCCTCTTCACATAATAGTTCGCTTAACGCCTGGATAGCGCCAATATGTGAATCTGAATCTGCTGCTGACAGGCCGATTAATAATTTTATGCCGTCATCCTCGTCGGTAAACTGCACATCCTGCCTGAGCAATGTTAATGACATCCCGGTTTTTAACGCGCCGCATTCGGGGCGAGCATGAGGCATCGCGACACCAGGTGCCAGAATATAGTAAGGACCATTACTGATTGTTGAATCTTTGATAGCCTGAATATAATTTTCATTTATATAACGATTAGCCAAAAGGGATGACATGGAAAAATCAACAGCTTCCTGCCAATTTTGTGCCAATGGTCTTATTGTAATAGATGCTTCAGGAAAATAATCTATTAACCGCATAAACTATCCTTATTTTATTTTTAGGGTACAACCTGTCGTTAAAAATAAAATACGCGGGCGGCAAAATGAAATCAATCCAGGCGAAAAAGCGAGCGCTTAAAATGACATGATTATAATTTATCTATAAAACAACCTGTTATAGATATAAAAATAAAAAGCAAGTTTCATTTTGTGATTCTCATTGCAAATTCAATAAATAACAAAATATCAAAATTGTGATAAAAGTCACAAATAAAACCTTGTTAGCTAAAAATAAATGTATCTAAAAATAAAAACGGGTCGCCGAAGCGACCCGTTTTATGCCGTATTAAGGATTACAGCAGTGCTTTCGCTTTGGCGATCACGTTGTCCACCGTGAAGCCAAACTCTTCAAACAACAGCTCTGCCGGGGCGGATTCACCGAAGGTGGTCATCCCGACAATAGCGCCGTTCAGGCCGACGTATTTGAACCAGTAGTCAGCGATACCCGCTTCAATCGCTACACGCGCAGAGACGTCCTTCGGCAGCACGGATTCACGGTAAGCCGCATCCTGCTTGTCGAATGCGTCGGTAGACGGCATGGAAACCACGCGCGCCTTCACGCCTTCGGCAGTCAGTTTTTCGTAAGCGGCAACCGCCAGCTCAACCTCTGAACCGGTCGCAATGAAGATAATCTGCGGCTGGCCCGCACAATCTTTCAGTACGTAACCACCGCGGGCGATATTCGCCAGTTGCTCTTCAGTACGTTCCTGCTGCGCCAGGTTCTGACGGGAGAGGATCAGCGCGGTTGGGCCATCCTGACGCTCTACGCCATATTTCCACGCCACCGCGGATTCCACCTGGTCGCACGGACGCCATGTGGACATGTTCGGCGTTACGCGCAGGCTTGCCACCTGCTCGACCGGCTGGTGCGTCGGGCCATCTTCGCCCAGACCGATGGAGTCGTGGGTATAGACCATCACCTGACGCTGTTTCATCAACGCTGCCATACGCACTGCGTTACGGGCATATTCGACGAACATCAGGAAGGTGGAGGTGTACGGCAGGAAACCGCCGTGCAGGGCGATACCGTTGGCGATAGCGGTCATACCGAATTCGCGCACACCGTAATGAATGTAGTTACCTGCGGCATCTTCGTTAATCGCTTTCGAACCGGACCACAGGGTCAGGTTAGAAGGTGCCAGGTCAGCGGAGCCGCCGAGGAATTCCGGCAACAGCGGACCGAAGGCTTCGATGGCATTCTGGGACGCTTTACGGCTGGCGATTTTGGATGGATTCGCCTGCAGTTTAGCGATGAACTCATTCGCTTTCGCATCGAAGTCAGCCGGCATGTCGCCTTTCATACGACGGGTGAATTCAGCAGCTTCCTGCGGGAAGGCTTTCTCATAAGCCGCGAATTTCTCGTTCCATGCGGATTCTTTCGCCTGGCCGGCTTCTTTCGCATCCCACTGGGCGTAGATTTCAGACGGGATTTCGAACGGCGCGTATTTCCAGCCCAACTGTTCGCGGGTCAGCGCGATTTCCGCGTCGCCCAGCGGCGCGCCGTGGGAATCGTGGGTACCCTGTTTGTTCGGCGAACCGAAACCGATGATGGTTTTGCACATCAGCAGGGACGGTTTGTCAGTCACGGCGCGAGCTTCTTCCGTGGCGCGTTTAATGGCGTCGGCATCGTGACCGTCAATGCCACGGATAACATGCCAGCCGTAAGCTTCAAAACGTTTCGCGGTGTCATCGGTGAACCAGCCTTCAACGTGACCATCGATAGAGATACCGTTGTCATCATAGAACGCGATCAGTTTGCCCAGTTTCAGAGTACCAGCCAGAGAGCACACTTCGTGAGAAATGCCTTCCATCATGCAGCCGTCGCCCATAAAGACGTAGGTGAAGTGGTCAACGATGTCGTGGCCAGGACGGTTAAACTGCGCCGCCAGAGTTTTCTCGGCAATCGCCATCCCGACGGCGTTGGCAATACCCTGACCCAGCGGGCCAGTAGTGGTTTCAACGCCAGCGGTGTAGCCCACTTCCGGGTGACCAGGGGTTTTTGAATGTAGCTGACGGAAATTCTGCAGTTCGGACATCGGCAGGTCATAGCCGGTGAGGTGCAGCAGGCTGTAAATCAGCATTGAGCCGTGGCCATTGGACAGCACGAAGCGGTCGCGGTCGGCCCAGGACGGGTTGGTCGGGTTGTGGTTCAGGAAATCACGCCACAGGACTTCGGCAATGTCAGCCATACCCATCGGGGCACCCGGGTGACCGGATTTGGCTTTCTGTACTGCGTCCATGCTCAGCGCACGAATAGCATTGGCAAGCTCTTTACGTGAGGACATTTTGACTCCAGATCGGATGTTGAAAGGCCATGCCCGTAACGACTTGACGACAGCGCGTTTTGGGCTACGCCGGAAAATTTGCCAACAATTTACCCCAAGCCGCGCGTCATGTACATGGAACATCCTTTTACCGCTTCAGAAATCTCCGGATCGTGCTCGCATGTTGCGCAATTAGCTAACTTGCCTGCCACGCTTTTCTTTATACTTAACCCAGGCGCTAATTCATCTGCAACGGGCGCATTTCAAAATAATATTAATTCGTATGGAAGAGAAAAATGAAAATTCGCGCTTTACTGCTTGCTTTGGGCATGGCGACGGTGCTGACCGGTTGCCAGAATATGGACTCTAATGGACTGCTTTCTTCGGGCGCTGAAGCTTTTCAGGCCTATACGTTAAGCGATGCGCAGGTAAAAGCGCTGAGCGATCAATCCTGTCAAGAGCTCGACAGCAAAGCGAAAATCGCGCCGGCGAGCAGCGAATACACTAAACGACTGGCAAAAATTGCCGCCGCGCTGGGGGATAACATTAACGGCCAGCCGGTGAACTATAAGGTTTACGAGACGAAAGACGTCAACGCGTTTGCCATGGCGAACGGTTGTATCCGCGTCTACAGCGGACTAATGGATATGATGACCGACAACGAAGTTGAAGCCGTGATCGGTCATGAAATGGGCCATGTCGCGCTGGGTCATGTAAAGAAAGGGATGCAGGTCGCGCTGGGCACTAACGCAGTGCGCGTCGCGGCGGCATCGGCAGGGGGCGTTGTCGGCAGCCTGTCGCAATCACAGCTTGGCGATCTTGGCGAAAAACTGGTGAACTCGCAGTTCTCCCAGCGTCAGGAGTCCGAAGCGGATGATTATTCTTACGATCTGTTGCGCAAACGCGGTATCAGTCCGGCAGGACTCGCCACCAGCTTTGAGAAACTGGCAAAACTGGAAGCGGGTCGTCAAAGCTCGATGTTCGACGATCACCCGGCGTCCGCCGCACGCGCACAGCATGTGCGCGATCGTATGAGCGCAGACGGGATCAAATAACCCCCGAACAGTGCCGGATGACGGCGTGAACGCCTTATCCGGCCTACACAGGCCCGGTAAGCGTAGGCCGGATAAGCGCAGTGCCATCCGGCAAAACAACTTACTCGCCCTTCTTCGCCGCCTGGATATAGAGCATTTCTAATGCCAGCGTCGCGGCCGCCAGAGCGGTGATCTCCGACTGATCGTAAGCCGGCGCGACTTCCACTACATCCATACCGACAATGTTCAGATCTTTCAGACCGCGTACCAGTTTAATGGCGCGATCGGAGGTCAGGCCGCCGATCACCGGCGTACCGGTACCAGGCGCAAACGCCGGGTCCAGACAGTCGATATCAAAGGTCAGATAGACCGGCATATCGCCGACGATCTGTTTCACCTGAGCGAGAATATCATCCACGCCGCGATCGTTGACCTGGCAGGCATCCAGCACGGTAAAGCCATTGTCTTTGTCAAACTCAGTACGAATACCGATCTGTACCGAATGATGCGGATCGATCAGGCCTTCTTTCGGCGCGGTGTAGAACATCGTGCCGTGATCGAATTCGCAGCCGTTAGCGTAGGTATCGGTATGCGCGTCAAAATGTACCAGCGCCATTTTGCCAAAATGTTTCGCGTGGGCGCGCAGCAGCGGCAGCGTGACGAAGTGGTCGCCGCCGAAAGAGAGCATACGCTTGCCTGCAGACAGCAGTTTTTCAGCGTGCGCCTGTAATTTTTCGCTCATTTCACGGGCATCGCCAAACGCATACACCAAATCGCCGCAGTCCACGACGTTCAGGCGCTCGCGCATGTCAAAATTCCACGGGAAACGGTGATGTTCCCAGGCGAGGTTGGTCGACACCTGACGGATCGCCGCCGGGCCATGACGGCCGCCAGCGCGACCGGACGTTGCCATATCAAACGGTACGCCAGTGATCACCCAGTCGGCATCGCTGTCATACGGCTGGAAGTTCATTGGCAGACGTAAAAAACCAAACGCATTAGAAACCAGTGAGTTATCGTACTGATGACCTAAGGTGCTCATGGCAAAAACCTCTTCTTAGTCAATATAAAAAAACCCTCCCGCGTCGTTAGGCCCGACGAGGAAGGGTTTGAATTTGTTTACGGCTCAAAGTTTACTCTGACAGACCGCATTATTGAAGTCAGTTTAGCCAGGTACAGTAGACAACGCCCGAAAAAAATATATATCCAGCGCAAATCAGTAGGCTCATACGTCCATCGCGGCCAGTTAAGAGGCCTTAGGGATTTGCCGCTGTAAAAACTCAAGCACTAATGCGTAAAACAGCGGTGTTTTTCCTGGCGTCAGGAAAATGGCGTGACCACTACCGGGAATGAGGGTCATCTCCGCCTGAGGCAGCAGCCGGTACAGCTCGGTAACTTCTTCAACGGTGAAAAATTCATCCCGGTCGCCGTCCAGTAATAGCACAGGAATGTGGATTTTTTTCACCTCTTCTTCCGCCAGCGATGTGGGCGTTGTCCACATTGGCCAGACACCTTTGAGGAACGTGCGCCAGTAGTCTTTTTGCTCTGGATGATGCATGTTCTGATAAAATTTAACCATCCCGGGCGCATCCGAAGCCATTTTATCCAGATCGCGATCCGTCAATTGCCCCTGAGGCATTCCTTTACCATAAAAAATTTCCATCCCCTGCATGTAATGGGCCGTAGCAAAGCGATGCGTTGCGCCGCCGACGATAGCAGCGCGCGCTAGATCCGGGTATCGGCTGGTTAACTTCAGAACGACCATGCCGCCATCGCTGTAACCCATTACCAGCGGTTTTTCCAGCTTCAGCGCTTTAACAAAAGCCGCCATATCTTCCGCCATCAGATCATAGCTAAACGTTCCTTGCGGGTTATTGGTCAATCCATGTCCACGACTGTCCGGCATGATGACGCGAAAATATCGAGATGCCTCTTTCGCTAATCCCTGCCAGCTTTTCGCCGTCAGACCACCACCGTGAATCAACAGCAGCGGAGGCCCCTCGCCCTCTTCAACGTAATGAATTTTGATACCATTCGCTTCCACAAATTTATCTTTGTCCATCGTTGTTGCTGAAGCATTTATTAAAAACATAATATTGATAATAAAAATAAATGCTAATTTAAAAATATGATTCATAACACCTCGCCAATCACTTTTCGTGTAAAAGACCATATTATTCAGGTTGAACAAAAAATAATATCAAAATCGATTTGTATCATTTTCACTTATTTACCGTGGAGACCCCGCATCATCTTTTTACAGAACGTAAAAAGCCTTTCCGCGATTAGCCTCAACGCGAAAAGGCTCTGAAGTCAGAAAAGTGCCACCTTATTCATTCTGGCTGCAATTCAGGATGACTTGAAGGTCTCTTCCTGAATTGCATTTGGCGCTTTCTTTATTCCTTCGTCTGACAGGGCAAGCTTGACTCGCTAAATGCCGTGGCCGGAATTTTCACAATCGCTTTTTTAACCGGCGCAGGTTTACCACGCGTACAAAGCGGACGGTGGATCTGGTTGGGATAAAAAAGCGCGAAATCGCCAGGATTTAATGTAACGAACTGCTCATTAGCGACACATTCAGGAAAGATGATGTCATCAGGAAGATGCTCAAGCTCCTTTATCCTGGTATCAATTTTGTTGGAATAGCCAATCTCCTCATAACCGCTTAGTAAAATCTGAACATCGATATATTTTTTATGAAGTTCAGCTTTGCGGTTTAACGAAGAGTGTGTTTCTCCTTCGCTTATCATAAGAAATGACTCCGGGAAAGAAAGTTCATATCTACCAGCAGGCTGGTCTTCAGCTATCTTCACCGCTTCGATGATAAGTTTTTTAATAATGTGGTTAACGTAAGGTAATAAAGTAAGCTGCTCTATATTTCCATATAGCATACTATAGTTATCCTAAATAATGGTCGTGATTATAATTATCAGCCAATCAGGTACTGGTAAATACCCTCAGCCACAGGAATACCTTCTTTTAAACATTTTTCTTTATAGGCGATTTGCGGATCGTTTGGCGCCAGCACTTTATCAACACCGGGCATCGGTTTTACAGCCCTTAGCTCATTGACCATTGTGCTCATTATTGAGGAAAACAGCGGATTGCCCAACATCTGCGGATCAATAACGATAACCAGACTCGCTAACTTGCGCATCTTGTCATAGTCGCCATACATCCGAACAATATGGTTGCTAAAGTTTGCCCCCATCAGGACGCCCGTGAGTGCATCAATCGCCAGGGCAATACCAGAACCTTTGTGTCCGCCAAAGGGCAGCAGATTTTCAATTTTATGCGGATCGATAGTGATATGTCCCTCTTTATCCAGCGCCAGGCCATGACCTATTGGTTTCCCGGTTTCTTTGGCGTGCAGAATTTTACCAAACGCAATAGCGCTGGTCGCCATATCGACGATCATCGGATGGCTGTCTTTAACGGGGAAGCCGAAGGCGATTGGGTTAGTCCCCAGAAAGCGCTCCGCGCCGCCATACGGCGCAACGCAGGTATCCGTTTGCGTCATGGCGATAGCCACCATTCCCTGGCTTGTCGCCTGCTCAATAAACCACGAGAGCGCGCCGCAGTGGGACGTATTTTTGACGCTGACGAAGCCCAGCCCCGTCTCTCTTGCCAGACTAATAGCGTGGTCTGTCGCCTTTATCAGCGCGCAGTGTCCCATTCCATCATCAGAGTCCAGAATAGCGACAGAAGGCGAAATCTGTTCGATGCTGAATGTTGCTTTTGGATTGAGCCCGCCTGCGTTCAGGCGGGTACAATAGTGCTCTACGCGAATAACGCCGTGGGAGTGAACGCCGGTAATATCGGCATGAACCAAAACGTCGGCTACCTGCTGCGCCGTTTGCGCGTCAAGACCCGCCTGGGTGAGTTTATTAAACGCCAGCGCTTTCAATTCATTTTCTTTGACTAATATTGTTGACATAACTATCCCGCTATTAAAATTTGATAACGCCTTTAACCAATTTTTTGTTTTCTACCACGTTCTTCTGGTACTGGTTGCCGAACGTATAGAAATCGAATTCCTGGTTTTTCATCATTGTTTCGCTAATAGCGCCCTGAGCCATTAGCTCAATGACACATTCGAAGTCTTCCCGCGTCGCGTTACGGCTGCTCAATAGCGTGGTCTCTTTTTTATGGAAGGTCGGATCGTCAATGACGAGCTCGCCGATATACAGCCCGATGAAGACGATTTTTCCGCCGTGACGAATCAGATCGACAGCGCGGCTCATGGAGGATTTATTGCCGGTGGCATCAAGCACAGTGCCGGCTAATTCACCGGAGAAACAGGCTTTCAGCGCATCAATATAGTCGTCTGACGACGGATCGAGCGTTGCAACGCCTACCTTTTCGGCGACCAGACGACGGCGTTCGGCGTCAATATCAGCTACCGCGACGCGAGCGCCTTTGGCTTTTGCTATCGCGGCGGCGGCCAGCCCAATCGGCCCGGCGCCGACCACCACAATGTTTTGCTGCGGCTTCACGTCAGCGCGGCGTACTGCATGGGCGCTGATGGCGAAACACTCAACCAGCGCGCCCGCGCTGTCGGTGAGGTTATCCGACAGTTCAACCAGATTTTGTTCACGAACGGCCAGATATTCGCTAAAGCCGCCGTCCTGGTGAACACCATACAGCGAGACGTTCTCACAGCAGTTGGTTTTTCCTTCCCGGCAGGCTGCGCAAGCGCCGCAAGGAATACAGGGAATAACGCTATAGCGTTGGCCGACCTTCGCCGTGCTGCACGATTTACCTAACATTTCAGCCACGCCGCAAATTTCATGACCCAGCACGCGCGGATAGGCAAAAAAGGGCTGGCGACCGGCAAACGCATGGATATCGGTGCCGCAAATACCAACCGCTTTAATTTTTAACAGTACTTCATCGTCTTTTAAATGAGGAATATCTCTTTCAATGTATTCGATATTTCCCGGATTATTACAGATAAGCGTTTTCATACTTAACCCTTTGAAGATAAACGGTGAATGGTGGCCGTGACGCCATGTAACTCAATATGGTTAAAGGCCTGCTGAATGTCGTTTAAAAAGTCTGCGTTGTCGCCGGCCAGCGTTCCAAAGATGCTATTTATCTGCAGCAAAGACAGCGCTTGTTCCCATCGCGTGTTTTTATTTTTAATAGCCGCATTGAAGGTATCATTGAGCGGGTCGGCCACACTCTGCCCCTGAGAGAGGGTATTAATGACGTAATGGAGCCAGCCCGCAATCAGCGTCGCTAACGCCCTGCCCTTAACGCCGCGCGCCTGAAGCGTCAGATAAGGATCGACGGCCCGCTGAGGCAGCTTCTGAGAACCGTCCATCGCAATCTGTCCGGTCTTATGTTTAATGTTCGGGTTGCTGAATCGCTCAATGAGCAACTGCGCATATTGATGTACATCTACCGCCAAATTCGGGCGCAGCGATTTTGCCTGCTCTTCCGTCATTAAATGATGTACGGCGGTTTTAAAAGCGTCGTCTTCCATGCACTGATAGATAAACTCATATCCAGCCAGGCTGCCGTTATAGGCGAGAAACGAATGGCTGCCATTCAGCATACGAAGTTTCATTTCTTCATAGGGAAGCACGTCCGAGACGAACATCGCCCCTGCTTTATCCCAGTCAGGACGACCGGCAACAAAATTATCTTCGATAACCCACTGACGGAAATCCTCGCATACGATGCCGCAGGGATCGGCAAAACCGATCTGGTCTTTAATCATGTCAAATTGCTCTGGCGTCATTGCCGGCACGATGCGATCGACCATGGTGCCAGGAAAGGTGACATGCTTCGCTATCCAGGCCGCCAGTTGCGGATCAAGATTATCGGCAAACGTAACGATCGCCGTTTTGGTCAAATGACCATTTTCCGGAATGTTATCGCACGACAGTACACTAAACGGGGGAAGCCCTTGCTGGCGGCGTATCCGTAGCGCTTCGACGATCAGTCCGAGTGCTGACCGGGGATGTTCAGGATCGGCAAGATCGTGTTTGATGAGCGGATGGCTGAGATCGAGCGTTCTGGACCGCGGATCGGTGCAGTAACCTTTTTCCGTTATCGTCAACGAAACAATTTTTACCTGCGGCTCAGTCAGCTTCTCGATCGCCGCCTGAATACCTGACTTCGGCGTATGCAACGCGCCGGTGACGGTACGAACCAGGCGACTATTGATGGCGCTGGCTGACGTTTCCACCACTGAAAACAGCCCCTGTTGCGCATTTAGCGCATCCACCAGCTCCGCATCGCCGAACAGATTCAGTTCAAAAATCCCCCAGCGGTTGCCGGTTATCTCATTCGTGAGATCGTTATAAACAGCCTGATGACCACGGTGAAAGGCGCCAAATCCAATATGTACGATGTTGGCTTCCATCCCCTGACGTGGATAAGTTGTTTTGAATTGGTGCCTTGCGGCGTCTAACTGGCGAGCTATGGTGTCCATGAATTTTTCCCACTCCTGTTTTGTTTACCAATTCTGCTTAAACACCATACCAAAATCCGTGAATACGATCACACTCACGGAACCAGATTCTTTACCCTGGTATGCTGACTAATAGACAATGAATAAAAATAATTTATTTATCAATTAGTTATAAAACGCGCTTGTCAGGATAAATTTTACGATTCACAAAAGCGTGGTTTTGATTAGAAAAATCGGCCACGAATTGGCATACCACCCATACAACCCGCAATCATTAAACCCCATGAAAAACAATATCTTATTGAATAACGCGCCCGCTGCGAGCGTATATGTCACGCATGATTGGTTCAATAATTACCCGAAACACAGCAAACCAAACCTGATAATTTGTCTAGTGAATTAATGAACTCAATTTATTATCAGCATCAACGTTAACCTAAGAACATCAGTTACGGTTTTGATCATCCGGGTCGCTGCTAAAGCGATGAGGAGTAAGCCGCCTTTAGACGTAATTGGCAAATTAATCCATTGATTGAACACAGGAAAAAATTGATGAAGACGCAGATTAGGTACGTTGAAACAAAGCTTTCAAAGCCCCTCTGGCCGAGGTCTTAGTTGACGCGAAACATGGCATAATAGCCATTTCGAACTGGTAACCACGACGATTACGCTGGAAGACGGTTCAACTGGCACCGGATATTCCTATACCGGCGGAAAGGGAGGGTATGCTATTAAAGCGATGATCGATCACGATCTTGCCCCGGTACTGTCAGGGAAAGAGGGCACTGCGATTGACGATATCTATGACTTTATGGAATAGCATATTCACTATATGGGTTGCGGAGGCATCGCGTCGTTTGCGATGTCTGCGGTGGATATCGCCCTTTGGGATTTGAAAGGCAAACGTGAAAAACTGCCGCTGTGGAAAATGGTTGGTTGAAGGCGGCGCGTCTGTCGACGAATGGCGGTCGTTTGGTATGCTCGCTCGGTATGCAGGAATTACACGTCAGACTGGTTTCCGCATTCGAGACTGGCTGACTGGAGGTTCACAGTTTCCCGATCGATCAATATACCAAACATCCGCTGGTGGTCGACAATTATCGCGCCGTGGCACCGGACACCTACGGCATTGGCGTAGAGTTTGACTGGGATAAGCTGAGCGTTTACGAAGCCTGATTCCCTCTCTCCGGGTTTGTTTTTGGCGGCAGGCCCGGTTAATCGCTGACAAAAATGTCATCCGCCTGAAAATAGCCGTCAGGTGGCGAAGAAAAAATCATCAAAATCTTCCAGCGAATCATCCTGTTGGAAGATTTTTACCAGCTCATTTTTACTGTTTTCAAGATGGGTCCACGAGGCCTGTCTGGCCTGCTCAGCATCGCGTTTTTGCAATGCAAGGAAGATACTACGGTGATCTTCCACCCATTTCATTCTTAACTCTTTCTTATGTAAATACTTATAGTTTAACTGCTTCCAGCGCGGATTTTCGGTCCTGACAGCCCGCCACAGCTCGGCAGATTGTTTCATTAATACACGATTTTGCGTGGATTCCGCGATGATATTGTGGAACTGGCGATCCAGTTCTTCAAATTTGTCGCTGTCGCCGCCAATCTGCTTTTCCTGCTGCTCAATAATACGTTTAAGCTGCTTAAGTTCATTAAATCTTATTTGCGTAGCGGCAAAACCGGTGATGTTGCTTTCGATGACCTGCCGGGCCTGTAGCAATTCAAAGGGGCCAATGTCTGAGTAAGGCAAGAGCGCTTTTTGATTGATTTTCTCCAGACTATCAATAAAGTAAGTGCCTGCGCCTTGCTTAACCTCTACCACTCCCTTCAGCTCAAGCATAATAATCGCCTCACGAATCGTCGTGCGGCTGGTTTGAAAACGCTCGCTGAGTTCTCTCTCCGCCGGAAGTCGCTCGCCAGCTTTAAATACCCCTGAATAGAGTAGTTCTTCTATTTGCAGCCCTATATCAAAATAGCGCCGCTTGGTTAAAATTTGTTCCATGCACATACCTATGTAGACAGCAATTGCTCCACTTGAGGGTAGTGTAAACAAATCCTAATGTTTATGGTAAACAATTTCCCTGCCAGAGAGTGGTCGTTTCTTTCCCGCAACCTACGGCTATGCGCGTCACACAGTCCTTCCCCACCAGACTCGGCAGGAAAGGCGCTGATTCCCATAACGCATATTTGACGTTTGATGCCGGGTTTATTTGCGGCAGGGCGGCGGCGCATACCCGTTGTTGTCCGCCGGGAAAGCCTGCGAGGAACAAGGCGGTAGCGTATTTGTTGCTTTACCCTGCAATGCAAAGGCGGCAAAGCCGATGACGCCGATGTTGCGTACATCGCCCTGCGCGGAGTGGGCCGCATAAGCGTCAGCTATGTCGGCGAACTGGAATGCCGCCTCAGTGTGTTTATCTTTGCGAAACCCTTTAATCGCCAGTGAATCGCCGGCGTTAACAATATAGCCATGATGATTCAGCGAGCCTGCTTTTCCGTTCAACACGTCCAGGCCATCAACCGTTGCGACGATTTCGTAATTGGTATCATGACTGTAATTACGGATATATAACTGATAGTTCATCCCTGATCTTGCAGGAATACTATATTGCCATTGTCCCATTGATGCGTTGTAGCGACGAGTAATTGGAATCGAATTAAAATTAGCGTCGCGCACAGCATATTCAAGATCGCTGATACGTATACTATAAACTTTATCGTAACCTGACGGATATTGAGTGGAGTAATTTATTACCACCATTTCGGCAGGTTCTCGATCGGCACGTTCTACCGAAACGCTTTGTACCGATGAATGCACGTCGCCGCCCCAGGCGGTGCCGACGTCGGATGAAGAGCCATTATTAGATTGCATTCCGCTGGAACAGCCGCCTAACAGCAAAAACAAGCCAACAATGACGGCATTAAATTTAAATTTGCTCATACTCACACCCCTTTTTAATTATTAGGGGGGATTGTAGGCCCATAAGATTACATAGAGAAGCGACGCGCTGATAATTAAGAATTTATAAAATATAAAAGGGTCGATTTAAATAATTAAATCGACCCACAAGTGGAATACTCTTAATTACTCATCTTCAAGATAAGTATAACCGTACAGTCCCGCTTCAAATTCCTCAAGGAACTGCTGCTGCAACGCATCGTCCAGATCCGTCTGTTTTACCTGGTCGCGGAAATGCGTTAACAGCGTTTTCGGATCCAGTTGCACATATTGCAGCATATCCGCAACGGTATCGCCTTCGTCCGACAGCTCAACCTCGACGCTACCATCCGGGAAGACAAACACGTCAACCGCTTCAGTATCGCCAAACAGGTTGTGCATGTTACCGAGGATCTCCTGATAGGCGCCGACCATAAAGAAGCCGAGCATCGGCGGATTCTCTGGATCGTATTCCGGCATCGGCATCGTCGTGGCGATACCGTCGCCATCGATATAGTGGTCAATAGCGCCATCGGAATCACAGGTTATATCCAGCAGCACGGCACGACGTTCCGGTACCTGATCTAACCCTTCCAGCGGCAGTACCGGGAAGAGCTGATCGATTCCCCACGCGTCCGGCATTGACTGGAACAGCGAGAAGTTGACGTACATTTTGTCCGCCATCCGCTCTTGCAGTTCGTCGATAATCGGACGATGCGCACGGTTTTGCGGGTCCAGTTGCTTCTGCACTTCATGGCACATGCTGAGATAAAGTTGCTCCGCCCAGGCGCGCTCCTGCAAACTAAACGCGCCGGAAGAGTAGCCGATATGAATATCGTGCAGATCCATTTGGCTATCATGCAGCCATTCACGCAGCGAGCGGCGGGTGCCAGGCTTATGCATCTCCTGCCAGGTTTCCCACAGATTTTGCAGCGCGCGCGGCGCATCTTCAGCAGGGGCAGTCGGATCCGTGTATTCGTTACGCTCCACGCCGATAATGTTAGAGACCAGTACCGTATGGTGCGCAGTGACGGCGCGCCCAGACTCGGTAATCACCGTCGGATGCGGTAAACCATGCTCTTCGCAGGCATCGCCAATCGCCCAGATGATGTTATTGGCATATTCGTTCAGGCCATAGTTCACCGAACAGTCGGACTGCGAACGGGTACCTTCATAATCCACGCCCAGACCGCCGCCCACGTCGAAGCACTGGATATTAACGCCCAGCTTATGCAGCTCAACATAGAAACGCGCGGACTCGCGCACGCCGGTCGCGATATCGCGAATGTTCGCCATCTGCGATCCCAGGTGGAAGTGCAACAGTTGCAGACTGTCCAGACGCCCGGCGTCACGCAGGGTCTCCACCAGTTGCAGCACCTGGGTCGCCGCCAGGCCGAATTTTGATTTTTCGCCGCCGGAGGATTGCCACTTACCGGACCCCTGAGAGGCCAGACGCGCACGCACGCCCAGGCGAGGAACCACATTCAGGCGCTCGGCCTCTTCCAGCACAATCGCGATTTCAGACATCTTTTCAATGACCAGATAAACCTTATGGCCCATCTTCTCGCCAATCAACGCCAGCCGAATGTATTCACGGTCTTTATAACCATTACAGACGATCACGCTACGGGTCATGCCGGCATGCGCCAGCACCGCCATCAATTCCGCTTTTGACCCCGCTTCCAGCCCCAACGGTTCACCGGAATGGATAAGGGACTCGATCACGCGGCGATGCTGATTGACCTTAATCGGATAAACGAGGAAGTAGTCGCCGTTATAACCGTAAGATTCACGCGCACGCTTAAACGCCGCGTTAATTGAACGCAAACGGTGTTGCAGGATCTGCGGGAAGCAGAACAGCGCCGGCAGACGCTGGCCTTGCGCTTCGCGCGCTTTCACCAGTTTGGCAAGATCGACACGCGCTTCCGGTACGTCGGGATCGGGGCATACGCTAATATGGCCCAGCTCGTTGACGTCGTAGTAGTTATTGCCCCACCAGGCAATATTGTAAGTGCGCAGCATCTTGCTGGCTTCCTGGGAGCTCATTGCAACCTCCTGCATGGAGCGTAGTACACCCTGTTCGCCTGCTGACGAAGGCGAACCCATAGACATGTCGTCAGACATAGCGAACCTCAATTTTTATTAGCAAGTGTAAAACAGTTGACTACTATCGCAATCCGAAGACGCGATAACAACCCATAGACAAGCGGATTTTCCAGCAGATAGCGCTGATGCTCCGCCTGCGCGACCGGTTTCTTTTTCATATCATTGTAAACACGTAACCGAACTCACAGATAACGGTTCGGCGAAACCACGAGAAAACTCTTGCGTTAACAAGAGCGCCCTTGTTCAGTCTTCAGCGCCATTGCCGGCTCTGGAATCCTGAGAAGCGCCGAGATGGGTATAACATCGGCAGGTATGCAAAGCAGAGATGCAGATTGCGGGGGACATGCGCGCACCAGAACGATGCGACAGATTCAGCAGAATACAACGGTTCATTATCTCGTATCACCTCCACGGCCGCCTCGTAAGACGAACCCACAAGCCAAAGCAACGTTTTAACCCGGCTGGAAGTGGCGACACGAAGAAAACGTCGTGTGCTTTTGTATGAGCCGCGCGTCGCGTTTTATACCCAGAACGCAGAAAAAAAGCAAAGCATAAATGCGCATAATGTCAGCATTATCAGAAACGTTTATCGCCTGATTTTGACCGACATTGCGACGGCCTTCAAAAAAAGCTGGAAATTGGGCGAAGAAGTGACCTAAAATAGCCGTCCAGATGTTAATCCATCCATACTGATTAACACTCAGACTGCCAGTGTCAGCGACCTTCAGACTCATGGTAGAATCTTCTGTCATGACTATTCCGCACAACAGTTTGAGCTAACTAAATTCTCCTTAGGTGAAATTAAATATGGCAAAACACCTTTTTACGTCTGAGTCCGTATCAGAAGGGCATCCTGACAAAATCGCAGACCAAATCTCTGATGCCGTGTTGGACGCTATCCTGCAACAGGATCCGAAAGCACGCGTCGCCTGTGAAACCTACGTTAAAACCGGCATGGTTTTAGTTGGCGGTGAGATCACCACCAGCGCCTGGGTCGATATCGAAGAGATTACCCGTAATACGGTGCGCGAAATTGGCTATGTGCATTCCGACATGGGCTTTGACGCCAACTCTTGCGCGGTACTGAGCGCAATTGGCAAACAGTCTCCGGATATCAACCAGGGCGTTGACCGCGCAGACCCGCTGGAACAAGGCGCGGGCGACCAGGGCCTGATGTTTGGCTACGCGACAAATGAAACCGACGTACTGATGCCTGCGCCAATCACCTACGCGCACCGTCTGGTACAGCGTCAGGCTGAAGTGCGTAAAAATGGCACCCTGCCATGGTTGCGTCCGGATGCAAAAAGCCAGGTCACTTTCCAGTATGACGACGGCAAAATCGTCGGTATCGACGCCGTGGTTCTCTCTACGCAGCACGCAGAAGATATCGACCAAAAATCGCTGCAAGAAGCGGTGATGGAAGAGATCATCAAACCCATTCTGCCGTCTGAATGGTTAAATACGTCCACTAAGTTTTTTATCAACCCAACCGGTCGTTTTGTTATCGGCGGCCCGATGGGCGATTGTGGTCTGACCGGTCGTAAGATCATTGTTGATACCTACGGCGGTATGGCGCGTCACGGCGGCGGCGCCTTCTCCGGTAAAGATCCGTCTAAAGTTGACCGTTCTGCAGCTTACGCTGCGCGTTATGTCGCGAAAAACATCGTGGCGGCAGGTCTGGCGGATCGCTGTGAAATCCAGGTCTCCTACGCTATCGGCGTAGCGGAGCCGACGTCCATCATGGTGGAAACGTTCGGTACTGAAAAAGTGCCTGCTGAACAGTTGATTCTGCTGGTGCGCGAATTCTTCGACCTGCGCCCGTACGGCTTGATTCAGATGCTGGATCTGCTGCACCCGATCTACAAAGAAACTGCGGCTTACGGCCACTTCGGTCGCGAAAACTTCCCATGGGAAAAAACCGACAAAGCGCAACTGCTGCGCGATGCTGCCGGTCTGAAATAATCGCCCGCGCCTGACGCTGTTTTTCAGTCAGGTAAACCATACCGTACTTATCAAGGCCAGCGCCCTGCTGGCCTTTATCATTGCTGATACACGCAACGTTATCAGATATTCCAGCGTGAATTTATACTGACCTTTTTGTGATGCGCAGCACAATCCACTCTCCCCTTTCGTTTCTTCGACTACACTTTTTATCATTCAGTTTCAGTCATCATGAAAGCGGTTACATTCATTTTCATTAAGAACTGACCGCCTCACTATCGGTATGCTAATTCTGCGATGAAAATATTACATAATTTTTCAACTTTGTCTGAATACCAGGCGATTGATATGGTTATAAGATTATTAAAACTATTATTTTTCAGATAATTAAATAATCACCGAGATAAATAGTAGTGTAAACGATTACACCATTGTGATTAGCCTCACATCTTTTTACGGCGTACTCACCTACTCTTAACATCGATAAAATTGCTAACCCAACCGGAGGGCATAATGCCTGACAATAAAAAACAAGGGCGTTCCAACAAGGCCATGACATTTTTTGTCTGCTTTCTTGCAGCCCTGGCAGGATTACTTTTTGGCCTGGATATCGGCGTTATCGCCGGTGCTTTACCCTTCATTACCGACGAGTTTCAGATTACCGCACACACTCAGGAATGGGTGGTCAGCTCCATGATGTTTGGCGCGGCCGTCGGCGCTGTCGGCAGCGGCTGGCTCTCCTTTAAGCTGGGCCGTAAAAAAAGCCTGATGATCGGCGCTATCCTGTTCGTCGCCGGTTCGCTGTTCTCCGCTGCGGCGCCTAACGTTGAAGTCCTGATTATTTCTCGCGTGCTGCTGGGTCTGGCCGTCGGCGTCGCTTCCTACACTGCACCGTTGTACCTGTCCGAGATCGCGCCGGAAAAAATTCGCGGCAGTATGATCTCAATGTACCAACTCATGATCACCATCGGGATTCTGGGCGCTTATCTGTCCGATACCGCGTTCAGCTACAGCGGCGCATGGCGCTGGATGCTCGGCGTGATCATCATCCCGGCCATTCTGCTGCTGATCGGCGTCTTCTTCCTGCCGGACAGCCCGCGCTGGTTTGCGGCGAAACGCCGTTTCCATGATGCTGAACGCGTCCTGTTGCGCCTGCGTGACACCAGTGCGGAAGCAAAACGTGAGCTCGATGAAATTCGCGAAAGTTTGCAGGTTAAACAGAGCGGTTGGGCGCTGTTCAAAGAGAACAGCAACTTCCGCCGCGCCGTGTTTCTTGGCATTTTGTTGCAGGTCATGCAGCAATTTACCGGGATGAACGTCATCATGTATTACGCGCCGAAAATCTTCGAACTGGCGGGGTACACGAATACCACGGAGCAGATGTGGGGCACCGTTATTGTTGGTCTGACTAACGTGCTGGCAACCTTCATCGCTATCGGCCTGGTTGACCGCTGGGGCCGCAAGCCGACCCTGACGCTGGGCTTCCTGGTCATGGCGATTGGTATGGGGATTCTGGGTACGATGATGCACATCGGCATCCATTCGCCGTCTGCGCAATACTTCGCTATCGCTATGCTGCTGATGTTCATCATTGGATTTGCGATGAGCGCTGGTCCGCTGATTTGGGTACTGTGCTCCGAAATCCAGCCGCTGAAAGGCCGCGATTTCGGCATCACCTGCTCCACCGCGACCAACTGGATCGCCAATATGATCGTCGGCGCAACGTTCCTGACCATGCTGAACAATCTGGGTAACGCCAACACCTTCTGGGTCTACGCTGGCCTGAACGTACTGTTTATCCTGCTGACCCTGTGGCTGGTGCCGGAAACCAAACACGTTTCGCTGGAACACATTGAACGTAACCTGATGAAAGGTCGTAAACTGCGCGAAATCGGCGCCCACGACTAATCCCTCCACGCTTCCTCCTGCCACAGGAGGAAGCGTTTTTCTTGCAGTCCCTCTTCCGTCGCACTATTCTCTGCCGCTATGAAAACCCCTCGTCTCCCTATCGCTATCCAGCAGGCCGTGATGCGCCGTCTGCGGGAAAATCTCGCCCAGGCGAACCTCAAGCTCAATAGACATTATCCGGAGCCGAAACTGGTGTATACGCAACGCGGCACCTCGGCGGGCACCGCCTGGCTGGAGAGCTACGAAATCCGCCTCAACCCGGTGTTACTGCTGGAAAACATCGACACCTTTATTGCAGAGGTCGTGCCGCATGAACTGGCGCATCTGTTGGTGTGGAAGCACTTCGGACGCAAGGCTCCGCATGGCAAGGAATGGAAGTGGATGATGGAAAGCGTGCTGGGCGTTCCGGCCAGACGTACTCATCAATTTGCGCTGCAATCCGTACGGCGCAACACCTTTCCCTACCATTGCCAATGCCAGCAACATCAACTCACCGTCCGCCGTCATAATCGGGTAGTACGCGGCGAAGCGGTTTATCGTTGCGTTCACTGCGGCGAACCACTGGTCGCCGGGTAGTTCCCGAAACGTCCGGGAACTTTCCTGAGCGGACTGATTGCATACAGACACAACTTTCGTTACGTTGCGGGCTCGTTTTGCTATGGAGTGTGCAATGTACCGTAATTTTTCTTTTGCCGCTGCGTTGCTGGCCGCAGCGTTTTCAGGCCATGCATTGGCCGACGGCATTAACAATTTTTCTCAGGCCAAAGCGGCGAGCGTCAAAGTCAATGCCGACGCGCCCGGCAGCTTTTACTGCGGGTGCCAAATCCGCTGGCAGGGTAAAAAAGGCGTCGTAGACCTGGAGTCCTGCGGCTATAAGGTGCGTAAAAACGAGAATCGCGCCAGACGCATTGAGTGGGAGCACGTTGTCCCCGCCTGGCAATTCGGTCATCAGCGCCAGTGCTGGCAGGACGGCGGGCGAAAAAACTGCGCTAAAGACCCTGTCTACCGCAAAATGGAAAGCGATATGCATAACCTGCAACCCGCGATTGGCGAAGTGAATGGCGATCGCGGCAATTTTATGTATAGCCAGTGGAACGGCGGCGAAGGTCAGTACGGGCAATGCGCCATGAAAGTGGATTTTAAAGCGAAGCTCGCCGAGCCGCCCGCCCGCGCCCGTGGCGCAATCGCCCGCACTTATTTTTATATGCGCGACCAATACCAACTGAAACTTTCCCGCCAACAAACGCAGCTTTTTAACGTCTGGGATAAGCAGTACCCCGTTACCGCCTGGGAGTGCGAGCGCGATGCGCGTATCGCGAAGGTCCAGGGTAATCATAATCCCTATGTGCAACGCGCTTGCCAGGCGCGAAAGAGCTAACCTACACTAGCGGGATTCTTGTTAACCCATGCCCTGGATAGCCAAACGCCGGGGCCATGACGCGGATTTTTTTATTATGCGTATTCCCCGCATTTATCACCCTGAATTGTTGACGTCCGGTACGCAGATTTCGTTATGCGAAGATGCGGCCAACCATATTGGTCGTGTACTGCGCATGGGACCGGGACAAGCGTTACAGCTGTTTGACGGCAGCAATCAGGTATTCGATGCTGAAATCATTAGCGCCAGTAAGAAAAGTGTTGAAGTGCAAGTGATGAAAGGCGAAATCGACGATCGTGAATCGCCGCTGCATATCCATCTGGGCCAGGTGATGTCGCGCGGTGAAAAAATGGAATTTACTATCCAGAAATCGATCGAACTAGGTGTAAGCCTCATTACGCCACTGTTCTCTGAGCGCTGCGGCGTTAAACTGGATAGTGAACGTCTGAACAAAAAGCGCCAGCAGTGGCAAAAGATCGCCATCGCCGCCTGCGAACAATGCGGGCGTAACCGGGTGCCGGAAATTCGCCCGCCGATGGCGCTGGAAGCCTGGTGCGCCGAGCAAGATTCCGGGCTGAAGCTCAATCTTCATCCGCGCGCCCATGCCAGCATCAACACTCTGCCGCTGCCGGTTGAACGCGTCCGACTGCTGATCGGCCCGGAAGGCGGGCTGTCGGCGGACGAAATCGCGATGACCGCGCGCTATCAGTTTACTGATATTCTGTTAGGACCTCGCGTTCTGCGTACTGAGACAACCGCGCTCACCGCCATTACCGCGCTACAGGTGCGTTTTGGCGACTTAGGATGAAGCGTTAACGGAGAAAATAATGATCAAGCTCGGCATCGTGATGGACCCCATCGCACACATCAACATCAAGAAAGACACCAGTTTCGCTATGCTGCTGGAAGCCCAACGTCGTGGTTATGAACTTCATTATATGGAGATGGCCGACCTTTATCTGATTAACGGCGAAGCCCGCGCCCGCACGCGAACGTTGAACGTGGAGCAAAATTACGATAAATGGTACGAGTTCGGCAGCGAGCAGGAGATTAAACTTGCCGACCTCGACGTTATCCTGATGCGTAAAGATCCGCCGTTTGATACCGAGTTTATTTATGCGACCTATATTCTGGAACGCGCTGAAGAGGAAGGGACGCTGATCGTCAACAAACCGCAAAGCCTGCGCGACTGTAATGAAAAACTGTATACCGCCTGGTTTGCCGACCTGACGCCGGAAACGCTAGTAACGCGCAATAAAGCGCAGCTCAAAGCGTTTTGGGAAAAACACGGCGATATCATTATGAAACCGCTGGACGGTATGGGCGGCGCGTCCATTTTCCGCGTTAAGGAAGGCGATCCTAACATAGGCGTTATTGCCGAAACGCTGACCGAGCTGGGCAACCGCTACTGCATGGCACAGAACTATTTGCCCGCTATCAAAGATGGCGATAAGCGCGTCCTGGTCGTCGACGGCGAGCCGGTGCCTTACTGCCTGGCGCGTATTCCGCAGGGCGGCGAAACCCGCGGCAACCTGGCGGCTGGTGGTCGCGGCGAACCCCGTCCGTTGAGCGAAAGCGACTGGGAAATCGCCCGCCGCGTTGGGCCAACGCTTAAAGCCAAAGGGCTTATTTTCGTCGGTCTGGATATTATCGGCGACCGCTTAACGGAAATTAACGTGACCAGCCCAACCTGCGTGCGTGAAATTGAAGCGGAATACCCGATCTCTATCACCGGGATGTTGATGGACGCCATCGAAGCGCGTCTGGCGAAGTAAAGGTTTATTGCCCGGTGGCGTGCGCTTACCGGGCCTGAGCAATCACGCCGCCCCGGTCGGATAAGGCGGCGCATCAGCATCGCCATCCGGCAGTCTATTGCCCGATAAGGCCGCCGTCCTTTGGCAAAAGACGGCTTATATGAGTGACAACCGTCCGCTTTCCCCACATACTGAACGCTGTCGTTTTTTTGAACCAGGAAACAGAACCTCTGACAATGAATTTACAGCATCACTTTCTTATTGCCATGCCTGCGCTCCAGGACCCGATTTTCCGCCGTTCCGTGGTGTATATTTGCGAGCACAACCAGGACGGCGCTATGGGGATTATTGTTAATAAGCCTTTGGAAAATCTGCAAATTGAAGGGATTCTGGAAAAACTAAAAATTACGCCGGAACCGCGCGATTCGGCAATTCGTCTTGATAAAGCCGTGATGCTCGGCGGCCCGCTGGCGGAAGATCGCGGATTTATTCTCCATACTCCGCCGTCACGTTTCGCCTCCAGCATTCGTATCTCAGACAATACCGTGATTACCACCTCCCGCGATGTGCTGGAAACGTTAGGTACCCAACAACAGCCTTCCGATGTACTGGTCGCGCTGGGCTACGCCTCCTGGGATAAAGGCCAGCTTGAACAAGAGTTGCTTGATAACGCCTGGCTTACCGCGCCCGCCGATCTCAATATTTTGTTCAAAACGCCCATTGCCGAGCGCTGGCGCGAAGCGGCAAAACTTATTGGCATTGATATTCTGACCATGCCTGGCGTTGCGGGGCACGCCTGATGAGCGACACCTTACTGGCCTTTGACTTCGGCACAAAAAGCATCGGCGTTGCAATAGGACAACGCATTACCGGCACCGCCCGTCCGCTTCCGGCAATCAAAGCACAGGACGGCACGCCCGACTGGACGCTCATTGAACGTTTGCTGAAAGAGTGGCAGCCGGACGAAATTATTGTCGGGCTACCGCTCAATATGGATGGCACTGAACAACCGCTGACGGCGCGCGCACGTAAATTCGCCAACCGTATTCATGGGCGTTTCGGGGTAACTGTCACGCTGCACGATGAACGGCTCAGCACCGTTGAAGCACGCTCCGGTCTGTTTGAACGAGGTGGGTATCGCGCGCTGAACAAAGGCAAAGTGGACTCGGCCTCCGCCGTGATTATCCTCGAAAGCTATTTTGAACAGGGGTATTAAAGCCGTTTTTGTCAGCAGGCGGATAACGCGGTCACGGTTGCCAGGCTTACTGGGCAATAAGCTGGTTTAATGCCTTCAACGCCTGTAAACGCGCAGCCGCCTCCGCCTCATCAATCCGCCACATTCCCGCAAAGGCCAGCGCTGCGGCGTGCTTGTCTAGCGGTTGCGCCATAGAAACTTCACCATCAGCGTGATGCCACAGCACGTATCCCCGCTGGCGCTGCTGCGCCACATGCGGCGCCAGATTACGCCACTGCTCCGGAGTAAAACGCTGCATTAGCGCCTCATCGCTTTCTGCCGCCAGTAACGCCACTCCTGTTACCGACTGCCAGGCCGGGCACATGCGAAACCCCGCCAGCGCCTGACTTCCCTGCGAACCCGGCGTAGAGTGATAAATATAGATAATCTGGTCTTCCCATAGCACGCCTAATGCCACCACGATGTCTTTGGGCGCATGGCGTTCAAGGATAGGCAACGCATGGGAGAACAGCGCTGAACCACGAATCGCCTGCACCGCCAAAGCATGAATGCCTGGCCCGGGTAAATAGCGTCGGTGCTCATCCTGCATCGTGAGTCCAATAGAGGCCATCGTCATTAACAGGCGATTAACGCGCGTGGTATTAATATCCATCAGCCGGGCAAGCTCGCGACATCCGATAGCACGGTCGCTGGAGACCAGATATTGCAGACAGCGAATGCCATCTATCAGGCTTTGATTCGGTTGTGATGACATCGTTAAATGGCTTCGCTGTGGTTTTAACAAAGCTGCGATTTTAACGCCGGTTCGCCAGGATACAAGCCTGCATGCCGTTCAATCCACCGCGCCAGTCAACACTTTCCTCCCCCCTCTACGCCGCCATCTTCGCTACAGTCGTCCCTGCGCCTGACGCCATTGCGCGCTCTGGGCGAATGTCATCATCCCCTGCTGCTGCCCGGTTTGTATCACGTGGGCCAACTGATGGAGTTTGCCTTCACGGATCAAATTCCCTGTGGCTGGCGTATTAATCAGTAATTCAAACAACGCCACGCGCCCATCCTGCCTGTCGACCTCCAGTTTTTGCGATAGCACAGCGCGCAGACTACCCGCCAGTTGACTGCGTACCGGTTCTTTTTCCTGCGCCGGAAAACTATCCACTAATCTTTCCACCGCCTGCGCCGCACCGCGAGTATGCAGGGTTGCCAGTACCAGATGCCCCGTTTCCGCCGCCGTCAGCGCCAGGCGAATGGTCTCGCTGTCACGCAGCTCTCCCAGTAAAATGACATCGGGATCTTCACGTAACGCCGCGCGCAGCCCGGCGGCAAAAGTGGCGCAATGCTGGCCGATTTCCCGCTGCTGTATCAGGCAACGCTTGCTGGTGTAACGGTACTCAATAGGATCTTCCAGCGTCAGGATATGTTTATCGGCATGTTGATTAAGATGTCCCACCATCGCCGCCAACGTGGTGGATTTCCCGCAGCCAGTAGCGCCAGTGACCAGAATCAGTCCGTTCTCGCTGGCAAGCAGTGCGGGTACTATCGGCGGCGTCTGGATTTCCGCCAGATCAGGACAACGCTCGGGCAATAGCCGTAGCGCCAGCGACGTTCCCTGTTGATGTGTGAACGCACTGGCGCGCAGGCGCCGCGTGCCAGACAGCGAGACGGCGAAATCAAGCTGGCCGTGCGTTCGCCACTGATATTGTTGCGCATCATTAAGCCAATCAAGCAGAAGCCTGTCGACATCAGGCGCGGTAAAAGGCGCGTTCTCCATGCGTCCTTGTTTGCGCCATCGCGCAGGCCAGGCGTTACACAGGTGTAGATCCGAGACGTTATGCTTTACACTAAGCGTCACAATTTCTTCCATATTCATATAAACATCCTCGGAAAATGAACGATATCGCGCATAACCTGGCACACATCCGGGACAAAATCTCCGCTGCGGCGACGCGTTGCGGCCGCTCTTCAGAAGAAGTTACGTTGCTTGCAGTGAGTAAAACCAAACCTGCGAGCGACATCGCAGAAGCCATTGCCGCCGGACAACGGGCATTTGGTGAAAATTATGTACAAGAGGGGGTGGAAAAAATCCGCCACTTTCAGGAAGCGAAAGTGGAAGGCCTGCACTGGCACTTTATTGGCCCTTTACAGTCCAACAAAAGTCGGCTGGTGGCCGAGCATTTTGACTGGTGTCATACCATCGATCGCCTGCGTATCGCCTCGCGTCTGAGCGAACAGCGTCCGGATAATCTGCCGGCGCTAAATGTTCTGATCCAAATTAATATCAGCGATGAAAACAGCAAATCAGGCATTCCGCTGGCGGAACTGGATGAGCTGGCCGCTGCGGTGGCTACACTGCCGCGTCTGCGGCTTCGCGGACTGATGGCGATCCCGGCGCCAGAGTCAGATTATGTAAGGCAGTTTGAAGTCGCACGTCAAATGGCTGTAGCATTTGCCGGGCTGAAAGCGCGCTACCCTGACGTTGATACCTTATCTCTGGGTATGAGCGACGATATGGAAGCCGCGATTGCGGCAGGTAGCACAATGGTGCGCATCGGCACCGCTATCTTTGGTGCTCGTGATTACACAAAAAATTAAGGAAAACTGAGGAACGCCATGAATACGTTGACCTTCCTGCTCTCAACGGTAATTGAGCTGTATACCATGGTGCTATTATTGCGCGTGTGGATGCAGTGGGCCCGCTGTGACTTTTACAACCCTTTTTCCCAGTTCGTGGTGAAAATTACGCAGCCCATCATCGGACCGCTGCGTCGTATTATCCCGCCAATGGGGCCGATTGACAGCGCTTCCCTGCTGGTGGCGTTTATTCTTAGCGTTATTAAGGCGATAGTGCTGTTTAAGGTAATTACGTTTCAGGCGATTATCTGGATTGCCGCGGTGCTTATCTTGCTTAAAACAATCGGCCTGCTGATCTTCTGGGTGCTGCTGGTCATGGCTATCATGAGCTGGGTGAGCCAGGGTCGTAGCCCGATTGAATATGTATTGATTCAGCTTGCCGAGCCGCTGCTCAGCCCGATTCGCCGTATACTGCCTGCGATGGGCGGCATCGACTTCTCGCCGATGGTTCTGGTGCTGCTACTGTATGTCGTTAATATGGGGATCGCTGAAGTCTTACAAGCGACAGGCAACATGTTGCTGCCGGGGCTGTGGATGGCGCTATGAGTGCTGTGACTCGCTGCGAAGACGGTCTGGTGTTACGGCTTTATATTCAGCCGAAAGCCAGCCGCGACAGTATTGTGGGCTTACATGGCGACGAGGTGAAAGTCGCCATTACCGCCCCGCCGGTTGACGGTCAGGCAAACAGCCATCTGATCAAGTTTCTCGGTAAACAGTTTCGCGTGGCGAAAAGTCAGATCGTCATCGAAAAAGGCGAGCTGGGCCGTCACAAACAGGTAAAAATTATTCACCCGCAACAGATCCCGCCGGAAATTGCGGCGTTAACTGAGTAGGTATTCCATGCAAAAAGTTGTTCTCGCAACCGGCAACGCCGGTAAAGTGCGCGAGCTCGCGTCGCTGTTAAGCGATTTTGGGCTTGATGTGGTAGCGCAAACGGAACTGGGCGTTGACTCCGCGGAAGAAACCGGCCTGACGTTTATTGAAAACGCGATTCTCAAAGCGCGCCATGCCGCTAAAATGACCGGTCTGCCCGCCATTGCCGATGATTCCGGTCTGGCCGTTGACGTTTTAGGCGGCGCGCCGGGTATCTATTCCGCGCGCTATTCTGGCGAAAACGCGACAGATCAGCAAAACCTGGAAAAACTGCTGCATACTCTACGGGATGTTCCGGACGACAAACGCCAGGCGCGATTCCATTGTGTACTGGTTTATTTGCGTCATGCCGAAGATCCCACACCGATAGTCTGTCACGGTAGCTGGCCAGGCGTCATTACTCGCCAGGCGGCCGGAAATGGCGGATTTGGCTATGATCCTATTTTCTTCGTACCGTCTGAAGGCAAAACCGCCGCAGAACTGACCCGTGAAGAAAAAAGCGCGATTTCCCACCGAGGACAAGCGCTCAAGCTGCTGCTGGATGCGTTACGCAATGGCTAAACTACCGCCGCTCAGTCTTTATATTCATATTCCCTGGTGTGTACAAAAATGTCCATATTGCGACTTCAATTCCCATGCGTTGAAGGGCGAGGTGCCGCATGACGACTACGTCCAGCATCTGTTAAGCGATCTGGATGCCGACGTCGCCTGGGCGCAAGGGCGTGAAGTAAAGACCATCTTTATTGGCGGCGGTACGCCAAGCCTGCTTTCCGGGCCAGCGATGCAAACGCTGCTGGACGGCGTGCGTGCGCGCCTGAATCTGGCGGCGGATGCGGAAATTACTATGGAAGCGAACCCCGGCACGGTCGAAGCCGACCGCTTCATCGACTATCAGCGCGCCGGCGTAAACCGGATCTCCATTGGCGTGCAGAGCTTTAGTGAGCCTAAGCTGAAACGTCTTGGCCGTATTCACGGTCCACAAGAGGCGATGCGGGCAGCAAGACTGGCAAATGGGCTTGGGCTACGCAGCTTTAACCTCGACTTGATGCATGGATTGCCGGACCAAACGCTGGAAGAGGCGCTGAACGATTTGCGACAGGCAATTGCGCTTAATCCGCCGCATCTCTCATGGTATCAATTGACGATTGAACCCAACACTCTGTTCGGTTCGCGTCCGCCGGTTTTACCGGACGATGACGCTCTGTGGGATATCTTTGAGCAGGGCCACCAGTTATTAACCGCCGCGGGCTATCAGCAATACGAAACGTCGGCCTATGCCAAACCCGGTTATCAGTGCCAGCATAATCTGAACTACTGGCGCTTTGGCGACTATCTGGGTATTGGCTGCGGTGCCCACGGTAAAGTCACCTTCCCGGGCGGCAGGATCCTGCGCACCACCAAAACCCGTCACCCACGCGGTTATATGCAGGGACGTTACCTGGAAAGCCAGCGTGACGTGAGTGATGACGATAAACCCTTTGAGTTCTTTATGAATCGTTTTCGGTTGCTGGAGCGCGCGCCTCGCGCCGAATTTGTCGCCTATACCGGGCTTACGGAAGCGGTTATTCGTCAGCCAATCGACGAGGCTATTGCCCAGGGCTACCTGACCGAATGCGAGCAATACTGGCAGATTACCCGTCACGGTAAACTGTTTTTAAACTCTCTTCTTGAGTTGTTTCTCGCGGAATAACAAGGAATAAGCCTGTAGCGCCAGCGGGTAAAATACCTGATGGCGCGACGCTTACCGACCTGTGGCGGTTAATGCGCCGCCGGCAAGCGCATTATTTAATAACCCCTTTACGACGCAAATCGTCCGTATCTTTTTTCCAGCGCTCGTAACCGTCATTAATATCCATAATTTTCACACGGATATCACTCTGTTGCATCTGAAGTTTCTGTACCGCTATATTCAGCGGATATTGCCCTTTCTCTAACGTTATCCAGTCATTCTGCGCTTTTCGACGCAGCTCTTCCGATTTCAAAAATACCTGCCGCCGTTGCTCGTGTATGTCTAAATCTCTTTTCTGCTGAATAGCCGCTTCATTGCACGGCTCACTCTGCTTACGGCACGCGTCTAATGCCGGTTGATAGACCTCTTTTTCGTATTTCTCGGCATATACGCTGCTATCGTTGGCTTTTACATAATCATCGCGCTCTTTTAACGTCTTTTTAAACGCCTCGGCGCGGGTCAACGGTTTCCCATCAGCGCCTTTTCCCCAATATGCGTCCGCTTCTTTTTTAGCTACCGCTATTTTCTTATCCAGGGCAGAGAGTTGTTCTTCAAGACCGGGGATCGACGCTTTCTGCGCACGCCAGGAGGCTTCAATGTTGCCAAACCGATAGTTAAAGTCATCACTGTTGACGATCAGGTATTTATCATTCGTTTTAATGTCGTCAATAGCCCGGCCCTGATCGCTGGCTGCCATTTGTAATGAGTAATAGCTCACCGTCCAGCCAGAGGCTGGCGTCCCTTTGCTGGTTAACATGGCAGAAAATTTAACGGGACGATCTTTGGTCCAGGTTTTTTCAACAAAATAATAATCCGCCGCCATACCAACGCCGGTATACATATCTTCACGGGAAGAAATATCCCCTTCGGCAGACCAGGTGGCCTGATTGCCCGTCGAATCAAGATTTTTTAAGGTAATGGAATCCAGTTTAAGTATGCCGTGGTACTGCTTACTAAACTGTTCTTTTAAGATGTTATCGGAGGGTTGAGCAACCTCTGCCCAACTATAGCCTGAAATCAGGGCAAACAGCGCTGCGCCAGCAATCCATTGTCGAACCACTTGTGGACCTCCCGTCCAGAGACATGACGCCCACGATTATCATAACCAGGATGATAATTAGCAAGATAATAGTGTTGGTTGTGCGAGAGGTCTTCCAAAGATAGCCCCGGCCTTCCGACCGGGGCATTATCTTTAATACTGATTGAACATCGTCTGGATCTGTTTTGGATCTTTAGTCTGGGTTAACGCCAGTTGCAGTAAGACACGCGCTTTTTGCGGGTTCAGCGTGCCGGAAGCGACAAAGCCGTATTTTGCATCGTCAACTTCCGCATCCTGCGTGGTTGCGCCAGTCGGCACACGTGAAGAACGCACCACTACCGTACCGTTGTGCGCGGCGGTCGCCAGGGTATCAAAGACCGTTTTATACAGGTTGCCGTTACCCACGCCTGCGCTCACGATCCCGTCATAACCCGCGTCTACCAGCGCTTTTGCCGGCAGATCGGACGCATTCGCATAGTTATAAACGATACCGACTTTCGGCAACGCGGTCAGCTTCGACACGTCGAACGGGGTGGAGGTGGTATGTTTACGCTCTGGTGTACGCTGGTAGTCAATTTTACCGTTGTGGATATAACCCAGCGGGCCGTAGTTAACCGCTTTAAACGTCGCCACGTCAGTCGTATTGGTCTTAGTGACGTCGCGTCCGTCCATAACGGTATCATTCATTACCACCAGCACGCCGCGATTGGCAGACTGTTTATCAGCCGCTGTTACTACCGCATTATAGAGGTTGAACGGGCCATCTGCGCTCATTGACGTGGAAGGACGCATCGCGCCGACCAGTACCACCGGTTTATTGCATTTCACGGTCAGATCGAGGAAATAAGCGGTTTCTTCCATCGTATCAGTACCGTGGGTGATCACGAAACCGTCGGTGCTGTCGCACTCGGTATTGATTTTTTTCGCCAGCGTGAGCCAGACTTCATCGTTCATATCCTGCGAGCCAATGTTAACGACCTGCTCGCCTTTCACTACCGCAATGTCCTTCAATTGAGGAACGGCATCCACCAGATTTTCGACGCCAACTTTACCTGCCGTATAATTTGATTTTGTTGCTGAATCACCGCCGCCAGCGATCGTTCCGCCGGTCGCTAAGATGGTGATATTCGGTAAAGCGAACGCTGCGCCGCTGAAACCCATTACCAGAGCAGCTAATGCCGTTTTCCTGAAAAACTCCATGTTATATCTCCAGTTATGTCAACTGGTCGCATTATCTCTATATTGCAGACGAATAATGTGACGCCATACGATTAACCAGCGATATATATCCGACAGAGAGTATTTTTTAGAGATGGATAACAAAATGCAGGAAAAAACAGAATAAAAAGGCGCAGATACGATCTGCGCCATTGTTTAAAAAGGAAAGATTACTTCAGGCTGCCAACCAACGCTTTGCGGCTATCTTCTAAGGTCACTACGCGGCTACAGACATCTTTGCCAAACTGCTGGAAATCTTTCTCCTGGTTTTTCCATTCGTTCTGGATAGCGGTTTGCAAACCACCGAGACTGCCCATCACACCCTGTAAAGGATTGCCGCCGCCTTTAAGCACCGCTTTGGCGCCCATTTCGTTAATGCTGTCCTGCAAAATACCGCCCATCGCCTGATTCACCAACTGCTGACCGTCGGCACGCACCTGGTCGATAGCCTTATAGTGGAACGTCAGGCCGTCCGTACGATGTTCGATAATACGGTTCATTTGCGCTTTTAATTGCGCATCAAGCTTCGTCAGACGGCTACGCATGTTGCTGCTTTCGCCCACCTCTTTAGCGATGATTTTATCCAGCGCCACGCGGCCTTTTTCGACGCGCGATCGGGCGCCCTCATCAATCCACGGCAGCGCGCTTCGCAGTTCCGCCTGGTAATCTTTCGCTTGCTCGCGCTGCGCGGCGCTAAGGGTGTACTGCTTACCGTTGTACATCACATTGCCGTCCGGCGTGATCACCAGGTTGCCATTTTCACCTTTCACCTGCACCGTTTGTGGACTCAGGATCACATCGTCACGCGGCGTGACGCTGCATTTGTAATCTGCATGAGCGGCCATCGCCGTAAACGTTAGCACTGCCGCCAGCAGCGTTTTGCGCATCATAACTTTCCCTCAAGACAAAGCGGGCCGGCATTTGCCGACCCTGTACTTATTAGTCCCACCAAACGTCGAAAAGTTCGCTGGTTCGGACTTCTTCAAGGTTGCGCGCTTCCAGCCATTTACGCACAATCGCCTGATGTTCTTCGGTACATTTACCGATTTCCTGCATACAAATCAGCCCTTCCCAGGCCAGGTAGCCGCTGCCGTCAAACGCCAGTTTATTAGGCTCAATAACGTCATTAATAAAGTCATCGACAGTCTTATCGACCTGCTCTTCAGATGTACCTTCCGGAAAACGCCATGCCACCGAAAATCCTAATTCCTGGAATTCGTCAATGTGCATTTTTTTACGCAGACGACGACTACGGTTCTTTGCCATTATTTCACCCTCTCGAACATTAAGTCCCATACGCCATGACCAAGACGATGGCCACGTTGTTCAAATTTCGTTACCGGGCGCGATTCCGGGCGCGGTACATAATCATTGCTCTCTGACAGATTTTTGTACCCGTCGATAGAAGACATGACTTCAAGCATGTGTTCCGCATACGCTTCCCAGTCGGTCGCCATATGGAAAACGCCGCCCAATTTCAGCTTGCTCAATACCAGTTCAGCAAACGGCACCTGAACGATACGGCGTTTATTATGACGCGCTTTATGCCACGGGTCAGGGAAAAAGAGCTGAACCATCGATAAAGAATTGTCAGGAATCATTTTATGCAACACTTCTACCGCGTCGTGGCACATGACACGCAGGTTTTCAACGCCCTCTTCATGAGCGGACGCCAGACACGCGCCGACACCGGGTGAATGCACTTCAATGCCGAGGAAATTCTGCTCCGGGCGCGCTTTCGCCATCGCCACGAGAGACGCCCCCATGCCAAAACCAATCTCCAGCGTCACTGGCGCTTCGCGACTAAACAACGTGGCGAAATCTACCGGCGCTTCGCTGAACTCGACGCCCATCACCGGCCAGTAGTTTTCCAGCGCGTGTTCTTGCCCCTTTGTCAGTCGCCCCTGGCGACGAACAAAACTACGAATACGGCGCAGCGGGCGACCGTTTTCATCAAATTCCGGTGAAATGACGTCGTTTTTCATAAAAGTGTAGTCTGCTGTGTTTGAGTTCTGAAAACGGGCATTATCCAAAGTTAGTTGCCGGATGCAAGCATGAAGCGCACTGCGGAAAGTTCCGGTTTACACCCTGCGGCCTCTGTGCTGCAATCTTGCCCCCGGCAATAATGAATGAGTTTCCATGCAAGCGTCTCAATTTTCAGCCCAGGTTCTGGACTGGTACGACAAATACGGGCGGAAAACGCTGCCCTGGCAAATTAACAAGACGCCTTACAAAGTATGGCTCTCGGAAGTCATGTTGCAACAAACGCAGGTGACAACGGTGATTCCTTACTTTGAGCGATTTATGGCGCGCTTTCCCACGGTGACGGATTTAGCGAATGCGCCGCTGGATGAAGTGCTCCATTTATGGACCGGGCTCGGCTATTACGCCCGCGCGCGTAATTTGCATAAAGCGGCGCAACAGGTGGCGACGCTTCACGGTGGAGAATTCCCGCAAACTTTTGCCGAAATCGCCGCGCTACCCGGCGTCGGGCGTTCAACCGCCGGCGCGATTCTCTCCCTCGCGTTAGGTAAACATTATCCGATTCTTGATGGAAACGTTAAACGTGTGCTGGCTCGCTGTTATGCTGTTAGCGGCTGGCCTGGAAAAAAAGAGGTGGAGAATACGCTGTGGACGTTGAGCGAGCAAGTGACGCCCGCACGCGGCGTGGAGCGTTTTAATCAGGCGATGATGGATCTGGGCGCGATGGTTTGTACGCGTTCAAAGCCAAAGTGCACCCTGTGTCCGCTGCAAAACGGTTGTATCGCCGCTGCGCATGAAAGCTGGTCACGCTATCCGGGCAAGAAACCGAAACAGACGTTGCCGGAGCGGACGGGTTACTTTTTATTGTTACAGCATAATCAGGAGATTTTCCTGGCGCAGCGCCCTCCCAGCGGTTTATGGGGCGGACTCTACTGCTTTCCGCAGTTCGCCAGCGAAGCTGAATTACGTGAATGGCTGGCGCAACGGCATGTTAACGCTGATAATTTGACCCAGCTTAACGCGTTTCGCCACACATTTAGCCATTTCCACCTGGATATTGTGCCTATGTGGCTTCCCGTGTCGTCACTGGACGCCTGCATGGATGAAGGCAGCGCGCTCTGGTATAACTTAGCGCAACCGCCGTCAGTCGGACTGGCGGCCCCCGTGGAGCGCTTGTTACAGCAGTTACGTACCGGAGCGCCAGTTTAACGCCCCGGTCGATGAAGAGGATGACTTATGAGCAGAACGATTTTTTGTACTTACCTGCAACGCGACGCTGAAGGGCAAGATTTTCAGCTCTACCCTGGCGAACTGGGAAAACGTATCTATAACGAGATCTCTAAGGACGCGTGGGCGCAGTGGCAGCATAAGCAGACCATGTTGATTAACGAGAAAAAGCTCAACATGATGAACGCCGAGCACCGTAAGCTGCTGGAACAGGAGATGGTGAGCTTCCTGTTCGAAGGCAAAGACGTTCATATCGAAGGTTATACGCCAGAAGATAAAAAATAGGCCCGTTGCTGAATGAAGCTGCGCTTATTCGGCCTGTGAGTTATGCCGGATAAGCCCTTAGCGCCGCTGCCCGGCAACATGGCATAACGACAACACAACATGCACTCCCGGAATGATGAAAAAATTACTCGCGCTTGCTGTTATTGCGCCGTTGCTCATCTCCTGCTCCAGTTCGACCAAAAAAGGCGAGACGTATAATGAAGCCTGGGTCAAGGATACCAACGGCTTTGATATTTTGATGGGGCAATTTGCCAACAATATTGAAAATCTGTGGGGATATAAGGAAGTCCTGATCGCCGGGCCGAAAGACTACGTCAAATATACCGATCAGTTCCAGACCCGTAGCCACATCAACTTTGATGATGGGACCATTACCGTTGAAACCATCGCCGGGACGGAACCTACCGCACATCTGCGCCGGGCCATTATTAAAACGTTGCTCATGGGTGACGACCCAACCTCCGTCGATCTTTACTCCGATGTCGATGACATAAAAATTTCTAAAGAACCCTTTCTGTATGGTCAGGTCCTCGACAATACCGGCCAGCCTATTCGCTGGGAAGGCCGCGCCACGACATTCGCGGATTACTTGCTGAAAACGCGGCTCAAAAGCCGCAGTAACGGCCTGCGTATTATTTACAGCGTCACCATTAATCTGGTGCCGAACCACCTTGATAAACGCGCGCATAAATACATTGGCATGGTACGCCAGGCCTCCCGTAAATACGGCGTTGACGAGTCGCTGATTCTGGCGATTATGCAAACGGAGTCCTCGTTCAACCCGTATGCGGTCAGCCACGCGGATGCGCTGGGCCTGATGCAGGTGGTGCAACACAGCGCCGGGAAAGATGTTTTCCGTTCTCAGGGTAAGTCCGGCACGCCAAGCCGTAACTTCCTGTTCGACCCCGCCAGCAATATCGATACCGGCACAGCGTATCTGGCGATGTTGAATAATGTCTATCTGAGCGGTATTGAGAATCCGACGTCGCGGCGCTATGCGGTCATTACTGCCTATAATGGCGGCGCAGGCAGCGTATTACGCGTATTCTCGAACGATAAGATTCAGGCCGCGAATATGATTAACCGCATGTCGCCGGGGGATGTGTACCAGATATTAACCACCCGACATCCATCTGCCGAGTCGCGCCGCTATCTGTATAAGGTGAATTCCGCCCAGCGATCGTATCGCCGCCGATAAACCATCGCATCCCGCCTCTGGCTGGCAAATGACAGAGGCGGGAAAGGCAAAAGTGTTAACTCCGTCACTCTTTTTCTTTGCAATCAGAAATTGTTTGCAAATATTTGTCACAGGTAACAAAAAAAGCCCGCCTCTCATTGATAGAATCACACCAAATCACAACGGCAAATGTGCCTTTTAAAACATTCATCCGCTCTCAGGTGTGAGGAAATTAACATGAATCTTAAGCTGCAGCTTAAAATACTCTCTTTTCTGCAGTTCTGTCTGTGGGGAAGCTGGCTCACTACCCTGGGCTCGTATATGTTCGTCACCTTAAAATTTGACGGCGCATCTATTGGCGCAGTTTATAGTTCACTGGGGATTGCCGCCGTCTTTATGCCGACCTTGTTAGGCATTGTGGCTGACAAATGGCTGAGCGCGAAATGGGTCTATGCCCTGTGTCATGTCGTCGGCGCCATCACGCTATTCATGGCCGCGGAAGTCACTACGCCTGGGGCGATGTTCTTTGTGATCCTGCTTAACTCGTTGGCCTATATGCCGACGTTGGGCTTGATCAATACTATATCGTATTACCGCCTGCAGTCTGCCGGCATGGATATTGTGACTGACTTTCCGCCTATCCGTATCTGGGGCACCATTGGCTTTATTCTGGCGATGTGGGGCGTGAGTTTCTCCGGTTTCGAGCTGAGCCATATGCAGCTTTATATCGGCGCGACGCTTTCCGTTCTGCTGGTACTGTTTACCTTTACCCTGCCGCACATTCCGGTGGCGAACCAACAGAAAAACCAGAGCTGGACATCAATGCTGGGCCTTGACGCTTTTGCGCTGTTTAAAAATAAGCGGATGGCGATTTTCTTCATCTTCTCCATGATGCTGGGCGCGGAACTGCAGATCACCAACATGTTTGGCAACACCTTCCTGCATAGCTTTGATAAAGATCCGCTATTCGCCAGTAGCTTTATCGTGCAGCACGCCTCGGTGATGATGTCGATTTCGCAGATTTCTGAAACGTTATTCATCCTGACCATTCCGTTCTTCCTGAGCCGTTATGGTATTAAGAACGTTATGCTTATCAGTATTGTGGCGTGGATGCTGCGTTTCGGCCTGTTCGCTTATGGCGACCCGACGCCGTTCGGTACCGTTCTGCTGGTATTGTCGATGATTGTGTACGGCTGCGCCTTCGACTTCTTCAACATTTCTGGCTCGGTGTTTGTCGAAAAAGAAGTACGCCCGGAAATCCGCGCCAGCGCGCAGGGGATGTTCCTGATGATGACCAATGGCTTCGGCTGTATCCTGGGCGGCATTGTGAGCGGTAAAGTGGTGGAGTATTACACTCAAAACGGCATTACCGACTGGCAGACCGTGTGGCTCATCTTCGCAGGCTACTCGCTGGTGCTGGCCTTCGCGTTCGTAGCCTTGTTCAAATACAAACACGTTCGCGTTCCGGCAGGTTCGCAACCCGTTGCACATTAATTCTTGCCCTGTTTCGCAGGCCGGATAAGGCGTAAATGCCTTATCCGGCCTGCAGGCAACGTTACTTTAAAACATATCCGTACAAGCGTTGAATTCCATCGGCATCGGTCTCGCTATACACTCCCTGCAATTCCGGCGAAAAACCGGGCAACAGATTGATGCCCTCTTCCAGCGCCAAAAAATAACGCTGCGCCGCGCCGCCCCAAATCTCCCCCGGCACCACGCACAGTACGCCCGGCGGGTATGGCAATGCCCCCTCGGCAGCGATACGCCCGCCCGCCTCGCTGATACGCACCAGCTCTACATCGCCGCGAATAAAGGCGCTGTTGGCGTCCTGTGGGTTCATCGCCACATGCGGCAGGCTTTCTTTGCGAAACATCGCTTTTTGCAGATCCTTAACGTCAAAGCTAACGTACAGGTTGTGCATCTCCTGACATAGCTCACGCAGGGTGTAATCGCGGTAGCGCACCGGGTATTTCTGAAAAACCGTCGGCAATACATCCGCAAGCGGCGTATCGTCTTCAATGTGCCGTTCAAATTGCGCCAGCATCGCGACCAGCCGCGCCAGTTTCTCTTCGCTCTCGGCGGGTGTCAGCAAGAACAGAATCGAGTTGAGATCGCACTTCTCAGGCACAATACCGTTCTCACGCAGATAGTGGGCGAGAATGGTCGCCGGGATGCCGAATTCGGTGTACCGCCCACTATCGGCATCAATACCTGGCGTGGTCAGTAACAGTTTACAGGGGTCGACAAAATACTGGTCATCCGCATAACCCTCAAAGCCATGCCATTTCGCCCCGGGCTCAAAACTGAAGAAACGACGATTGCTGGCAATGGTCTCCGTCGGATATGCCTGCCACGGCTTGTCGTCAACCACCAGTGGGATAAAGGGCTGAAGCAGTTTGCAACGGGCGAGAATGGCTTTACGCGCGTCAATGCCCAGCGCAACGCACTCCGCCCACAAGCGGCGACCGCTCTCCCCTTCGTGGATTTTGGCATTGATATCCAACGCCGCAAACAGCGGGTAGAACGGACTGGTTGAAGCATGCAACATGAAGGCGTTGTTCAGGCGTTTGTGCGGGCAAAAACGCGCCTGGCCGCGAATATGGTTATCTTTTTTGTGGATCTGCGAGGTTTGTGAGAACCCCGCCTGTTGCTTATGTACCGATTGGGTCACAAAGATCCCTGGGTCGTTTTCATTAAGCTCCAGCCGCAACGGCGAGGTATCCGCCATCATATTGATAAACTGCTCATAGCCTACCCACGCGGAGTCAAACAGAATGTAATCGCAGAGATGCCCGATTTTATCCACCACCTGACGGGCGTTGTAAATAGTGCCGTCATAGGTACCCAGCTGAATGATCGCCAGGCGGAACGGACGCGACGCATCGGCGCTTTCCGGCATCACGTCACGAATCTGGTCGCGCAGGTACGTTTCATCAAAACAGTGCGCATCAATACCACCGATAAAACCAAACGGGTTACGCGCCGCTTCAAGATAGACCGGCGTTGCCCCGGCCTGAATCAGGGCGCCGTGGTGGTTGGATTTGTGATTATTACGATCAAACAGCACCAGATCGCCGCGCGTCAGCAGGGCGTTGGTGACCACTTTATTCGCCGCCGAAGTTCCATTCAGCACAAAGTAGGTTTTATCCGCATTAAATACTTTTGCCGCAAATTTCTGCGCGTGTTTGGCAGAACCTTCATGTATTAGCAGATCGCCAAGTTTCACATCGGCGTTACACATATCCGCACGAAACAGGTTTTCACCAAAAAAGTCATAAAAATGGCGGCCTGCGGGATGTTTTCTAAAAAACTCGCCATGCTGGTGCCCCGGGCAAGCAAAGGTACTATTCCCCATGTCGACATACTGGGTCAGGGTGCCATAAAAGGGCGGCAGAAGTTCTGCTTCGTAGCGACAGGCAGCGTTTTCCAGCTCCAGCCATTCCTGCTCGTTCCCGCCTATTACCGCCGTAACGCCGACAGGCGCGCTGACGGGTTCATCCGCAAGCATAAACACCGGCAGGTGAAAACCGGTGCGTTTAAGCAACGCCAGAATACCGCTACGGCTGTCGGCAGTGGTAATGACGACTGCGGCCACATCGGTAAAGTCGGTACTGTCCAGCGCCACTACGTTTCGGTGGGTGGAGAGACGGGGGATGAGTTCACCGCTGGCGGCAATATTCATTGATTTCATAAGCGCAAATACCCGTTTCGGGAGTAGAGTAACCCCGGACAAGGCCGATGCCTTGCCCAACGAGATGCCGGGTCAAACTGGATACCAGCTCCGACCGCCAGACATCAGTAAAAACAGACTGTTTCTGATTTTACTGTTGTCCTGCAGTGAGCGTGCGCTGCCCTCACCGCATAGCGGGGATGACAAAAAAAAGAAAGAAAGGGGCAAACCTCGCGCAGTCAGGCGACAGTGAAGACAATATAAAGGCGCTATGTTCATCCCGGCGAGCCCCATGCTGGCAGGAGAAATTTCGCGCAATCATGGCACCTTTCACCAGACGGCGCAAGGTAAAATCAGCGCTCTATACGTCACAGATAATCAAGCTATTAACAGCTTAATCGCGTGATAATAAGGCAATTTGAAAGACAAATAACAGGAGTCATTGTGGTAATTGGACCTTTTATTAACGCTGGCGCAATTTTATTCGGCGGCGTTATTGGCGCGCTGTTAAGTCAGCGTCTGCCAGAACGGATTCGCGTCTCAATGACGTCTATTTTTGGTCTATGCTCTCTGGGAATTGGCATTCTGCTGGTGATGAAATGCGCTAATCTTCCGGTGATGGTGCTGGCGACGCTGGTCGGCGCGCTTATCGGCGAGTTTTGTTTGCTGGAAAAAGGCATTAATGGCGCAGTCGCGAAAATCCAACAATTATTTATGGCATCGGGTAAGAAGCCGACACACGACTCATTTATTCAAAGTTACGTCGCTATCATTGTACTTTTTTGCGCCAGCGGCACCGGTATTTTCGGCGCGATGCATGAAGGGATGACCGGCGATCCAAACATTTTGATCGCTAAATCTTTTCTGGATTTTTTCACTGCCATTATTTTCGCCTGTTCGCTTGGCATCGCCGTTTCGGCGATTTGCGCACCGATGTTGATTATCCAGTTAACGCTTGCCGCCTGCGCCACCCTCATTCTTCCACTGACCACGCCGGCAATGATGGGCGACTTTAGCGCCGTGGGCGGACTGCTGCTGGTGGCGACCGGCTTGCGTGTATGTGGAATCAAAATGTTTCCGGTAGTGAATATGCTCCCGGCGCTGTTGCTGGCGATGCCGATCTCCGCCGCATGGGCGATGTTTTTTGCCTGATTCTGCGTGCAATAACAACAAAGTGGTGATAGATTGTGCAGTCTACGTTGATTTGAAGAAATTTCGTTGACGAAGCGAGGCGATTACGGTTTAATGCGCCTCGTTGCCCGGATAGCTCAGTCGGTAGAGCAGGGGATTGAAAATCCCCGTGTCCTTGGTTCGATTCCGAGTCCGGGCACCACCTTTCCTTTTTATGCTTCCTGATAAATCCCCTTATTTTTTAATTCAATGAGTTAGTGGAAAAACTCTTCCCAGCGAATTTCTATTTATCCGCCCAAATCAGGGGCTTTTGGTGGTCAACTCGGTGCTCAGTCCGGTTCGATAAAGGTGTGACACCCCAAATGGCATTAACCGACAAACAAGCCCGTAGTGCAAAGCCTTCTGATAAACCCTACAAACTCGCTGATACACTCAGCCTGTATCTTCTGGTAAAACCCAACGGTTTTCGTATCTGGTATTTCAAATATCGTTTTGAGGGAAAAGAGTCCGGGGTATCATTCGGTCCTTATCCCGAAACCTCATTCGCCCTTGTCCGCGAAAAACGCGATGCCACCCGGCGCGTACTAAAATCCGGCTTTACCCCTTCTCAGCAGCGCCGGGACGAAAAAAGGTTATCAATGAATGACTAATGTTCCAGTACATCTCTAGATTGTGGCATACAGGCTGCCTGAAACTCTGGTCAGAAGGTCACGCCAATAAAATTCCTGTCTGCCTCCAACACTACGTTTTCCCTGATATCGGCGCAATGGATATTTCGGCGACTTAAATCCTACATCTCACGCGACTGGTCAGAGGCATTGATGATAAAGGTGTGCATGTTGTTGCCGGACGTATACGCCAGCATCTGACCAAAATTATGCGCCACGCCGTACAGCAGGGAACGATTAAATATAATCCGGCATTCGATCTGGATGGTGTTGTAACTCCTGTTATAACCCAGCATCACCCCGCCCTTCCCCTGAAACGCCTGCCTGAATTGCTGGGCTATATCGACACCTACAACAAGGCCGGATACCGGCTATCGACACTTTCCGGTATGCCGCACTGCCAGGACAACACCAAACGTGAGTTCACACATCTGGTTAGAGTTTCTCTGGCTTACCACAAAATTGAGTGGGAACACGTTTCAACAGGCACTTCAGGTGCTGATGACTGGCGTGCGCCGCTGGAAGCATAAGAGTAAATCCACAGCATTCCGCCTTAATGGTGGGATGCTGTTTTTGTCCGGGAACGGAGACAAAAAGCCCGTGCCAGCAATGAGTTACGTCTGTTACGTTTCATATATGGGAGATGGTGGATGCCGGAAACTTTGGCGGTAGCGTGCCTGAAGCGGCTGTCCTCCCCCCATTGCCACTGCCACGGGCGGACCGTGGTTCCTTTTTCGCCAATAAATCCAGAATAAGGTTATGTCACAAAATGGCCTGCGTTTTACGCTGGATGTGGACGGATTAACGCCGACGGCAACCACTGTCGTCAGCTTCACCCTCCAGAGGTATCAACAGTTCAACAGGTGCAAGCTGGAATAAGAATGAAAGACTAAAAACACCAGATGATGCATCCAATGATAGCATTAAATCAGGCCATGGTTCACAGGAGGAAATATTACCATCTTACCTTTACTTAATAAGATCATTTTTAATGAAAATAGGTTTATCAATAAAACAAAAAATATTCTTGACAGCGAAATTGCATCTTTTCTTGTATCTTCAAGTCCGGAAGGATTTGATTTAGTGGATGATAACAATAATTATCTTTTTGATCGCATGGTTAAAAAATTAGGCGCATTAGCTGATAATGAAATGTTTGGTTTGGAACCTGCATACATTTTGGGCGGGGAAATAAAAATTTTTCTTTATTCAAAAAATTGAATTTTCTGATGGTAAGATTATCTTTGATAATGAATCCGTGTCATGGTCACTAAAAAAAATTAGTACACAAACAGAATACTCATGTTATATCCAAATTCATAAAAAAAGAAAGAAAAGCTTTATTTAATAACAAATTTTAAAAAAATCAGCAGTGCGTTGAGAAAACTAATACATACATTCCCAGATGGAATTACGCCATCAAATCGAAGAGAAAATAAATTAATTAATATCCTGAATTCGCATAAAAAAGATTCAGACCTTAGATTTTTATTAAAAGAATTAATTAGTTATATTGGAGTTGCAGTAAGTTCAATGTTCCTATCACTTATTAACTTCTAATAAATAATTATTCTTATTTTCCAGGATAATCTCACAACTTATTATTTAGTAATGAAGCTATGGAGAAAAATGCCCACAGCCGCCCGACTCAACGATAAAGGCACCCAGTACGACGATTATTACGAGACCGTGAGTATAGCGAGTTCCCCCACGGTATTTATTGACGGCCTGCCCGTTGCCAGAATGAGTGATGCGGTGGACTGTGGCGGGGTGGTTATATGACTCGAGTGAAATCAGGTAAGGCATCAAAGGTTAGAAAAGTTGACAGAGTCGGAAAACGGAGGTTCGAGCTTCATCATATAGATGAAGTTGCAAATAGAGGCGATGTTTACAATGTAGACAATCTCCGTGTGAACACCATATTGACATACACAGGCGATCTATGAAATTAAAAGAAAATATTAGTGATTATACGGAAAGTGAGTTCATTGATTTCTTGAGAGTGATATTTTCTGAAAACGAGTCGGATACAGATGAAACATTAGATCCATTGCTTGAGTATTTTGAGAAGATCACTGAATACCCAGATGGAACAGATCTTATCTATTATCCTGAAACGGAAAGTGATGGAACACCTGAGGGTATTCTGAACATAATTAAAGAATGGAGAGCATCTCAAGGATTGCCTTGTTTTAAGAAAAGTAAATGAAAATCAGGTGTAGGGGAATGCCCAGAGTTACTGGCGCAGTTTAGTAAATCGAATCAAACTTTGATAAAAAGAGGTCGAGCGCCGTACTCCTTGATAAGGCAACAAGTCGGAGGTAGGTGGACTTATGAAATTCACCACGTTGGAAAGATCCGGTATGGAGGAATGGTGTTTGATGTTGATAACCTTATGATAAACACTCCTAAAAATCATATACGATTGCATAAGTAAGGTTTGAGGTGAAAATGGAACTAAAAAATAACCTTGAAGATTATACAGAAGATGAGTTTATCGAGTTTTTAAATAATTTTTTTGAGCCTCCTGAAGAGTTGACTGGAGATGAATTATCGAAGTTTATTGATAATCTTCTACGCCATTTTAATAAAATTACTCAACACCCTGATAGCGGTGATTTGATATTTTATCCATCAGAGGAACGAGAAGATAGTCCTGAAGGAGTTATTGAAGAGCTAAAACGCTGGCGGAAGTCTCAGAGACTCCCCTGTTTTAAGGAAAATAAGTAGCGATCAGTGGTGAGGAATCTGTCAACCGGAACCGGGATGGTAATGCAGTGACCGTTAAAAGGCAAAAATATGTCAGTTAATGGAGCGACCATCAAAGGCATAATTCTGAGTGTTTTTACACTGAACCGTAGTGCCAGAGGATATATTTATCTGACGCGAATCGTATGAAGTGAGAGCTTTACGTACGGTTTGTGAGAGGCTGTAGGGAAAGATCCTACGGCCTACTCACTAAGGGTGATGCTGCCAACTTACTGATTTAGTGTATGATGGTGTTTTTGAGGTGCTCCAGTGGCTTCTGTTTCTATCAGC
>NZ_JBGDXS010000012.1:0-92481 GCF_046550535.1 Salmonella sp. SAL04213 | reverse complement strand
GTGCCGTTGTTCCGTGTCAGTGGTGGCGCATTATAGGGAGTTATTTCTGCCTGACAAGAGGAAATTTAAAATAATTTTCTGAGTGCGCACTTTTTATTCTTTGCGTTTATTTTGCCGACGATTTGTTGGTTAAATGGGCTATTTCACGGGCAAAGTGCGCAACCTGCTCCCAGTCGGTGTACACCACTTCTTTACTGGTATCCGTTTCGCCGCCCGACATCTTCATAATAAGCTTGATCATCAGACGGTCATACCAGCGATAGCGGGGATAGCGAAGCGCGCCTGCAATGACGGCACAGTAGTCAGGTCGCCACGGAGAGCTCATTAAAAACTTACGCGCATAGCTGTTAGTCTGCGGCGTCCGTTTTTCAGCTTTACGCGCCACCAGGTTAACGGAATAAAAGGCGCTCGGCATTCCGTTCAACCGCGCGGCGTATTTCTTAACGAACTCCTGAAAGGCGCTGTGGTAATGGCCATAACGAATAGACGCGCCAATCACTACGCGATCATAGCTATCCCAGTCCGGTTCTTCTGCGCGATGCAGATTAACGACATCGGCCCAGATCCCCATCTCTTTGAGTTCAGAAGCCAGATAAGAGGCAATTTCGCGCGTTTGTCCGTCCCGGGTAGAGAAAAGAATCAATGTTTTCACGTGTTACTCCATTATTCACGCCAGAAAGTCGGGGTAAAAAGTACCAGCAAAGTGAATACTTCCAGACGACCAAATAGCATGTTGGCGATGAGTATCCATTTCGCAACCGGATTCATACTGGCGAAGTTATCAGCAACCACCCCCAGCCCCGGTCCCAGGTTATTAAGCGTAGCCACTACCGAGGCGAAAGCCGAGAAATCATCTACGCCTGTAGCGATAATGGCCAGCATACTGACGATAAATACCAGCGCGTAGGCAGAAAAGAATCCCCAGACGGCTTCCAGAATACGTTCTGGCAGCGCCCGGTTCCCCAGCTTAATACTGTAAACGGCATTCGGATGCACCAGACGTTTGAGTTCGCGGTTCCCCTGTTTAAACAACAACAGAATACGGATGACCTTTAACCCCCCGCCCGTTGACCCGGCGCAACCGCCAATAAACGCGGAACATAGCAGCAAGACGGGCAAAAACAGCGGCCAGCGCGCAATGCTGTCCGTGGTAAACCCTGCCGTTGTCGCCATCGACACAACCTGGAAGAATGCCTGATTTAGCGTTGTCAGCGCCGAGTCGTAGATATTATGGAACCACAGTACCAGCGTGCAGATTACCACCAGCGTCAACTGTACGCCGATGAACATGCGGAATTCCGGATCGCGCCAGTATACTTTCAGGCTACGCCCGCTTAATAAAGAGAAATGCAGGCCATAGTTACAACCGGAGATCAGCAGGAAAATAGCGATGATGGTATTAATAGTGGGACTATCAAAATAGCCTACGCTGGCGTCATGCGTTGAGAAGCCGCCGATAGCGATAGTGGAGAAGCTGTGTCCGATAGCGTCAAACGCGGGCATCCCTGCAAACCATAGCGCCAGCGCGCAGGCTACCGTTAGCAAGACATAGATAAGCCACAGCGTTTTCGCCGTCTCGGCAATACGCGGGCGCATTTTGTTATCTTTCAGCGGCCCCGGCATTTCTGCCCGATAGAGCTGCATCCCCCCGACGCCGAGGATAGGGAGAATCGCCACCGCCAGCACAATGATCCCCATACCGCCAAACCATTGCAGCATCTGACGATAAAAGAGAATGGCGTGCGGTAATGAGTCCAACCCCACCAGCGTAGTGGCGCCCGTGGTGGTTAACCCGGAGAACGATTCAAAAAAAGCATCGGTAATGGTGAGGTTTGGGCTTTCCGAGAAAATAAACGGCAGCGCACCCACGCTGCCCAGCACGGTCCAGAACAACACCACGATAAGAAATCCTTCGCGGGATTTCAGCTCGCCCTTTTCCCTACGGTTTGGCCACCACAGTATGGAACCGATCGCCAGCGCGACAAAAAAGGTCTGCGTGAACGCTCTTCCTGCGCCATCACGATATATTAGCGCTACCAGTCCCGGGAGAATCATTGTCCCCGAAAATAAGATAACCAGTAGTCCAACGATTCGGGTAATGGCGCGAAAATGCATCTCTGCCGCTTCCTTTATTCTTAAAAATGAGGTGGGGATTATTCTTCAATCGCTAACAATTGCAATGAACCACGGCTAAAATCCGCCAGTTTTGTGGAAAATGCATTCACATGAGCAAAAGGAAGCGCCACCCTGAGCCGAACAGACGCCTGATAATCGCTGGAAACGATCTTCCCGGCAAACTGTCCTAATAATGCTTCGATTCCGGCCAACTGACCGTACTCACACTGCAAAGTATATTCGGTTAATGGCGTCTTGCGTTGTGTGGCAAGCTGACGTAATGCCTGATTCACACCGCCGCCATAGGCTTTTACCAGCCCGCCCGTACCCAGCAGAATACCACCATAGTAGCGCACGACGACGGCAGTAATTTCTCCGACGCCGCTGCCCATCAATTGCGCAAGCATCGGCTTGCCTGCCGTTCCCGCCGGTTCGCCGTCGTCTGAAAAGCCCAGTTGCTGTGAGTCGTCCGGCGCACCCGCCACCCACGCCACACAATAGTGGCGCGCATCAGGGTGCTCAGCTCTGACTGACTCAACAAACGCTTTCGCCGCGTCTACGCCATCGGTATGCGCCAATAGCGTAATAAAGCGGCTTTTTTTGATCTCTTCAACAACGGTGACCGGCGCTGCAGGGATTAACCAACTGTCCATTACGCCAGTTTTAAATCCCGCGTCATGTTTTCCACGCCGTTTTCGTGGATGACCACGTTATCTTCAATGCGAATACCGCCGAAAGGCTTGAGCGCTTCAATTTTCTGCCAGTTGAAGTGCTTGCTGAACGGCCCTTCGCGCCACGGCGCTAACAGCGATTCGATGAAGTAAATCCCCGGTTCGATGGTCAACACCATTCGCGGCTGTAACACACGCGTGCAGCGCAGATACGGGTATTTGGACGGCGCGGCGAGATGCGTACCGGAATCATCCTGCATAAACCCGGCCACATCGTGTACCTGCAGACCCAACGGATGACCAATACCGTGCGGCATAAACGGCCCGGTGAGATCATTTTCCACCATCGCCTCTTCACTCATGTCGGTAATGATTTGATGCTTACGCAGCAGCTTCGCGATGCGCTGATGGAACTGAATATGATAATCCACATAGCTGACGCCCGCCTTCATGGTAGCGATCAGCGCCAACTGTTCGTCGTTAACATCTTTCACCAGGTGGGCGTAGTCGTTATCGCTTTTCGCCGACCAGGTTCGCGTCAGATCCGCCGCGTAGCCGTTGTATTCCGCGCCCGCATCCAGCAGGAAACTGCGCATTTCAGACGGTGCCTGATGATCCAGTTTCGTGTAATGCAGCACGGCGGCATGTTCGTTCAGCGCCACAATGTTGCTGTATGGAACATCAGTATCGCGATGTCCCGTGGCGGTCAGGTATGCCAGGTTGATGTCGAACTCACTCATGCCGGAACGGAAGGCCTCTTCCGCCGCACGATGACCGCTCACCGCCATTTTCTGCGCTTCGCGCATACAGGCCAGTTCATAATCCGTTTTATAGGCGCGGTAATAATGCAGATAGTCGATAACACCTTTCGGGTTGATGTTGCTGGCGGCGATATCCAATTGTAGCGCGCGCTCAGGAACCGGGCCGATATAGCCGATATTGCCACGCGCGGCAGGCAGCTGGCTGCCGATGCCATCCGCTTTCGGTAAGGCGACGACCTCGACTTCTTCCGTCCAGAAGGATGTTGGCAGCGGTTCAACGTTATGCCAGTAATCGACCGGCAGATAAAACCACAATTTGGGTTTGTTGACGCCATCGACCAGCAGCCAGCAATTTGGAACCTGAGTTACCGGCACCCACGCTTTAAACTGCGGATTGACCTTAAACGGATAAGGGTGATCGTCGAGAAAGACGTTGAAAAGCTCGCCGGAATGAATAAGTAACGCATCCAGCTTAAAGCGCGCCAGAACATCGCGCGTCCGTTCTTGTAAGGTAACAATATGATTTTTATAGAGCGCGGCCAGTGATTCCATTTTTTACCCTTCTGTTTTTTTGACCTCAAGTTCCCGCATCTTAGCACATCGCCCCACGAGAGCGTGATCTCTGCCGAGCGTGATCACATCGGCATTTCTTTAATCATTTATTTGCATTTTATTAACACAAAATACACACTTCGCTTCATCTGGTACGACCAGATCACCTTGTGGATTCAGGAGACTGACATGCTTTATAAAGGCGACACCCTGTACCTCGACTGGCTGGAAGATGGCATCGCCGAACTGGTGTTCGATGCTCCAGGCTCGGTCAATAAACTCGACACCGCAACCGTCGCCAGCCTCGGCCAGGCGCTTGAGGTGCTGGAAAAGCAACACGATTTAAAAGGGCTGCTGCTGCGCTCGAATAAAGCGGCCTTTATTGTCGGCGCGGACATCACCGAATTTCTTTCACTGTTCCTCGTCCCCGAAGAGCAGTTAAGCCAATGGCTGCATTTCGCTAATAGCGTCTTTAACCGTCTGGAAGATTTACCCGTACCGACCCTTGCCGCCGTAAACGGCTATGCGCTGGGCGGCGGGTGCGAATGCGTGCTGGCCACCGATTACCGTCTGGCGACGCCAGACCTCCGTATCGGTCTGCCGGAAACTAAACTGGGCATCATGCCGGGTTTCGGCGGCTCCGTTCGTCTGCCGCGTATGCTGGGCGCAGACAGCGCGCTGGAGATTATCGCGGCAGGTAAAGATGTCGGTGCTGAGCACGCGCTGAAAATCGGCCTTGTGGACGGCGTGGTCAAACAAGAGAAGCTAATTGAAGGCGCGATAGCGGTGTTACGCCAGGCCATTACCGGCGATCTCGACTGGAGAGCTAAACGCCAGCCGAAACTGGAACCGTTGAAACTCAGTAAGATTGAAGCGGCGATGAGCTTTACCATCGCTAAAGGCATGGTCGCACAAACGGCGGGTAAACATTATCCGGCGCCGATGACCGCAGTGAAAACCATTGAAGCCGCCGCGCGTTTTGGTCGTGAAGAAGCGCTGAATCTGGAAAATAAAAGCTTTGTTCCGCTGGCGCATACCAATGAGGCTCGTGCGCTGGTCGGTATCTTCCTCAACGATCAATATGTAAAAGGTAAAGCCAAAAAGCTGACCAAAGATATTGATACGCCGAAACAGGCAGCCGTACTGGGCGCGGGCATTATGGGCGGCGGTATCGCTTACCAGTCGGCCTGGAAAGGCGTACCGGTCATCATGAAAGATATCAACGATAAATCGTTGAACCTCGGCATGACCGAAGCGGCCAAGCTGCTGAACAAACAGCTGGAGCGCGGCAAGATCGACGGTCTGAAACTGGCGGGCGTCATTTCGACCATCCACCCGACTCTCGATTATGCCGGTTTCGATCGCGTAGATGTTGTTGTCGAAGCGGTAGTCGAAAATCCGAAAGTCAAAAAAGCGGTACTGGCGGAAACCGAGCAGAAAGTGCGCCCGGAAACCGTGCTGGCCTCAAATACCTCCACCATCCCAATTGGCGAACTGGCTAGCGCCCTGGAACGTCCGGAAAACTTTTGCGGAATGCACTTCTTCAACCCGGTACACCGGATGCCGCTGGTTGAAATCATTCGCGGCGAGAAGAGTTCAGACGAAACCATTGCCAAAGTCGTCGCCTGGGCCAGCAAAATGGGCAAGACACCGATTGTAGTCAACGACTGCCCCGGCTTCTTTGTTAACCGCGTGCTGTTCCCCTATTTCGCCGGTTTCAGTCAACTGCTGCGCGACGGCGCGGATTTCCGCAAAGTCGATAAAGTGATGGAAAAACAGTTCGGCTGGCCGATGGGCCCGGCCTATCTGCTCGACGTGGTGGGTATTGATACCGCCCACCACGCGCAGGCGGTAATGGCGGCAGGCTTCCCGCAACGGATGCAGAAAGAGTATCGCGACGCGATCGACGCATTGTTTGACGCCAGCCGTTTTGGGCAAAAAAACGGTCTGGGCTTCTGGCGCTATAAAGAAGACAGCAAGGGTAAGCCGAAGAAAGAAGAAGATGCTGCGGTGGATGACCTGCTGGCAAGCGTCAGTCAGCCGAAACGCGACTTCAGCGACGACGAGATAATCGCCCGTATGATGATCCCGATGATTAACGAAGTGGTTCGCTGTCTGGAAGAAGGCATTATCGCAAGCCCGGCGGAAGCCGACATGGCGCTGGTCTACGGCCTGGGCTTCCCTCCGTTCCACGGCGGCGCATTCCGCTGGCTGGATACACAGGGCAGCGCGAAATATCTTGATATGGCGCAGCAGTATCAACACCTCGGCTCGCTGTATGAAGTGCCGGAAGGGCTGCGTAATAAAGCGCGCCATAACGAACCGTATTATCCCCCGGTTGAACCAGCCCGTCCGGTTGGTTCTCTGAAAACGGCTTAAGGAGTCACAATGGAACAGGTTGTCATTGTCGATGCTATTCGCACCCCGATGGGCCGTTCGAAGGGCGGCGCGTTTCGCAACGTGCGGGCAGAAGATCTCTCCGCCCACTTAATGCGTAGCCTGCTGGCGCGTAATCCGTCGCTTACAGCGGCGACCCTCGATGATATTTACTGGGGCTGCGTACAACAAACGCTGGAGCAAGGCTTCAACATTGCCCGTAACGCCGCGCTGCTGGCAGAAATTCCCCATTCGATACCGGCGGTCACCGTCAACCGTCTGTGTGGTTCCTCGATGCAGGCGTTACACGATGCAGCGCGAATGATCATGACCGGCGATGCGCAGGTTTGTCTGGTTGGCGGCGTGGAGCATATGGGGCACGTGCCGATGAGCCACGGCGTGGATTTTCACCCGGGTCTGAGTCGCAACGTCGCCAAAGCGGCAGGGATGATGGGGCTAACGGCGGAAATGCTCTCCCGCCTGCACGGCATTAGCCGGGAAATGCAGGACCAGTTCGCCGCGCGTTCTCACGCTCGCGCCTGGGCCGCCACGCAGTCTGGCGCATTCAAAACGGAGATTATCCCGACTGGCGGTCATGATGCAGACGGCGTGTTGAAGCAGTTTAGCTACGATGAAGTGATCCGCCCGGAAACCACGGTCGAAGCGCTATCAACGCTGCGTCCGGCATTTGATCCGGTTAGTGGCACGGTCACGGCGGGCACCTCATCCGCGCTTTCCGATGGCGCAGCCGCCATGCTGGTAATGAGCGAAAGTCGTGCCCGTGAGCTGGGCCTGAAACCTCGCGCCCGTATTCGCTCAATGGCAGTGGTGGGTTGTGATCCGTCAATTATGGGTTACGGACCGGTTCCGGCATCAAAACTGGCGTTGAAAAAAGCGGGACTGTCAGCCAGCGATATCGATGTGTTTGAGATGAACGAAGCGTTTGCCGCACAGATCCTGCCATGCATTAAGGATCTGGGATTGATGGAGCAGATAGACGAGAAGATCAACCTCAACGGCGGCGCGATCGCGCTTGGTCATCCGCTCGGCTGCTCCGGAGCACGTATCAGCACCACGCTTATCAACCTGATGGAGCGCAAAGACGCGCAGTTTGGTCTGGCGACGATGTGTATTGGTCTGGGTCAGGGCATCGCCACGGTGTTTGAGCGGGTTTAATCAAAGATAATATCCCCTAAATAACTCGCATTGCAGCGCAGCGGCGACTGAGCGAATCCCCGGGCACATAGATAACTATGTGCCCGGGGTGAGCAAAGGCAGCCAACAAAGAGGCTGCGCGAATTATGACGGGAAACAGTTTAGTTGCCGTTTTTCCCGCCCGTCAGGGGCGGGTTTTTTCACCGTATGGCCCGCTCTACTCAGTAAGCGCTTTGGTCAGGCTAAATGGCATAGCCTGATATCCACGCGCACCATGTATTTGCATTTCGACCGCAGGCTCTTTTTCTCCCCATTTGAACTCTTCCAGATACGGATTAGGTAAGCTGGTAAATGCGCCTACCGACAAATCAAACGCACCACCTGCTGTTGCGGAATACACGAACACAGAATTCTTGTCAGTCTGGTACTCGGTGATAGAGGTTACCGGGCTAAACCACTCGTTCCCGCGCTCTTTACCGTATTGCCAGATCTGTTGGACTGTCTTGTTTTTCTGGTCGATTTTGTAAATCACGGAGCGGCTGTATTTCATACTCTGCATAGCAGGCTGTTCTAAGCCGCGGCCATCGCCATTGTCGAAAGCGGAAAGGTATAAGATATCGCCTTTACTCTTACTATCAATTTTAAAGGCCGTATGTTGCGTCCATGTCCAGTCGAAGTCACCCTCGCAGCCACTGTCCTGGCAGGCGATTTTTTGGCCTTTGCTATCCACAGGCGTCAGAATTGCGGCATTAAATGGCGCTTTCCAGCCAGCAGGCGTACCCAGTATCCACTTCACTTTCTTATCGCGGCCGATTTTGATAATCGCACTCTGGTGGCGGGAGCTGATGATGATGGAATCATCTTCACTGTCATAGTCGACGCTGTTGACATGCGCCCAGTTGCGGCCAGCCCCACTACCCACGATATCCCCGAATTTGTCGGAGGAGTCCAGCGCCGCCAGATCTTCTTCGCTCAACGTATGGCCGGACTGGCTGGCGTCGATATTCAGGCACACAGCGCCCTGATCGAGGGTTTTCATTATCACATCACGATAAGGATCGAGGATATCAAACAGACGCCATTCATCCACTACCACGCCGTTCTGATCAACTTCGGCAATCACATCACGCACGGTACGAACATTTTTCCCATCAGGACGTTTATAGTTAGAGCTGGCTACACGCAGGAAGTAGTGACCGTTGGCCGCGTTATCCATTGAGTGTGAAAAATCGTTATAATTATCCGGCAGGCGGCGGTTAAAGATTTCACGCCCCATGATATCGTATTTCACATAACGCTGACCGTAGCCCCACGATAGTGCGCCATCCTGGTTTTGTTTAAAGCCCATCATAACGCCAGCACGATAAATTGACTTTAAATCATAAATTGAACTTGGATTCATAAACCAACGAATATCACCGGAGGTGTCGATAATAGCGTTAGCTGTAGTGAAGTTCCATTCTAATGCACCCCCAGTAGGGTTGTTCCAGACAGTACGCGTTCCATTCCCAGACTTATCTTTCGTATTATTCAAAAGATACAAGCGATCTTTAAATTCTGGGGAAACCTTTTTAACATCGATAGTAAAGAGTGCTGATTGTTCTTCTTTTGTACCCGCTGATTCAATATAGGCAGGCGGTGCATACATTTTATAGCTTTCTTTTATATTTTCGGTTTTACTACCCTGGATTCTTGTATATTCAACTTCAACGGTATTGACATAATCTGGGTAAAGACCAAAGACGGGAATACCGCCATACGTTAAAAGGTATTTATTATTAACTTTATACGCGATCTCCTGGCCATTTTCTTTGGGTACAATCCGTACATGCACGTCACGTAACTGGTAACCGCCATTACGAATAACGGCGGTTAGCGGCGCGATATCATAGGGGTTCATAACAACTTCGCCAATTTTTCCCTGGACCTGATAGTCCACTTTAGCGCCGCTGGCGCCGCCGATGGCGAAAGCAGTAGAAGGTACTGATGACAAAATTGCAACAGATAATGCGAGAGAAGTTAAAGCATATTTAAATTTCATAACACTCTCCATCTTATAAATAAATAACTAACTTTCCATTTTATGTTTCTTTTATAAAAATAAATGAAGCATATATAATTAACTATTTTTATTGATAGCCTCAGGACATAATATTACTTAATTTATTACACGCAATACAAAGCCTGTAGATATTCAATATCATAAGGTTTTATAGTTGACGATTAATTAATATTTAAGAGGACTTTTAGGTAGGCTAACGTAAAAAGGGACGCTACTGCGTCCCATAAAATAGTTAAATAAATGCGAACGCATCGCCAAACAGACGATCTTCCCGCGCGTTACGCTCATGACAGAACAGATCGCGGGCGATTTTCGCCATCTCAAAACGTCCGGCAATATAAATATCGTGCCCCGCCAGCGTACCATAATCCTGCAATACCGCCGTAAGTACCGTTCCTGTACGTCCACGCCAGCCTTCTTCCGGCTGCTCGACAACAGGTTCAATACGCAAATTCGGATGGTTAACAGAGAGTGCTTCCAGCTCAGAGAGATCATAGAGGTGCTTTTCTTCGCGACCACCCCAGTAAATGGTAACATCGCGGTTCGGGTTGCGCGCTAACGCCGTCAACAGGATGGAGCGCACATAAGAAAAGCCCGTACCGCCCGCGATCAGAATCAACGGACGCTCTTCATCGTCACGTAGCCAGGCGTCGCCATGCGGAATATCGACGACGATTTCCCGATCTTTCAGAATCCGATCCATGACCGCCATCGCATACAGATTGAGCTCGGAGGCGCCAATGTGTAATTCAATAAACCCTTTCTCGTCCGGCGTTGAAGCCATCGAAAACGGGCGTTTGTCACGCTCGTCCATTACGACCATCAAATACTGACCAGCGCGGAATGAAAACGCCGCGTCCGGCACTAAACGAACCCGATATACGGTATCGGTGATAGCTTCTACCGAGGTCACTTTACAGCTTAAGGTTGTCATGCGCTCCCTCTGTCGGGTGTCGGGTCAATACCGACATTTTTCAAGCCGAGTCGCCGCAGCCTGAAATGTCGATGTCCGCTTTCAGTTATTTAAAGATAGCCAGCTCATCCCAAATCGCATCAATACGCGCGGTAACTTCAGGATCTTTAACAATAGGACGACCCCACTCGCGTTGGGTTTCGCCCGGCCATTTGTTTGTGGCATCCAGCCCCATTTTTGAACCCAGCCCGGAGACCGGCGAGGCAAAATCCAGGTAGTCAATCGGCGTATTTTCAACCAGCACCGTATCCCGCGCAGGGTCCATACGGGTGGTAATCGCCCAGATCACATCATTCCAGTCGCGTGCGTTAACGTCATCATCGCAAACGATAACAAATTTCGTATACATAAACTGGCGCAAAAACGACCAGACGCCCATCATGACGCGTTTCGCATGACCAGCGTACTGCTTTTTCATCGTCACTACCGCCAGGCGGTAAGAACACCCTTCCGGCGGCAGATAAAAGTCGACGATTTCCGGAAACTGTTTTTGCAGAATAGGCACGAAGACTTCATTGAGCGCCACCCCTAATACCGCAGGCTCATCGGGCGGACGCCCGGTATAGGTGGAGTGATAGATGGCATCCTCACGCTGCGTAATATGCGTGACGGTAAAGACCGGAAAGCTATCCACTTCATTATAATAGCCCGTATGATCGCCATACGGTCCTTCCGGCGCCATCTCTCCCGGCTCAATGTAACCTTCAAGGATAATCTCGGCGCTGGCAGGCACTTCCAGATCGTTAGAAAGGCATTTAACCACTTCAGTTTTCGTGCCGCGCAGCAGGCCCGCAAAGGCATACTCCGACAGAGTATCGGGAACAGGAGTCACGGCACCAAGAATCGTCGCCGGATCGGCGCCCAATGCGACGGAGACCGGGAAACGTTCACCCGGACGCGCGGCTAACCACTCCTGAAAATCCAGCGCGCCGCCGCGGTGAGACAGCCAGCGCATAATCAGCTTATTTTTACCTATCAACTGCTGACGATAAATGCCCAGGTTTTGCCGCTCTTTGTGCGGACCACGCGTTACCGTCAGTCCCCAGGTAATCAGCGGCGCGGCGTCGTCCGGCCAACAGGTCATGACTGGAAGACGCGTTAAATCGACATCATCGCCAGACGCGATTTTCTGCTGGCAAGGCGCGCCGCGTAACCGTTTCGTCGGCATATTCAGCACTTGCTTAAACTGCGGCAGCTTGTCAAACAGATCGCGAAAGCCTTTCGGCGGCTCAGGTTCTTTCAGAAACGCTAATAATTTACCCACTTCCCGTAAGGCGGAAACATCATCCTGCCCCATGCCCATCGCCACGCGTTTTGGCGTGCCAAAAAGGTTGCACAGCACCGGCATGGCGTAACCTTTAGGATTTTCAAACAGCAACGCCGGTCCACCCGCACGCAGCGTGCGGTCAGCGATTTCCGTGATTTCCAGATGAGGATCCACAGGTAGCGTGATGCGTTTTAGTTCCCCCTGCTGCTCAAGTAGCGTCAGGAAGTCGCGTAAATCGTGATATTTCATGGCGTCCATTGTAGCCTCTTGGTAAGCGCATCATTATACGGCGTTCATCATCGGGATGCTGTATTTTTGTTAAATTAGCGTGAACTCTGGCAACCAACGCTAATCCAGATACGGCTTAAAGGATGAAGTGTATAATTAACTTCGCGCATGGCTTTTGCTATGCTTGCGCCCCGAACAAGCGGATAAGAGTCATTATGCAATCCTGGTATTTACTGTACTGCAAACGCGGGCAACTTCAGCGTGCTCAGGAACACCTCGAAAGACAAGCGGTAAGTTGCCTGACACCGATGATCACCCTGGAAAAAATGGTACGCGGAAAACGTACCTCCGTCAGCGAACCGCTCTTTCCTAATTATCTGTTCGTTGAATTTGATCCGGAAGTGATACATACCACTACAATCAACGCCACGCGCGGCGTCAGCCATTTTGTGCGCTTTGGCGCGCATCCTGCGATCGTGCCTTCCAGCGTTATTCATCAGCTTTCTATCTACAAGCCCGAAGGCGTTGTCGATCCTGAAACCCCCTATCCCGGCGATAGCGTCATCATCACGGAAGGCGCATTTGAAGGGCTGAAAGCGATTTTTACCGAGCCGGATGGCGAAACGCGTTCGATGTTACTGCTTAATTTACTCAATAAAGAAGTGAAGCAGAGCGTAAAAAACACCGGTTTTCGCAAGATTTAGCTATCGTTCAGAATACGACCTCAAATAAGGTTCTGGCGTTGGCATCTGTCATCGCCGCTAACCATTGCGGATCTTCACCACGCCATAGCGCAATGCGTTCCAGGATGTGAGGCAGATACGCGGGCTCGTTGCGTCGTGACGTTGGTTTCGGCGTAAGATCGCGAGGCAACAGATACGGCGCGTCGGTTTCTATCAGTAGCTTTTCCGCTGGAATAAACGGTAAGAGTTCACGTAGCTCAAGCCCGCGTCGTTCGTCGCAAACCCACCCGGTAATACCGATATAGAGTCCTCTGTCCACACAGTCCTGCATTTGCTGGCGTGAACCGGTAAAGCAGTGCAGTATTGCACCAGGAAGACTATCCAGCCAGGGATCAAGCAATGCCAGAAATCGCTCATGCGCGTCCCGGCAGTGCATAAAGATTGGCATCTGCAATTCGGCGGCAATTTGTAGCTGCGCCTGAAAGGCACGCTCCTGCTCCTGCGGCGTGGAAAAATTGCGATTGAAATCCAGCCCGCACTCACCGATAGCGACGACTTCCGGCTGGTTCGCCAGCGCAATAATGGCGTCTTCAGACGCGGGTGACCACTGACTGCTGTCATGGGGATGGACGCCAGCCGTCGACCAACAATGGGGGTAGCGCCGCGCCAGTTTTAACGCCTGCTGACTTTCATGGATGTTCGTTCCGGTCAGTAGCATACCTTTTACTCCCGCCGCAAACGCACGGGCGACCACATCATCACGATCTTTTGCAAACTGGCTACTGGTTAAATTAACGCCAATATCAAACATGCTTGCCCCCATATGACAACCGCCCTGGCGGGCGGTTGTGTTTAGTCTTCAGTGTGCTCGGCCTTTTCGGTTTCGGCCTCGTTATCTTCGTCGCGCGTCCGTCGCTTACCGACATAAAAGCGTGAGCAGAAAACGCCAATTTCAAACAGGCAGTACATCGGTATCGCCAGCAACGTTTGCGAGAAAACATCTGGCGGCGTAAGCAGCATTCCCACAATGAATGCCCCGACCAGGATATAAGGCCGTTTTTTACGCAAATCTTCTGGCGTGGTGATGCCCATCCAGCACAGCAACACAATCGCCACCGGCACTTCAAAGGCTACGCCAAAGGCCATAAAAAGCGCCATGACAAAGCTAAGATAGCTGGCGATATCTGTCGAAACCTGTACCCCTTCCGGCGCCGTATGCGTCAGGAAACCAAAGGCCAAAGGGAATACGACAAAATAGGCGAAGGCCATACCAATGTAGAAAAGCAGCGAACTGGATACCAGCAGCGGTACGACCAGACGACGCTCATGCTTATACAGCGCCGGGGCGATAAAGGCCCAAACCTGGTACAAAATGACAGGCGCGGATAAGATCAAAGACACCATGAAGGTGAGTTTGATAGGCGTAAAAAACGGCGACGCCACATCCGTCGCAATCATTGTCGCCCCTTGCGGCATCTGTTTAATCAGCGGTGCGGCGACTAAATGATAAATATCATTGGCGAAATAAATTAACGCCAGAAAAATCAGAAGCACTGCGACGATGCAGTTTAGCAGGCGCTTACGCAACTCGATCAGATGCGTGATAAGCGGTTGAGTATCTTCTACAGCCATGTTTACGGTTTATCACTCGACGAGGGGGAAGATTCGACAACAGGCGCAGCGGATTTCTTCTCGGCGTCTATCGTGGCTACGGAAGCGGTTTCCGTCGACTCAGGCACGTTAGCTTTAACGGGCTCCGGCTTTTGTTCCGGCGCGCTCGCCTGTGTTTCAGCGGCGGCAGGGGTGACGCCCTCATGCTGCGTTTCGTTCCCTTTTACCACCGGGTTATGGATGGTATGCGCTTCATCGCTCGCTTGTTCGGGATCGTTAGCGCTGTAGGTGCGTTTCATCGACTCCGCCGCCTGACGCAGTTCATCCATAGATGCTTTCAGCTCGGGAGTCAGATTTTCCAGGCTCGCCTTTTCGACTTTTTTCAGACTGTCCTGGAACTCCTGAAGTTTCAGTTCCTGAGTCAGTTCATTCTGAACCGTTGTCGCAAGGGACCGCAACGCGCGAATCCAGCCCGCTACCGTTTTTACCGCTACTGGCAATCGTTGCGGCCCCAACACAATGAGGCCGATAACGAACACTAACAGCAGTTCGCTAAAACCGATATCAAACACGGATTATACCTGCTCTTTATCTTGGCTTTTAGCGTCTTCCTTTTTCGCTTCGCCTTGCTTATCCGCGATAGATTTAGCGGTAAAATCAGCGTCCTGACTGGTTTTATCCTGTTTGGCATCATCATCGCTCATGGCCTTTTTAAAGCCTTTGATAGACGCGCCAAGATCGGAACCGATGGAACCGAGTTTTTTGGTGCCGAACAGCAGTACGACGATAACGGCAACAATCAACAACTGCCAAATACTGATACCACCCATACATGTTCCTCTGTGATAGATGATGAATTAATAGGGCCGCATTATACACATTATCCTTCGCGCTGCCTCTTTGTTAGCCGCTTTCGCCCGCCCTATTCACATACTTTTACATACGACCGGGACGACATTGACTTGCGGCCTGAGTACTGCCTCGAGTGATAATATGTACCTGCGTGACACAACCGGCGTTGAGCGATAAAAAAATCTCAACGAGTTTTACGCCAGCCAACCAGCCAGACCACTACGCCGCCGACCATGAGCCAGCCAGGCATCAATCCCCATTCAGGGCGGTTGACGAGTAAGAATGACCCGCTCAGTAACAGCGTTGCGCCAATTCCCAATAAATAACGAGACTGACTTTGGCGCACATGGTTTACCTGTAACTCGCGCGCAATCTTATCAACACTGTGCTGTAAATATTTGCCCTGGCGCAAACTGTCGTACACCAGTTCAGGTATTTCTGGCATTTTTTCGACCCAGAACGGCGCTTTTTCTTTAAGAGCCCGCGTGAGAGCCGGAATACCCACCTGATCTTTGATCCAGGACTCAAGAAACGGTTTCGCCGTTTTCCACAAATCAAGCTGAGGATAAAGTTGCCGCCCAACCCCTTCAACATACAATAATGTTTTCTGCAACAACACCAGTTGCGGCTGGACTTCCATGTTAAATCGACGCGCTGTATTGAAAAGGTTTAACAACACATGACCAAACGAGATTTCCGCGAGCGGCTTTTCAAAGATAGGTTCACAGACGGTGCGGATGGCAAACTCAAAATCTTCAACGTTGGTATCTGGCGGAACCCAGCCTGAATCGACATGCAGCTCCGCCACCTTTCGGTAATCGCGATTAAAAAACGCGATAAAGTTTTCAGCCAGATAACGCTTATCTTCTTTGTTTAGCGACCCGACGATACCGCAGTCAATGCCGATATATTGCGGATTTTCAGGGTGTTCATGGCTGACAAAAATATTTCCCGGATGCATGTCCGCATGGAAAAAGCTGTCGCGGAAAACCTGGGTGAAGAAAACTTTAACCCCGCGTTCCGCCAGCAGTTTCATGTTGGTGCCGTTCTTTTCCAGCGCCGCCACATCCGAAACAGGAATGCCGTATATCCGCTCCATCACCATCATGTTCTGGCTACAGTAATTGGAGTACACCTCCGGGATATATAGCATGGGACTATTTTCAAAATTGCGGCGTAACTGAATCGCGTTGGCCGATTCCCGCAGCAGATTCAGCTCATCGATCAGCGTTTTCTCATACTCACGCACCACTTCCGTCGGGCGCAGACGACGCCCATCCGGCAACAGGCGTGGTACCCAGCGAGCAAGGCGATAAATCAGTTTCAGGTCTGCCTGAATTACCGGCAAAATATCCGGGCGAATGACCTTAATAACCACTTCTTTACCGTTTGATTTCAATCGCGCGGTATGTACCTGGGCGATTGACGCCGACGCTAAAGGCTGGATATCAAAGTCGTCAAACCAGGCTTCGACAGGTAGCCCCCCCATCGCCTCTTCAATCTGGGCTTTCGCCAGCCGACCATCGAATGGCGCGACTTTATCCTGGAGCAAAGCGAGCTGATCGGCGATTTGCGGCGGGAACAGGTCACGGCGCGTGGAGAGCATCTGACCAAATTTGATCCAGACCGGTCCCAGCTCTTGCAACGCCAGTCTTAATCGTTCACCCAGCAATTTATCTTTATGCCGGTTTGGCATCCAGAACAGCGAATAGCGCCATAATCGGAGTGGCAGTGTAAGACGCATTCGGGGGATGAGTTCATCAAGGCCGTAGCTTAAAAACGTGCGGATGATGAAATATAGGCGCCGTACTTCACCTGGCGTCATTTGGCCTCCAGTTTTTCCAGCCGTGTGGTCAGAGCATCTACGGCGCGCTCAACAGCCGCGGTTTCTTCGGCAAACCATGCGACTTCCAGCGGGCCAGGCGCCATACGCCACTCTTCAGTGATCGCTTCAGCGGCATAACGCTGCTGGCGTTGAAACCCGTGGCGCAGGAATTTAGCCCCGCCACGCACGACCTTACCGATACTTTCCGCCGCAATATCACCCGTGTATGGCGCCAACAGCTCCGCAGGATCGAATTCGGCGAGATCGGCGAGCGCCACAAAATTTTGCACGACCTGAATATCGCCCTGCACTTCCAGTTCGCCGCTGCGAATAAGCGCGGCCAACTGCTGACGATCGCGTAGTTTTGGCAAAACGCTAGCTTGAGTGATTACCGTACAGTCCGCTTCGCCTTCCCATGCCCCCAGCACATCAACCTGGCGTTCGCTGAATACCAGGACTAATGGCGTCGAAAATCCCTTTAGTTTCACACACAGTACTTTTCCCTGTAAGCGCGTTCTGGCTGATTTCAGCGCTGGCGAACGATACAGAAACGTATTGAGGAGACCTTCAATTCCTGCGGTCACTAAGGGTTTAAAAGGCATTCCACCCTCCTAGAATTTATAACCACGGTGCAATGCCACAACGCCCGCCGTCAGATTGTAATAATCCACGCTCTCAAATCCGGCGTCCTGCATCATGGCTTTTAAGGTATCCTGATCGGGATGCATACGGATGGATTCCGCGAGATACCGATAGCTATCCGCATCGTTCGCGACCATCGAGCCAATACGCGGTAAAATATGGAAAGAATAGGCGTCATACGCTTTACTCAGCGGCTCAATGATAGGCTTGGAAAATTCAAGCACCAGTAAACGTCCGCCGGGTTTCAACACACGGAACATTGACCGCAGCGCTTTTTCTTTTTCCGTTACATTGCGCAAACCAAACGAAATGGTAATGCAATCAAACGTATTATCAGGGAAAGGCAGAGCTTCGGCATTCGCCTGCACATACTCTACGTTGCCGATCACGCCGATATTACGCAGCTTCTCACGCCCCATTTTGAGCATGGAATCATTAATATCCGCCAGGATAACTTTGCCAGTTTCCCCGACCATACGTGAAAATTTCGCGGTAAGATCGCCCGTACCACCCGCTAAATCGAGAACGGTTTGTCCACGACGCACGCCACTGCAATCAATGGTGAAGCGCTTCCACAAACGATGAATGCCAAATGACATTAAGTCATTCATCACATCGTACTTTGACGCCACAGAATGAAAAACGTGGGCCACCATGTCAGCTTTCTGCTCTTTAGCGACGGTCTGAAAGCCAAAGTGCGTCGTTTCTTGTGAATCTTCCACCATCTCAGTGCCTGCTTATCGATAAAAATGTTCAAGAAGTGTAACAGATTGGGCCAATTTGCCCTACTCTGCGCCAGGACTAAACTACTCCGTATGGGTTAACTTAACTGCTGCTTCACCCGTTCATCATTGGGATAATGTTCATCCTGCCGCCCTTCAGGGATCGATCGTAAACGATATTCTTCATCTTGCGTAACGGCCTGTTCCGCTAAATCCGGATTAATCTCGCGTTTGATTTCCACGCCTAGCCCCCGGAAGGCCTCCGCCTGCGCCAAAACGTTGCCACGCCCCGACGCAAGTTTTTTCATCGCCTGGCGGTAGTTATCCTGCGCTTTATCCAGACTCTGACCGATCGCTGACATATCATCAACGAACAACCGCATTTTATCGTAGAGCTTACTGGCTCTGTCTGCGATGTGCTGCGCATTGCGGCTCTGGTGTTCATAGCGCCACAGGTTGGCGATTGTCCGTAACGCCACCAGCAGCGTCGTGGGGCTTACCAGCATAATGTTATTTTTCAGCGCCTCGGTTATCAGTTCGGGCTGTTTATCTAACGCCAGCAGGAAAGCGGGTTCTACGGGGATAAACATCAGAACATAGTCCAGCGAGCGGAGGCCGGGAAGCTGCTGGTAGTCTTTACGCCCCAGTAAGCGAATATGATTGCGCACCGAGGCGATGTGCTCTTGTAAAGCGGCCTCGCGCGTATAGTCATCTTCAGCGTTAAAGTAACGCTCGTAGGCGACCAACGTCATTTTAGCGTCGATGACCACATCTTTGCCCTGCGGCAAGCGGACGATGACATCCGGCTGCATCCGCGAGCGCGCATCGTTCTCAATACTAACCTGGGTTTCGTATTCGTAGCCTTCACGCAGTCCGGATGCCTCCAGCACCCGCGCCAGCACAACTTCGCCCCAGTTTCCTTGCGCCTTATTGTCCCCTTTCAGGGCGCGCGTCAGGTTGATCGCTTCCTGCGCCATTTGCGCGTTAAGCTGCTGCAAATTACGAATTTCGTGCGCCAGCGTATGCCGCTCCTGCGCTTCTTTGCCAAAACTCTCCTGAACCTGGCGGCGAAAACCGTCCAGTTGCTCACGCAGCGGCGTCAGCAGGCTATTCAGGCTTTGTCGGTTTTGTTCGTCTACGCGACGATTACTGTGTTCAAAAATACGGTTCGCCAGATTTTCAAACTGCTCGCTTAAACGCTGTTCGCTGTTGATCATCTGACGGATTTTGTCTTCCGCGTGTTGTTGAGTCGCTTCCAGACGGGTCGTGACTTCACGCAGATCGGCTTCCAGAGAGGTATTGATACTGTGCAGGCTGCGCAGTTCGTTATTAAGTAACTCGCATTCACTGCGCCAGTGCGCTTCTTGCGCTAATTGCTGCCGGGCCGCGCTAAGTTCGATATCCAGCTCACGCCGTTCTTCGATAAGATCGGCGCGGATTTGATCGGCGTGCGCTTTCGTCGCCAGCCAGCCAATCACCACCCCAGCCGCCAGCGCCACGACGGCGCTTATCATAAGAGTAATATCCACAACACCTCTCCTGGAACCACACTGTCCTGCACAAAATAGAATTGTGCTGTATAAACGTCCAGTTTAAAAGGGATTTCCTGCGAGGCGCCACGCAAAAAGAAAAGGCCGAACGCGTCGGCCTTTGCAAAAGAGAGGAGAATTACAGCAGACGACGGGCCGCTTCCACGACGATTTTCACCGCGTGGCTTTCAGTTTGTTTCATCGTTTCCGCATTCGGAATCTCTTGTTGGGTACGGTTGACGATAACGCCCGCCACCATACCTGCGCGTAACCCCTGGCTTGCGCACATGGTTAACAGCGTAGCGGATTCCATTTCGTAGTTCATTACGCCCATCGCCTGCCACTCTTCCATAGAGCCTTTGAAGCGACGAACAACGCGGCCAGAATAGGTGTCGTAACGTTCCTGACCCGGATAGAAAGTGTCGGAAGAGGCGGTTACGCCAACGTGAGTCGTGGCGCCAATCGATTTCGCGGCTTCAACCAGCGCAGTGGTGCAGGCAAAGTCGGCAACCGCCGGGAATTCCATCGGCGCAAAATGCAGGCTCGCCCCATCCAGACGAACGGATGCGGTCGTTACCAGAACGTCGCCGACGTTAATGTGCGGCTGAATAGCCCCCGTGGTGCCGATACGCAAGAAGGTACGAATACCCAGTTGCGCCAGTTCTTCCACGGCAATAGAGGTAGACGGGCCGCCGATACCGGTAGAGCAAACGATAACTGCTTTGCCATCCAGCTCAGCGCGCCAGGAGGTGAATTCGCGGTGAGATGCCAGCTTAACCGGCTTATCCATCAGCGCGGCGATCTTTTCCACACGCTCAGGATCGCCAGGGACGATGGCGAGCTGGGCCCCTTGTAAATCGTTTTTGGTGAGGCCGAGATGAAAAACATCAGACTTGGACATATAAAACTCCTCTGTGAATCGGGTTTGTCAGAAGAAGCAAAAAGACACTTTACCTAAGGCATAAAGATATTTTCGTGACAGCCATCACTATGGTGTAAAACAATTGCACTCGTTTACCATTAAAAAGTGATGCTCATCACAATAAATAATCAATATCGCCAGGCATTGCACAAAAGATAGCCGCTTTAAGGCAATGTGGTTTGTTACACACTGTCTATAGTTAAGATTGCGCTATTTTTTAAGGGTACGGAGAATACCATGACAACGACACATCCATCCGGCTTTGCACCTGCAGCTTCCCCACTTGCCCCTACGATGATTCATACGCCTGATGGGGCCATTAGCGCGGGGATAACGTCGATTCCCTCTCAGGGCGACGATATGCCAGCCTATTACGCCAGACCAAAGGCAAGCGACGGCGCGCTGCCTGTGGTCATTGTGGTACAGGAAATTTTTGGCGTACATGAACACATTCGCGATATTTGCCGACGACTGGCGCTGGAAGGCTATCTCGCTATCGCGCCGGAGCTCTATTTCCGCGAAGGCGACCCCAATGATTTCGCCGATATACCCACATTATTGAGCGGGCTGGTGGCTAAAGTACCCGATTCGCAAGTCCTTGCCGACCTGGATCACGTCGCCAGTTGGGCTTCGCGCAACGGCGGGGATGCGCATCGGCTGATGATCACCGGTTTTTGTTGGGGAGGCCGAATTACCTGGCTGTACGCCGCGCACAACCCACAGTTAAAAGCAGCGGTAGCGTGGTACGGCAAGCTGGTGGGCGACACGTCACTCAATTCGCCGAAGCATCCCGTTGATATCGCCACCGATCTTAACGCGCCGGTACTGGGTTTATACGGCGGGCAGGATACCAGTATTCCACAGGAGAGCGTGGAAACCATGCGTCAGGCGCTACGCGCCGCTAATGCGAAGGCGGAAATCGTGGTCTATACCGATGCAGGGCACGCGTTTAATGCCGATTATCGTCCGGGCTACCACGAAGCCTCAGCGAAAGACGGCTGGCAAAGAATGCTGGAATGGTTCGCGCAGTACGGTGGGAAAAAAGGCTAACCACAGCGCATTACGATGTTTGTTGGGCCTACGAGACCGGAGTCGGTGTAGGCTCAACAAAGCGTCATCGCCACGTTAGCTATGCTTTACCACAGCATTTTTTATATTTTTTGCCGCTGCCGCAGGGACAGAGATGGTTACGACTGACAGCTCCTGTGTCTTTACGCGCGTCCTGCGCCAGCCAGCGCATGATCGATGCCATCGGATAGCCTTGCGCCAGCAGCTCCCGCCAGACATTCATATACGGCGTAACGTGCTGGAAAAAATGCTTATAGCCCGCACACAAGTAATTATGCGCAGGATGACCGGACGGCGAGACGGCAAAGCGATGCTTCGGACAGCCGCCATGACACGCAAAGCGGTAGTCACAGCGACGACAATCGGCGGTCAGGGTCTCCCGCTTGGCCTCGCCAAACACAATAGCCCGCTCGCTATTATTTAAGGTTTTGATGCTGTGCTGGTGGATATTCCCCAGCAGATGTTCCGGGTAGACAAAGTGGTCGCAGTTGTAGAGATCGCCGTTCGACTCCAACGCGAAGGCATGTCCACAAGTCTCGGAATGTACACACAGTACCGGCTGCTGCGCCGTCCAGGCGGCTAACGCCACGTCAAACATCTGCACATAGACGCGGTCTACGTCGCGACGAACCCAGATATCAAAGATCTGGTTGAGAAATTCGCCATATTGCCACGACGGTACCGTCCATGGCGCCAGCTTTGCCGCGCTTTCGCCGGGCATCACCAGATTAAGTACCGATGAGTTATCGGTGCTCATTCGCTCTACCAGCGGGATAAACTGAATAAAACGCGATCCCGCCGCCAGAAGAAATTCGTAGACGTCTGCTGCATGACCGACGTTATGTTTTCCCACGACGGTTAAGGTATTAAAGTCGACATGGTGCGCTTTAAGCCGCGCCATGGCTGCGACGACCTGTTCATGAGTTCCTTTTCCAGCGCGATTAAGCCGATAGTGGTTGTGTAACGACGCCGGACCGTCGATAGAGAGACCGATGAGAAAATGCTGTTCAGCGAAAAAGCGCGCCCACTCGTCATTCACCAGGATGCCGTTCGTCTGCAACGCATGAGTGATTTTTCGCCCATCGCCGTACTTTTCACATAATGCGACAACCCGACGGAAAAACGGTAGTCCCATCATGGTCGGTTCGCCGCCCTGCCAGGCAAAGTCAATGCGGTCGCCACTCTGCGCGGCAATATGCTGGCGTATAAATTGTTCCAGCGTCTCGTCCGACATCCGCCAGTTTTTATTGCGTTCCGGGTACAGCGCCTCTTTTTCAAGATAGAAGCAATATGTGCAATCAATATTGCAGATCGCGCCGCCGGGTTTGGCCATTACGTGACAACCTGCTACCGCCATGTCAGACATCTCCGTTAAAAAATAAGGTTCACCAGCGCCATGAGACAATGCGACGTTTATCGTCGCCAGGGAACATAACAGAATGGAAAACCTCGTTTTGTGCTATGAGAGCGCTGGGCGATCATGACAGGAAAAACGATCTGCGAGGCAATAAAATCCGCCGCGCTGCTTCCGGGGACGCTATCCGCCTGGTTGTCATTCATACGGAGAACCTTTTTATTATCAAGATCGCCAAATAGCCAGATCCTGAAAAAGACAGCGCGGAAAATAAGAAAAAGGGAAATGAGAAAAAAGAGGAGATAGAGGCGCTGTTAATCAGGTCAGGCACGGGCGCTACCCGTCAAAGGGTAGCACCGCATTGCTGCCGGATAAACGCAGCGGCCAGGATGGGTTATTTCGCCTGACGCAGATTGTGCGCCGCTTTGACCATGTTCGCTAACGCCGCGCGGGTTTCCGGCCAACCGCGAGTTTTCAGACCGCAGTCCGGATTCACCCACAGGCGTTGTGCCGGAATACGTTGTGCCGCCTTCTTCAGCAGGGCTTCAATCCACTCGACGCTCGGCACGTTCGGCGAGTGAATATCGTACACGCCCGGCCCGATTTCGTTCGGGTAGTCGAACGCTTCGAACGACTCCAGCAACTCCATATCCGAGCGGGAGGTCTCAATGGTGATCACATCCGCATCCAGCGCGGCGATCGAATCCATAATGTCGTTGAACTCGCAGTAACACATGTGGGTGTGGATCTGGGTTTCATCCTTCGCCACCGCCGCGTTGATGCGGAAGGCTTCCACACCCCATTCCAGATAGGCGTCCCAGTCGCTGCGACGCAGCGGTAGACCTTCGCGCAGCGCCGGTTCGTCGATCTGAATAATCCCAATCCCCGCCGCCTCCAGATCCGCAACTTCATCACGCAGCGCCAGCGCAATCTGTTTCGCAATCGTTTCGCGGGTCACGTCTTCGCGGGGGAATGACCAGCAAAGAATAGTCACCGGGCCGGTCAACATCCCTTTTACCGGCTTGTCGGTCAGCGACTGGGCATATTTCGCCCACTCCACGGTAATCGGTGCCGGACGGCTGATATCGCCAATCACTACCGGAGGTTTCACACAGCGGGAGCCATAGCTTTGCACCCAACCATTCTGGGTAAAGACGAAGCCGTCCAGATGCTCGCCGAAGTATTCCACCATGTCGTTTCGCTCGGCTTCGCCGTGTACCAGCACATCCAGCCCTAAACGCTCCTGCTCGATGATAGCCTGTTTGATATGTTCGGCGATGCCGGTGCGGTAGTTATTCGCGTCGAGGTTGCCCTTTTTGAAGTCCAGACGCAGGCCGCGAATTTCCGTGGTTTGCGGAAACGAACCGATAGTCGTCGTCGGCCAGGCGGGAAGTTTAAAGCGGGCGCGTTGCGCTTCAGCGCGCACCTCATACGGATTCTCACGCTGGCTGTCCTGCGCGGTGATCGCCGCCAGGCGTTTTTCTACCGCGGCATTATGTACGCGACGGGAGTGACGACGAGCCTGAATCGGTGCGCTCCATTCCTCAAGCGCCGCCGTTTCGCCGCTGTTCAGCGCATCGCGCAGCAACGCCAGTTCACCGCATTTTTGCAGCGCAAAGGCAAACCAGCTTTTAACTTCCGTATCCAGACGCGTTTCGACGCTGAGATCGATCGGGCTGTGCAGCAAAGAGCAGGAGGATGCTACCCACAGCGCGCGTTTGCCCACAAGGGCGTTAATCTGCGCGTATTTTTCGGTCAAATCGGCGCGCCAGACATTACGCCCGTTAATCAAGCCTGCGGAAAGCAGCCAGTCGACCGGCAGACGTTGATGCAGTTCCGCTACATCATCTTTGCCATGAATGAGGTCAACATGTAGCCCCTGTACCGGTAGCGCGATAATAGTGTCCAGGTTTGGCGTCACGCCTTCAAAATAGGTCGTAAGCAACAGCTTCACCTGGCCGGCAAGCGCGTCGTAAGCCGGTTTGAAGGCATCCAGCCACGCCTGCGGCAGTTCCAGCACCAGCGCTGGCTCATCAATTTGGACCCACTCAATACCACGTTTTGCCAGTTCAGCCAGTACGTGCTGATACACCGGCAAAATGTCTTTCAGCAACGTCAGGCGGTCAAACGGCTCGCCTTTCACTTTACCCAGCCACAGATACGTGACAGGCCCCAGCAGTACGGGTTTGATCTTATGCCCCAGCGCCAGCGCTTCGTCCACTTCCTCCAGCAACTGTGTCCAGGTGAGTCTGAACTGCTGGTCTTTGCTGAACTCCGGTACTATGTAGTGATAGTTAGTATTAAACCATTTGGTCATTTCCGCTGCCGCCGCCGGTTCGCCGGTTGGCGCGCGACCGCGGCCAATGCGGAACAGAGTGTCGATGTCCACGGAACCATCGTTGTTCTGATGACGAGCCGGCACATTGCCTAACAGCAGGCTGGTGGTCAGAACATGGTCGTACCAGGCAAAGTCGCCTACCGGTAACAGGTCAATACCCGCTTGTTTCTGCTGTTCCCAGTGACGCGCGCGCAGTTCGCGGCCCACCGCCAGTAACGCTTCACGCGTTGAGTTCCCCGCCCAGTAGCTCTCTTGCGCTTTTTTCAACTCGCGACGCAGGCCAACGCGAGGAAAACCGAGGGTATGAGTCAATATTGTCATTTTACTTCCTCTCTTATTTTATTGAATCTGAAAGTAAAACTCTAAATAGTTCGGCTTGCAGGAAGGCGGCGACACAGCGCATCCCCAGGAGCTTACTGAAGTAAGTGACTGGGGTAAGCAAGGAAGCCAACGCATCTGCAAGTCGAAATATGACGAGTTTTAGACGTCTGGATGTTTACACATCCATAATGTAAAGGTACTGTATATTCCTCAAGCGCAATTTGTTCATGGCGAAGTGAAGGACTTTCATGATCGAAATTAAACATCTGAAAACACTCCAGGCATTGCGGAATAGTGGATCGCTGGCTGCCGCGGCGGCGGTGCTACACCAGACCCAATCCGCTCTGTCTCATCAGTTCAGCGATCTGGAACAACGCCTTGGCTTCCGCCTGTTCGTGCGTAAAAGCCAGCCGCTGCGCTTTACGCCGCAGGGGGAAGTTCTGCTGCAACTGGCAAACCAGGTGCTGCCGCAAATCAGCCGTGCGCTGCAGGCGTGCAACGAACCGCAGCAAACTCGTCTGCGCATCGCTATTGAATGTCATAGCTGTATTCAGTGGCTGACCCCGGCGCTGGAAAACTTCCGTGCAAGCTGGCCGCAGGTAGAAATGGATTTCACATCCGGCGTCACTTTTGATCCGCAACCGGCCTTGCAACAAGGCGAGCTGGATTTGGTGATGACGTCGGATATTTTGCCGCGCAGCGGGCTGCATTATTCGCCGATGTTTGATTTTGAAGTCCGACTGGTGCTGGCGCCCGACCATCCGCTGGCCAGCAAAACGCAGATTACGCCGGAAGATTTAGCCAGCGAAACGCTGTTGATTTACCCGGTGCAGCGCAGCCGACTGGATGTCTGGCGACATTTCCTGCAACCGGCGGGTATCAGTCCGCTGCTGAAAAGCGTGGATAATACGCTACTGCTGATTCAGATGGTGGCGGCCAGAATGGGCATTGCCGCCCTGCCGCACTGGGTGGTGGAAAGCGTTGAGCGCCAGGGTCTGGTGGTGACCAAAACCCTGGGTGATGGTCTGTGGAGCCGCCTGTATGCCGCCGTGCGCGACGGCGACCAGCGTCAGGCGGTGACCGAGGCGTTTATTCGCTCGACGCGGGATCACGCCTGCGATCATCTGCCGTTTGTGCGGAGCGCGGAGCGACCCATTTTCGATGCACCCACAGCGAAGCCAGGATCACAGCCGCGCCTGTAATAAAGCTTGGCCAGTGGGGCTGCTGATGCCAGATGGCAAGATTAACCAGTAGTCCTGCAGGAACATGCATATTATTCATGATACCCAGAGTCCCGGCGTCTACCTGGGTAGCGCCATAGTTCCACATAAAGTAGCCAATGCCGGACGCCACCACGCCGAGAAACACCAGAATGCTCCATTGCAGCGTGGTTTCCGGCAGCTTTTGCGCGTTCCCCAACAGCGACCACGCCACCGCCGCCACCAAAAACGCCCCCAGATAGAACCATGCAAAGGCGTTGTGCTGCGGCATGGGACGGGTCTCCATCAGACGTTTATACCCCACCATTCCGATAGCGAAACTGATATTAGAAAGCTGCACCAGGAGCAAACCGACCCAAAAATGGTCGGTCACGCGATCGTAGCGAATAATCCCGGCGCCAATCACCGCCAGCAACGCGCTAAATGCATAGCCCCAGCGCAAACGACGCTGACTCATCACATCGTAAATCAACGTGATATAGAGCGGCGTCAGAACGGTAAACAGCAACAGTTCGGATACGGTCAGGTAGAGGTAAGCATGGAAGCTCAACATATACATGATGCCAAGCTGCATCGCCCCCACCAGCATATACAGGCTGATGGTTTTTAGGTTGTGCCCGCGAGTACGCAAAAACGGCAGAAAAACGAGCGCCGCCAGCCCAACGCGTATCAGCACCGCGAAATAGCTATCGACATGCCCGGCAAGATACTCGCCAAATAGACTAAAGGAGAAAGCCCACAGGATAGTGGTAATGATGAGTAGCGCCACAATGGATGTCTCTTAAAACAGGAAACACCCATTGTAGCGGAGAGTAAAGTTGACAACTGGTCAACTAACAAACAATCACATCAGCGTAAGAAAAGATCGCGCAGGTAATGCGGCACGGCGTTATCCGCGTTGATGCCGATCACCTCAAGTTCGGGATACAGGTCTTTCAGACGCTGGTGCGCATTGCCCATGATGCAGCCTTTGCCCGCCATCGTGAGCATTTCAGCGTCGTTCATTCCGTCGCCAAAGGCGATACACTCTTTCAGGCTGTACCCCATCGCCTGAGCGACCGCTTCCAGCGCATGACCTTTCGACACTCCGCCCGCCATCACTTCCAGACAGGTTAGCGTAGAGAAGCTCACGTTTACCCGATCGCCCCAGCGCGCGTTAATCGCCTGCTCCAGCGGCAACAACTTTTCATGAGTGTCGCTGGTGAAAAACACTTTGCTGACGCCCTCCGGCTCCAGCAGCGCAGGCTCAAACAGCGAGTAGTTAAATACCGCCTCTTTAAAAAAACGCATTTCATCGGGGCGATGACGATTCATAAACCATTCGTCGTCGCGATAAACGTTAGTCACGATGTCCGGATTCGCATTCACCACCCCGAACAGGTCGCTGGCAATGTCGCTGTCCAGATTATGCGTAAAAACCAAATTCCCGTCGGTATCGTGCACTCGCGCGCCGTTGGAGGTGATCATGTAAGACTTGATTTCAAGATTATCGCGGATTTGCCCTACATCGACATGATGACGACCAGTGGCAAAGACAAAATGGATGCCGCGTGCGGTCAACAGCTTCAGAGTCTCTTTGGCATAAGGGGACAACGTATGGTCGGGGGAGAGCAGCGTGCCATCTAAATCAGACGCAACAACCTGATACATAATAAAATTTAACCTCTAAGCAAAGCGATTTCCGCTGGATAAATTAGGCTTGTTGAAAAATTCAACAATGGCGTTAAGCGCGACTGAGCGCATGGCGTCCTTTTCAAAAAGGATCTCATGGTACGCGCCTTTGATAACCAGCGGTTTTCCCCCTTCACAAGGGTATCCCGCCGCGGCGCGAATTTCACAAAAACGATCGTGGGTGCGGTTATCCACTACCCGCTCTTCTTCCGCCTGAATCAGTAGCGTAGGCGTCGTGTCATCGCTCGCCCCAGCCAGAACCTGCTCACCCGCCAGAATGCCTTCGCGTACCCAATGCCAGGTGGGGCCGCCAACGCGCAGCTGCGGCTCGTCGGCATAAAATCGTAAGTTGCGCTGATAACGCTGGCGGCTGTGGGTCAGCGCATTCATCCCAAACGGCAACGCCCGCCACTGACCGGTACCAATAGCGTAATCTTCACGGATACGCTGGTGCCCCTCGGCCCAGTCGAGAATATGGCGCACCATAAAGGAAGGCAAGCGTATCACAATACCAAACATCGGCGCGGTGAGCGCAATAGCGTCGCACCGCACACGATGGCGTTGCAGGAACAGGGTGGCTATCGCGCCCCCCATTGAGTGCGCCAGGATATAACGCTTACGCCACGGCCCCGGCTCAATTTCCTGCTGCCAGAACGCCGCTAAGTCCTCAACATAATCGTTAAAATGATCAACGTGGCCCCGATGCGGGTCCGATAACATCCGCCCGGAGCGCCCTTGACCACGGTGGTCGATGATGAAGATATCAAAACCGAGATGAAAAAGGTCATACGCCAGTTCAGCGTATTTTACATAACTCTCAATGCGGCCAGGACAAATGACGATCGTCCGATCGTTGGAATCATTCCGAAAACGGACAAAGCGCACCGGAATGTTACCCACGCCGATAAACTCCGCCTCTTCCCGCTGACGCCAGAAATCGGTCAGCGGCCCCATAGCAAAAGCGGCAAACGCATTTTCTCTTGTTTCCCAGTCATTTTGCTGCTGAAACATCGGGTTTTCGGCCTCGTTTACCAGGTAAAATCGTTTTTTGCGTCGTGCCTGACACAACACAGCGGCAGTAGCGTATTGTGGCACAAAAACAGACAACCAGGGAGTTTCGCATGACCTTTGAATGGTGGTTCGCCTATCTACTGACCTCAACTCTGCTGAGTCTTTCTCCGGGTTCAGGCGCCATCAATACCATGACGACGTCTATCAACCATGGATATCGTGGCGCAGCGGCTTCTATCGCCGGACTCCAGACCGGACTGGGGATACATATCGTACTGGTGGGCGTCGGACTGGGTACGCTCTTTTCGCGCTCGCTCCTCGCTTTTGAAATTCTGAAATGGGCTGGCGCGGCTTATCTTATCTGGCTGGGTATCCAGCAATGGCGCGCCGCAGGCGCTATCGATCTGCATACTCTCGCCCAGACGCAATCGCGGGGTCGGCTGTTCAAACGGGCGATATTTGTCAATCTAACCAATCCCAAAAGTATTGTCTTTCTTGCCGCCCTGTTTCCGCAATTCATCATGCCGCAGCAACCGCAACTGGCGCAGTACCTCATTCTCGGCGTCACCACGATTGTGGTGGATATGATTGTGATGACCGGTTACGCCACACTGGCGCAGCGCATTGCCGCCTGGATTAAAGGACCAAAGCAGATGAAGGCGCTGAATAAAGCGTTTGGTTCGTTGTTTATGCTGGTAGGCGCGCTCCTGGCGTCGGCAAGACACGCGTGATAGTCGTGCCGGATGATGTTTATCCGGCCCGGAGGTAAATTAGCGCGAAATAATCAGGTGAATACCAAAGCCCGCAAACAAAGCGCCGGCAAAGCCATCAATCCATTTCGCCAGACGCTGATAGCCGCGGCGCATTTTCGGCAGCGCGAACAGGCTGGCGACTACGGTAAACCAGGCCAGCGTTTCCAGGGTGATTAACGCGAAAATACCCCAGCGCGCCGCAGCGCCGACGTTATCGCCGACAAACAGTGAAAAAACGGAACCAAAATAGATAATCGCTTTAGGATTCGACAGATTGGTCAACAGCCCTTTGAGAAAACTGCGCCCGCTCTGCGCCAGTTCAATGTGCGGAGAAGACGCCGCCGCATCCTGTTTTTTCAGCGCGCCGCGCAGCATCTGATAGCCCATCCAGCACAGGTACAGGCCGCCGCCTACCATAATGATCGTATGCAGCCAGGCCATTTTTTCGATGATGAGATGCAGGCCAAGCAGCGCCACGCCCGCCCATACCATCACGCCGCAGGTAATGCCCAGTACGCCCATCATCGCTTCTTTACGCGAACGGCTGACAGCAGTTTGAGACACGAAGAAAAAGTCGGGGCCGGGGCTCATTAGCGCAACGATGTGCACCATTGCCACGGTGAAAAATAGCATCATCATAAAAATGGCTCGCGGGGAAATAGTTCAGTGAGTCACCATCCTGGCACTTTTTTGCCGGGCTGACTACTCTTCGTCATCACCATCGACATGCGCGCGGATGAGCGCCATGAATTCTTTCCCGAAGCGCTCCAGTTTGCGCATCCCAACCCCGTTAACGCTTAACATCTCGCCGGCGGAAACCGGCATCTGTTCCGCCATTTCTATCAGCGTGGCGTCGTTAAAGACCACATACGGCGGGATATTCTCTTCATCAGCGATAGCTTTACGCAGCTTGCGCAACTTAGCGAACAATTTGCGATCGTAATTACCGCCGAACGATTTCTGCATCACGCGGGGTTTGAGGGCGACGATGCGCGGCACCGCAAGCTTTAGCGGAACGTCTCCACGGAGCACCGGACGCGCAGCATCCGTCAACTGTAATGCGGAGTGCTGCGCAATATTTTGCATTACCAGCCCCAGATGAATGAGCTGGCGAATCACGCTCACCCAGTGCTCATGGCTCTTTTCGCGTCCCATGCCATAAACCTTGAGTTTGTCATGACCGAAATCGCGAATGCGTTGGTTATTCGCGCCGCGGATCACCTCGACAACGTAGCCCATGCCAAAACGCTGGTTAACCCGACCAATGGTAGAAAGCGCAATCTGGGCATCGTTTAAGCCATCATATTGTTTGGGCGGATCGAGACAGATATCGCAGTTGCCGCACGGTTCTTGTCGGCCTTCGCCAAAGTAATTAAGCAATACCAGGCGGCGGCAGGTTTGCGCTTCGGCAAAAGCGCCCATCGCATTCAGTTTATGCCGTTCAATATCCTGAAGCTGTCCGGCTGGTTTCTCTTCCAGACAACGACGTAGCCAGGCCATGTCAGCCGGATCGTAAAATAGCATGGCTTCCGCAGGCAGTCCGTCGCGCCCGGCGCGGCCCGTTTCCTGATAGTAGGATTCAATATTGCGCGGGATATCGAAATGCACGACGAAACGTACGTTAGGTTTGTTTATGCCCATTCCAAAAGCGACGGTCGCCACCACGATTTGCAGATCGTCGCGCTGAAATTTTTCCTGCACATCGGCGCGAATAGCGTTTTCCAGCCCCGCATGATAGGCAGCCGCGCTAATGCCGCGACTTTGCAAGCGCGCAGCGGTATCTTCCACTTTCGCCCGACTGTTGCAGTAGATGATACCCGATTTGCCGCGTTGCTCCTGAACATAGCGCATTAGCTGGTCGAGCGGCTTAAACTTCTCCATCAGCATGTAGCGGATATTCGGTCGGTCAAAGCTACTGATCTGGATTAACGGATCGTTAAGCCCAAGCAGACGAATAATATCCAGGCGCGTGGTGTCGTCGGCGGTGGCGGTCAATGCCATAAACGGCAAAGCGGGAAAACGCTGGCGAAGCTGACCGAGCGCCGCATATTCCGGACGGAAATCATGCCCCCATTGCGAGATACAGTGCGCTTCATCCACCGCCAGCAATACCGGATTCCAGTGCGCCAGATGATCAAGAAAGTTGTCCAGCATCAGGCGTTCCGGCGCAATATACAGCAGACGAATCTGTCCGGTACGGCACCCCGCCATCACCTCAAGCTGCTGCTCGCGGCTTTGAGTGGAGTTCAGGCACGCCGCCGCCACACCGTTCGCCAGTAGCTGATCGACCTGGTCTTTCATCAACGAGATCAAGGGCGAAACGACGACGGTCAATCCATCCAGCAACAACGCGGGGATTTGATAGCACAGAGATTTGCCGCCGCCGGTGGGCATGACGACCAGACAGTCGCGACCGGAGAGCGCAGTATCAATAATCGCTTCCTGGCCCGGGCGAAACTGTTGGTAGCCAAAGGTTTCCTGCAAAACCTGTTTGGCCCCTGATTCCAGATTCAACACTTCCGCCTGCGCCACATTAACCCCGTTCACCATAAATCAAAACAGGCGCTATTTTCAGCGCCTGCGAGAGAAACTGCAATGTTTAAAACACAATCCAATCAGAAGATATCGTTAAGCATCACGCCGACGCCGACACGTGTCTGATTAAAATTATAGTCGATCAGCGATTCGCCATAGCCGCTGTACACCTGGGTATAAAGCCGGACATGTTTAGTGACCGGATAGCTTAATCCAACTTCCGCGCCGCCGTAGCCTGTATTCCAGTTGTACTGGCCTTTGGCGCTTAATACCGCCTCGCCCAGGTGATAACCGATTTTAAGCTGGTAATAACCCATATATTTGGTGATGTCCGGATTATCATCGGTACTGCCAATCACGTACCACGGTTTAACCTCTACCAGCCAGTTACCGTTTTCGGCCATCAGACGGGTATACAGACGGTTCCAGCTACGCGAGGTGGGGTCCGAACGTCCGTTAGAGTCATGGTTGTAGCCCATCTCTACGTCGCGCAGCGTCCAGCCGGCAAAGCGATAATCGGTAGCAAAACCAAGAAAAAGCTGCGGTTCGTAGTTGGTTTCGCGAAACGGCGAAGACTCTTTACTGTTGGAAAGCTGCCACCAGGATTTCTGCGTATAGGAAGCGCCCAGTACCGAGTTCGGCCCCAGTATTCCGCGCCACAGCGGAAACGCCAGACTCAACTGAAATTTCACTTCATCTTTACGTGCGTTTTCAGACCAGTTGTAGGTACTTATGGCCTCTTTGTTCAGATCGCTGGTGTTCGTGTAGATCAAGTAGTTCGTGTCATAAGGGTAAAGCGTAAAAGGGTTATCATGCTCCTGTAGCATGTTAGCGATGATACTTCCCCGTACTGCAGGCGCATCATGAACCTCTTTTATCGTAGCTTCTTGTGCATATGCCGCTAATGGCAGTAGCGTGGCTGGCAACAACCCTCTCAAAATCGCCCGCATTCTTGACGTTCTCCTGACGAAGTATTTTCAGCTTGAATCATTCTCTGCCAACCATTTTTACATATTTACACACATAGCCGTTAGTTATCCCTTCTTAAAGTAGAAAACAACAATTAAGAAGCATAATATCAACATTTCATTAACCAATGGAGTATCAGGAATCTATGTCCGCTGTACTTACCGCTGAACAAGCTCTGAAATTAGTGGGTGAAATGTTTGTCTACCACATGCCGTTTAATCGGGCGTTAGGGCTGGAGCTGGAACGCTATGAAAAAGCGTTCGCCCAATTGGCCTTCAACAACCAGCCGATGATGGTCGGCAACTGGGCGCAAAGCATTTTACACGGCGGCGTGATCGCCTCTGCGCTGGATGTCGCCGCCGGACTGGTATGCGTCGGCAGCACGCTAACTCGCCACGAAACCATCAGCGAAGATGAACTACGCCAGCGCCTGTCGCGGATGGGAACGATTGACCTGCGCGTCGATTACCTGCGTCCGGGCAGAGGCAACCGCTTTACGGCCACCAGTAGCCTGCTGCGCGCAGGGAATAAAGTGGCCGTCGCCCGCGTGGAATTACACAATGAAGATCAGCTGTACATCGCCAGCGCCACCGCTACTTATATGGTGGGATAAAAGCAGGTAAACTGTTGTTACACTTCAGATACGAGTTTTCCGGATGGACGCAAAACAAACACGGCAGGGCGTATTACTCGCTCTTGCCGCCTATTTTATTTGGGGGATCGCCCCCGCGTATTTCAAGCTGATCTATTACGTTCCCGCAGATGAGATCCTGACGCACCGCGTGATTTGGTCATTTTTCTTTATGGTGGCGCTGCTTAGCGTCAGCCGGCAGTGGCGACAGGTTAAGCGCTTACTGAAAACGCCAAAGAAGATTTTCCTGCTGGCCCTGTCCGCCGTACTGGTCGGCGGTAACTGGCTATTGTTCATTTGGGCGGTAAATAATCACCATATGCTGGAGGCCAGCCTGGGTTATTTCATTAATCCGCTGGTTAACATCTTGCTGGGGATGATTTTTCTTGGCGAACGCTTCCGTCGAATGCAGTGGCTGGCGGTGATTCTGGCGGTGTGCGGCGTGCTGGTGCAACTCTGGACGTTTGGTTCACTGCCGATTATCGCGCTGGGGCTGGCGTTTAGTTTTGCGTTTTACGGCCTGGTGCGTAAGAAGATCGCCGTTGAAGCGCAGACGGGTATGCTGGTCGAAACGCTATGGCTGTTGCCGGTCGCGGCAATTTATCTGTTTGGCATCGCCGATAGCCCTACCAGCCATATGGGGCAAAACGCACTATCGTTGAACTTGCTGTTAATGGCGGCGGGTGTGGTCACTACGATTCCGCTGCTGTGCTTCACCGGAGCGGCTACGCGTCTGCGTCTTTCTACACTGGGCTTTTTCCAGTATATCGGCCCAACGCTGATGTTTTTACTGGCGGTGACGTTTTATGGCGAAGTGCCGGGCGCGGATAAGATGGTGACATTTGCGTTTATCTGGGTCGCGCTGGCGATTTTCGTGATGGATGCGATTTATACGCAGCGTAAAAAATAACGCGACTATTATTCTAAATATAATCTGAAAAAATATGCCTCCCCTTGTAAGGGGGGTAGCATATTGTCATGCTAACGACGTAACCCAACATATGGATGTGAAATTAATGTTAAGTGTTTTTATTCCTTCATCTGAGAGATGTGTTTCCAGATGTCGTTATTTATTATCATTCGCGCTAATAAATATAATATTTTCCATTTTGGTTGGGGTTTTATTACATTTAAGCTTTGTGATACTGGCAATTTTATTCACAATTTTACTACATTATCTCGTCATTAATTTAAACTGTCAGCGATTCAGAGACAGTGGCTTTGAATATATAAAATTCTATGTATGGGGTACGCTTGTAATCTATATTGCCTCCTTCGTGATAATGGTTGCTGAAGATTTCGCTTGCGATGGCTTTGGTATGCCTCTTTTTCTAATATGGTATTTTGCAACCTTTTCTCTGCTACTTCTGGCCCCCCCGGATTCGAATTCACTCAACAAGTAATTTAATGGAGTTTACATGGACAAGGATTATATTAATGATGGTTCGCTATCTGAAAAATGGAAATACCGTTTTTCATTTTACGATCAACATGGTTTCCCTGGATTTTGGAAAGTAAGCCCAGAATATAAACAGGCATTTAAAGCATTAAAGCCCCGACAACGGTTGACTATTCAAATAAACTTTATTGCCTTTTTCTTCTCATGGATTTATTTGTTTGTACTGGGTCTGTGGAAAAAAGCAATTATAGTTATTTTATTAGGGATCGTTGCAATATTTATTGGAGCATTAATCGGCGTTAACATACTTGGACTTGTTGTCGCAGCTTATGTCGGCGTCAATACAAATAAGTGGTTCTATGAAAAAGAGGTTAAAGGTATCAATACCTGGAGCCTGTAACTTTTCAGGGTGGTTCAGCCGCAGCTGAATCACCCTGGCCTTAATGTCTTACAGCCAGTTCTTGCGCTTAAAGTACAAATACGGCGCAAGCCCCGCCAGAATCATAAAGATAATCGCGCCTGGATAACCAAAGCTCCACTTCAGTTCCGGCATAAACTCGAAGTTCATCCCATAGCTGGAAGCGACCAGCGTCGGCGGCAGGAACACCACGGAAACCACCGAGAAGATTTTGATAATGCGGTTCTGCTCAATATTGATGAAACCCATCGCCGCCTGCATCAGGAAGTTCACCTTCTGGAACAGCGATTCATTGTGCGGCAGCAGAGATTCGATATCGCGCAGGATCTCACGCGCCTGCTCCAGCTGTCCGCCCGGTAAGCGCGCCTTGCGCACCAGGAAGTTCAGCGCGCGTTGGGTATCCATCAGACACAGGCGTACCTTCCAGCCGATATCTTCCAGTTCCGCCAGCGTGGAGAGCGCTTCGTCGTATTCATCGCCCTGATGCCCTTCCATAATGACGCGGCTCAGTTTTTCCAGATCGCTGTAGATGTTTTCGATCTCATCCGCTAACTGTTCAATTTTGGTTTCGAACAGATCGAGCAGTAGTTCATAAGCATTACCGTCGACCATCGCCTGGCTGCGGGCGCGCATACGATACAAACGGAAGGCGGGCAGTTCGCGTTCACGCAGCGTAAACAGACGGCCATCGCGAATAGTGAATGCCACCGTAGAGTTACCGGCATGATCTTCCGCATCTTCGAAGAAGAAGAAGGAGTGGATATGCAGTCCGTCTTCGTCTTCAAAGAAGCGCGCGGATGCTTCGATATCTTCCAGTTCAGGACGCGTCGCCAGACTCTGGCCCAGCTCAGATTGTACGCGCAATCGCTCGTCGTCGTCCGGTTCGACCAAATCGACCCATACGGCATCAATCAGGCTTTGTGACTCCTCGACTTCCAGCCGGGTCAGTCGGTTTTTTTCCAGTTGAAATGCGCTCAGCATGACCGGGACTCCCAATGCGTAAAAATATCGGACAGTTCAGATGGGCACACAGAAACAAATTGGGTTTCAGACCATTAAACAGCCTGACTCAACGCGACGGGAAAAAATGAAAGGTCGCTGACAACCGCTAAGGCTATCAGCAAAAAGGGATAGCCTTAGGAGTTGATCCTGGATGACAGGATAATGAGCCAGTATCTACTGGGTGTGTCCAAGGCGAATGTCCTCTTAGCGTAATCGTGGGCGCATGTTACGCCAGCAAAAATTTGCCGTCAACACGCAACGAAACGCGAAAAAGCAATAATTTCCCCTTATGCAGAAAGGTTAGCAGAGTGAGAGTATTTATCTATGATTTCAGAATATTAACATCAATATATCGCCGGATGGCGGCTTCGCCTTATCCGGCCTACAAATCAAAATGTTAGCCAGCACGTAGGCCGGATAAGAGGTGCCATCCGGCAATATGAGAGCCGGTCAAACCGTTTCCAGCTTCGCATACGCGGCAACCAGCCATTTGATCCCTTGCCCCTGAAAAGCCACCTGCAACCGGCTATGCTCGCCGCTGCCCTCCAGGTTGACAATAGTTCCCTCGCCGAACTTCGCATGGCGCACGCGTTGGCCGAGTTTGTAGCCTGTGTCGTTTTCCGCCAGCGGCGTTCCCATTCGTTGATGGCTCACCGGACGACTGACGGTGGCGCGCAGACGGACCTCTTCCACGCACTCCTCCGGCAACTCGCCGATAAAACGCGACGGGCGATGGTAGACCTCTTTACCATACAGACGGCGAGTTTCGGCATAGGTTAGCGTCAGTTTCTGCATGGCACGGGTAACGCCGACGTAGGCCAGACGACGCTCCTCTTCCAAACGCCCGCCCTCATCCAGCGACATCTGGCTGGGGAACATCCCCTCTTCCATCCCGACGATAAACACCTGCGGGAACTCCAGCCCTTTGGCCGAGTGCAGCGTCATCAGCTGTACCGCATCCTGCCAGGTATCCGCCTGCCCCTCGCCCGCTTCCAGCGCCGCGTGAGAGAGGAAGGCCTGCAATGGCATTAAATCTTCATCTTCGTCGTTGTAGCTGAACTGCCGCGTCGCCGTCACCAGTTCCTCTAAGTTTTCGATGCGCGTCTGGCCTTTCTCGCCTTTTTCTTGCTCATACATGGTGCGCAGGCCGGAATCTTTGATCACCCGGTCAGTCTGCACATGCAGCGGCATGTCGGCAGTTTCCTGCGCCAGAGCGTCGATCAGTTCCATAAAGCGTTGCAGCGCGCTGGCCGCACGCCCGGCCAGGGCTTTTTCCTGTAACAATTCACGGCACGCCTGCCACAATGTTAGCTGGCGATCGCGCGAGGTCTGGCGCACCACGTCCAGCGTGCGGTCGCCGATACCGCGCGTTGGGGTATTCACCACGCGTTCAAAGGCGGCATCATCGTTGCGATTGGCAATCAAACGCAGATAAGAGAGCGCATCTTTGATCTCCTGGCGTTCGAAGAAGCGCATACCGCCGTAAATCCGGTACGGCATACTGGCCTGTAATAACGCTTCTTCCAGCACGCGCGACTGGGCGTTGCTGCGATAAAGGATGGCGCATTGCGCAAGCGCGCCGCCGTTGTCCTGCCAGGTTTTGATACGGTTAACCACAAAGCGCGCTTCATCCAGTTCGTTGAAAGCGCAGTACAGCGATATCGGTTCGCCATCAACGCCGTCAGTCCACAGCTTTTTACCCAAACGTCCATTGTTATTCTCAATCAGAGCGTTCGCCGCGCTAAGGATGTTGCTGGTCGAGCGGTAATTCTGCTCCAGACGAATGGTCTGCGCGCCGGGGAAATCATTGAGGAAGCGCTGGATGTTCTCTACCTGGGCCCCGCGCCAGCCGTAGATCGACTGGTCATCGTCGCCAACGATCATCACCTTACCGGTATCGCCCGCCAGCAGACGAACCCAGGCGTACTGAATGTTGTTGGTATCCTGGAATTCGTCCACCAGGATGTTAGTAAACCGCTCGCGATAGTGTTGCAGGATGTGCGGCTTGTTCAGCCATAGTTCATGAGCGCGCAGCAGTAGCTCGGCGAAATCCACCAGACCAGCGCGATCGCACGCTTCCTGATAGGCCTGATACACCTTCTGCCAGGTCTGTTCCACCGGATTGCCATAGCTTTGGATATGGTGCGGGCGTAGCCCTTCGTCTTTCTGGCTATTGATGTACCACATCGCCTGACGCGGCGGCCACTGCTTCTCATCAAGATTCATCGCCTTAATCAGGCGTTTAAGCAAACGCATCTGATCTTCGCTGTCGAGAATCTGGAAATCCTGCGGCAAATTAGCGTCCATATGATGCGCGCGCAGCAGGCGGTGCGCCAGACCGTGGAACGTCCCTACCCACATTCCGCCCTGGCTGGTCCCCATCAACTGGCCAATACGATGGCGCATTTCCGCCGCCGCTTTATTGGTAAAGGTCACCGCCATGATGGAATATGGCGAGTTGTTTTCTACGCTCAGTAACCAGGCGATACGGTGCACCAGCACGCGGGTTTTCCCGCTTCCCGCGCCCGCCAACACCAGCATGTTGCTACGTGGCGCGGCCACCGCTTCGCGCTGTTTATCATTAAGGCTGTCGAGCAGGTAAGAAACGTCCATTGGCACCGCCGCGTAAAAACATGAAAACTAAAAACGCCCGGTGGCGCTTCGCTTACCGGGGCTACTTATCGTAGGGCGGATAAGCATAGCGCCATCCGCCAGAATAACTGGGAATTTATACAGAACTACTGGTGATTATATCAGCGAGGTGAGAGATGCCAACCGCGAAATTTCGATATGCGGCAGTAAACGGCTGTCCTGCGTCCGCATCAGGTCGGCATTTTCCGGCTTGATCCAGCAGGCCTGCATCCCACAGCGAATAGCGCCAGCCACATCGGTAGTCAGATCGTCGCCGACATGCAGGATCTCGCCGATCGGCACATGCAGTTTTTCCGCCGCCCGGAAATACATGTCGCTAAACGGCTTGGAACGTCCATCCGGGCCGGCGCGCAGTACAAACTTAAAGTAATCGCCGAGGCCAAACAGTTCCGGCTGGGCATTGCCGTTAGTGATCGCCACCAGCGGCCATTTTTTCGCAAGCTGCTGTAACGTCTCATGGGTAGCCTGCGGAACCTCAATCTGGCTGCGCCATTTGGCAAAATGCATCATCGCCGCATTCGCGCCGGCAATGGCCTCCTGCGCCGATAATCCCGCATCCCGCATGGCCTGCTCTATCGCGCGATGGCGCCAGCGGGTAACGTCATGATAGATTTCCGGCTCCGCTTCACGCACCGCCTGCCGTATCCGCTGTAAATCGACGTTTTGAAACGAACGTAGCGACGGGTGATAATTTTGCATAAAAGCGAGCGCTTCCTGCTCAGTACGCAAAATCACCGGACGGTTATCATAAAGGGTATCATCCAGGTCAAAGGTGAGCGCGGCAATACGCCCCAAAGGCCGGTAAAAACGCATTATTTCCCCCGTTTAGCGCGCGGATGCGCCGCGTCGTACACTGAAGCAAGGTGTTGAAAATCAAGATGAGTATAAATTTGGGTGGTGGAAAGGTTGGCATGACCCAGCAGCTCTTGCACGCCGCGCAGATCGCCGCTCGATTCCAGCATATGGGTCGCGAACGAATGGCGCAGCTTATGTGGATGCACGTGGCTGTTTAGCCCCTGCTTTATGCCCCATTCGGCGAACCGTTTTTGGACATTGCGCGCGGAGATACGCTTGCCGAGCTTCGACAGGAATAACGCCTCTTCGTCGCTGGCGAACAGGCCGCGCAGATCCAGCCAGTGCTCAATCCACGTCACCGCGTTACGGCCAATCGGCAGGCGTCGCTCTTTGCTGCCTTTACCCATTACCCACACTTCGCCGGTATCAAGATCGAGGTGCTTTATATCCAGGCCAACCAGTTCGGATAAACGCAGTCCCGCGCCGTACATGACCTCCAGCATCGCCCGGTCACGTACGGCGAGCGGATCGTTAAGATCGATGTCCAGCAGGCGGTTAACGTCGTCGACATCAATATTTTTCGGCAGATGACGCGGCGCTTTCGGTGCGGAGACGCCCTTCGCCGGGTTAGCTTTCAATTCGCCCTGACTGACTAACCAGTCAAAAAAGCTTCGCAATGCCGAGAGACGTAGCGCCAGACTGGCAGGGCCAAGCCCTTTGCGCCGACTGCGCACCGCAAAACTGCGCACAATCGCAGCGTCACATTGTTGCCAGCTTTTCAGCCCGGTTTCTCCGGCTAAAGCGATAATGGCATCAAGCTGACGCTGGTAGTTCAGCAGGGTAATAGGGCTAAGCTGGCGCTCCACGCCTAAATAGCGCAGGAACCGCGAGACATCCTGAGAAAGCGCGACATCCGTCATACGCGTTTAATCCAGCGTTCCAGCAGTTCCGGCAGCATCAGCGCGATCTCCTGTAAAAGCTGCGTCCCCTGCCCCGGCTGATAGTGGTGCGGGTCACGGCTGCTGAAGAGTATCACCCCGAGGTCGCCATCGCTGCCCATCATCGACATGGCTACCGAGCCTACAGCCTTCGCCTCCGGCAAGACCACCAGCAGTTCCGGGCCGTTTAGCGGGCCAAGATAATGCTGCGACTGTCCCAGTCGTTGAATACGCAGCGGCTCGAAGGCCTGACGGTTTAAAGCCAGATGCGTATAGCGCGATGGCGCGCCAAGACGCCACCGATCCGGGAACAAACGCAGCGTCGCGCCGGCAAGCCCCAAATCGCGCGCCCAGCGGTGAAACCGCATCAGCATCTCATCCAGACTATCCGCGGCGACCAGACGGCTTTGCAGATGCAGCAAGCGATAAAACAGGCTTTCATTGGCATGAGCCTGTTCCATCAGCAGCGTCATATTTTCTTCAAGCACATTGATGTGATTACGCGCGCGGGCCATATGCCACTCAACGAGCGAAACCGTTCCCCGCACGGGATGTGGAACACGCATCGCTTCCACGGCATGGGCGTTACGGATAAAAAACTCAGGGTGGTGGCGCAGGTAATCGACGACCGCTCGATCGTCCAGTTCCGTGAGCGTTTCCTGTAGTTCTTCCTCTGGTTGCTTCATAAATGGATAAATCCGTCGTAGATATGTGCCGCCGGACCAGTCATGTATAACGGATGACCCGGACCTTTCCAGGCGATATCCAGCCGACCGCCCGGTAATTCCACGCGTACTTCTTCAGCCAGCAGCCCCTGCTGAATCCCCACGGCAACGGCAGCGCACGCGCCGCTGCCGCACGCGCGGGTCTCCCCTGCGCCGCGTTCATAGACTCGCAGCCGGATATGCTCACGTCTTACAACCTGCATAAAACCAATGTTGGCGCGTTCCGGAAAACGCTCATGGCTTTCCAGAACCGGCCCCAGTGTTTCAACGGCCGCCGTGTCGACGTTATCAACCTGAATGACACAGTGCGGATTACCCATTGAAACCACGCCGCACAATATGGTCTGTTCCGCCGCTCGCATAATATACGTCTTTTCCGCTTTGTTGGCGCGAAAAGGCACCTGCGCGGGTTCAAAGTTTGGCTCCCCCATATTCACCCGCACCAGTTCATCTTCCGTGACGCTCAGTACCATCCGGCCATTCGCGGTACTGACCCGAATGTCGCGTTTATTGGTTAGCCCTTTCAGGCGAACAAATCGCGCGAAACAGCGCGCGCCATTGCCGCACTGCGAAACTTCACTGCCGTCGGCGTTGAAGATGCGGTAATGAAAGTCCAACTCAGGATCATAGGGCGGCTCAACCACCAGCAGCTGATCAAACCCTACGCCCAGGTGTCTGTCGGATAGCCGACGAATCAGTTCCGGCGAAAAAAAGACATTCTGCGTTACCGCGTCGACGACCATAAAATCGTTGCCAAGGCCATGCATTTTAGAGAATTGCATCATTCACTCCGTTCACGCGGGGACAGAAAACTATCCTCAGTAATTGACCTGGGACGGGCCATCTCCCGTTGCGCGATCGTTCTTATCGGGCATCGTGGACTGCGTTTGCGAATCGACTTTTTTCGTCGGCGGCGGCGCATTTTTATCGGCTGGCGGGAAATAAAGCGGCCCTTTCAAACCGCAGCCCGTCAGGCTGAACAGAGTCAGAAGTACAGCGAGTGTCTTAAACACGTTTTTCATTATGGATTGCCTGTAAGTTCATGCTTTCTATTTTCTATCATCGCAGGAGAAGGCGTAAAAGCAAGCGTTTAGGGGCTCTTTATAAAATCTGAAAAGCGGCGCGTTGCCATGATTATTGCGCATTTACATCAGGGAACATGCTTTGCTAATCACTTTAGGTTTACGTACCACGTCCGGATGACCTTATGCAATATCGTAATTTGTTTTGCCTTTTTTCGCTTTCACTTCTGCTGCCTCCCGCCTGGGGATGCCGGCTGAGTGAATCTCCGCACAATGTTTATCAACGGCAAGGCAGCGGCGTGGTTTATCTCCAGCCAGAAGAGGAGAACAATCTTTCGTTGCCGGAGGTGAATTTCAAACGCCTGCGTCGGTTACCCAATTCATTGATTAACCCGGCAACTCAGGGCTGGAACTGGATAGCACAGCCCCCTTCCTGAACCGGGAAATTAACGCCGGAAAAGAGCATGGCTATTTTATGCGTGATAGCCAGCAAGGTCAGGGTATTCATGTCTTTAGCATCAATGGGCCGCTAAAAGTCACCGAGCGTTTTGCGTATGACAACCGCTATGTTTATACGTGGATTGGCAGCCAGCTTTACCGAACAGCATCCCCCTGCCCGGATAAGACGCATACTCTGAATAGGAACGTCATGTACACCAATAATAAAGATATCATCATCATAACGCAGGCGGAGGAATGCCAAAAATGACGCCGCTAAACCGTTTTGCGCACTTGATTAAACATCTGAAAAACGCCCTTCGGGGCGTGGGGATCGGTTCATGCATTTACGTCATTGTTGAAAGCGTTATGCACGGCACGATAAACGGTGTTGAAGCTGCCGGGGTTCTGACGATAAGCGCGGTACTCGGTCTGCTTAGCGCTCTTTTGGATATCAAAGCAAAGCCGCGCGCCCCCTTAATCCTGTTGCATTTTCTCCTCTGCGGCGGCTGCGTCGCGCTGATGGTGGCAATGCTGTCGGCGCTGAACCATTTCCCGGTTAACGCGTCCGTCATACTTATCACCAGTGCGCTATTTATCGTCATTTATCTACCGCTGGGTTTTATCCTTTACCGCTCACAACGGTAATTCGTATCGGTTCCAGAAGCTGACGCTTCCCCTTATACTGGCGATATCACTCAATAGCGGGATAAAACAATGAACGACAGTGAATTTCATCGCCTGGCTGACGCCCTGTGGCTCACCATTGAAGAACGCCTCGATAACTGGGACGGCGACAGCGATATCGACTGTGAAATCAACGGCGGCGTGTTGACCATCAGCTTTGAAAACGGCAGTAAGATCATTATTAACCGTCAGGAGCCGTTGCACCAGGTGTGGCTGGCGACCAAACAGGGCGGCTATCATTTCGATCTGAAAGGCGACGAGTGGGTTTGCGATCGCAGCGGCGAAACCTTCTGGGAGCTGCTGGAGCAGGCGGCGACGCAGCAAGCGGGTGAAAAGGTGAGTTTTCGCTAAGTTTTAATTCCGCAGGAGAGCCAGAAGAATAGCGCTTTCCTGCGTATATTTAACGAGATATGCGGTCGTATTACCAACCCCGAAATGTGAAATACAGCCAGGTTGCCAGAAACAGCGCGGGCCATACACTCAACCAACCAACCCAAAAACCGTAGCGTTGCCAAAAGGTTAGGTTAAATAGTGGCTTCTGCTCGGTAAAAAGTTGACGTAACGCTGGTGACCAACGTTTTTCCTTGATTTCATTGCTGCAATGATTGCATATCGCTAAACCAAACTTATCTCTTTTTCTCGCCTGAGACAGACCACATGTACGGGTCCTTTTTTGGCGAATAATCAACCATACATCCTGATTATTACAATAAGGGCATGTTTCATGTGTGGGTAGGGTTGCCAGAGGCAGCACATCAATATGGTGAGTAATAACAAAAAACATATATCTCTACCCTATTGTTCCAGGTTTCTGGCAACAGCCATTTTAAAAATATCCTGTAACTCATCTGAATCATAATCGAGATCGTTTAGAGAGATATTCATCACGCGATTACTTCCATGCTTATTCAATAATGACAGAAAATTATTACGCATTTTCTCATTAGTAATTCGCTGACAATAAAGCTCAACATCTTTGACAAAAACGGCCAGCACAGGCGTATTATCGCTAACACGCTCACCAACATAGTCGATTTCATGCCAGTAAACTATTGGTAGCCTGGTTGTGTGTAATGTTACTCCCTCCTGGTTCAACGTTAGCTGTGGCTTTCCTGAAAAGGCGGAGTACCAGTAAGCACTTGCGCCTGCTATCATGAGGAGTATTAAAAAAACACACACCATCTTTAGCATAATACTATAATTTAGAAAGAGGCTCATCATAAGAGCTATAGCTACCACTGAATAAAACAGAGCTAATTTTATTTGTCGTTTCTTATTCACGTAAATAAGAATAGGGTTGTTTATTGACATATAATATCCTTTTATAAAAACATCCATAAGAAACCATTAAAGAGCTTTTGTTTCTAATATGGTTTTTCAAAACATATTTACGAAAACAATGAAAGACGCGATAGCATTTTGAACGGTCTGGATATTACTACATAAATTGTATAAGAAAAAATATTGTCTAAACCTTGTTCCGCTCAATGAGCATTCTTCGAATGTAGGCTGGATAAGGCGTGTTAGCGCCGCCATCCGGCACAGTATCGCTCTAAAGCCATAATCATATTGATAAGAATAATGGCCGCACATGTGAGCATTAACGCGGTAAAGAACAAAAAGGCGATACCGTACAATTCCCATCCCAGATCATAGAGAAAATGGTAATTGTCGCAGGAGATGATCACATCCAGACCGGGACATACTTTTCCCCATCGCCCCCAGTAAGACGCATCCCAGAGTTGAAAACTGGCCATGCTGGCGCATAGCGAGAGCAGGCACCCAGCAGATATAAAACAGAATAACTTATTTATAAGAATGAAGCCGAGGCTGACCATCGCCATGACTATCCCTAACAAAATGAACGCATCTGCCACCTCAAACCTCCTCCTGTAAACCAAATGCGGAGGTCACGGTAACGAAGTTGGGTGAAGTTAATGTGAAGCGGTGAACGCCAGCCGGGCAGCTTTGCCCGGCGCAGCACTTACGAAAAATACTGCTGCAATAGCGGCGCGTCATGATCCTGGTTTGCTGGCGGCACGGTGTTGATAGGCTGCGTACGGAATGGGATCACCTGCGCGCGGCCATCGGTTTTCACTATCTGGTAGAACTGCGGCAGGTTAAAGTTGATAAAACTGGAGCCATACGTGAAGCGATCGTGCGATGACGAATAGAAGCGACTGACGTCGCGCACCAGTTCTTCCTTGCTACCTTCGCAGTGGTGATACACTTCCGCCCGGTTACTTTCATCCAGAATATAAATATTAAAGCCTTTCTCATCGCCCGTTTCTTCAAAGAAGAACTGAATGATCCCTTCGCTGGCGAAGCCATCCACCACTGACGGCAATTTCACCTGGTTGGTTTCCACCTGTACCGACAGCCCGTGCAGCTTGTTATGCGAAATCGCGCCGTAGAATTCGATAGCGTTCTCCAGCTTCTGCACCGAGACATTCAAGCGTTCGAAGAATAGTCCCCACGTCTGCCCGGAAACCCGCAGCGCCTTGAAGCGACCGGTCTCCTGACGGGTGCTGGAAAGACGTAGCTCGATACATTCGGAGACCAGTTGCTGCACGCGGGTGCGAATCAGACCGCGAAGATGCTGACTGTAGCAGAACACTTCGACGCTATCCGGCGGCGCGGCATCCTGGTGCATTTTCCCCAGAATCGTTTTCAGCGCTTCGATCATCGCCTGCTCGCCGTTAAAGTGCAGAGTACGCACTTCGTTCCACGAGTTGCGATATAACAAGTCGATACTGCCTATCAGACAGTTTTGCTCTTCGCCAAAGCTGAAAACGTCCAGCTTACGGAAGTCAAAATGGACCACTTTATTGCGAAACGCCGCCGTCGGGTCATATTCGAGGTTAACGATAATCGCCAGATGGCGAATTTCACAGGGGCTGTAGAGCGCTTTCGGCGTCGGAGCAGGCAAGCGCAGCGGGAAATGGTGCGAAACATCGGCGACCATCTCCTGCAACTTAGGCAGGTCGACAATACCGTTGCCCTTAATAAACAGATGCGTTCGCGACGTCAGCAGGCCGTTGAACCACGCCCACGCGACCAGCTTATTAAGATAACGGTTATATTCCAGCGGCTGATGGCTGATGATGGAATCCATGTTCGGCGCGCGGTTGTAGAGATACCAGCCTGAACGGTTGGCGCGTCCCGGCGGCACATGGATAAAGGTTAAATTCGGCTCGGACAGATCCGGCGATATCTGCGGGTTCACCAGCGTGACTTTACCCGGCAACGCTTCAAAAGCCGCGTACAGCTTACGCGTCAGTACGCCGATATCCTGCGGGCTGGCACTCACGCTGAGGTTGTTGCGCCGCGCAAAGCGAATCAGATTACGATAGCTCTGCATCATGGCGTCGAGCAATTCGTTGTGGGCTTCGCGCACCTGATCGATTTTCCAGTTTGCGCGATTATCGAGCATGGTCAGACGCGCGTCGTCCCATCCCCACTCGCTGACTAACTGGCTTAATACTTCCCGACGCCAGCCTACGCAGGCGCGCTCGCGACTTAATTTCTCGCACACTTTCAGGTAAAAGCAGCGGCGGACTAAATCCAGCCGCGTCGGATCTTCAATCGCCGTCAGGTATTCAGTGACCCGTTCCAGCATCATGCAGTAGGGATCGAGTCCAAACGATACGATTTCACCGTCATGCAGACGTTGTTTAATATCTTTCGCCAGCAAACGTGGGTTGGGATATTCCCATGAGTAGGCTTCCAGCAGCAGCGTTTTCAGCACCGCTTTGTACGGCGAGTCAATGCTCTTGTATAGCTGCCACAGGCTGGCGCCAAAGTACTCTTCGGCGGAGAGCGAGCTTAAGCCCCCCAGATCCAGCCATTCGTTTGGCGTTAATACGCCCTGCGCGTAGAGCGTCATGACATAGTCGTCGTAATGCTCTTCTTCGTCGCACGGCACCATACTCCACAGGATACGCTTCCCGGCCAGGCGCACAGCGGTACGATAAAACTCATCAAGCAACAGGATATGCTGCGTAGAACCACAGTCTTCCCCGCCCAGACTGCCGCTTTCGTTATGGCGGAAACGGTTCTCGTCGATCAGGAAGAAGCTCACCTCAACGCCAAGCGAGGCGGCCCAGCTTTCCAGCAGGCTGCATTTACGTTGCAGCAACTGACGCTCTTCGCCGTCGAGCCAGGACTGATGGCACACCCAGATATCCAGGTCGGACGAGCAGCTCTGCCCGACCGAGGAGGTGCTACCCATAGTGTAAACGCCGGTAATCGGCAGCTCGCCCTTCGGCGGGTCCTGCGGCGTCATACCGCGGTACAGCTCAAGTTCGTTCAGATAGTGGCGTTGGGTTTCATCAGGCGTGTAGAAGCAAATACCGCTGGGAACGTTACCATCAAGGTAACCCGGCATCAGTGGATGGTGATAGTGCAATAATGTCGGCAGAAGACTGTAAACCTGCTGAAAAGCGGGTCCCATGGCAGCAAGCGCGCGATCCACACGCAGTTGATTTATGGCATCCAGTCTCTGTTTCAGAGTCTCAATATAGAGGTACAAGACGTATCGCCTGATGTTGCTACCCGTCATGGTGCAGGTCAGTACTTGACCGTCGCCATTCGGGATAAACCGTATGTCAAAAATAACCGTTACCCTTTCTCGCCTGCATATTTTTATCCAATACCGACGAAAAAATGGTCTAAAACGTGATCAATTTAACACCTTGCTCATTGACCGTAAAGAAAGATGCGCTACATACAAGTGTAGCACCGTTCGCTGCGTGTAAATTCTTAAATACGGGCTGGCGGTTTCTCGTCATTATTCACTGTCATTGACGACACTGCGCCTTATCCTCTCACTCACGGTGACCGGAAAACTAACATACTCTCTATAAGGATGTTAGGATGGTCAATGATTGATAATGACGGTAACAAGCATGTTAGACAATGTTTTAAGAATTGCCACACGCCAAAGTCCCCTTGCGCTTTGGCAGGCACATTATGTCAAAGACGCATTGATGGCAACCCATCCGGGACTGACGGTAGAACTGGTGCCGATGGTCACACGCGGCGACGTGATCCTTGATACTCCCCTGGCGAAAGTGGGCGGTAAGGGACTGTTTGTTAAAGAGCTTGAAATCGCGCTGCTGGAAAAGCGCGCTGATATCGCCGTGCACTCTATGAAAGACGTTCCGGTGGCCTTCCCGGACGGTCTCGGTCTGGTGACCATTTGCGAGCGCGAAGATCCGCGCGACGCGTTTGTCTCGAATAAATATCACAGTCTGGACGATCTGCCCGCGGGTAGTATCGTCGGGACGTCCAGTTTGCGTCGCCAGTGTCAACTGGCGGAACGCCGTCCGGACCTCATTATCCGTTCGTTGCGCGGCAACGTCGGCACACGTCTCGGCAAGCTGGACAACGGCGACTATGACGCCATTATCCTGGCCGTGGCCGGTCTGAAACGCTTAGGTCTGGAGTCGCGCATTCGCACAGCCTTGCCGCCCGACGTTTCACTTCCTGCCGTAGGCCAGGGCGCCGTCGGGATTGAGTGTCGTCTTGACGACGCGCGAACGCAGGCGCTGCTCGCACCGTTGAATCACTCGCAAACCGCGCTGCGCGTAACGGCGGAACGCGCTATGAACACCCGCCTGGAAGGCGGGTGTCAGGTGCCGATTGGCAGCTATGCAGAAATCATCAACGGTGAAATTTGGTTACGCGCGCTGGTTGGCGCGCCGGACGGTTCGGTGATGGTGCGCGGCGAACGTCGTGGTTCTCCCGAGCAGGCGGAGCAAATGGGCATCTCGCTTGCAGAGGAACTGCTGGAAAACGGCGCACGCGCGATTCTGACAGAAGTTTATAACGGCGAGACGCCCGCATGAGTATTCTGATCACCCGCCCCTCTCCCGCAGGGGAAGCGTTAGTGAGCCGTCTGCGCGCACTGGGGCAGGTGGCCTGGAGTTTTCCACTGATTGAATTTGTCGCCGGCCGGGAGCTACCCACCCTGGCCGACCGCCTGGCGACGCTGACGGAAAACGATCTGGTTTTTGCCCTTTCACAGCACGCCGTCGCCTTTGCTCACGCCCAGCTCCAGCGGGATGGCCGAAACTGGCCTGCGTCGCCGCGCTATTTCGCGATTGGCCGCACCACGGCGCTCGCCCTTCATACCGTTAGCGGGTTCGATATTCGTTATCCATTGGATCGGGAAATCAGCGAAGCCTTGCTACAATTACCTGAATTACAAAATATTGCGGGCAAACGCGCGCTGATTTTGCGTGGCAATGGCGGCCGCGAACTGCTGGGCGAAACCCTGACAGCTCGCGGAGCCGAAGTCAGTTTTTGTGAATGTTATCAACGATGTGCGAAACATTACGATGGCGCGGAAGAAGCGATGCGCTGGCATACTCGCGGCGTAACAACGCTTGTTGTTACCAGCGGCGAGATGTTGCAACGGCTCTGGTCGCTGACTCCCGAGTGGTATCGTGAGCACTGGTTACTACGCTGTCGGCTATTGGTCGTCAGTGAACGTCTGGCGCACCTTGCCCGGGAGCTGGGCTGGCAAGATATTAAGGTCGCTGATAACGCCGACAACGATGCGCTGTTGCGCGCATTACAATAACTCTCATAATGGGATGCCATAATGACGGAACAAGAAAAATCCTCCGCCGTGGTTGATGAGACCAGGGAGAGCGTGGAAACCACGCCACAGCCAGTTAATACCGAGAAAAAAAGTAAGAACGGCGCCGCGCTGGTATTAAGCGCGGTGGCGATTGCGATTGCCCTGGCGGCAGGTATTGGGCTTTATGGCTGGGGGAAACAGCAAGCAACCGCGCAAACGGAAACCAGCGATGCGCTGGCGACGCAACTGACCGCCTTGCAAAAGGCGCAGGAGAGCCAAAAAGCGGAGCTGGAAGGGATTATCAAAAAACAAGCGGCGCAGTTAGATGACGCGAATCGCCAACAGGCGGCGCTGGCGAAACAGCTTGATGAAGTACAACAAAAAGTCGCCACCATTTCCGGCAGCGATGCTAAAACCTGGCTGCTGGCGCAGGCTGATTTCCTGGTGAAACTCGCCGGACGTAAGCTGTGGAGCGATCAGGACGTCACTACCGCCGCTGCGCTGCTCAAAAGCGCTGACGCCAGTCTGGCGGACATGAATGACCCCAGCCTGATTACCGCACGACGCGCGATTACTGACGATATCGCCAGCCTGTCATCCGTTGCGCAGATCGACTACGACGGCATTATTCTCAAGCTCAATCAGCTCTCTAACCAAATCGATAACCTGCGTCTGGCGGATAACGATACTGATGGTTCGCCGATGGATTCAGACAGCAGCGAGCTGTCCAGCTCGTTAAGCGAATGGCGCGTTAACCTGCAAAAAAGCTGGCAGAACTTTATGGACAGCTTTATTACCATTCGCCGCCGCGATGATACCGCCGTACCGCTGTTGGCGCCCAACCAGGACGTCTATTTACGCGAAAATATTCGCTCCCGCCTGTTAGTCGCCGCGCAGGCCGTGCCACGCCATCAGGAAGAAACATACCGTCAGGCGCTGGATAACGTTTCGACCTGGGTTCGCGCTTATTACGATACTGACGACGCCGCGACAAAAGCCTTCCTGGAGGAGGTCGATAAATTAAGCCAGCAAAATATCACGATGGATCTGCCGGAAACTCTGGGAAGCCAGGCGATTCTTGAAAAACTGATGCAAACCCGCGTGCGTAATCTGCTGGCGCAACCGACAGTCTCTACGGCAGCGCCTGCCACGCAGACAGACGCTCCGGCAGCCGCGCCGCAAGGAGAATAATGATGCTAAAAGTATTATTGCTCTTTGTGTTGTTGCTCGCGGGTATCGTGGTCGGCCCGATGATAGCCGGTCACCAGGGCTATGTGTTAATCCAGACCGATACCTACAACATTGAAACCAGCGTCACCGGCCTGGCGATCATTCTCATCGTCGCTATGGTGGTGCTATTCGCCATTGAGTGGTTACTACGCCGTCTGTTTCGTACCGGCGCGCACACCCGCGGTTGGTTTGCCGGTCGTAAACGCCGTCGCGCCCGCAAGCAGACCGAACAGGCGCTGCTGAAGCTGGCGGAGGGCGATTATCAGCAGGTTGAAAAGCTGATGTCAAAAAATGCCGACCATGCTGAACAACCGGTGGTAAATTATCTGCTGGCGGCAGAAGCGGCGCAGCAGCGCGGCGATGAAGCGCGCGCTAATCAGCACCTTGAACGTGCGGCAGAGCTGGCGGGGAACGACACCATCCCGGTCGAGATCACGCGCGTGCGCTTACAGCTGGCGCGCAATGAAAATCACGCGGCGCGTCACGGCGTGGACAAACTGCTGGAGGTCACGCCGCGTCACCCGGAAGTTCTGCGTCTGGCGGAGCAGGCCTATATTCGTACCAGCGCATGGAGTTCTTTACTGGATATCATCCCATCCATGGCGAAAGCGCACGTCGGCGATGAAGCGCATCGCGCCATGCTCGAACAACAGGCGTGGATAGGACTCATGGATCAGGCGCGCGCCGAGCAGGGCAGCGAAGGATTACGCACCTGGTGGAAAAACCAAAGCCGTAAAACCCGCCATCAGGTGGCGCTGCAGGTCGCGATGGCCGAGCATCTAATCGAGTGTGACGATCATGATATGGCGCAGCAGATTATCATCGACGGTCTGAAACGCCAGTATGACGATCGGCTGGTGCTGCCCATTCCTCGCCTCAGAACCAATAATCCGGAACAACTGGAGAAAGTGCTGCGTCAGCAAATCAAGACGGTAGGCGATCGCCCGCTGTTATGGAGCACGCTCGGCCAGTCGCTAATGAAACACGGTGAATGGCAGGAGGCGACCCTGGCTTTCCGCGCCGCGCTGAAACAACGCCCGGACGCGTATGATTATGCCTGGCTTGCCGATGCGCTTGATCGACTGCATCAACCGGAAGAGGCCGCCGCCATGCGGCGCGACGGCCTGATGCTGACATTACAGAACAATCCCCCGCAGTAATTCCCTCTTGCCCGGTGGCGCTTCGCTTACCGGGCTTACCGCCTACGCAAAATCATTCGGGATGCATAAAAAAACGCCTGCCCGGTTAAGGGGCAGGCGTCAAAACAGGTCTGTATGACAACATAAAGGGGTGCTTCACTCAACGTTGTGTCCAGGGTGTTTGATGAGGCGTAAGCGACATCTGTCAGTGGACGATAAGCACCGTAAACGGCTCTGCATCATTCCTGAGTTTATGAGGCCAGAAGGCGAACATAAGAGATGGAATGAGCATCTACCCGTACATTATTGCACATAACGTGCCATCTTTGCACCGCTAAAAAACAGGCGCAGGCATTAAAAAAACGTAGAGAATTCACGCGATTGTCATCCCCCCGCCGCTGGCGAGGTTTTAGCGTGTCGCCCGGCGGAGACAGAACAGGATGCTTTTTATAAAGTGATTATAAATCAATAGATTATTCGTCACCGAATAGCGACAAATGAAGCCTGGGATATCGCCAATAAACCATAATGGCAACACGTGTGGGATAAGTAGTTGAAAATGAACAGAAAACAAAAAACCCCGCCTAAGCGGGGTTCAAAATTGGTCGGCGAGAGAGGATTCGAACCTCCGACCCACTGGTCCCAAACCAGTTGCGCTACCAAGCTGCGCTACTCGCCGATATACTGCTTTTTTGAATTTTTAGTTCAATTCATTGAGTCGTGGTGCGAGGGGGGGGACTTGAACCCCCACGTCCGTAAGGACACTAACACCTGAAGCTAGCGCGTCTACCAATTCCGCCACCTTCGCGTTTCACAACTCTATATTAATGGGGTGGCTAATGGGATTCGAACCCACGACAACTGGAATCACAATCCAGGGCTCTACCAACTGAGCTATAGCCACCACTGAAACTTTTTACGCGGTATTAAACCACCGCAGCTCAAGCACCTAAATAAATGGTACGCCCGACAGGATTCGAACCTGAGACCTCTGCCTCCGGAGGGCAGCGCTCTATCCAGCTGAGCTACGGGCGCTTAGCGCCGTTGCGGGGGTGGATAATACGGACTTCACACCCCGCTGTCCAGTGCCTTTTTAAATAAAATGCGCGTTTGGTTATGCTTTGCGCATTTTGGCGCTTATTCCCCCACCTTGTGGGCGGTTCCGTGACGATTCAGACCGAAAACTTTGTAGACCAGCGTGACGGCCAGCAGGAAGATGACGCCGACAAACAGCGACATGCGCGTATCTTCATTAAAGTACATGCCGATTAAAACGCAAACCAGAAACGCCATCGTCAAATAGTTCGCCCACGGAAACATAATGGAACGAAAAGGATGATCCGCAATCGCTTCTTTATGCGCCCGACGAAAGCGCAGTTGGCTAATCAGAATGACAAACCACGGCACCATCCCCGGCAGTACGCTGGCGCTATAAACGTAAACAAAGACGCGCTGCGGATTGGGGATGATGTAGTTCAGGCAAGAACCTACCAGCAAAATCAAAATAGAGAGCGCCACGCCCGCGACCGGCACGCCGTGGCGAGAGACTTTCGCGACTGCCGCCGGCAGTTGACGGTTTTTCGCCAGCGCGTAAAGCATACGCCCACAGCTATACATTCCGCTGTTACAGCCGGAGAGCGCCGCCGTCAGCACGACAAAGTTGATAATGCCTGCCGCGGCGGTGATGCCGATTTTCGCGAAGGTGAGCACAAAGGGGCTGCCGTTGCTGCCAATCTCATTCCACGGGAAAATGGTGACGATCACGAAAATCGCGCCAACATAAAAAATCAGGATACGCCACAGCACTTTACCCACCGCGCTACGCAACGTCACCTGCGGATTCTTCGCTTCACCGGCGGTAATACCGATCAACTCAACCCCTTGATAAGAGGCCACCACGATACATAATGCGGTCAGAAAGCCTTTCCAGCCGCCGGCAAAAAAGCCGCCATGCTCGGTCAGATTACCAAAGCCAATCGCCTGGCCGCCGTTACCAAAGCCGAAGAAAATCACCCCCAAGCCGATGATGATCATCACAATAATCGTGGTGACTTTGATCATCGCAAACCAGAACTCGATTTCACCATACAGGCGCACCGCAGCCAAATTCGCCAACGCAACCAGTCCGACGGCAATCAGCGCCGGTATCCACTGCGCCATCTCCGGAAACCAGAACTGGACGTAGACCCCAATGGCGGTAATTTCCGAGATCCCGACCGCCATCCACATAAACCAGTATGACCAGGCGGTAAGATAGCCAAAAAAAGGACTCATATACCGGTGGGCGTACACGGCAAAGGAGCCGGTAACAGGTTCCAGAAAGAGCATCTCCCCCATCGAACGCATGATGAAAAAGACGAACAATCCGGCGATGATATACGCCAGCAGCACTGACGGGCCCGCCCATTTCAGCGTACTGGCGGCGCCCATAAAGAGTCCGACGCCGATGGTGCCCCCGAGGGCAATCAATTCAATATGACGAGCTTCCAGCCCACGCTGTAGCTCCGGTTTTTTCTCTGCCATAAATCCTCATGTCGTGTTTGCAACGGTTCCGGTAGTACCGGTTATTGTTATGGGTACATCGATTGTTGCGAATATTTTCTTAAATTTGGACAAATGGCAAATGGAGCATTAAAAAAATGCACTTATTGTGTAAGAAATCATCGATTATGTTGTAAATGAGCAGCGCCATAAGCACAATCCGCTGCTCAAGTCATCAGAAGGGAGAATTAGAGATCGCCAGTATAGTGCCAGCGAAGGTAGCGCAGCAGACGCATCTGGCGGGTAATACGCTTCGGTTGAGAAAGCAGACGATACAACCACTCCAGCCCCAGGTTCTGCCATATTTTTGGGGCGCGTTTGACGTGACCGGTAAACACATCATAGGTACCGCCCACCCCCATATATAGCGCATGGGGATGCACTTCCCGACAATCGCGCATGAGTAATTCCTGTTTTGGCGATCCCATCGCGACGGTGACAATTTTCGCGCCGCTGGCATGGATACGCGCAAATAGCGCCTGACGCTGCTCCGGCGTAAAGTAACCGTCCTGGCTACCCACAATATTGACGTTCCACTGCGTCCGCAGTTTTGCTTCCGTCTGCGCCAGCACCTCAGGCTTGCCGCCGACAAGAAATACCGGCGTGCCTTCTTTACCCGCGCGCGCCATTAACGCTTCCCAAAGGTCAGCGCCAGCCACACGAGAAACCTGCGCCTGCGGAAATTTTTTACGTATTGAACGCACCACGCTGATGCCATCGGCATATTTAAATTCCGCCGCCGCTATCAACGCGCGGACTTCCGGATTGTCTTCCGCCGTCAGCAGCTTTTCGGCGTTGATCGCCACCAACGTGCCTTGCTTCAGTTGACCATCGGCAAACAGATAATTCAGCGCGTGTGACATGTCGCGCCAGCCAATCAGAGGTAATCCACGCAGCGAGTAAAGGGGCGCAGCGGCATTATTGGTCATAGTTTTCCTTCCACCTGTGCCTGAGGGAGCGAAGTTGTACGTTTATGAATCAGTCCGGCGCTATCAAATAACCAGAACAGAAGCTTAGCGACCAGCAGGCTGGCGCCAAAAACCACCAGGAAGAAAACCACGCGCGAAACAAACGAATCCAGCCCTTCTCGCGCCAGCACAATCATATTAAAGATGGCGCCAAAGCAGAAACTGTGCAGAATCGCCGCCTTATAGCGATTGGGCTCCCGGTTACCCAGTTCATACAGCCAGTCGAACCATTTGATAATCAGCCCGACGACGATCGCGCCGAGCGGAATAAACAGCGCCCCGCCCATGACCACCAGCGATCCGATAAGCGTTGGCGATATCGCCAGGCCAGAATGGTTGTTCAGGACTTCCCAGGTGAAGTAATTCGCAGAATTCAGCACGATACTGGGTCGTCCCGGCCATAACCAGGTGGGAATAAAGACGTAGAAATCACGCACGATAGGGGCCAGCCCCTGAAAATCGATATTGTGGTAATTTTGCAACAGCAGCGCCAGATTCTCCCACGGCGAAAAGGTATCGCGCGTCAGATAAAGAAACGTATAGAACGCCTCATCGCCGCTCACATTTAATCCGTAGCGTTTGAGCGCCAGCCAGAACATACCGACAATCCCCAGCACGCCCGCCGCCGCCAGCATCCACAGGCTGATCCAGCCCCGAATAATGCCGATAAACAGGAAGATAGCAAACGCAATAATGATGTTAGCGCGCGTGCCGCCGACAATCATGTAGGTCAACAGACCAAACGCGACGGTGCTCACCAGAAAGAACAGCCACGCTTTGCTGTCCTGGCGCAGGAAATAGACCACCAGCATCGCCGGAATGAAGAAATAGAAGAACCGTTTTAACGCCACGCCGGAGACTTCGCTGGAAAATATCTGACTGTAGGAGTGCAGCCGGAACAGCAAAAAGCCGTTATGCATAAAGAAAATCGCCACGCTCACCAGCGCGATGCCCATCAGGATCACCCAGGTAAGGTGGGTTTCCACCCGGTTCATGGTAAATAGCGGCTTGCGTGGTACATCCACAACGCGTTTGCGTAAACGCGTTTTATAGGTCACGTAATACACGCCGTAGAAACAGGCGGCGGATAATAGAGCCTGCAATAAGATTTCCGGCGGCGCGACGCCAACGTCGAAACGAAATACCAGCACGCTGGTTAGCGGAAAACCAAAAAAGAAGGTCAACAAAAACAGCAACGAAAAGAAAACGTTGAAGTTAAAACGCACGCGGCGGAATTCAAACCAGGTCAGCGTGGCGATAAACAGCGTAGAGAGCAGCCAGACCACCAGCAGCCCGCTGAATTGCATTAAACTCATTCGGCTTCTCCTGCGGCGATTCTCAACGCATTATGCCACGGTTGCAGGTAGTTGGGGCTAAAGAAGGTAATGCCGCTTTTATCTACCGATGCGAGCTGACGCTGCGCCTCGCGCACGACCTGCTCATTAAGATCGTCCGTGGTAAACAGGACGGGCAGATGCTGTTCCGCCATATCCTGCCAGAAAGGATTGTCGCGATTCAGTACGCACGGGATATCGGCCTGAATTAGCAGACATAACGTCCCGATCCCCTGTTGGCGGGCAAAAATAAAATAACCGAGGTCGCACTGGCGCAACAGCGCAAGATAGGCATCAAATTCCATTTTTTCGCTAAGAATTTGTAGATTTTCGGCGCTAAACAGCGCCAGACCGGCCTGACGAACCTCATCAATATAGTCCTGGTTATTGGCCGGATAGCCCATCGGCACCACCACGTTTACCGTGTCGCCAAACTGCTGATACACCGCCCGTAACGCCGCAATATGTTGGTTACTGCGATCGCCAGAGTTCCCTACCAAAATGGTCAATTTCCCCGCACGTTGGCGCTCTTTTGCCATAGCATTCAGGGAAGGGTCCATGCGCGTCGGGAAATAGAGCAACTCGCCGCGTACGCCCGGGTGCTGGCGCGCAAAATAGCTGAGATCGCCGCGCGTCGCGAATACGCCCCCTACTCGCCCCTGCGCGATACGACGAAGCGGGTAGAAAAGGCGGAATTTCAGCCCGTGGGACACTTCGTAGAGATCCGCGCCCCAGATATGCCAGTAAAACTGAGCTGGCTTAATACCGCCGCTTAACAGCGCCAGCCACAGGCTGGTGTTGAACTGACCGTGAAAGAAGAATCTCTGTCGACGATTTGCTTTCGCTTTGGCGATGACCGCCTGCGCCAGCGCTTTCTTACTGCCATAAAAACGAAGCGAGAGCGCCGGGCAGCTTTCCGTGAAGCCGTTATCTTCACCGGCAACCATAAATTCGCGCGCGTGCTCGCTTGCGGCGGCCAGCGTATCATTGAAAAACCGCAGCACGGTGTGGTTATGGTGAGGGATATCCGATCCCAGGACGTGAATCAGTACAGTCATGCTCGCCTACGCCAGAGTAAAAATACGCCGCAACAAAGTGAAAAATAGACAATATAGGTGGCCATATAAGCCTGTGCCGCACCCAGCGCGCCGTGAGCGGGAATCAGCCAGTGAGCGAACGCCGTTAACAGAATGAACTGGCTAATTTCAGCCAGAATGTAAAATCGCAACGACGCTTTGGCAATCACCAGATAACCGAAAACATAGGCGCCGACTTTCAGCACGTCGCCCACTAACTGCCAGGCGAACAGATCGCGCATCGCGGTGAATTTGGCGGAAAAAAGCAGCCAGATAGCAAAATCGCGCAGTAGCCAGACGGTAAAACTCGCCGCCGCAACCGCCGGTAAAACAAATTTCAGCGCTTTTACTACTTCGCGCGTAATGTCCTGTTTTTCCGTCAGGCGTGAGAGCGTGGGTAACAGGTAAACGCTGAAGGAGGCGGTGATAAATTGCAGATAGGCGTCAGAAATACTGCTTACGCCCTGCCAGATCCCGACATCGCTCCAGCTATAGTGCGCGGCCAGTTGGTTTCGCATCATCACATAGGCGACCGGCATCGTAACGGAGGTAATCAGCGCCATCAGGGTAAATTTACTGAGCTGCCCTGCCAGACCGTTGTTCCAGGAGGGCTTGAGATAGCGTAGCGGGACGGTGCCGCGCTTAATCAGTATTATACCGGCTGGCACTACCACCAGCGCCGGCACCAGCGCCAGGCCAAGCAGAGCGCCTTCATAGCCGCCGACACGGTAGCAGAGATACCAGGCGGCGACGCCCAAAAAGCTGCCGACAATTAACGATAAGGCATTACCCGACGCGTCACGAAAGCCCTTCATTAGCGCCAGCAGCAGGTTCGCCCAGGCGATCCCCATTTGTACCAGCGCAACCAGACGCACCAACCCTTGATAGTCCGTATGACCGAACAATCCCTGGCTAATCGGCGCCGCCGCCAGCAGGAAGACTAGCGCCAGCAGCGTAGAGAACCCCAATACCATCGCGGAGGAGGTTCCCACCACGGTACGTAACTGCGCCGGGTCATCATGATGTTGTGCGACGAGTTTGGTAACGCCGTTAAAGATCCCGGCGCCAGCCAATACGCCCAGCACGGTAATCATCTGGCGGAAGTTACCCGCTTGTCCGACGCCCGCCGGGCCAAAAGAGACGGCCAGTAGTTTCACCACCAGCAGTCCGGCGCCAATTTTTACCAGCGTACTGACCGCCGTCCACAGGGAGGCTTTAGCAAGCGACATATCAGGAGAAATAATTTAGCAAGGTAGTAATCACCGTTCGTTGATCGACGGGCGCAAGGTTATAAAACAGCGGCAGACGCAACAAACGTTCGCTCTCTTTTGTGGTGTAGACATCGTCCCCGATAAACTCGCCGAATTTATCGCCCGCCGGACAATCATGCAGCGGAATGTAATGGAATACCGCCATGATTTCCGCCTCTTTCAGGAAATTAATCAGCGCGCTGCGATCGGCGATATCCCGCAGTTTGATGTAAAACATGTGGGCATTATGCCCGCAGTTTTCCGGAATAGAAGGCAGCTCGATACGCCCGGCGCGCGCCAGCGGCGTTAACGCATCGTAGTAAGTCTGCCACAGCGACAGACGCTGTTGATTGATACGATCGGCGGCCTCCAGTTGCGCCCACAGGTAGGCAGCCTGCAGATCGGACATCAAATAACTGGAGCCGATATCCCGCCAGGTGTATTTGTCCACCTGACCACGGAAGAACTGGCTACGGTTGGTGCCTTTTTCGCGGATGATCTCCGCGCGTTCAATCAGCGTACGATCGTTGATCAGCGTCGCGCCGCCTTCGCCGCCAGCGGTGTAATTTTTGGTTTCATGGAAGCTAAAACAGCCGATGTGACCGATCGTTCCTAACGCGCGCCCTTTGTACGTGGACATCACGCCCTGGGCGGCATCCTCGACAACGAACAGATTATACTTATCCGCCAGCGCCATGATGACGTCCATTTCACAAGCGACGCCAGCGTAGTGTACCGGCACGATAGCACGGGTTTTATCAGTAATCGCCGCCTCAATCAGCGTTTCGTCAATATTCATCGTATCCGGACGAATATCGACAAACACAATTTTCGCGCCGCGCAGGACAAAAGCGTTAGCAGTGGAGACAAACGTAAAGCTCGGCATGATCACTTCATCGCCGGGCTGAATATCCAACAACAGAGCCGCCATCTCCAGCGATGCGGTACAGGAAGGCGTTAGCAACACCTTCGCGCTGCCGAAATGTTGCTCCAGCCACTGCTGGCAACGACGCGTAAAGCCGCCGTCGCCGCACAGTTTGCCGCTGCTCATTGCAGACTGCATGTATTCGAGTTCGGTTCCCACCACCGGCGGCGCATTAAAAGGAATCATGTTGTCACCTGTATAACCAGTACGCAGTGCTTTCGATGTTGGCACCGCTTTGTATGTAACGTTTAAGCGCGGCGGTGTTGCCCAACTGGGTCGCCACCCGCAATGTTGCTTTGCCGCGACTCTGCGCCCAACAGATCGCCGCCTGCATAAGTTCCGCTCCCGCGCCGCGTCCGGCCAACAGACCGATGCGCGCGTCGGTATCATTCAATTCCCGCAGCGAGACGTAACCGCGGATAGCGCCTGTCTCCGTGCGAAGCACCAGGCATTGGTGATCAAACGTGCCGCGTACCGCATTCTCAATCCACTGGGCGTAAAAACGGGCGCTGGCGTCGGGCGCATACCACGGCGCGCGAAAACGACTCTGCGTAAACGCCTCTCCGGCCAACTGACGCAAAGCAGGAATGTCTTTAAGGTGTGCAATTTCCGCGCCATGCTGGTCGCGATGCCCTTTTACCGGCAACGCAAAATCCACCTCGCCTTCAACCAAAGAGAATCCCAGCGATTGCAACGCCGACAGCCAGGCGATGTTTTCAGCCGGCACTTTTACCTGCACGCGTTGCCACGCCTGCAGCGCTTCTGGCGTTAATTCGGGCGCTGAGGCATCGATACGCACAATGCCGCTATTCACGCCAAAAAACGTATTTTCCCAGAGTAACGGTTCAATACTGGCGCGGACGGGCACGGAGCAACTCCAGTAAATATTGGCCATAGCCGGTTTTTTCAAGCTGACTGGCGGCGCGTTTCAAACCATCATCATCCAGCCAGCCGTTGCACCAGGCAATCTCCTCCAGACAGGCAATTTTGAAGCCCTGGCGCTTTGATACGCCGCGCGTAATGGGATGCAACCGGGTACCGGAACCTCCCGCCAGAATGATGCCTTTCATTCGTTTCTCCTCCAGGAGTAAGAACCTGCCGTTTAGCGTTTCAGTCCTAAGCGTTCGCCCTGATAACTGCCATCCTGCACGGGTTTCCACCAGGCCTCATTGGCGAGATACCACTGAACGGTTTTTCGCATCCCGCTTTCGAAGGTTTCCTGCGGCGTCCAGTCCAGCTCGCGGGCGATTTTCGACGCGTCGATGGCATAGCGTAAGTCATGGCCGGGTCGATCGTCGACGAAGGTAATCAGATCGTGATAATTCGCCACACCCTGCGGTTTTTGCGGGGCCAGTTCCTCCAACAGAGCGCAGATCGTCCTGACCACATCCAGATTTTTACGTTCGTTATGACCGCCGATATTATACGTTTCGCCCACCGCACCGTTCGTCACCACGTGATACAACGCACGGGCATGATCCTCTACATACAGCCAGTCGCGAATTTGCTGACCGTTGCCATAGACCGGCAATGGTTTACCCGCCAGCGCGTTCAGAATCATCAGCGGGATCAGTTTTTCCGGGAAATGGTAGGGCCCGTAGTTATTAGAGCAGTTGGTGACAAGCGTAGGCAGACCGTAGGTACGTAACCAGGCGCGTACCAGATGGTCGCTGCTGGCTTTGGAGGCGGAATAAGGGCTGCTTGGCGCATATGGCGTGGTTTCGGTGAAGAAATCGTCTGCAGTATGCAGATCGCCATACACTTCATCGGTGGAGATATGGTGGAAGCGGAACGCCGCTTTAGCGTCCGCGTCAAGCGCGGACCAGTAAGCGCGAGCGGCTTCCAGCAAGGTGTAAGTACCAACGATATTCGTTTCAATAAACGCCGCCGGGCCGTCGATGGAACGGTCTACATGGCTTTCCGCCGCCAGGTGCATCACGCTATCGGGCTGATACTGCTGGAAAACTCGCTCCAGTGATGCCCGATCGCAGATATCCACCTTCTCAAAGGCGAAACGGTCGCTTTGCGCCACCGACGCCAGAGACATCAGGTTGCCCGCATAGGTGAGTTTATCCACCACCACCACCGCGTCTGCCGTTTCATGGATGATATGCCGCACCACCGCAGATCCGATAAAGCCTGCGCCGCCGGTCACCAGAATGCGTTTCATCAGCGCCAGACTCCTTTGGTATCAACTACATAACGTTGATGAACCGCATCGCCGGGAATCGCTTTAAATTCGTCGTGATCGACCAGCATCACCAGCACATCGGCGGCGGCCAGCGCCGCGTCCAGTTTCGCCAGCGTGCAAAGTCCGTCCAATTTTTTCGGCAACTGATGGATATTCGGTTCGACGACCAGGGTTTCGCCGCTGTGCCAGCGGGCGATACTTTGCGCGATCCCCATCGCCGGGCTTTCGCGCAGATCGTCGATATTCGGCTTAAAGGCCAGCCCAAAACAGGCGATTTTCACTTCGCTGGCGCGTTTATCGGTGGCCGCCAGGCAATCTGCGACCGCGGCTTTTACCTGATCGACCACCCAGTGCGGTTTGCCGTCGTTCACTTCACGCGCGGTGCGAATCAGTCTCGCCTGCTGCGGATTTTGCGCCACAATAAACCACGGATCGACCGCAATGCAGTGCCCGCCAACGCCTGGACCCGGCTGCAGAATATTGACGCGCGGATGGCGGTTCGCCAGACGGATCAATTCCCAGACGTTAATCCCCTGTTCGGCGCAAATCAGCGACAATTCATTCGCAAAGGCGATATTCACATCACGGAAGCTATTTTCCGTCAGCTTGCACATCTCTGCGGTGCGCGAGTTGGTGACAACGCATTCGCCCTCAAGGAAAATTTTGTACAGCGCGCTGGCGCGAGCCGAACATACTGGCGTCATACCGCCAATCACGCGGTCATTTTTAATGAGTTCCACCATCACCTGACCCGGCAGCACACGCTCCGGACAATAGGCGATATTCACGTCGGCCTGCTCGCCCGCCTGCTGGGGAAAGGTCAGATCCGGACGCATCCCGGCCAGCCAGCCGGCCATTTGCTCCGTTGCGCCGACCGGCGATGTTGATTCCAGAACCACCAGTGCCCCTTTTTTTAATACCGGCGCAATGGATTTCGCCGCGGCTTCCACATAGGCCATGTCAGGGTCGTGATCGCCTTTGAATGGCGTCGGCACGGCAATCAGGTACGCATCGGCCTCGACAGGTGTCGTCGTCGCACGCAGAAAGCCGCCCTCCACCGCCATCTTCACCACATTGCCCAACGCCGGCTCCACGATGTGAATTTCACCGCGATTTATGGTGTCTACCGCATGTTGGTTGATATCCACGCCGATAACCTGCTTCTGGCGGGAAGCAAAAGCGGCTGCAGTCGGTAATCCGATATACCCCAGCCCAATAACAGAAATGGTCGTAAAACTCATAACGATACCCGATAACTTTTTAACGCCTGTAAAATGCGCGCGCATGATTGCCCGTCACCATAAGGATTATGGGCGCGGCTCATGGTTTGATATTCATTTTCGTCGTGCAGTAGACGCATAACTTCCGCCACAATGCGCCGGGAGTCCGTGCCGATCAGTCTTACCGTACCAGCGGTAATGGCTTCCGGACGCTCTGTGGTTTCACGCATGACCAATACCGGCTTACCTAATGACGGCGCTTCTTCCTGAATACCGCCGGAATCGGTCAGAATGAGCCAGGCGTGATTCATCAGCCAGACAAAAGGTAAGTAGTCCTGCGGCTCAATCAGTACCACGTTTTCAACATGGCCGAGGATACGGTTGACAGGTTCGCTGACGTTGGGATTGAGATGCACCGGATAGACAATTTGCACATTCTGGTTCGCGGCGGCGATTTCCGCCAGCGCCTGGCAGATATGCTCAAAGCCCTGACCAAAGCTTTCACGCCGATGACCGGTCACCAAAATCATCTTCTTATTCGCGTTGAGGAAAGGATACTGCTCGGCCAGTTCAGCCTGTAATGTATCGCTCGTCAGAACGCGATCGCGTACCCAGATCAGCGCGTCGATAACGGTATTGCCAGTGACAAAAATGCGCTCATCCGGAATGTTCTCCCGCAACAGATTCTGCCGCGAGTTTTCCGTCGGCGCAAAGTGGTACATCGCCAGATGTCCGGTCAGCGTACGGTTTGCCTCTTCCGGCCAGGGGGAATAGAGATCGCCGGTTCGCAACCCGGCTTCTACGTGCCCTACCGGAATTCGTTGATAGAAAGCCGCCAGGCTGGTAGCAATCGTAGTGGTGGTATCGCCATGAACCAGCACCACATCAGGTTTAAAATCTGCCAGGATCGGCTTTAATCCCTCCAGAATTCGGCAGGTAATTTCCGTCAACCCCTGTCCCGGCTGCATAATGTTGAGATCGTAATCAGGCACAATAGAAAAAAGAGTTAATACCTGATCAAGCATCTCCCGATGCTGCGCAGTAACGCATACTTTGGCCTCGAAATGAGGATCTTTTTCCAGCGCATGGACCAGAGGCGCCATCTTAATGGCCTCCGGTCGTGTACCAAATACAGTCAGTACTTTCACATCGATTCTCTTCGAATAGACAGTAGGGGCCCAGCCCCCTACTGCAGAGGTGTTGCTAAATCGTGCGGCGACGGGTTAAGGCAACGCCCGCACCGATTAGCGCCCCAACGATACCCCACATAATCATCAGGAAGGCTCGGCGTGGGCTATCACGTTTTACCGGTTCTTCCGGCGTACGCAAATAACGATAGGTCTGAAAACGAGGGTCCAGGGTCGGCCCCACATTAAGCGTATTCAACATTGCCCGATTTTGAAAGTAGTCCAAATCGAACGCAGGGCCAACCGCTTGCAGATTTTCAAGACGCGCCTGCAACATAGGGCGACCGAGTAAAAAAAGCTCTGAGTCCGGTAATTCATCCGCCGGGACATCCGTCGCGCTACGAGAAATATTATGTTGTTCCGCAATTTTGAGCGCCTGCTCAATACTGTTTACACGACGCGAATAGATCGCTTTCGCAACCTCTTCCTGCCGTTTGACCTGGGCTTTCATCTGCACGGTACGCGCAGCCCAGGCACCTTTTAATTCATCATTCAGATGGCTCGCCGCCCGCTGGCTGGCGAATGCAACATACTGACGCAGCAAATTATTGGCGTCCGGCGCAGTTTCAGCAATCAGCTTCACATTGTCGTTGATGGCGCGTGTAAAATCGCCGGGCGTAAACTGTATGTTATTGATCAGTTCATCAAGCATCGCCGCATCAGCTTTGCTATTCCCGACCATTCGCTGCTTGTAATAGTCCGTCTGTAACCAGAAATCGCGACGCGTATCCCAGGAGGCAAGTTGCATGATGAACTCTTTATACGCTTCATCCATCACTGAGGGTTTATCGGAAGAAGCAGGATCGGTCTTAATATCCAGGTTGCGCAGAAACTGCTGCTGGGAGTAATAACCGCCCAACATATTTACGGTTGGGCGATCGGTGATCGCCGTCGCACTCCACTCCTGACGAGCAAAAAAGGTATAGGCTAACGCGATAAGGGCAAATAGCAGGCCAATGCCGATAATCCAGAATTTGCCAGCCCATAAAGTACGAAACAACCCGCGAATATCCAGTTCATTTTCAGCGCTCACCGCGCGTGCCCCCGGTAATGGTTGTGTCATCGTATCCTCATTTACTTGGTTAAGTTTGGCCGGTTCTCACGTTGCCTGCGCAGGCGACGCTTCACACGCTTAATAAATCTCGCCACCTTCCAGGCCCGCTTAATGCAGTAGCCATAGAGGAAGAATGCTAGCAAAAAGAGCACCAACATAACCCATTCAGGAACAAAATGAGAGTATTCTGCCGTTACGCCTACTCCCGCCAGAATCGCCGCTGCGAGCGTAATAAGAACAAATGCCTGGCGGGAAGTAAACCCTGCTCGCATAACCAAATGATGAATATGTTGGCGATCAGGGGAAAAGGGGCTCATCCCTTTACGCAGACGGCGATACATAATCGCCACCATATCCATCAATGGAATAGCGATAATCCATAGCGCGGTAACCGGACTGATAGAGTGAGTTTTCCCCTGCGTCGTTTCCAGTAAAAGCCAGATGACGGTAAAGCCAATCAGTGTACTACCGGCATCGCCCATAAAGACTTTATAACGCCGCCCCAAAATACCGAGATTAAGCATAATGTAAGGCAGAATCGCGGCGATCATGGCAAAGCACCACATTGCCAGACTAGTCTGACCATCAAACCATAAAATCAGCCCCATCGCCGCAAATGAGACGCTGGATAACCCACCCAGCAGGCCGTCAATACCGTCCACCATATTGAAAGCGTTGATCGCCGCCCATACCGCAAACAGGGTAAGGAAATAGCCAAAGGGGCCAAGCACTAACTCCCAAGGCCCAAAGATGTAACCAAGGCTACCTAAGTGAAGTTTTGCGATAACCATCATTACAACCGCAATAACAGCCTGAACCACAGCACGAATTTTTACACTGATATCAAAACGGTCATCCATCGCACCAACAAAAACCAATACACCAGCGCAAATAAGATATAGCGATAAGTGCGGTATGTAGTAATCCGAGAGGCCAAACATAAAGCAGATTCCTGCAAACACAGAAATCCCGCCGACTAATGGGATAACACCCTGATGTCGTTTACGAAAGTTTGGTTTATCCACTAAACCAATTTTTATGGCTACTTTTCGCGCAAGAAAAATAAAAATGGTCGTGAATAAAAAAATACTGATTAGCTCAGATAAAGCGGTGAGTAACTTCACAGTGTATGTGCTCTCAGCATATATCATTTCCTTAAAGTATAATGCGTTACGCCAGCTCCTAGAAGAGACCTGTTAGAACATTACACTTTTTACCGCAAACAATGTGTATTGTGCATGGTGTTACTCTGTAGCGCATATCCCGATGACCAGTTTATATGACATGACGCTAAGATGAATCGCAAAACAAAAACGCCACGTAAAAACGTGGCGTTTTCAGGTAAAGACCAGGTTATGAGCGCTTCATCATCTCGAAAAAGTCGTCATTAGTTTTGGTCATCGCCAGTTTGTTAATGAGGAATTCCATCGCGTCAATTTCACCCATCGGATGGATGATTTTACGCAGGATCCACATTTTCTGCAGCTCTTCCTGAGTGGTGAGCAGCTCTTCTTTACGGGTACCGGAACGGTTGTAGTCGATAGCCGGGAAGACACGTTTTTCAGCGATCTTACGCGAGAGGTGCAGCTCCATGTTACCGGTGCCTTTAAACTCTTCGTAGATAACTTCGTCCATCTTGGAACCGGTATCGATTAGCGCCGTCGCGATGATAGTCAGGCTACCGCCCTCTTCCACGTTACGCGCCGCGCCGAAGAAACGCTTCGGACGATGCAGGGCGTTAGCATCCACACCACCGGTCAGTACTTTACCGGAAGCCGGCACCACGGTGTTGTAGGCACGCGCCAGACGGGTGATGGAGTCGAGCAGGATGATGACGTCTTTCTTGTGTTCAACCAGACGTTTCGCCTTCTCGATAACCATTTCGGCAACCTGAACGTGGCGGGATGCCGGTTCGTCAAAGGTAGAGGCAACAACTTCGCCTTTCACCAGACGCTGCATCTCGGTCACTTCTTCCGGACGTTCGTCAATCAGCAGCACCATCAGCACGCAGTCTGGGTGGTTATACGCGATGCTCTGCGCGATGTTCTGCAGCAGCATGGTTTTACCCGCCTTCGGCGGCGCGACAATCAGACCGCGCTGGCCGCGACCGATCGGCGAAGCCAGATCCAGAACGCGCGCCGTTAAGTCTTCGGTAGAACCGTTACCACGCTCCATACGCAGACGAGAGTTTGCGTGCAGCGGGGTTAAGTTCTCAAAGAGGATTTTGTTACGGGCGTTTTCCGGTTTGTCGTAGTTAACTTCGTTAACTTTCAACAGCGCAAAATAGCGTTCACCTTCTTTCGGCGGGCGAATCTTACCAGAAATGGTATCACCAGTGCGGAGGTTGAAACGGCGGATTTGGCTGGGGGAAACGTAGATATCATCAGGACCGGCGAGGTAGGAGCTGTCTGCAGAACGGAGGAAACCAAATCCATCCTGCAATATCTCCAGCACACCGTCGCCAAAGATATCTTCGCCACTCTTTGCGTGCTGCTTCAGGATGGCAAAAATAATGTCCTGCTTGCGCATACGGGCCAGGTTTTCCAGCCCCATACTTTCGCCGAGAGTGATCAGCTCAGAAACCGGCGTATTCTTTAATTCGGTAAGATTCATAATGGTGTGAGTTCTTAAACTTGGGGTAAATCTCGAACTTAATGTTGTGAATGGTATGGCAGGGTCATCCATGCCTGTTTACGGCTATCAACTCATGTCTGTTCGCTGTCTGGTCACAGGAAAGTACGCAGAACTGAAACGACAAGACGGAATGAGCGAAGAGCCAGGAATCTTTCCACTTCTCGTGCGAGAAAAAACGGGAAGTGACGGATAAAACCAGATTCAAACTTAATAAGGTATGTTTAATTCGAAGTCAATACTAACTTAGCACGACTCAGACCGGGCGTCCAGAGATCCTGACAATTTAAGAATAACGTAAGGACAACAGACGCCACGAAACTGCCTGATACCTTAATCATTCGTCGAATGACAGACGCCTGACCATACAGCGCCTTTGTCATTCGACGTATAAAAGGTATTACGCCAGATTGGCGTCGAGAAACTCTTTCAACTGACCTTTAGACAGTGCGCCTACTTTGGTTGCCGCCACTTCGCCGTTTTTAAACAGCAGCAGAGTCGGAATACCGCGGATGCCATATTTAGGCGCAGTACCTGGGTTCTGGTCAATGTTCAGTTTGGCAACGGTCAATTTGCCCTGATATTCGTCAGCGATTTCATCCAGAATCGGAGCGATCATTTTACACGGCCCGCACCACTCTGCCCAGAAATCAACGAGGATAGCCCCGTCCGCTTTGAGTACATCCGTGTCAAAACTGTCGTCAGTCAGGTGAATAATTTTATCGCTCATATATAACTCCACAGGAATAAGCCTGGCGTGTTGGTGTAGCATTAACCAACGAGGTGCTGATGTTAACTTCGCCAACAAAGGTTGACTTTATTTCACCGGATACGCTTTCGTAAAGCAATAGTAAGCTGATATTCTACCACACTATGAGCAAAACACATTTAACAGAACAGAAGTTTTCCGACTTCGCCCTGCACCCACAGGTGGTTGAAGCCCTTGAAAAAAAAGGGTTTTATAATTGTACGCCCATTCAGGCACTGGCCCTTCCGCTAACGCTGGCGGGTCGTGACGTTGCAGGGCAGGCGCAAACCGGTACCGGGAAAACGATGGCGTTTCTGACGTCAACGTTTCATTATTTACTTTCTCATCCCGCGATCGACGATCGCAAGGTGAACCAGCCGCGCGCGCTGATCATGGCGCCGACGCGTGAATTAGCCGTACAAATTCACGCAGACGCGGAGCCGCTGGCGCAAGCGACAGGCTTAAAATTAGGCCTGGCTTACGGCGGCGATGGTTACGACAAGCAGCTTAAAGTGCTGGAAAGCGGCGTTGATATTCTTATTGGTACGACGGGCCGACTGATCGACTACGCCAAACAAAACCACATTAACCTCGGCGCCATTCAGGTCGTCGTACTCGATGAAGCCGATCGCATGTACGATTTGGGCTTTATTAAAGATATCCGCTGGCTGTTCCGTCGTATGCCGCCGGCTACGCAGCGTCTGAACATGTTGTTCTCAGCCACCCTGTCTTATCGGGTTCGCGAGCTGGCGTTTGAACAGATGAACAACGCCGAATATGTTGAAGTGGAACCGGAGCAAAAGACCGGCCACCGCATTAAAGAAGAGCTTTTCTATCCCTCTAATGAAGAGAAAATGCGTTTACTGCAAACGCTGATCGAAGAAGAGTGGCCGGATCGCGCCATTATTTTCGCCAACACCAAGCATCGTTGCGAAGATATCTGGGGACATCTGGCGGCAGATGGCCATCGTGTTGGTCTGCTGACCGGCGACGTCGCGCAGAAAAAGCGCCTGCGGATTCTGGATGAGTTCACCCGCGGCGATCTGGATATTCTTGTGGCGACCGATGTCGCGGCGCGCGGGTTGCATATCCCCGCCGTAACGCACGTCTTTAACTACGATCTGCCAGACGATTGTGAAGACTATGTTCACCGTATCGGTCGTACCGGTCGCGCTGGCGCCAGCGGACATTCCATCAGCCTGGCTTGCGAAGAGTATGCGCTGAATCTGCCCGCTATTGAGAGCTATATCGGCCACTCGATTCCGGTCAGCAAATACAATCCGGAAGCGCTCATGAACGATCTGCCCAAGCCGTTGCGCCTGACGCGTGCGCGTCCTGGCAATGGTCCGCGCCGCGCTGGCGCTCCGCGTAATCGTCGTCGTTCAGGTTAAGAAAAGTTATGCCATACACAAAATCATTTAGCCTGTATCAAGGCGGCAAGAAAACAAATCCCGATGAGCGTACTTTAGTAAATGATTCAGGGGAGTGTACGCAGCCAACACGGATACAGGTTGAAGGATGAAGTGTATGAATTCCACCTCGTTGTATGCCGCCATTGATCTCGGTTCCAATAGTTTTCATATGCTGGTCGTGCGCGAGGCGGCGGGAAGCATCCAGACGCTGACCCGAATAAAACGCAAGGTGCGTCTGGCCGCGGGTCTGAACAACGACAACCACCTTTCGGCCGAAGCGATGGAACGCGGCTGGCAATGCCTGCGTCTGTTTGCTGAACGTTTGCAGGATATCCCGCAGCCACAAATCCGCGTGGTTGCCACCGCAACATTGCGTCTCGCCGTCAATGCGGGTGAATTTATCGCGAAAGCGCAGACTATCCTTGGTTGTCCGGTGCAGGTTATCAGCGGCGAAGAAGAGGCGCGGCTGATTTATCAGGGAGTCGCTCATACCACCGGCGGCGCAGATCAGCGACTGGTGGTGGATATCGGCGGCGCCAGCACTGAACTGGTTACCGGCACTGGCGCGCAAACCACGTCGCTGTTTAGCCTGTCGATGGGCTGCGTAACGTGGCTTGAACGCTATTTTAGCGATCGTAATCTGGCGCAAGAAAATTTTGATGACGCGGAGAAAGCCGCGCGCGATGTACTGCGTCCGGTCGCCGATGAACTGCGTTTTCATGGCTGGAAGGTCTGCGTGGGTGCCTCCGGCACCGTACAGGCATTGCAGGAAATCATGATGGCGCAGGGGATGGACGAGCGCATTACGCTCGCCAAACTGCAGCAGCTAAAACAACGCGCGATACAGTGCGGGCGTCTGGAAGAGCTGGAAATCGAAGGCCTGACGCTGGAGCGCGCGCTGGTTTTCCCAAGCGGGCTGGCTATTCTGATCGCGATATTTACCGAGCTGAACATCCAGAGCATGACGCTGGCAGGCGGCGCGTTACGCGAAGGGCTGGTGTATGGGATGTTGCATCTGGCGGTAGATCAGGATATCCGCAGCCGCACGCTGCGGAACATTCAGCGTCGGTTTATCGTCGATACCGATCAGGCAAATCGCGTGGCGAAGCTGGCAGATAACTTCCTCAAACAGGTAGAAAATGCCTGGCATATTGAGCCTATCAGTCGTGAACTGTTGCTTAGCGCTTGCCATTTACATGAGATCGGTCTGAGCGTTGATTTTAAACAGGCGCCCTATCATGCCGCCTATTTAGTACGCCATTTGGATCTGCCTGGCTATACGCCCGCGCAGAAAAAATTGCTCGCCACCCTCTTACTGAATCAGACCAATCCGGTCGATCTCTCTTCGCTTCATCAGCAAAACGCGGTACCGCCCCGTGTTGCGGAACAGCTATGCCGTTTGCTGCGACTGGCGATTCTTTTTGCCGGTCGCCGTCGTGACGATCTGGTACCAGAAATTACGCTACAGGCGCTAAATGAAAATCTGACGTTAACCTTACCTGGCGACTGGCTGGCGCATCACCCGCTGGGTAAAGAGTTGATTGATCAGGAAAGCCAGTGGCAAAGCTATGTACACTGGCCGCTGGACGTTCGCTAACCGTAGTTTGATTGCCGGATGACGCTTCGCTTATCCGGCCTACGATTTCGCTCGCTTTGCCGCCATCATGGCTTTCAGATTAGCCAGATGACTTTGCCCTTTTTGCATTCGCTCCTCAGCGCTTACCACTTTGCGCTCCTGCTCCCAGATTAAATCATCCTGCGGCAGTTCTAACAAGAAGCGACTGGGTTCCGGGCGCACCAACTCCCCATACTGACGGCGCTCTTTACATAATGTAAAGGTGAGCTCTTTCTGCGCGCGAGTGATCCCGACATAGGCCAGCCGACGCTCTTCCTCAATATTATCTTCGTCAATGCTGCTTTGATGCGGCAAAAATCCTTCTTCCATTCCCACCATATAGACATACGGGAATTCCAGTCCTTTCGACGCATGAAGCGTCATCAACTGTACCTGATCCAGCTCTTCTTCGCTCTCGCCGCGCTCCATCATATCGCGCAGCGTAAAGCGTGTAACCACCTGGGTGAGCGTCATCGGCTCATCGAGTTCGTTGCCTTCCAGCATCTCAGTCATCCAGCTAAAGAGCTGGTTAACGTTTTTCATACGCATTTCCGCCGCTTTGGGGCTCGGCGAGGTTTCGTACAACCAGGATTCATAGTCAATACCGTGGATGAGATCGCGCACGGCGGCGACAGGCTCGCGTTCGGCCAGACGCTGGATTTCCCCCAGCCAGTGGGTAAAACGCGTCAATGAATCGTAACCACGTCCGGTCAGCTTCTGGCTAAGCCCCATATCAAAGCTGGCGGTAAACAGGCTTTTATTACGCGTCATTGCCCATTCACCCAGCTTTTGCAGAGTAGCCGGACCGATTTCGCGTTTTGGCGTATTCACGATGCGCAGGAAAGCGCTGTCATCATCCGGGTTGGTCAACACCCGCAGATAGGCCAGCAAGTCTTTAATCTCCGGACGGGAGAAAAATGAGGTGCCGCCGGAAATTTTGTACGGAATGCGGTTCTGCATGAGGAATTTTTCAAATACCCGCGACTGATGATTCCCGCGATACAGAATGGCGTAATCCTTGTACTGGGTCTTGTTCACAAAGTGATGGGCAATCAGTTCGCCGGTAACGCGCTCAGCTTCATGCTCTTCATTGTTTGCGCTTAACACTTTGAGTTCCGCGCCGTAACCGAGTTCGGAAAAGAGGCGCTTTTCAAAGACGTGCGGATTATTGGCGATGAGAATATTTGCCGCTTTCAGGATGCGGCCCGAAGAACGATAGTTTTGCTCCAGTTTAATCACCTGCAGCGCCGGAAAGTCCTGGCTCAGTAACACCAGGTTTTGCGGACGCGCCCCGCGCCAGGAGTAGATAGACTGATCGTCATCGCCTACGACCGTAAAGCGCGCGCGTTGCCCGACCAGCAGCTTAACCAACTCATACTGGCTGGTGTTAGTATCCTGATATTCATCCACCAGCAGATAACGAATTTTATTCTGCCAGCGCTCGCGCACCTCGTCATTGCGTTGCAGCAGCAGCGTCGGCAGCAAAATCAAATCATCAAAATCGAGAACGTTACATGCCTTCATATGGGCGTCGTAAAGCCCGTAGCAGTGGGCAAAAATACGATCGCGTTCACCTTTCGCCCCCGCCGCTGCCTGTGCAGGCGTTTTGAGATCGTTTTTCCAGTTGGAGATCGTGGAGATCAGCTGTTGCAACAGAACCTTGTCGTCTTCGATCAGGCCTTCGGTCAGCTCTTTGAGCAAGGCGACCTGGTCGGTATCGTCAAACAATGAAAAGTTCGATTTCATCCCCAGCGCAGCGTACTCGCGCTTAATAATATCCAGCCCTAGCGTATGAAAGGTGGAGATCATCAAACCGCGCGCTTCCTTACGGCCGAGCGTCTGCCCGACGCGTTCTTTCATCTCACGCGCGGCCTTGTTGGTAAACGTCACCGCCGCAATATGCCGGGCCTGATAGCCGCATCCGCGGATCAGGTGGGCGATTTTATTGGTAATTACGCGAGTTTTACCAGAACCCGCTCCTGCCAGCACCAGGCAGGGTCCGGTGACGAATTCGACAGCGTGTTGTTGGCCGGGATTTAAACGCATGGGAATAGTGCTCAATCTTCGAACGGGGGAGGGATTGTAGCAGAAAGCGAGGCTCAGAGAAGACCAGGCTGCTTTTTCAGGCAGCCTGGAAAAGGTCAATCAGCAGGCTCTGGCGGCAAGCGGCGTATAGCCATTACGCTGTGCGCTCTTGATCCAACTGTAAGAACCCATTAGCGCGATCGCCGTCAGCAGAACATACTCAAGCGACATCGCATAAACGCCCTGTACTGCATAGATCACGACGCTAATTACATCAATAATCACCCACAGCAGCCAGTTTTCCACGTACTTGCGGGTCATCAGCACCATCGCCGCAATCGACAACACCAGCATGGTGGAATCCCAGAACGGGAACGCATCCGGCTGGAGTTCAGGCATCGCCACCTGCATACCTACCGTTTGCAGCAGAGCGAGCATAACGCGGGTCAACATAGCGAAGACCGGATCGATAAACCACGTCATCAGCAGAATGGCGATAATACATACGCCCCCCAACCTCCATGTTTGTTGACGAGAAAGCCAGCGTACTTTCAGAGCGGCTTCCCGGGCGTCATTCTGCCGGCTCCATGCGTACCAGCCGTAAATATTCGCCGCAAAGAAAAACACCTGAAGTAGCAAGCTGGCATACAGTTGAATCTGAAAAAAGATGGCGGCAAACAGAGTGACGTTAATCAAACCAAACAGGTAATTAACGATTTTTTCCCGGCTGGCGCACCAGATGCACAATAAGCCAAAGACGGTGCCGATAGCCTCAATCCACGACAGCGCATACCCACCCTCGCCGAGAGGAATGTTGACCATTACATTGTTAATGCTGAAAAAGTCCATCATTGCTCTCCTTGCAAACTATCGAAATAAATGGCCTGAAGCGCCAGAGAAATTTGGCGCTCTTCACCTTGCTGGCACAAGGTTTCCTGCTGAACATAATGGTTAATGCTGCTCTCCAGACAACCACTATGCGCGACGACCACGTTTAGCAACGACGCGGTACGCAGCCCTCGTAACGCCCCCACCACCATCAGCGCGGCGGTTTCCATATCCGCGCCGAGAACTCCCCTGGCCGACCATTCGGCATCCAGTTCAGCTTCGCGATCGGTATAAAAACTGTCATGGCTGCGCACCAGCCCGCAAACGGCAGAGATGTTCATCTGTTTCGCCTGCTGTATCAGCGTGGCGGTAAGATACGGGTCCGCACAGGCCGGATAACTGGCGGGCGCATAGGTTTTGCTGGCGCCGTCGTCAGCCACCGCGCCGTGGGCGATGATCACATCGCCCAACGCCAGCGAGTCCTGCAACGCGCCGCAACTACCGATACGGATTAGCGTGTTGACGCCAACCTGGCGTAACTCCTCAATGGCGATAGCGGTTGACGGTCCGCCGATTCCCGTGGAGAGCACGACTATTTCAACCCCCTGGTACCAACCGCGCGCCGCGCGAAACTCCCGGTTTTGCCCCAGAATCTCAGCCTTATCAAGAAAACGGGCGATTCTATCCACCCGCCCGGGATCGCCGGGCAAAAGCGCATATTTCGCGCGGGTCATGCTTGTGTTAAGCCGAATATGGGGTTGCATCTCCCGTCTCCTTATTGTTCTGAGAGGTTCAGATTTCCGCCTCCTGTTTGAGTTTTTCAGGAGCCAGTAAAATGATCCGCTCACCGTCGGTATCGATAATGTTCAGCGATTTCAGATCGTGCAGTATCCGGTTGATACTGCGCGTCGTCGCCGCAAATTCCTGACCAAGATTCTGCTTATCAAGCAAAATAGTGGTTGATTCATATTGTTGATAACGCAGCCATAATGCCTGGCATACGCGCTGATGCAGCGAGTACAAATTGTCGCTACTGGCCTTTTTCGACAACTGGTAATACTGTTGGCTGAAAAACCGCAGCATTCGCTGGTTAAAGTGGTTATCCAGCGTCAGCCAGCGGCAAAAATGCGCTTGCGGCAGGCTGAGTAGCTGTACATTGCCGACGGCTACGACAGAACAGATGTAATGCCGCGACTCAAATATCTCTAGCTCGCCCAGCATATCTCCTTTGCCATAACGCGCCTGCCGGTAACGGCGTCCATCTTCAGCTTCGTAAAAAACATCCACTTCGCCGGCCACAATGAGTGAAAATTGCTGGCATATTTCCCCCTGGCGGCAGATAAGCGCGCCACGGGAAATGTCGTCAAATCGCCAGCACTGCATGATTTCCAACGGGCAGTATTTAAGTAATTCATAGAGCACTGGGTCGCGTACGACCTGGCGTAGCCCTAAAAGCCAGTCGTCTGGAAATTCTGCGTTTTTCATTATGTTCATGGTATCTCGCCCCTTGTCAGAAAGGACAGGACCGCCGTCCCGCACATCCGAAATACGCCCGCTAAAAATGCCGCTTATCTCCCGGTTCATTAAATCAGGCGGGACATCTGTCCTGTAATGGCGAAGAGTATATGTCTGACGGCCTAAGGAGTGATAAAGTGACGGCCAATCTTTGCGACGTGAGAACACAATAATGGCAAAAATGGCAGCAGCACTGCATATCCTTGTAAAAGAAGAGAAACTGGCATTGGATCTTCTGGAGCAAATTAAAAACGGCGGCGATTTTGAGAAGCTGGCGAAGAAGCATTCTATCTGCCCATCCGGTAAAAAAGGCGGTCATTTAGGCGAATTTCGTCAGGGCCAGATGGTTCCGGCATTCGATAAAGTAGTCTTTTCCTGCCCGGTACTGGAGCCAACCGGCCCGCTGCATACTCAGTTCGGTTACCACATCATTAAAGTATTGTATCGCAAATAAAAAGCCGGGTGGCGGCTACGCCTTACCCGGCCTACATCGTCTGCTTGATTTTGTAGGTCGGGTAAGCGCTAGCGCCACCCGACACTGCCTACATTAACCCGCTACCGCAATGCGTTTCATATCCGTCATATAGCCGCGCAGTTTCTTACCTACCTGCTCAATCGCATGACTACGAATCGCGTCGTTCACGTCGCGAAGCTGTGCGTTGTCTACCGCGCCTTCCGGGATAGCACTACCCAGATCGCCCGGTTGCAATTCCGCCATAAACGGTTTCAGCAGCGGTACGCAAGCGTAAGAGAACAGGTAGTTACCGTATTCTGCGGTATCGGAAATAACCACGTTCATTTCATACAAGCGCTTACGGGCGATGGTGTTGGCGATCAGCGGCAGCTCGTGCAGTGATTCGTAGTAAGCGGACTCTTCGATGATGCCGGAATCGACCATGGTTTCGAACGCCAGCTCAACGCCCGCTTTCACCATCGCAATCATCAGCACGCCTTTATCGAAGTACTCCTGCTCGCCGATTTTACCTTCAAACTGCGGCGCGGTTTCGAACGCGGTTTTACCGGTCTCTTCACGCCAGGTCAGCAGTTTCTTATCGTCGTTAGCCCAGTCAGCCATCATGCCGGAAGAGAATTCGCCGGAGATGATGTCATCCATGTGTTTCTGGAACAGCGGCGCCATGATCTCTTTCAATTGTTCGGACAGCGCGTAAGCACGCAGTTTCGCCGGGTTAGACAGACGGTCCATCATCAGGGTGATGCCGCCCTGCTTCAGCGCTTCGGTGATGGTTTCCCAACCGAACTGAATCAGTTTTTCCGCGTATGCCGGGTCGGTGCCTTCTGCCACCAGCTTGTCGAAACACAGCAGAGAACCGGCCTGCAGCATACCGCACAGAATAGTCTGCTCGCCCATCAGGTCAGATTTCACTTCCGCAACGAAAGAAGATTCCAGTACGCCCGCACGGTGACCACCGGTGGCCGCCGCCCAGGCTTTAGCAATCGCCATGCCTTCGCCTTTCGGGTCGTTTTCCGGGTGAACGGCGATCAGGGTCGGTACGCCGAAACCACGTTTGTACTCTTCGCGCACTTCGGTGCCCGGACACTTCGGCGCGACCATCACCACGGTGATGTCTTTACGGATCTGCTCGCCCACTTCCACGATGTTGAAGCCGTGGGAGTAGCCCAGCGCCGCACCGTCTTTCATTAGCGGCTGTACAGAACGCACCACGTCGGAGTGCTGTTTGTCTGGCGTCAGGTTAACCACCAGGTCGGCCTGCGGGATCAGCTCTTCGTAGGTGCCTACTTTGAAGCCGTTTTCGGTCGCTTTACGCCAGGAGGCACGCTTCTCAGCAATGGCTTCTTTACGCAGGGCATAGGAAATATCCAGACCGGAGTCACGCATGTTCAGGCCCTGGTTCAGCCCCTGAGCGCCACAGCCGACGATGACCACTTTTTTACCCTGCAGGTAGCTCGCGCCGTCGGCGAATTCGTCGCGGCCCATAAAGCGGCATTTACCCAGCTGCGCCAGCTGCTGGCGCAGATTCAGTGTATTAAAGTAGTTAGCCATGATGGTGTACTCCGTGATGTTGTGTTGTCGCGCTTATTGTTCGGTTTACAGATTGCTATCTGTGCGAATGAACCCACATTACAACAGGAAATTTATTGCGGAAATTGATATATTCACAACGTTATGTTGCGGTTTATGCAACGTCAAAAACCGGAGGTCTGTCTGTGGATTTACGCGATCTAAAAACCTTCCTGCATCTGGCGGAAAGCCGCCACTTTGGCCGCAGCGCGCGCGCGATGCACGTCAGCCCCTCCACGCTCTCCCGGCAGATCCAGCGGCTGGAAGAAGATCTCGGCCAGCCGCTGTTTGTGCGCGACAACCGCACCGTCACGCTGACCGAAGCCGGTGAAGAGCTGCGAGTGTTTGCCCAACAGACGCTTTTGCAATATCAGCAGTTGCGCCATACCCTCGATCAGCAGGGGCCGTCCCTTTCCGGCGAACTCCATATCTTCTGTTCAGTGACCGCGGCATACAGTCATCTGCCGCCGATCCTCGACCGTTTTCGCGCCGAACACCCTTCTGTTGAAATCAAATTGACGACCGGAGATGCTGCCGATGCGATGGAAAAGGTGGTAACGGGAGAAGCGGACCTGGCAATCGCCGGCAAACCAGAAACGCTGCCCGGCGCGGTGGCGTTTTCGATGCTGGAAAATCTGGCGGTGGTGCTGATCGCCCCGGCGCTGCCCTGCCCGGTGCGTAATCAGGTTTCGGTTGATAAGCCCGACTGGTCGACGGTGCCGTTTATCATGGCCGATCAGGGGCCGGTACGCCGCCGCATTGAGCTGTGGTTTCGCCGCCATAAAATCAGCAATCCGCAGATTTACGCCACCGTCGGCGGTCACGAAGCGATGGTCTCAATGGTGGCGCTGGGCTGCGGCGTGGCGCTGCTGCCGGAAGTGGTGCTGGAAAACAGCCCGGAGCCGGTGCGCAACCGGGTGATGATTTTAGAACGTAGTGATGAAAAAACGCCGTTTGAGCTTGGCGTCTGCGCGCAAAAAAAGCGGCTGCATGAGCCGCTAATTGATGCGTTCTGGAAGATTTTACCGAATTAGTTTTACGGCCCTACCATTACCCGAACAGGCTTCCCAATACGGCTAAGCATATTCACCAGAGCATCAATGGTGAATTTGCTGCATTTCTTGTTGACGACATCCGAAACGCGCGGTCGGGATATATGCAAAACTGTAGCAACCTCGGCTTGCTTCATCTGGTTTCGCGTAATCCAGAGGGTAATTTCTTCCATGAGCTGTTCTTTAATGGCTAACGTGTTTTCGATTTCACTCAGGGAATCAGCGTAAAACTTTTCTGCGTCCTGCTTATCAAACCCCAAATCAGCAAAAACATTACCGCCAGATGGCGTCACATGGCGAATATCACTATCAGTTTTGGCAATCACAAGCTGTTTCTCCGTTGTTGCACCACCCGGTTATAACGCGTTCTGGCGATGTTTTTATCGTGCTGACTGGTTTGTTGCGTCTGTTTTTGGAAACTATGCAAAACGTAGAGTGCTTCTTCAAACTTAGCGACATACATAACGCGATAGATACCATTGTTGTCACGAATCCGAATTTCATTTACCCCAGCCCCAATTTCTGAAAACGGTTTCCAGTCATCGGGTTCAATTCCATACTGAATTTTGTGAAGCTGATAACCGACTGCTTTACGTACCGTTATGGGAAAAGCCAGGAGATCCTCCAGAGAAGATCCCACCCATCGAATTTCTTTTTCATTGGAGAGAGCTCGGGTGAGTAACATAACATCCTTGTGTATAAAATTTTATACATTGTTTTTAGCAGGTGCAAGTGATAGCGGTGCTAACGATATGGTGAGCCGAGTTTCACCACAAGCAGATTGGGCGCCTTCTGGAAAACGTCTCGCAAAATTAAATGAGTGGATGCTCCGGGCTGGCAGAAAAGCCCAATAACTGAGGGAAGATAATATCTTGATATTAGGCCCACTTTACTTTGTGGGCCCGAAAAACTAAACGCTGAATTAACCCGCCAGAAAGAACCGGAACGCCGGGTTATTGCTCTCATCATGGCATTCATAGCCCAGCTCATGCAGCCGGGTTTCGAAATCCGGCTCATGATCGCCTAACTCGAACGCCGCCAGCACGCGACCATAATCGGTACCGTGGCTGCGGTAATGGAATAGCGAAATATTCCAGTGCGTGCCAAGCGTATGCAGGAATTTGAGCAACGCGCCGGGCGACTCCGGAAATTCGAAACTATACAAACGCTCCTGTAATGGCTTGGAGGGGCGTCCGCCGACCATATAGCGCACATGCAGCTTCGCCATTTCATCGTCGGAGAGATCCACTACGCTATAACCGCCGTCGCACAGTTGGGTGATAATCTCTTTTCGCTCCTCCAGCCCCTGACTGACGCGTACGCCGACAAAAATACAGGCATTTTTCGCGTCGGCAAAACGGTAGTTAAATTCGGTGACCATACGCCCGCCAAGCAACTGGCAGAATTTGAGAAAGCTCCCCTTTTCTTCCGGAATGGTCACCGCCAGTAACGCTTCGCGCTGTTCCCCCAGCTCGCAGCGTTCAGACACATAGCGCAAGCCGTGGAAGTTGACGTTGGCGCCGGAAAGGACGTGCGCCAGGCGTTCGCCGCGAATATTGTGCTGGGCGATATATTTCTTCATCCCCGCCAGCGCCAGCGCGCCGGACGGCTCCGCCACCGCACGCACATCTTCAAACAGATCTTTCATCGCCGCGCAGATAGCGTCGCTATCGACTGTAATAATGTCGTCGAGATATTCCTGACACAGCCGGAAGGTTTCGTCGCCGATGCGTTTTACCGCCACGCCTTCAGCAAATAACCCAACGCGCGGGAGATCCACTGGATGACCGGCTTCCAACGCCGCTTTCAGGCAGGCGGAATCCTCCGCTTCGACGGCAATCACTTTGATTTGCGGCATCAATTGTTTGATCAGTACCGCTACGCCCGCCGCCAGGCCGCCGCCGCCAACCGGCACAAAGACACGATCGAGATGCGAATCCTGCTGAAGCAGTTCCAGCGCCAGTGTGCCCTGCCCGGCGATCACCATTGGGTGATCAAACGGCGGCACCCAGGTAAAACCCTGCTGCTGCGCCAGCTCAATAGCTTTCGCTTTCGCTTCATCAAAATTAGCGCCGTGCAACAGCACTTCGCCGCCAAAACCGCGTACCGCATCGACTTTAATATCCGCCGTTGCTTTTGGCATGACAATCAGCGACTTCACGCCAAGCCGTGCGGAGGAAAACGCCACGCCCTGTGCATGGTTCCCCGCCGACGCGGTAATCACGCCGTGGGCTTTTTGTTCTTCGGTCAATCCGGCCATCATCGCGTAAGCGCCGCGCAGCTTAAAGCTATGTACCGGCTGCCGGTCTTCGCGTTTGACGAGAATAACGTTATCCAGACGTGACGAGAGCTTTTCCATTTTTTGCAGCGGCGTCACCTGCGCCGCTTCGTATACTGGCGCGCGTAGCACCGCGCGCAGATACTCCGCCCCTTCCGGCGCGACTGACAGTGGTTGAGATTCCGCCATCATCAACCTCCCAGTTTCGATTTATCGCGCACCGCGCCTTTATCGGCGCTGGTCGCCAGGCTGGCGTAGGCACGCAGGGCAAACGAAACCTGACGCTGACGATTTTTCGGCGTCCAGGCTTTATCGCCGCGAGCTTCCTGCGCCTCGCGGCGTGCGGCGATTTCAGCCTCGTTCAACTGCAACTGAATGCTGCGGTTCGGGATATCAATCGCAATGGTGTCGCCATCTTCAATCAGCGCAATAGTGCCGCCGCTGGCCGCTTCCGGCGAGACGTGGCCGATGGAAAGACCCGAAGTACCGCCGGAGAAACGCCCATCGGTGATGAGCGCGCAGGCTTTGCCCAGCCCCATCGACTTCAGGAAACTGGTCGGATAGAGCATTTCCTGCATTCCCGGCCCGCCTTTCGGCCCTTCGTAGCGGATCACGACTACATCGCCTTCCACTACTTTGCCGCCAAGAATCGCCTCTACCGCGTCGTCCTGGCTTTCATACACTTTCGCCGGGCCGGTGAATTTAAGGATGCTGTCATCCACGCCTGCGGTTTTAACGATGCAGCCGTTTTCGGCGAAGTTGCCATACAGCACCGCCAGACCGCCGTCTTTGCTATAGGCATATTCCAGCGAGCGGATGCAACCCGCTGCGCGGTCGTCATCCAGCGAATCCCAGCGACAATCCTGCGAGAACGCCTGGGTAGTACGGATACCGGCAGGGCCAGCACGGAACATTTTTTTAACCGCTTCGTCCTGCGTAACCGTGATGTCGTACTGTTCCAGCGTTTGCGGCAGCGTCAGGCCTAATACGTTTTTCACGTTGCGGTTCAGCAGCCCGGCGCGATCCAGCTCGCCTAAAATACCCAGCACACCGCCGGCACGGTGAACGTCTTCCATATGGTATTTCTGGGTACTTGGCGCCACTTTACACAACTGCGGCACCTTGCGGGACAGCTTGTCGATATCACTCATGGTGAAGTCGATTTCCGCTTCCTGCGCCGCCGCCAGTAGATGCAGAACGGTATTGGTCGAACCGCCCATCGCAATATCCAGCGTCATCGCATTCTCAAACGCGGCTTTGCTGGCGATGTTACGCGGCAGTGCACTTTCGTCATCCTGCTCGTAATAGCGTTTAGTCAGTTCAACAATCCGCTTACCGGCATTGAGGAACAACTGCTTCCGGTCAGCATGGGTCGCCAGCAGCGAACCGTTGCCCGGCTGCGACAGGCCCAGCGCTTCGGTCAGGCAGTTCATGGAGTTAGCGGTAAACATGCCGGAGCAGGAGCCGCAGGTTGGACAGGCGGAGCGTTCAACCTGGTTACTTTGATCGTCAGAGACTTTCGGGTCCGCTCCCTGAATCATGGCATCAACCAGATCGAGCTTGATGATCTGATCGGACAGTTTGGTTTTCCCGGCTTCCATCGGTCCACCGGAGACAAAGATCACCGGAATATTCAGGCGCAGCGAGGCCATGAGCATCCCAGGGGTGATTTTGTCGCAGTTGGAGATACACACCATCGCGTCAGCGCAGTGAGCGTTCACCATGTACTCCACGGAGTCGGCGATCAGCTCGCGCGACGGCAGTGAATAGAGCATACCCCCGTGCCCCATGGCGATCCCGTCATCCACGGCAATAGTGTTGAACTCTTTCGCCACACCGCCGGAAGCTTCAATCTGTTCGGCGACCAGCTTACCGAGATCGCGCAGATGAACGTGACCCGGCACAAACTGAGTGAATGAGTTCACCACGGCGATAATCGGTTTGCCAAAATCACTGTCGGTCATTCCGGTGGCGCGCCACAGCGCGCGGGCACCCGCCATATTACGACCATGGGTGGTGGTGGCGGAACGGTACTTAGGCATGCTTTATTTACTCCCCATCTTTTCCCTTCATACTTCACGCCACAGGTGCGTTGGCTGCCTCACTCACCCCAGTCACTTACGACAGTAAGCTTCTGGGGATTTGCTGCGTTGCCGCCTTCCTGTGACGCAAATTATTTGGGAAAATATTAACTTTATTTATTATGAATTTACCGGATCCAACCAGCCCCATTTATCCTCGGTTTCTCCAGTGAAGAGACCAAAGAAGGCTTGTTGAATACGCTTGGTAACAGGGCCGCAACGGCCTTCACCTACCTGGATACCATCAACGCTGCGTACCGGAGTAATTTCTGCCGCGGTTCCGGACATAAATACTTCGTCGGCCAGATACAGCGATTCACGGGACAGCACCTGCTCGCGCACTTCAATACCCAGCTCTTTCGCCAGTTTGATGATCGCGTCGCGAGTAATGCCTGGCAGCGCGGAAGAGGTAAACGGCGGAGTAAACAGCACGCCATCTTTTACCTCAAACAGGTTTTCGCCTGCGCCTTCGGAGATATAGCCGTTTACATCCAGGGCGATGCCTTCCTGATAGCCGTGGCGGCGCGCTTCGCTACCCACCAGCAGTGAGGAGAGGTAGTTACCGCCCGCTTTCGCAGCGGTTGGAATGGTGTTCGGCGCAGCGCGATTCCAGGAAGAAACCATCGCATCGATCCCCTGATCCAGCGCTTCGGCGCCCAGGTATGCCCCCCACGGGAACGCGGCGATGATGACGTCAGTGGTGTATCCCGGGGGCGGGTTAACGCCCATACCGACATCGCCGACAAATACCAACGGACGGATATAGGCGCTGGTCAGGTTGTTTTTGCGGATCACTTCGCGGCAGGCTTCCATCAGCTCATCAATACTCTGGGAAACCGGAAAACGATAAATTTTTGCTGAGTCGCGCAGACGCTGCATATGTTCACGATGACGAAACACTACCGGGCCTTTGTGAGAGTCGTAGCACCGAATCCCTTCAAATACCGACGTACCGTAGTGCAGCGCGTGGGACATTACGTGAACCTTCGCGTCTTCCCAGCGCACCATCTCGCCATTGAACCAAATGTAATCAGCTTTTTTCGTCGTCATTTTTCTTCCTTTTGCGCTCAGGCGCGGATTTGTTGTGATGTGGCAGCGCTCTGGCAGATCGCGACATGCGCAACATCTACCAGTTTACTTAACTGACTAAACAGTAAGTCGACCGACCGGGGACTGGCAACGGTCAATTCAATATTTATATTCTGCGCATCGGTCGCGGCTTCCATATTCATGGAGCACACCTGAAAACCACGATGGCGCACCACGCGTAAAACACGTTCTAAGGTTTCTGGATTAAAGCGTGCCGATACATTGACCTGATGTTGCATCATGATAATTTCTCCAGCATTTCAGAGTTACTGGCGCCAGGCGGCACCAACGGCCAGACATTTTCAAGTTCGTCGATTGAGACGTGAAGCAGGTACGGCCCTTCGCTTGCCAACATCGTGTCGAGTGCCGCTTCAACCTGGTCTTTACGAGTAATGTGCTGGCCTGGAATGCCGAAGGCGCTGGCCAGCATGAGGAAATCGGGGTTATCGGTCAGGGTGGTTTCGCTATATCGCTCCTGGAAAAACAGTTGCTGCCATTGTCGAACCATTCCTAACCGCTGGTTGTCGAGTAAGACTATCTTCAACGGTAACTGCTTGCGTTTTACGGTGCCCAACTCCTGAACATTCATCATGAAGGAGCCGTCACCGGAGATACAGATAACGGTATCATTCGGTCGCGCTACCTGCGCGCCAACGGCCGCCGGTAAGCCGAATCCCATCGTCCCCAGACCGCTGGAAGTGATGAAGTTCTCCGGGCGGGTGTAAGTCATATGCTGGGCTGACCACATCTGATGCTGCCCCACATCCGTCGTCACCACGCTGTCTGCGGGTTTGCGTTCCGACAATTGCTTCAACAACAACGGCGCATAGATAGTCTCGCCAGGATGGTCATAGCGCCAGGCGTGTTCTGCGCGCAGCTCTGCACAGGACTGACGCCATGCGTCAATCTTCAGCGGTTGCTGTAATGCCGGCAACAGCGAATTTAAATCGCCCTGCAACGCGACGTGTGCCTGACGCAGTTTGTTCATTTCCGCCGGGTCGATATCCATATGAATTACGTTGGCGTTAGGAGCGAAAGTATTCAGCTTACCGGTTACCCGGTCATCAAAACGTGCACCCACTGCGATCAGTAAATCACACTCTTGCACCGCGAAATTAGCCGCTTTAGTACCGTGCATTCCCAGCATGCCCAGATAGTACGGATAATCAGCTTCAACAGCCCCCAGCCCTTTCAGCGTGCAGGTAACTGGCATTTGCGTTACCGCGATAAATTTACGCAGCGCCGGAACTGCCTGCGCCATACCAACACCACCGCCGACGTACAGCATGGGTTTTTTCGCCTGTTCCAGCATCTGGCGCGCCTGTTCAACATCAGCCTGCGGGAAGGTCGCTTCGTTATCAACGGTAGTAAACCAGGGTTCCAGCTCACCGCTGGCCAACTGGATATCTTTCGGGATATCCACCAGAACCGGGCCAGGACGGCCAGCGTTGGCAACTTCAAAAGCCTCTGCCATGATACGAGGCAACTCTGCCAGCGACTGCACCAGAAAGCTGTGTTTGGTACAGGCCAGCGACAGCCCTAACACATCCACCTCCTGGAACGCATCAGTGCCGATGAACGGGGCGGAAACCTGACCCGTGATCGCGACGACGGGGACCGAATCTAACAACGCATCCGCCAGGCCAGTGATCAGGTTAGTGGCGCCAGGGCCGGAAGTGGCGATACAAACACCGGTTTTGCCGGTAGAACGGGCATAACCGATTGCCGCCATTGCCGCACCCTGTTCGTGTCGGCACAACAAATGCTCCACACCACCGTCATACAACGCGTCGTAAACCGGCATAATTGCTCCGCCAGGATAACCAAATACGGTTTTCACCCCCTGCGCTCGCAAAGCATGTACCACCCACTGTGCCCCGTTCATAGTTACATCCCCGTCGTAAATCTTGAGAAACAGAATTTTATGCTGTTATTCACGTTCTGCTCCTCGCTTAAGTTTTTCAGGCCAAAAAAAACCCCCGGACCTTTCGGTGCGGGGGTCTTAGTTCGTTAAGGCTTGATTTCTAAGCCTTTCCTCGTCCAAGTGCAGCCCCGCACGGTGGGATAATAATCACCACCACGCTAATCACGACCAGGCTAATCACTCGTAGAAGGGCTGTCATTTTTGTCTATTCTTGCATCTTGTTCGAAGGAATACCTAAAGAGTTACCATAGGTTTTGCCAATAGCACAAGATATTTTTTTAACCACGTTTCAGATAATGCAGGTGAATGCCTAAAAGTGCTTTGTTTTTTATAAGAAAAATTAGCAACTGAAAAATTTTCACGTTTTCCTCCCCCTTTTGGCGCGCTTTACACCCTGTTTTCCTTCTTTTCGCTTCTGCGAGCGTTCTTCCAGTTTGATGTTTCTTGCCTGAAAATGACGCCAAAATTCAGGAAGCAGCCGCTAAAAAACAAAAAGTCAGCAATTCGATTTTCTCTTTTATTCCGCATAATCCACGTAACAGGAGGGATTATGTCACTGGCGATTGTTCATACCCGCGCCGCACTTGGCGTCAATGCGCCGCCTATCACTATAGAGGTGCATATCAGTAATGGATTACCGGGATTAACCATGGTTGGCCTACCGGAAACCACGGTAAAAGAGGCGCGTGACCGGGTACGTAGTGCGATTATTAATAGCGGATATGAATTTCCGGCTAAAAAAATAACCATTAACCTTGCTCCAGCCGATCTACCGAAAGAGGGCGGAAGGTATGACCTGCCTATTGCTGTTGCGCTTCTGGCCGCGTCTGAGCAGCTTACAGCGTCGAATCTTGAGGCATATGAGCTGGTGGGTGAGTTAGCGCTTACAGGCGCATTACGCGGCGTTCCTGGCGCAATATCAAGTGCAACGGAAGCCATCAGGGCCGGCAGAAATATTATCGTCGCAACAGAGAACGCGGCGGAGGTTGGGCTTATCAGCAAAGAAGGATGTTTTATCGCCGATCATCTACAAACCGTCTGCGCCTTTCTGGAAGGGAAACACGCCCTGGAAAGACCTTTAGCTCAGGATATGGCATCGCCTACCGCAACAGCCGATCTTCGCGATGTGATCGGTCAGGAGCAGGGTAAACGCGGCCTGGAGATTACAGCGGCAGGGGGGCATAATCTGCTATTGATCGGCCCGCCGGGTACAGGTAAAACCATGCTGGCCAGTCGACTGAGCGGGATTCTTCCACCATTAAGCAATGAAGAGGCGTTGGAAAGCGCCGCGATCCTCAGTCTGGTTAATGCCGATACGGTACAAAAACGATGGCAGCAACGCCCCTTTCGCTCACCTCATCATAGCGCCTCACTTACTGCTATGGTCGGCGGCGGCGCAATACCCGCCCCGGGAGAGATATCGCTGGCGCACAACGGAATTTTGTTCCTTGATGAATTGCCTGAATTTGAACGACGCACACTGGATGCGCTACGTGAACCTATCGAATCCGGTCAAATTCATTTATCCCGTACCAGAGCGAAAATAACGTACCCTGCCAGGTTCCAGTTAATCGCCGCAATGAATCCCAGCCCGACCGGACATTATCAGGGAAACCATAATCGCTGCACGCCAGAACAGACACTACGTTACCTTAATCGGTTGTCAGGCCCGTTTCTTGATCGTTTTGACCTTTCGCTTGAGGTACCGCTTCCACCACCCGGAATTCTTAGCCAACACGCCTCAAAGGGTGAGAGCAGCGCTACGGTAAAAAAGCGGGTCATCGCCGCCCATGAACGGCAGTACCGACGCCAGAAGAAGTTAAACGCGCGTCTGGAGGGTCGCGAAATCCAAAAATACTGTGTTTTGCATCACGATGACGCCCGCTGGCTTGAAGACACGCTGGTGCATCTTGGATTATCCATTCGCGCCTGGCAGCGTTTACTAAAAGTGGCCAGAACCATTGCCGACATAGAACTGGCTGACCAGATCTCGCGTCAGCATTTGCAGGAGGCGGTAAGCTATCGGGCGATAGACAGATTGTTAATTCATTTGCAAAAGCTGTTGGCGTGAAAAAAGGGCATTACGCCCTTTTTATTAATCATCAGCTTCGGTGTAGTCTTCTGCGCCTTCAACTTGCGGCTTGCCGCCAGACAAGGTGTGGAAGCGTTTTGGACGCTTGATACGCGTCATATACTTGGACCAGACGCGTTCTGCATCCGTTACCGGCTCGCGTTCGCCGCGACATACCGCTACAAACAGCTTCTCTTCTTCAGTCACAGGCTCACGCTTGCCAAGATCCAGATCATTAAAGGCATGACCATGACGCTCAAGCAGTTGTGCCTCTTTAATCGTGAAATCACCGTGACGAGAGAATCCACGTGGATAATGTTTATTGTCAAAATATCGATTAGTCGTCGTAAAGCTTTCCGCCATCCTGCACGCTCCTAATTCTTTGTCTGAGCTATTTATGGCGCGGAGTATTAGTTACGCTTGACAGAGTGTAAAACAAAACATTTAAATCATAACGACAAATAATTTTGTGGAGAGCACAGTGGATACGGAATTGTTAAAAACTTTCCTGGAAGTTAGCCGGACACGCCATTTCGGGCGGGCCGCAGAAGCACTTTACCTGACGCAATCCGCGGTGAGCTTTCGTATCAGGCAACTGGAGAATCAACTGGGCGTAAACCTTTTTACGCGGCACAGAAACAATATCCGTTTAACCACGGCTGGCGAAAAACTTTTACCGTATGCGGAAACGCTGATGAATACGTGGCAGGCGGCACGTAAAGAGGTGGCGCATACCTCACGCCATAACGAGTTTTCCATCGGCGCTAGCGCGTCTTTATGGGAGTGTATGCTTAACGCCTGGCTGGGGCGACTGTACCAACTACAGGAGCCACAAAGCGGCCTGCAATTCGAAGCCAGAATCGCTCAACGGCAATCGCTTGTGAAGCAACTTCATGAACGCCAGCTTGATCTCCTCATTACTACCGAAGCGCCCAAAATGGATGAGTTCAGCAGTCAGCTGTTAGGGCACTTCACTTTGGCGTTATATTGCAGCAGCCCTGCCCGTAAGAAATCAGAACTCAATTATCTGCGGCTGGAGTGGGGCCCAGACTTCCAACAGCATGAAACCGGGCTGATCGCAGCAGATGAAGTGCCGGTATTAACAACCAGCTCAGCCGAACTCGCCCGACAGCAGCTTAGCGCATTAAATGGCTGTAGCTGGCTTCCTGTAAACTGGGCAAATGAAAAGGGCGGATTACATACCGTTGCCGACAGCGCAACGCTTTCACGGCCGCTATACGCCATTTGGCTGCAAAACAGCGATAAATACTCGCTGATCTGCGATCTGTTAAAAACGGATGTGCTGGATGAACAATGAAAATGATGAAAAGAAAAGGAAGGGAACTCACGATTACCTGATCAGATAATCAGGTAATTTTAGGCAAAAAAAATCCTTAGCAGATGCTAAGGATTATTTCTGGCAGGGGCGGAGAGACTCGAACTCCCAACACCCGGTTTTGGAGACCGGTGCTCTACCAATTGAACTACGCCCCTAATTAGGGTGGCGGAACGGACGGGACTCGAACCCGCGACCCCCTGCGTGACAGGCAGGTATTCTAACCAACTGAACTACCGCTC
>NZ_JBGDXS010000011.1:0-100476 GCF_046550535.1 Salmonella sp. SAL04213 | reverse complement strand
TCGGTGGAGCTGCATGACAAAGTCATCGGGCATTATCTGAACATAAAACACTATCAATAAGTTGGAGTCATTACCGAACTCACGCTCAAGATGATAGCCATTATAGGTATCGATGAGCTCGTTATAAGCTTTAACCACAGCCTCATAAGAACCATCTACCATATCGCCGCTGCCGCTATTGAGGTAGTCCTGCTCATGCGAGGTATACGCCACGTTATCGCGCACGCGCCGAATGCGTTTTTTCACCTTGCCCTGGAATTTTTCCAGCTCAGAAATAAAACCAGGGAAGCTACGATGTTTATCTATATCAACGTTGATCTTCTCGTTTAGCTTCTGAGTATGCTCTTCAAAATCAGCGAGCTGTTTGCTTACTGCCGCCACATCAAAAGAATCATCAGCTACAGCATCATTAAGCGTCTCGGCTTCCTGCATCGTCAAAAGCGTATAGTACTTAATGGATTTACCTTCTTTCTTCTCGGTCGCCTTAATTTCATTAGCCGCATGCTGCCCACTCATAATGGTAATCTCGGCGATATATTTTTTCGCAATGGGATCAAACTCATCGAACTGTTTTATAAACGTTTTATGGAACGCTTTAGCGCCAGCAAAGGCATCATCCTTGAAGTTATCTTGATCATAGTATTTATTCATACTATTGATTGTTTCAGCGAGTGGCCCAGCCGCATTAATAAATGCCAGAGCAGCACTATCCAGAGAGGCAAACGCCGGCTTTAATTCAGCCGCCGCCTTGATGTCTTTCCGGCAGTCCTGGATAAATGCAGGATACACAGGAACCAGCGGAGAGGGATCGTCTTCCTTACCGGTAGGACCGGTACGGAAATCGTCGAATGTGTTAGCATAACGATTTACAGCACGGTAAATATCTGCCTGGAGATTATTATAACAATCAATGTAAACATTCAGCTTTTGGTTAAGAACATCGTTCGCATCTGCGCTTTCCGCTGATGTGGATTGTGTATTGCTCGCTGATGAATCCGCACTCTGAGCTACAGGTTGTTCGTCCGCTTTTTTTTCATCACAAGCGCTTAGCCCGGCAGTCATCAGCATAGCGATAATAATTGATGATAACAAATCCTTTTTCATTAGAATAACCTATAAATAATATCATTGAAATTTACAGATTCATTTTAATGAAAAAAAACAGGTATGTGATTTATTCAACACAAAAAATACTTAATCCATATTTCATTATAATTAACATTATCAATATCAATGTGTTCGTTAAAATAAGAAAACCAATCAGCTTTTGCAAAATGACGGATTTAATGTGGATGACGCGATGAAGCAAGTACAGGCGTTGAATGAGCATGTTGCGCAACTGAAAGCCAAACAAAATGACACCAAAAGTGGTTCTTTTCAGCACGAGCAATTTCTTGAGGCTGCAGACAAATATGTGCTGGCTGTAAAAACGCGAGTTCGTCGTGAACGAGATCACATCCCTTTGACCGACAGCGATAAAGAGAATCCGGCATGGGCTGAGGGTTCTTTTGATAAGGTAATCAGAGGTTATAATGATTTAGTGACAAGGTTTAATTTAATGAACTGAATGATTAAACTTTCAGGTAAAGTGTTTTTATTGGGTAGAATTACTTAAGCAACGTGATAAACGTCTGATGGTCCGTTAACCTCGTAAATAGAACGGAATGTACCAGCGACTAAAAAACATTAAATATTATTTGGTTATTTTGGCAATGTCAGCATTTCCGCACGGCTTGGTTAATGTACGATTTTATTTTTTATTGAAATTTGTTAATGATATTCATGTGATTTATATTGTTTATTTTTTTTGAAAATATAATTATGTTGAATAAGTTACAATAATTTTTACATTATTAATACAATCGTTAATATCGTAACTATTCCCGATTATGTATATACTCATTGCGCCTCGTCATGATGCTTTAGCATCATGACGGTAACATTAATTATTTGTCCGATTTTTACATATACACGAAATCATTCAAGTTGCATCAAGGCAGCAAGGGAATGAATCCCCTGGAGCGTACATAAGTACGTGACTGGGGTGAATGAGCGCAGCCAACGCAGAGGCAGCTTGAAGGATGAAATGTATAGCCAAGAAACAATCATCGTATCAATAATGAATATGAGCTGGATGCGATGATTGCGTGTTAAACCGAAAATTACGCACCGACTGTAAAAATAAAACTTTTCAACAGCAGGTGATGGATTATGAGTGTTGAAAAATGAGTGCATTGCAGCTATCCGACAGTTCTTTTTCTACTGAAGTCAATTTAAATGGATTAATAGAAGTTCTCAGTAAGCATCTTTATTCAACGCCCGTTGTTGCGATAAGGGAGCTGGTGCAGAACGGGCACGATGCGATTGTCCGCAGACGAATCGAACAGCCCGATGCCCCGCAGGATAACCACATCCGCGTTGTGGCGGATGTGGCAAAATCGACTATAACGATATCTGACACCGGCGCGGGCCTGACGGAAAGCGAAATTCATGGTTTTCTGGCGACCGTCGGGGTGGGCTATACCCGGATGCTGCGCCAGCAGGATGATGACACAGGGTTAATCGGCATGTTCGGGCTGGGCTTTTTGTCGGCGTTTGTGCTGGCGAAAGATGTCACCGTGCTGACCACGTCCTGGCAAACGCCGGACCAGGGCTGGAAATATCACTCTGTTGATGGGCAGCGCTATACCGTTACGCCTTCTGACGCCGTCGCGCCGGGAACCCAGGTGATCCTGACGCTGAAAGAAGAATACAGCCATCTTGCCAGTAATAATTTGCTTAATCGCGTACTCTCAAGGTACTGCATTTTGTTGCATGAGCCAGTTTTTGTCGGCGATGCGACCGAACCGGTAAATAAACTCCAGCCGCCCTGGCGCGAATCGACGCCGGAAGGCGTGACGATGCACCGTGCGTTGGTCCAGCGTAAAAACCTCGCGTTCGCGGCGCAGTTCGAATCGTCCTTCGAACCTATCTGCACCCTGCCGGTGGTTCCGCAGGGGGGCAGCGATGCCGTGGGCATTCTGTGGATTCAGGACGGCGCGACTTACGGCACCAGCGACAACCGTAATCTATCCCTCTTTTTACGCGGAATGCTGCTTGATGACGAAGCGCGTGAACTCCTGCCGCCGTGGGCGGGGTTTATTGGCGGCGTGATTGAATCGTCGAAACTCACGCCGACGGCAAGCCGGGAAGATTTGCAGCGGGACGAAACCTGGGTTGCGGTACAGGAGGCATTGAAAGAAGCGCTGATTACCGGTTTGTCGGATCTCGCGCAAAACCAGCCGGAGATATGGCGACGCGTTTTAATGCGTCATAACGAAGCGCTGCTGGGCGCGGCGCTGTGTGATGATCGTCTTTTTGATCTGCTGAAGGATCGGTTGCAGGTGCCCACGTCGAAAGGCGCGGTGCTGGCGAAGGAACTCCGCATTAATAACAGCATCCATATTTTGTTGGGCGCTGATGGCGGCTTTGAAGAGATGCTATTCCATATTCTGCAACGGCCCGTCGCCAGAGGCGATCGCTATGCTGTGGTCCCGTTTTTACGACGCTGGGCGCTGTTATACCATTGCCGGATTATTGAAGTCGGCACGCAAAGCGGCAACGAGCAACTCTTTACGCTCGCCGATTTACCGGCGGAACAGGTCGATTATCTGGAAGCGCATTTATGCGACGGCGAGCAATTAATTATCTCCCGCTTTGACCCGGATGTTTTGCCGCTGGTGGTGACCCTCGATCGTGAAGCCGAATTAAAACAAATCCTTGAACAGGACGATGCGGACAAGCGAATGAGTACCGCCGCATTAATGCTGGCGCGCCAGTTTACTTCGCAGATTAAACAAACCAAAACCTCCAGCTTATATCTCAATTTGAATAATGCCTGCGTCAAACAATTAGTTACGGCATTGCAGAATCATCAGCAACCGGTGGCGGCGCTGCGGTTATTAAAATCCCTGAAGGTTATTTTATGTAGTAATGGGAATAAAGAACAGCAATGGGATTTGCATCAGGCACTGGAAGATTTCACGCAGATTATCCCCTCATTAATTAAGCAAGGAATGTAAGAATGGATACATGGGAGTGGTACAACAACTACAGTAAAGAGTTGCGGGATGCCGGGCAGGGATATATTCCCCAGATAATTGATGACTTTTCTGAAGGCGCGCTAAATTTACAATTGGAAAAGTGTGATGCGCTGTTGCCAGAAATGAAAGCCCTGAATCAGGTCGCCAAAAATCCGTGGCTGGAGATATTTATCGGGCACTGGGAGATGCGTCACCGCCTGACGAATTATAGCGAAGGCGAAAAGGTCCTGCCTGACGTTGTCGCCCTGTTTGAAAAAGCGCACCGGGAAGAAGCGAAAGATTGTCCGCAATCCATCTGCGTCACCCAGGATTTATCCGCCTGCTATGAAAACATAGATGGCCCTGGCTGGGCGGCAGAGCGAATGGCGGTCTGCGAAGAGACGATTGCGCGCATCGACCCCACCTGGAACTGTTTTCAGTGTTTGTCCACGGAATATGCCAGCGCCCTGATGGACACCCATCGGCACGAAGAAGCGTTAGCATATTTGGATAAACAGATTGCGGCGGTGAAGGATTCGGGAGAGGAATACGTTGAGGCATTGCTCTCGACGCGAGTCGATATCCTGATCGCGCTGCAACGCTATGAAGAGGCGCGTGAGCTGGTTGAACATTTGATCGCTGAAAATGACTATTGGGGGCGCGATCGCATCGGTTATCCGCTGAAAAAGCTGTACATCATGGCGCTGAGCGGCGGGCAGGACGAGGAGGTCTGGGAAGCGTTACCCGCCTGGTCGGACCTTACGCCTTACTCCTGGGATCTGTGGCTGGATATTTTGATTGTGTTGCTTCCCCGTTATCCGGAACGTAACCACTGGCGGCTGGCGAGAATTTTCCAGCACATGCTGGAACACTATTCTAAGGTGGGGGCGCACCGTAAACTGGTGGATCTGGCGAAAATGCAGATTAACCTGGCGCTGGATCGTGAATCCGTCTGGGTCGCGAAGCAGGCGTTTAAACTTGCCCAGCGGCATATGCCAAAACTGCGCGCCCTGTTGGGCGTTGACCGGGAGTATCTGGAACTCAGCGAGAAAATTGCCGCCAAAGAAGCAGAACTGTCGGCGCGCCCCGTTATGCCACAAACTGAAAATACGGCGGAAGACGCAGAGGCCGATCCAGAAAAAGATGTTGAAGAGTTCCGCCGCGCCTTTATGCAGTCACCTGAGGATGCGGAGTTACTTGGCCGACTGGTCAATGCGCTGAACGCCTGTTACGCGCGGGACGAGTCGATCGCGCTTTTGCGTCATTATGTTGAAAACCATCTGCAAGAGGACAACGGCCTTCCTTTTGATCTGCTGGACCTGCTGTTGGCGAAAGACGAACTGGAGGAGATTGAACAACTGGCCCGGCAGTATGACGCATCCGGGCAGGAGCATATGGCGCTGTGGTTCCGTGCGCGGGTTCTCGGCTCGCAGGAAGACTGGGCGCAGCTGGAAACGACAGGGCAAAAACTGCTGCAAACTAAAATTGGCGGCGAGTGGATTGGCGCTTACCGGATGTGCGCGTGGGCGGCGCAAAAACAGGAAGCCTACGACAGGCAACTGGAATATTTACAGCAGCTACTGGCACTGCTCACACGGCGCGAAGAAGATCCCCGCAACACCCAGTGGGATATGATGGCGGCGGCCAGCATTTTGCAGAAATGGGATATCGTGCGCAGGCTTGCGGCGGAGCTGGAGATTGAACTCACCGAAGGCGAAGGTTTTATTGATGAAAACTGGGGGCTAATAAACCTGCGTTTCCGCGAAGATTACGAATACCGATACTATTTCGCCCAGCGCATTGGGCCGGTGACGGCAAGAGTAGTCGAACCCACTTATCGTACTGATTACCCGCAGCATGTCGGTGAAATCGTAGTCTTTGACGCTGAGCGGCTGAATACGCCGCCGGAAGACGAAGAAGAGCGGAAGAACTTCACGCCTTTGTATGCCAGCCTGAAAACGGTGATCCCAACGGAGTACGGCGAATCCTGGTTTTGCGACGGCGTCATGCCGGAAGAAGCGCAGTACAACGCTTTTCGCGAGGCTATCAGGGAGCTGGGGTGGTATTACTGGAGCAGTAGCCCGGATGATTACACCTTAACCGATAGCCATCAGGGCGACGATGCGACTCCCCTCCCTGGATTTTACTTTGTTATCAGCGCGCCGCAGTCGGTAACGAAGGCGGATATCGATAAAACGCTGACGCGTTTGACCGCCGACTGGGAGCATCCGCTATGCTGGTGGCGGCTGGCGCAGGCCGCAGGCGTAAATGAAGAGAAACACCGCGCCATTGCTGAACGGTACGGGATGTAACCTGCGGGGCTATATTCCCCGAATACTGTCAGAAATAGTGGAATTTGTTGAAATTAGCGTTGTTTGTAGGCCGGATAAGGCGCAAGCGCCGCCATCCGGCAAAACTCAGGCAAGGCTTGTCAATCATCTGAGACAGCGGGAAATGCTCCCGCTGTCTGTTGTGATGACAAACTCAGTACCTGATGGAGCGCAGCTTTAAGGCTTGCGAGATCGTTTTACAACATATGGATATTGCGGACTTTGTAGACAGGGTGACGCGAAGCGAAACCCAACATTCAACATCCGCCACCGTAGGCGCTGGGCGAGAGTTGGGTCTCGGCAAGTCTTACTGTAAATAGACCCGTTTTAGTTCTAGGCATTTTTTGAGATCCGGCCAGATTGGTGATAACAAATTCTCTTTCATTAGAGTAACCTATAAATAACATTATTGAAATTTACAGATTCATTTTAATGAAGAAAATAGGTATGTGATTTATTCAACACGAAAAATACTTAATGCATATTTCATTATAATTAACATTATCAATATCAATGTGTTCGTTAAAATAAGAGAACCCCAACGTAAATATACAAAAGGCAATTAAATGAAAAGGAATTTATTATCCTCAGCGATAATCATTGCGCTAATGACCCTGGGCGCAACAGGATGTGATGACAATAATGTTAAAACCGAGGCGACGCCGGCCGCCAGCAGTCAGCCTGCGACGCCAGCGCCTTCTCAGACGCCGGAAACGCAATCTGACGAAAGTCCAGCGCAGCCCTCAGCAGCGAAGCCAGAAACGGCAACTCAGCCCCCGGCGGCGAAGCCAGAAACGCCAGCTCAGCCGGAGGTTGACGCTGAAGAAGTTTATAGTGAAAAAATGGATGTCTATATCGATTGTTTTAATAAACTTCAATTGCCCGTTCAGCGCAGTCTGGCGCGTTACGCGGATTGGGTGAAAGACTTTAAAAAAGGTCCGACAGGGAAAGAGAGCCTGGTTTATGGCATTTATGGTATTACGGAGTCTTACATAACGAATTGCCAGAAAGAGATGAAACAGGTGGCCGCCTTAACGCCATTACTTGAGCCTATTGATGGCGTTGCCGTTAGCTATATTGATAGCGCCGCCGCGCTGGGTAATACCATTAACGAAATGGAAAAATATTATACCCAGGAAAACTATAAAGATGATGCCTTTGCTAAAGGTAAGGCGCTGCATCAGACATTACTGAAGAATATCGAGGATTTTAAACCCGTCTCGGAAAAATATCATGAGGCTATTCAGGAGATAAATGACAGGCGGCAATTGACACAGTTGAAGAGAATAGAAGAAGCGGAAGGTAAAACATTTAACTATTATTCTCTGGCTGTCATGATCTCGGCAAAGCAGATCAACAAGGTTATTTCTGCCGATACCTTTGATGCCGAAGCGATGATGAAAAAAGTCGCGGAACTGGAAACAATGATTGCGCAATTGAAAGAAGTGAATACTGATGGCCGTAATTCTTCTTTCATCAGCTCTGCGGCTGATTATCAGCTACAAGCTAAAAAATATATTCGTCGCATCAGAGACAATGTTGAGTATTCTGATTTTGAAAAGAAACGGGTGCAGGACCCTGCAACAGGATGGATGGTTGCGGATTCTTATCCGGCGTCGTTGAGAAGTTATAACGAGATGGTGGATGATTATAACCGCCTGCGTTGAGTGACGGCACATTAACTGCGCACAGGCTGGCGCAAGTGCCTATAAAATTACGCTATAACGCCAATAAAAAGCGCCGATCAGGCGCTTTTTTCGTTCATGTATTCTTCATCAGGCAATATCTGTAAAAATAGCTGACGTAAACATTAACTAAAGAGAGTTATTAGAAAAACCAGTAATCTGAAGCTATCACAAGATGTTGACGTCACGCTGGAAGGTACTGGTAGTGTCATTGAGGATCGGCATTTATATGGAAAGCATTTATCCCCCTGGTGCGAAAATTCTGAGCCACTTCAGCATAGGGCGGCCCAGCCTTCATCACTTATAGGGTGTCACGTCCAACTGTTCTGTAAGACGTTAATTAATACCCGCCATTCGTAATAACGCGGTCACCACTGCAGCGGCGATAATCACCACAATAAGCGGCATTTTACGCCAGGCTAAAAATACGGCGAAGCCAACCCCAAGAACGCGCGCCATTCCGGCAAAATGTTCGCCTTCGTAAAAGGTGGTCGCCAGCGCGACGGAGAATAGCAGCACCGTTGCCGCATCCGAGAGCAGCGCCTGTGAACGCTCAGACAGCGCCAGACGGCTGCCAAGTTTCGCGCCGCCGAGGCGCATCAAATAGGTTCCCGCAGATAAAAGAGCAATACCGATAATAAATAGTGTCATATTGCCCATTATTTTTTCCTCGCCAGTAGGCCAAGCAGCGAAAGCAACACCGGCAATCCGGCAGCCACAAAGGGAACGGCGGCAAGCGACAGCGCGGCGCCGCTGCAACCACGAATCAATGTGGTGCGGTTTTTAAACGCCGGGATCACCAGCGCCAGTAAGATTGCCGGGAATACGGCATCCAGACCGATGGTTTCTGGGGCCGGGAGCAGTTTGCCGACACCAGCGCCAATCAGTGTGCCAATCGGCCAGAATAGGGCGACGCCCAGACCGCATAGCCAGTAGGCGGCTTTACGTTGTTCGGGTGTTTTTTGCGACAGGCCGAACACCACGCTCTCATCATTCATAATATGGCAGCCGAAAAAGCTGGCGGCGCGGGTGCCAACCAAATCGCGCACCGTTACGCCAAACGGCACGTGGCGCGCATTCACCAGTAGTCCTGCCGCCGCCGCCGCTAACGGATTGCCGCCGCTGGCAACAATGCCGATAAACATAAATTCGGACGCGCCCGCCAGCACAAAAATAGAGAGGACAAACGGCACCCACAGTGGGAAACCGTAGGCCATCGCCAGTGAGCCATAGGACATGCCGACGACGCCCACGGCCAGGCACACTAAAAATATCGCTTTTATCGTGTCTCCCTTGAGACAGGAAAAATAGTGTTTCATCTTCTTTAGTCATATCGAACGAATTTTCATTATAATGAACGGAACAGATTTGCTTTACAAGACGAACATTTCGTTCGTTATAGTGAACGTTGGATGCTTTATGACACAACCTATTAGCGTCATTGCCAGAAGCCTGGTACGCGAACGCCAGCGAACCGGACTGTCGCTGGCGGAGATTGCGCGGCGCGCAGGCATCGCTAAATCTACGCTTTCACAACTGGAAGCAGGGAACGGCAACCCCAGCCTGGAGACGTTATGGTCGCTATGCGTCGCGCTCGACATTCCCTTTGCCAGGCTGCTGGAGCCGCAGGTACAAAAAACGCAGGTGATTCGCCGCGGAGAAGGCACCAAAGTGGTGGCGGAGCAGGCGCATTATCAGGCGATATTACTGGCGGCGTGTCCGCCCGGCGCGCGGCGTGATATCTATCTGCTGTTGACGCAGCCGGGGGCCGACCGGATCTCTCATCCGCATCCGCCGGGGTCGGTGGAACATATTATTGTTACGCAGGGAAAAGCCCTCGTCGGCTTAACCGAGGCGCCGGAAGAGCTGGCGGAGGGCGATTACATTTGTTATCCCGGCGACCAGGCGCATATCTTTAAAGCGCTGGAACCGGATACTCAGGCTATCCTGGTAGCGGAGCAGAATTGAAATTGCCGGATGGCGGCGTAACCGCCTTATCCGGCCGACAAAAAATAAAACCGTAGGCCCGGTAAGCTTGCGCCACCGGGCACACGACTTACTGCAGATAGAACACCTCTTTTAGCTCTGCGCTGACCGGGCTGTTATCCGGATTCGCGGGCATAACGTCACGCATATGTTTCCACCAACGCTGGCAAACGTCGGTGCTGGCAACGGCATTCCAGCGCTCCTCGGATTCAATCTCAACGGTGGCGAACAGCAGATTGCGCTCCTGATCGAGATAAATCGCGTAGTGATGCGCGCCGTGAGATTTTAATACGGCTTCCAGCTCCGGCCAGATTGGGTTATGACGACGCTGATACTCCTCGTGCGCGTCGGCATTTACCTGCATCACAAAGGCTTTGCGGATCATAACGCCTCCAGGTACAGCTCGCGAACTTCATCGCGGCTGGCGGTGCGCGGGTTACACGGCGCGCACGGGTCGGCGAGGGCTTTATCCAGCCAGCCTTCGATATCTTCTTTTGTGACGCCCAGCTTGCTGAAACCTTCTGGAATGCCGACGCGTTTGCTCAGCGTACGGATAGCGTTAATCGCTTCCTGACTTGCGGCTTCGTCAGACATACCGCGCGTCTCCACGCCCATCGCCTGTGCGATGCGGGCAAAACGCGCGACGGCGTTCGGACGGTTAAAGTTCTCGACAATTGGCAGCAGGATAGCGTTGCAGACGCCGTGCGGCAGATTGTGGGTTGCGCCCGGCTGGTGCGCCAGCGCGTGAACCAGCCCCAAACCGGCGCTGTTGAACGCCATACCCGCCAGGTACTGGCCGAATGCCATTTGCTCACGGGCTTCGAGGTTATGGCCATCGTCAACCGCTTTCGGTAGCCACAAATTGATTAAGCGAATCGCTTCCAGCGCGTTAGCGTCGGTGAGCGGATGCGCGCCAACGGAGACATAGGCTTCCACCGCATGGGTCAGGGCATCCATGCCGGTTGCGGCGGTCACAGAAGCGGGGATTTCCAGCATAACGCTGGCGTCATCCACGGCAATATCCGGGATGATATTCGGGTCGATGATCACCTCTTTGACCTTACGGGCAGAGTCGATAATCACCGCGTTGCTGGTCATCTCTGCCGCGGTACCTGCCGTAGTATTAATCGCTACCAGCGGTACGCCGGCGTTTTTCACTTTGCCGACGCCGGAGTAGGCGGTAGATGGACCTGGGTTGGCGGTCAGAATTTTCACCGCTTTTGCGGTATCGATCGGGCTGCCGCCGCCGAAGGCGATAATGTAGTCACATTCTGCGCTCTGATACGCCGCAAAACCTTTCTGCACCAGCTCTTCTGTCGGGTTTGGGAACACCTCATCAAACAGGTGGTAAGACATTTGATGTTCATCCAGTGCGCTAAACAGGCTATCCAGCAGGCCCAGCTTTACCAGTTGACCATCGGTAACGATCAGCGCTTTGCCCCATTGCTTATTCGCCACGAGGTTCACCATATCGGCAATCGCTCCAGCGCCATGCAGGCTAATTTTTGGCAGTGCCAACATAAAGCTCATCACTATTCTCCTTAAAAAAATTCCCTGTTGCCCGATGGCGCTACGCTTATCGGGCCTACGGTAAAATGCGCACCGACCTGTAGGCCGGATAAGGCAAAGCCGCATCCGGCGTTGAGTTGGGAGGTATCAGTACAGCGCTACGGCGCTGGCCAGAGGTGTCACGCCAAAACGTTTGCCGAGTGCGACCAGTTCTTCGCGCGTGATGGTCTGCTTCATACCGCCCATCGAATAGATTTTGACTAATACCTCAGCGGATTTCTCTGCGGTATCTATCAAACCGAAGGTTTCATCCAGCGTAGGTCCGCTTCCGAACACGCCGTGGAACGGCCACAGCACCAGCGAATGTTTCTGCATTTCTTGCGCGGTGGCCTGGCCGATTTCATCGGTGCCTGGCACCATCCACGGCAGAATGCCGACACCGTCCGGGAATACCACCAGACATTCGGTGCTGCCTTCCCACAGTTTGCGGGTGATCAGCGCAGTGTTGTTTTCCAGTACGTAGGTGAGGGCGATCAGGTTAGTCGCATGGCAATGCATAATGACGCGGTCTTTGCCGTGGGTGGCTTTGATGCGTTCGCAGTGGGAGAGGAAATGCGCCGGGAGTTCAGAGGTGGGTACCGCGTCGTGGGTTAAGCCCCACAGAATGTGGTAGCCTGCGCCGTCGCTGTCGATTTTGACCACGCCTAAATTGGCTGCCGGATCGAGCTGCACGTTGCGAAAGAATTTGCCGGAACCGGTAACAATAAACGGCGTGTTCGCCAGCAGCGGCATGGGTTGACTTAGCGCGATGTAGCGCGGTTTTTCGTGGAAATTAGCTGCAAACGGTGCGATATCGGCTTCATCCAGACGCAGCGTCAGGTTACCGCCATTACGTTCGTCCCACCCTTTCAGCCACGCATCAGACGTGGCTTTAATCATGCCCTGGACAAACCAGGAATCGGTAATATTTTGCATGTTCGTGTTCCCATTTATTGCCCGAAGGTTATTCGGGTCTTACGTAGGCCGGATAAGCGCAGCGCCATCCGGCAATCGTGTTTCATTTATTGCCGGATGGCGACGCGGGCGTCTTATCCGGCCTACAGATCAGGTGTCGCTGTCAGCTACGTTTACTCAGGATCTCTTTTTCATAGACGCGAACGCTGTCCAGCCACTGGCTGCCAGCCGGCGTGTCGTGACGCTGGCAATACATTTCCCAGACGGCCTGCCACGGCAGAGATTTTTGCTCTTCCAGCAGCGCCAGACGCGCGGTGTAATCGCCGCTGGCTTCAAGCTGACGCAGTTGATCTGTGGGTTCCAGCAGAGCGCGCAGCAGCGCTTTTTTCATGTTGCGGGTACCGATAACCCACGCGGCGACACGGTTGATAGAGGCGTCGAAGAAATCCAGACCGATATGCACACGGTCGAACAGGTTATGACGGACGATCTCGCTGGCAATTGCCTGGGTTTCATCGTCCAGGAGCACCACGTGGTCGCTATCCCAGCGTACCGGGCGGCTGACGTGCAGCAGCAGCCGTGGCACGTAGAGCATGGCGGCGGAAATTTTGTCGGAAATCACTTCAGTGGGATGGAAGTGGCCCGCATCCAGGCACAGCGCGGTCTGACGGCTGGTGGCGTAGCCCATGTAGAACTCATTGGAGCCGACGGTGTAGCTTTCCGCGCCGATGCCAAACAGTTTGCTCTCAACGGCGTCGATGTGGTGCGCCGGGTCGAATTTCTCGCTAATGACCTCATCCAGCGCTTCCAGCAGGCGCTGGCGCGGGGCTAAACGGTCGACGGTAATGTCTTTCATGCCGTCCGGGATCCAGATGTTCATCACCGACGGCGTACCGAGCTGCTCACCAAAGTATGCCGAGACGCGGCGGCTGGCTTTGCAGTGATCGATCCAGAATTGGCGAATTTTCGCGTCTGGATGAGAGAGGGTAAAACCGTCAGCGCTCAGTGGATGAGAAAAACAGGTGGGGTTGAAATCCAGCCCCAGCCGGTTCGCTTTCGCCCACTCCACCCAGTTTTTAAAATGCTCCGGTTTGATCTGGTCGCGAGCAACCGGCGTATCCGACTCAAGGTAAATGGCGTGCAGGTTCAGCCGTTTTGGGCCTGGGATCAGACGCAGCGCCTGTTCCAGATCGGCGCGCAGTTCGGTGGCGTTACGCGCTTTGCCCGGATAGTTGCCGGTCGACTGAATTCCGCCCGTCAACGAACCTTCCGGGTTCTCGAATCCGGCAACATCGTCGCCCTGCCAGCAGTGCATGGAAACCGGCAGGCGATCGAGCTGGCGCAGCGCCTCCTCGACATCAATACCTACTGCGGCGAAACGTTGTTTTGCCAGTTCCCAGGCTTGTTCCAGTTGAGTGGTCATGCGCAAAGCTCCTTTGTCTGTCGTTTGGGTTGAAACTGCGCAACGTGGCGGGCAATTTCACTATCAGGATTAGGGATATAGGTTGTCAGGTCGTAGTTAGCGCTGACGACCTGACGGAAGTTATCGACGTTGTTTAATTCGTCGAGGGTCATAAGCTGAATACCAATATTGCCAAGGGTGGAGGCTTCAACCGGCCCGGCCATCACGCGAATACCACATGCATCGGCGCACAACTGGTTGAGTAGCGCGTTTTGGCATCCGCCGCCGACAATATGCAGTTGGGTAAATTTTTCGCCGCGCAGATTTGCCAGTTCGTGCAGAATGTCGGCATACAACAGCGCCAGACTGTCGAAAATGCAGCGCGCCAGTTCGGCATCGCTGACGGGAACGGGCTGGTCGGTCTCGCGACAGGCGGCCTGGATTTCAGCGCGCATATCGTCAGGATTGATAAAGCGATCGTCATTCGGGTTAATCAGGAAACGGCAGGCCGGCAGCGCTTCTGTTTGGGCGATAAGCGCAGGCAGATCGGTAATGCTCCGTTCTTTCAGCACACGCTGGAGCAGCCACAAACCCATAATGTTTTTCAGTACCCGATATCGCCCTTCCGCGCCGCCTTCGTTGGTGATATTGGCAGCCAGCGCCTCGTCAGTGGTGTAGGGCATTTTGCTTTCAAAACCCATCAACGACCAGGTGCCTGAAGACAGGTAAGCGCTATGTTTATTTGCCAGCGGAGAGGCAATAACGGCGCTGGCGGTATCGTGGCTGGCGACGGCTACCACCGGAATACGGTTGCCCTGCGGGCAAATCCAGTCGCCGATAACATTGCCAGGGTGCGAGGGGCGACCGAACCAGCTCTTTTTCGCGCCGGTCCACGCCAGCAGAGTATCGTCCCAGTCATCGGTATTGATATTGACCAACTGGGTGGTCGTGGCGTTGGTGTATTCCCAGTTCATTTCACCGGTCAGGCGGTAGCTGAAATAATCGGGCATCAGCAGCGCATGAGCGACCTGCGCCGTTAACTCAGGCTGTTGTTTCGTCAGCGCGCGTAGCTGATAGATGGTGTTAAACGGCAGAAACTGAATCCCGCTGCGGCGATAGATTTCGCTTTTGCCGATCTGGACCAGCGCTTGCGGCATGATGCCCGTGGTACGGTTATCGCGGTAGGAGACCGGCAGGCCGACACGCTGGCCTTGTTTATCCAGCAGGACATAATCGACGCCCCAGGTGTCGATGCCGATGCTGTCGATAAGAATGCCTTCATTGCAGACTTTCTTCAGACCAAGACGGATATCCTTTTCCAGACTGTCGATGTCCCAGGTGTCAAACCCGTCTGTTTTTTGTAGGCAGTTCACAAAACGGTGAATTTCACGTAGCGTCAGGGTACGGTGTTTGCTGTCGTAACGCGCCAGCATCACGCGCCCGCTGGATGCGCCGAGATCAACCGCGACACAATGGCGAAAAGTCATAATCAGGTCCTTCTTAGAGTCATTGCGCACAGTCTAAAAAAGCCCTCAAAGACCTACCTTCTCGTTACTGACAGGAAAATGAGCCGCTGGCAACAAGGCAAAGATGAACGTGATAGCGTTCACAGTTTCTACTAATAGGCCGGTGTGATGTCGTCCGCATTTCCCGCTTTTTCCCGCCTTTTCTTGAAAAAAAGACCATGTTTGCGCGCTTTAGCGTCAAAAATTTAAGGTGAGGCCGATAACCCTTAATTACTATTCGGACATGTTGAATTCAGGAGGAAGCAACCATGACCGTACTGCATAGCGTGGATTTTTTTCCATCAGGTAAAGCGCCCGTGGCGATTGAACCTCGTCTGCCGCAAGCCGCTTTCCCTGAACATCATCATGATTTTCATGAAATCGTGATTGTGGAACACGGTACGGGCATTCATGTATTCAACGGGCAGCCGTATACCATCAGCGGCGGTACCGTGTGTTTTGTTCGCGATCACGACCGGCATTTATATGAACATACCGACAACCTATGCCTGACGAATGTACTGTGGCGTTCACCGGACGCCTTCCAGTTCCTGGCGGGGTTGGATCAATTGCTGCCGCAGGAGCAGGATGGTTACTATCCTTCTCACTGGCGGGTGAATCAGAGCGCGTTGCAGCAGGTGCGCCAGTTGGTCGGTCTGATGGAGCGCGCCGGAGACGGCATGGATGCGCCTGCCGTGGCGAATCGCGAAATTTTGTTTATGCAACTACTGGTGTTGTTACGCCGCAGTAGCCTGATGGAAGGCGCGACCAATAACGACGCCAAACTCAACCAACTGATGGCATGGCTGGAAGACCATTTTGCGGAGGAGGTCTGCTGGGAGGCGGTAGCTGAACAGTTTTCGCTGTCGCTACGCACGCTGCATCGTCAGCTTAAACAGCATACCGGGCTGACGCCGCAACGTTACCTTAATCGCCTGCGTTTGATCAAAGCCCGGCATTTATTGCGCCATAGCGATCATAGCGTGACAGAAATCGCGTACCGCTGCGGTTTTGGCGACAGTAACCACTTTTCGACTCTGTTTCGCCGAGAATTTAACTGGTCGCCGCGGGATATCCGTCAGGGACGCGATGCGATAATCCAGTAACGCGAACGCTATCAACGTTTTCGTCGCCAATATGCTGATAATTATACCCTTTAATACCGGATGGCGGCTGCGCCTTACCTGGCCTACGGCGGCGAGCGGTAGACAGAATAAGCGTAGCGCCATCCGGCAAGCATTCAACATGAGGTGCTGCGGTGGCAAATCAGTTAATCCTTTTGAAAAAAGATTTTTTTACTGATGAGCAGCAGGCCGTTACGGTTGCCGATCGCTATCCACAGGATGTTTTTGCGGAACATACGCATGAGTTTTGTGAACTGGTGATGGTCTGGCGGGGCAATGGCCTACACGTTCTTAATGAGCGCCCATACAGAATTACCCGCGGCGATCTGTTTTACATTCGTGCTGAAGACAAACACTCCTATACTTCCGTTAACGATCTGGTGCTGCAAAATATTATTTACTGCCCGGAGCGTTTGAAACTCAATGTAAACTGGCAGGCGATGATTCCCGGCTTTCAGGGAGCGCAGTGGCATCCTCACTGGCGGCTGGGCAGTATGGGAATGAATCAGGCGCGGCAGGTCATTAACCAGCTTGAACATGAGAGTAATGGACGCGATCCGCTGGCGAATGAGATGGCGGAATTGCTGTTTGGTCAACTGGTGATGACGTTAAAACGGCATCGCTACGCGACCGACGATCTTCCGGCAACCTCCCGAGAAACCCTGTTGGATAAATTAATTACCGCTTTGGCTAATAGCCTTGAGCGTCCCTTTGCGCTGGATGCGTTTTGCCAGCAGGAACAATGCAGCGAACGGGTGCTGCGGCAGCAGTTTCGCGCCCAAACCGGGATGACGATTAATCAATATTTACGCCAGGTCCGTATTTGCCACGCGCAGTATCTGCTTCAGCATAGCCCGCTGATGATTAGCGAGATTTCGATGCAGTGCGGTTTTGAAGATAGTAATTATTTTTCAGTGGTGTTCACGCGGGAAACCGGGATGACGCCGAGCCAATGGCGTCATCTCAGTAATCAAAGCGATTAACTGGCCATGCCTAAACCGACAATATTCGCCGCGATAATAATTACCACGCAGCCGAGGCTTAATACGGCAACGGGACGGCGGCCAGCATTTTTCCACTCTTTTAGCACCAGACCGACAAGCCCCCCGCACAGCACATAGAAGCTCATGTGCAGCATCCAGCTCATGTAGTCATATTGCGCGGGAATGCGCGCGTGACCCCAGGCATAGAAAAAGAACTGTAAATACCACATCAGACCGCCAAGCGCGGACAGCAGAATATTGCTGATAATCAACGGTCTTGCCAGCGAGAAGTCGGCTTTTATTGACAGATTTTGCACTTTTGCCAGGCGGATAAAACAGAAACCGAGGTTCACCAGCGCGCCGCCGCCCATAATCACCACGTAACTCGGCAGCGCGACATAGAGCGGGTCAACGCCAAGCGCGGCAGCAGCTTCATGCATCGGTTTCGCGGCGTTCATGGCAAAAGACATCCCCGCCGAGAAAATACCGCACATCACTGCCAGCAGAAGCCCTTTCTTCAGATTGAACTCCTCCGCTTTAATGCCCATTTTGCGTTCTTTTAACTGTCCGGCGCGCGTCACAATCCCGACGCCGATCAGCGCGACAAAAACGCCAAGTAGCGTCATGCGTCCCCCTTCGGTATGGATTAACACATCGAAGTTACCGTTGATGATAGGCGTCATCAGCGTGCCGACGATAAGCGTAATGCCGATAGCGATGCCGATACCCATCGACATCCCGAGATAACGCATGGTCAGACCGTAATTAATATTGCCGATGCCCCACATGGCGCCGAACAGAAAAACCGGTAAAAGGGTGGAGAGGTTAAACTGCCCATAATAGGCCCAGAAATCAGGCAGTAACAGAGCGCTAATTGTCCACGGCAGAATAAGCCATGAGACGATGCCGCCCACTGACCACATGGTTTCCCATGACCACTGTTTCACTTGCTTGAACGGGGCATAGAAGCAGGCTGCACTGGCCGCCCCTATCAAATGCCAGAAAATACCCATCGTAATCGCGTTACTCATGACATGTTCCTCATTATTTTTTATGGACGGGATACCCCTTCCGTTTGCATGAGTTTAAAAATTACGCAGCCCGGTAACCTTATAACGATTGCCGCCGTTGGGTGTATTCTGGCAATCAGCACGTTAATGAAGTGATTAACTTCACGTTTTAAAAAAGTCGGAGCGCATCGTGACCGTCTGGATGTTATTTAAATCAGTGGGTAATATTTGTTTTCTAAAATACCTTCATCATAACGACACGAAACGACTTAGCTGGCAACAATGCAAAGAAAACGCTGCGTGAGATCACATAATGGGAATAGTCTGACTTACCGTTTGATAAAAGGGTAGTTATACAGTAATTATTTAATTGTTTTATTTGTATTTACAATTTAAATATATTGAAATTAACGTTAGGAATCAATGAAATATAAATATAAGGAAATCCCTATATTGGCGTTGTTGATGGTGTTTTGATTTTTATTTTATATGACGAATATGAATTTCATTTATTTTATTTTGCTTTTTGAACATTATCCCAATTTTAAATTAAAGATCTTTGTCTATATTGTCGCCATTCACATTGCGTATTATGGTTGTAATGGTCTGACATGAAACAACGTTTTAATTTTAAATTAAATGGATTCTGTTATGAGAAAATCTCTTTTCTTACTATTACCTCTTGTTGTAACAAATGCGCATGCAGTATATGTCGATGTTCGTCATGAATATCTTGATGACAGTAAAGCTAACTATGACCGTGCGTATATTTCTCATCGGTTTGCGAATGGTGTTGGTTTTGCGATAGAAGCTATCTCAAAATCAGGCGGGGATGACACCAATAAAGCGTTTAATGACCTGGAAACACAGGGTAACGAATATACGATAAGCTACCAATTTAAAACCGGTGATGTCGCCTGGCAACCGGGTTTCGTGCTGGAAACAGGCAACGGTTACTCTACCTATAAGCCTTACTTCCGCGCGACGTGGACATTAAATGAAAGCTGGTGGGTTGGCGCGCGCTATCGTTTTGAATATGTACGCCGTTCTTCTGATATCCGTGATGATGATACTATCAATCGTATGGATGTCTGGGCGGGTTATAAATGGAACAACTTTGACTGGACAATCGAAGGAATTTATAAGAAAGCTGATAAATATGATCTTTACGATGGCGGCAAAGATAACTATGAATATAACTTCAGAACTGCCTATATTATTGATCAATGGTCGCCATTCGTTGAGGTAGGTAATGTTTCCGTCAATAGCAACAGCGATGAAAGACAAACCCGTTTCCGCGTGGGTATAGGCTACACATTCTAATCATTATCCCTGTTTATTATTTATTCCCTTTTCCGGCTACTTTATAGGTAGCCGGTTTTTTTTACCTGGTGATGACCTGCGGATAATTATTATCATGCGTTGGCCGGATAAGACGCGAATCGCCATCCGGCAACGAGATATGCAGGAAACTATGCGCTTACATGATGCCCAGTAGACGGGGTAAGAACAGTGTGATTTCCGGAATGTAGGTAATTAATAACAGAACGCCGATAATCGCGCCGTAAAAAGGCAGCAACGGTTTAATCACTTCCTCAACTTTGACCTTACCGACGCTCGCCCCGACATATAAACCACTGCCAACTGGCGGCGTAATGGTGCCAATCGCCAGGTTATAGATCATGATAATGCCGAAATGCACCGGATCGACGCCCAGTTTAGCCATGATCGGCAGCAGAATCGGGGTAAAAATCAGAATGGCCGGACCGATATCCATAAATGCGCCGATAATCAACAAAAAGACGGTAATGACTAACAGGATAACCAGTTTATTGGCGGAAATACCGAGGATCATATCGCTCAGCGCCGCAGGAATATTGGTGATCGACATCGAGAAGGACATCGCCGAAGAGGTTGCCAGCAGGAACATGATGACCCCGGTCATTACCACTGTCTGGAGCAAAATCGAAGGCAAATCCTTAATTTTCAGCGTGCGGTAAAACACCATCGTCAGCAATAACGTATACACCACGGCAATCGCGGAGGCTTCAATGGCGGTGAAAACCCCCTGCACAATGCCGCCGACGATAATCACGATCAGCAGCAGGCTGGGAATGGCCTCAACGGCAACTTTTAGCGCCATGCCTTTTTGGACGGTGAAGAAAACCCGATAATTTCGACGCTTAGCGACCACCAGCGTGACCAGCATACAGCCAACGCCCCACAGCACTCCCGCGACCAGACCGCCGGCGAACAGAGCGGCAATCGATGTTCCCCCGCTTGCCAGCGCATAAAGGATAAAAGCCGTGGTGGGCGGAATTAACATTCCCGTCGGCGCGGAGGCGATATTCACCGCGGCCGCAAAGCCGCGATCGTAACCTTCGCGCGCGCTCATCGGCACCATCACGCCGCCGATGGAGGTTGAGGCGGCAATTGCCGATCCGGAAATTGCACCAAACATCATATTGCCGACGATGTTGGTGTAAGAGAGCGAGCCGGGCAGTTTGCCAGTAAACAGTTTGGCAAAATTGACCAGCCGGGCGGCAATTCCCCCGCTATTCATGATCACCCCGGACAAAACGAAGAACGGCACGGCCAGCAAGGCAAAACTGTCCAGGCTGGAGAACATTTTTTGCGCGGTGGCGAACATCGAAATATCGAAAGGCAGTACCAGCATCATGGTGCTGAAAGAGGCGATAACGATGCAGATCCCGATAGGCGCGCCCATGGCCAGTAAAACAACAAAGACGGCAATTAGCGTACAGGACGCAAAAATAGGGTCAATCATGTGATTTCTCCAGAGTGTGCTCAGTGGTATCCGTGGCGGAATGGATAGCTTTCAGGGCGTCAACGATATTCAGCAGCCCATAGAGGATGATCAGTACGCCCGCGCAGGGGAGCGCGTAATAAATTTTTCCCATCGGAATGCCCAGCGCAGGGGAGATTTGCAGCATAGAAATCGCAGAAATCTTTAAGCCGCCGATAATCAATACCCAAATGGAAAACGCGATAAAAATGACCTGCAGAATAATATCCCACCAGCCGCGAATCGTCGGCGACACCTTATCCAGTAAGAGAGTCAGGCTGATATGCTGTTTCTGACCGGCGACAAAAGCCATGCCCAGCATTGATACCCACACCAGGAGAAATCGCAGCATCTCTTCGGTAAGGGTGCTGGGAACGCCCAGAATGTAGCGGCTCACCACCTGCCAGCAGGCGATGCCAACCATTATCGCCAGCACCAGGCAACAGATAGCGCCCAGCAATAAATCAAGTCCTTTTCTGAATGTGTTCATCTTAATTTCCTGATTAGATTAATTTTTTGCTGTCTGGATACGTTGATACAGCCCGTAAAGCCGTGGTTTGTTTTTCAGACCGTCGTAAATAGGCTGTACTGCCTTCTGGAAGGGTTTTTTGTCGATCTCGTAGAATTCAACGTTGAAATCTTTTACCGCCGCCAGCCTGGTTTTCTCTATTTCCTTGTCCCATGCGGCTTTCTCAAATTCGATCGACGCCTTGATGGCGGCTTCGACGATGCGCTGCTGTTCCGGCGTCAGCTTTTCCAGCGTGAGGGTACTCATTAGCAGGATATCGGGAATGCGGGTGTGCATATCGTAGGTGTAATAACGGGCGACTTCGCCGTGGCGGGCGATGGTGAGAGCGAACTCATTGTTTTCCGCGCCGTCGAGAATGCCTTGTTGTAACGAGGTATAGACCTCCGCCTGGCTCATGGCGATGGGCGAAGCGCCCAGCAGTTTGAGAGTTTGGATCGCCGTCTCACTCTGCATGACGCGGATCTTCTTCCCGCGTAAATCCTCAATGCGTTTAACCGGCGCTTTGCTCATATAAAAATTACGCGCGCCGGAATCATACCAGCCTACGCCGACAAACCCCTGCGCGGCGGTGGACTGATAAACAGGCTCCATCACCTGTGGGTTATCCATTACGCGGTAGTATTCATCGACGGTGGCAAACAGGTAGGGAAGTGAGAACACGCCGTACTCAGGCGAAAAACTCTCCATCAGCCCGGACGACACTTTAGTGATGTCGACGACGCCGACCTGCGTCAACTCCACCAGTTCGCGCTCTCCGCCAAGCTGTCCGTCCGGGAAGTACTGTACTTTGATATCGCCGCCCGTTTTCTCTTCCACTTGCTGCCCCAGGAAGTGCAACGCATCTTTTACCGGCTGGCTATTTTCAGCGTAGGCCAGGCGCAAAATGGTTTCGCCGTGGGAGAAGAAAGAGAGTGTGGAGAGTAAGGCCAGCGTAGCCAGACGTATAAAACCAGGTTGCTTCATAATTCCCTCGCAATTGTAATAATTTACCGGGAATGTAATTGCATGGTGAAATTATAACCTTCTTGATTTTGCCACCGCTGACAAAATTTGGCACCAAAAGAAAGATTTTGAAACCCTGTTTCACATTTCATGATTTCCAGGAATTCATCAACAGGCGGTTTCGGTTGGAGGCGTAAAAATCGGTTTTTTTCAGCGGATGCCGTAACGTTTATAACCCTGTAAAAAGTACGGCATTGATAATCATTTTCAATATCATTTAATTAACTATAATGAACCAACTGCTTACGCGGCGTTAACACTGTGCCGCTCGACAATAATGGAGATGATTATGAGTTATACACTGCCATCCCTGCCGTACGCTTATGATGCACTGGAACCGCACTTCGATAAGCAGACGATGGAGATTCACCACACCAAACACCATCAAACCTATGTCAACAACGCTAACGCGGCGCTGGAAAACCTGCCTGAGTTTGCTAACCTGCCGGTTGAAGAACTGATTACTAAACTGGATCAGGTGCCAGCGGACAAAAAAACCGTGCTGCGTAACAACGCGGGCGGCCACGCTAACCACAGCCTGTTCTGGAAAGGACTGAAAAAAGGCACCACTCTGCAGGGCGATCTGAAAGCGGCTATCGAGCGTGACTTCGGTTCCGTTGACAACTTCAAAGCTGAATTCGAAAAAGCAGCAGCAACCCGTTTCGGCTCCGGCTGGGCGTGGCTGGTGCTGAAAGGCGACAAACTGGCTGTGGTTTCTACCGCAAACCAGGATTCCCCGCTGATGGGTGAAGCCATTTCCGGCGCTTCCGGCTTCCCGATCCTGGGTCTGGACGTGTGGGAACACGCTTACTATCTGAAATTCCAGAACCGCCGCCCGGACTACATCAAAGAGTTCTGGAACGTGGTGAACTGGGACGAAGCAGCAGCGCGTTTCGCCGCTAAAAAATAATTTGCATTGCACGTCTGTAGAAGCGAGTCTGATGACTCGCTTTTTTTGTATCCGCGTAAGGAGCAGCAGATGCATTATCCGGTTGACGTGTTTATTGGCAAAATTCGTGACTATGACGGCAGCCGCCCGAGCGCTATCGCCAAGGTGCAAATCGACGGCGAACTCATGCTGACCGAGCTCGGTCTGGCAGGCGATCAGCAGGCCGAAAAGAAAATCCACGGCGGCCCCGACCGCGCGCTATGCCATTACCCCCGCGAACACTATGCTGATTGGATTCGCCAGTTCCCCGAGCAGGCGACGCTGTTTTGCGCCCCGGCGTTTGGCGAGAATCTGTCGACGAACGGAATGACCGAACACAACGTGTTTATTGGCGACATCTACCGCTGGGGCGAGGCGTTGATCCAGGTCACTCAGCCGCGCTCTCCATGCTTTAAACTTAATTTCCACTTTGCCATCAGCGACATGGCCCTCCTTATGCAGAACAGCGGAAAAACCGGCTGGCTGTATCGGGTCATTGCGCCAGGTAAGGTCTCCAGCGATGCGCCGCTGGAACTTGCGTCACGTCTGAGCGATGTCTCGGTTCATGAAGCGGGTGTTATCGCCTGGTCTATGCCGTTTGATGACGAACAATATCACCGGCTGTTGAGCGCCGCCGGGCTGTCGGCGAGCTGGAGCCGCACCATGCAGAAGCGTCGTTTGAGCGGCAAAATTGAAGATAGCGCCAGACGACTGTGGGGGGATAAAACTCCGCCAAAATGAAAGGAAGGATTATGACTGAAGCTGAAAATGCGGTGGCGATCGTAAAAGAATTTTTGGTGGCCTCGATGATTCCCGATGCTGAACGCGCCGCAACGTATATGCACCCGGAGGTGAAAATTACCTTCACCGGAGGCCGGGCAATGGCTGGCGCGGCAGATATCGCGCAGTTTAACGGCGCTCGCTACAAGTGGGTGAAGAAGGCGCTGGGCGAGTTTGATGCGGTGCAGCATGATCATTACGTTGTGATTTATTCCAACGGTACGCTGTATGGGGAATGGCCCGACGGTCGCCCGTTTGCCGGTAATCGCTTTATCGATCGTTTCGAAGTGCGCGATGGCAAAATTACCCGGATGGACGTGTGGAATGACAGCGCCGAGTGGATTTTAGCGCCGGAAATCTCCCGATAGCGCGGTACGTAGGCCGGATAAGCGTAGCGCCGTCAGGCAGTCAGGTGTACATTGCCGGATGACGGCGTTTGCCTTATTCCGCTGGTAACCTATTAATTATTCACAAAAGATATGTAAATTATGGACGCACATATTCTCGAAGCTTGTACGGAAGAAGTTAAGCACATCTTATTCGAAGAGTATCACCTCAAATCTATCGAGGAGCTTTGGGAGCGGTCTCTGGATGAGGATTTTTTAGCTGAGTTGTATCAACAGTTTAAGTTCATAACGGAAAAGTATGGCGTGAATGGTGATGAATTGGACAGCATCCTCGATACGCTTTAAATGGTTAAGGCTCGGTAAGAGAAAGTATTACCGAGCCATGAATAACATTAGGTTCGCTTGTACAGCGGTAGCCACAGCGTGAGCCGCAACCCGCCCAGCGGGCTATCGTCAGCCTTCACCCAGCCGCGGTGCTGCTGCATGGCGCTTTCGACAATCGCCAGCCCCAGCCCGGTGCCGCCAGACTCGCGGTCGCGCGCCTCATCAGTGCGATAGAACGGACGGAAGATCTGCTCGCGGTCTTCAGGGCTGACGCCCGGCCCGTCGTCATCGACCGTGATCGTAATACCGTCTTTATCCACCGAGAAGCCGACTTCAATCTTCGTATGTGAATAGCGCAGCGCATTACGAACTATATTTTCCAGCGCGCTTTCCAGCGCGTTTGGGTTGCCATAGAGCGGCCACGGCCCCGGCGGATAATTTACCGTTAACGACTTGCCCATCTGTTCGGCTTCAAAGGCGGCGTTATCCAGCACTTCGCCCCATAGCTGATTGGCTTTCATCGTTTCGCTGACCAGCGCATTTTTCTGTTGGTTACGCGACATCACCAGCAGGTCATTGATCATGCTGTCCAGACGCTGCGCTTCGGTTTCAATACGCTCCAGCTCTTTGCTTTCGCCGCCACGACGACGCAGCAGCGCGGTACCCAGTTGCAGGCGCGTAAGGGGCGTTCGCAGCTCATGGGAGATGTCTGACAGCAAACGCTGCTGCGAGGTCATCATCCGTTCCAGCGCCGTCACCATCTGGTTAAAACTGGCGCCAGCGGCGAGGAACTCCTGCGGACCCGCCTCCAGCTCCGGATGCTGACGCAGGTTGCCTTGCGCCACTTCATCAGCCGCGTTTTTCAACTTACGCGCCGGTTTCGCCAGACTCCATGCCAGCCATAGCAAGAGCGGCGAACTGACCAGCATCGTGACAATGAGCAACAGAAGCGGGCGGTCAAACAGCAGATTAATAAAATCGGATTGCGAACTGCTGGCCGGCCGAATCAGGTAAAGCTGGTAATTATCCTCTCCGTCGCGAACGGAGAACGGCCCCACCATCTCTACGCGGCCATATTTTTTCTTCTGCGGATGATCGGCGTTATCCGCCTGACCAATGAAGTTACGAATGATCTGCATTTCGCTGCGTTCAGCGCCGATCACGCGTCCTTCAGAGGTCACCAGTAATAACCGCTGTCCAGGCGGCGCCCACTTATCGATCGCGCGGAACAGGCGACGCCACCACATCAGGTCGTTGGGCGGATCGTTCGCAAGTTCAGCTTCTACATGTTGCTCTATCATCAATCCCTGGCGCTGTTCGCTGTCCAGCAGCTCGGTCATCTGGCGTGAATCGAGCTTGGGCAACATCAGTACCAGCATTAGCACCAGCGCCAGCGTCAACCAGAAGATGGCGAAGATGCGCGCGGTTAAACTTCCTATCATGAAGCGGAAACCATCAGATAGCCGCGACCACGCAATGTTTTAAACCACGGGTGACCGTCTTTGCGTTCCGGCAGTTTGCGGCGCAGGTTAGAAATATGCATATCAATGGCGCGATCGAACGGCGTCAGGCGCTTACCCAGCACTTCCTGGCTTAAATGTTCACGGGAAACCACCTGGCCGAGGTGTTGCGCCAGCAAATAGAGCAGGGTGAATTCCGTACCGGTCAGCTCCAGCGTTTGGCCATCGAAACTGGCTTCCTGGCGGCCCGGATTAAGGCTTAGCGCATCGACTTCCAGCGTCGGCGAGCCGTTGTCGCTGCTCTGCTGCTGCTCGCTCCAGTGGGAACGGCGCAAAATAGCCCTGATGCGCGCTACCAGCTCGCGGTCGTTAAATGGTTTGGGTAAATAGTCGTCCGCGCCCAGCTCAAGGCCGAGAACGCGATCCAGCTCGCTGCCGCGCGCGGTCAGCATAATGACAGGCGTCTGGTGTGTCTGGCGAAGCGCTTTCAACGTATCGATACCGTTTTTCTTCGGCATCATGACGTCAAGCAAAAGTAAATCGATGCTGTCATCCAAAAGCTCAAGCGCCTGCTCGCCGTCGTGGGCCACCAGGACATTAAAACCTTCCATTTCGAGGAGCTCTTTTAACAGGGAAGTCAGCTCTCGGTCATCATCAACTAACAGGATTTTATTCATTGTTTACGTACCTCCGAGGCAGAAATTACGTCATCAGGCGTCGCTAATCCATGACTTTACGTTGTTTTACACCCCCTGACGCATGTTTGCAGCCCGAATCGTAAACTGTCTCTCGTTGAATCGCGACAGAAAAGATTTTGGGAGCAAGCGATGCGCAAAGTTACCGCTGCTGTTATGGCCTCAACGCTGGCATTCAGTTTTTTAAGCCACGCAGCTGAAGTTGTTACAAGCGATAACTGGCACCCCGGTGACGGGGCCACGCAGCGTAGCGCGCAAAATCATATGTTTGACGGCATAAGTTTAACCGAACATCAGCGTCAGCAGATGCGAGATCTTATGCAACAGGCAAGGCACGAACAGCCTCCTGTTAATGTTAGCGAAATGGAGACAATGCATCGGCTTGTCACCGCAGAAAAATTTGATGAAAGCGCTGTGCGCGCTCAGGCAGAAAAAATGGCGCAAGAGCAGGTTGCCCGCCAGGTCGAAATGGCCCGCGTGCGTAACCAGATGTATCGCCTGTTAACGCCGGAGCAGCAAGCGGTTTTGAATGAAAAGCATCAGCAACGAATGGAGCAACTGCGCGACGTGGCGCAATGGCAAAAAAGTTCATCGTTGAAATTATTGAGTAGTAGCAACTCACGTTCCCAGTAACAACCCTGTTTTCCTTGCCATAGACACCATCCCTGTCTTCCCCCACATGATGTGGGGGTTTTTTTTATCTCCAGTTTGTCATTCTGTTATTAGCTTACTGTTTTAAACCATCCGTTATACTACCGGCAGAAGATAGCGGGAGTATTTATGAATCAAACCTATGGACGGCTGGTTAGCCGGGCGGCTATCGCGGCAACGGCGATGGCATCAGCGTTACTTTTGATCAAAATTTTTGCGTGGTGGTATACGGGATCGGTGAGTATTCTGGCGGCGTTGGTGGACTCGCTGGTGGATATTGCCGCGTCATTGACGAATTTGTTGGTCGTGCGTTATTCGCTGCAACCCGCAGATGATGAACACACGTTTGGGCACGGTAAAGCGGAGTCGCTGGCGGCGCTGGCGCAAAGTATGTTTATTTCCGGTTCGGCGTTGTTTCTGTTTTTGACCAGTATCCAGAATCTGATTAAGCCGACGCCAATGAACGACCCCGGCGTGGGGATTGGCGTTACCGTCATCGCTCTGATATGCACTATTATACTGGTCACGTTTCAGCGCTGGGTGGTACGCAAGACCCAAAGTCAGGCGGTACGGGCGGATATGCTTCATTATCAGTCTGATGTTATGATGAACGGAGCGATTCTTATCGCGCTTGGGTTATCCTGGTACGGTTGGCATCGTGCGGATGCCCTGTTTGCGTTAGGTATCGGCATCTATATTTTGTATAGCGCGTTGCGTATGGGGTATGAGGCGGTGCAGTCATTATTGGATCGCGCGCTGCCCGATGCGGAACGACAGGAAATTATTGATATCGTGACGTCATGGCCGGGAGTCAGCGGCGCGCACGATCTCCGCACGCGGCAGTCAGGGCCGACTCGCTTTATTCAGATTCATTTGGAAATGGAAGATAATCTGCCGCTCGTTCAGGCGCATTTTGTGGCTGACCAGGTAGAGCAGGCGATTTTGCGGCGTTTTCCGGGTTCAGATGTCATTATTCATCAGGATCCCTGTTCAGTCGTCCCCAGGGAAGGCAGGAAGTTCGAGCTTGTATAATTGATTGTTAAAAAGTGAGCCAGGCCAGCATTTTGTGTATAAATTACCGCCATTTGGCCTGACCTGAATCAATTCAGCAGGAAGGGATTGTTATACTATCTGTATATTCGTTGGATCGTTTCGAAGTGCGAAATCGGCTTCCGGCAATAGATTTCATTTTGCATTCCAAAGTTCAGAGGTAGTCATGATTAAGAAAATCGGTGTGTTGACAAGCGGCGGTGATGCGCCGGGCATGAACGCGGCAATCCGCGGTGTTGTGCGCGCAGCGTTGACGGAAGGGCTGGAAGTCATGGGCATTTATGACGGCTATCTGGGCCTGTATGAAGATCGTATGGTGCAGCTTGACCGTTACAGCGTATCTGACATGATCAACCGTGGCGGTACTTTCCTCGGTTCCGCCCGTTTCCCGGAATTCCGTGACGAAAATATTCGCGCTGTCGCGATCGAAAACCTGAAAAAACGCGGTATCGATGCGCTGGTAGTTATTGGCGGCGACGGTTCTTATATGGGTGCAAAACGTCTGACTGAAATGGGCTTCCCGTGCATCGGTCTGCCAGGCACTATCGATAACGACATCAAAGGCACCGACTACACTATCGGCTACTTCACTGCTCTCGGCACTGTCGTGGAAGCGATTGACCGTCTGCGTGACACCTCCTCTTCTCACCAGCGTATCTCTATCGTTGAGGTGATGGGCCGTTATTGCGGCGACCTGACGTTGGCGGCGGCTATTGCTGGCGGCTGTGAGTTTATCGTGGTGCCGGAAGTTGAATTTAATCGCGAAGATCTGGTGGCGGAAATCAAAGCCGGGATCGCGAAAGGGAAAAAACACGCTATCGTCGCTATCACCGAACATATGTGTGATGTTGACGAGCTGGCGCACTTTATTGAAAAAGAAACGGGCCGTGAAACGCGTGCGACGGTGCTCGGCCACATTCAGCGCGGTGGTTCCCCGGTACCTTACGATCGCATTCTGGCTTCCCGTATGGGCGCGTATGCTATTGACCTGCTGCTGGAAGGCCATGGCGGTCGTTGTGTCGGTATCCAGAACGAGCAGCTTGTTCATCATGACATCATCGATGCGATTGAAAACATGAAGCGTCCGTTCAAAAGCGACTGGATGGAGTGCGCGAAAAAACTGTACTGATTGTTTTTGCGCGCCTGATGGCGCTACGCTTATCAGGCCTACAGGTTGCAGAAACGTGTAGGCCGGATTAGGCGCTAGCCGCCATCCGGCAATCCCTCAGATTTATTCCTCGAAGTTATAGCCAATCTTTTTTTATTCTTTAATGTTTGGATCGCTTTCTGGCACGCTTTGCTCATCACAACACAACATAAGCGAGTCGGGCGATGAAAAAGTGGGGCGTGGGATTCACATTATTGCTGGCGTCAACCAGCATTCTGGCAAAGGATATTCAGTTACTTAACGTATCGTACGATCCAACGCGTGAGCTGTACGAGCAGTACAACAAAGCGTTTAGCGCGCACTGGAAGCAGGAAACCGGCGACAACGTCGTGATCCGCCAATCGCACGGCGGTTCGGGTAAACAGGCGACTTCCGTTATTAACGGTATTGAAGCCGATGTCGTGACGCTGGCGCTGGCTTACGATGTGGACGCTATTGCGGAACGTGGTCGTATCGATAAAAACTGGATTAAGCGTCTGCCGGATAACTCAGCACCTTACACCTCCACCATCGTTTTCCTGGTCCGCAAAGGCAATCCAAAACAAATTCATGACTGGAACGATCTGATTAAACCCGGTGTGTCGGTGATTACGCCAAACCCGAAAAGCTCTGGCGGCGCACGCTGGAACTATCTGGCGGCATGGGGCTACGCCCTGCACCACAACAATAACGATCAGGCCAAAGCGCAGGATTTTGTCAAAGCCCTGTTTAAAAACGTTGAAGTGCTGGACTCCGGCGCGCGCGGCTCAACCAATACTTTCGTTGAACGCGGTATCGGTGATGTGCTGATTGCCTGGGAAAACGAAGCGCTGCTGGCGACGAATGAACTGGGTAAAGATAAATTCGAGATAGTGACCCCGAGTGAATCTATTCTCGCAGAGCCGACCGTTTCCGTGGTCGACAAAGTGGTGGAAAAGAAAGACACCAAAGCGGTAGCGGAAGCGTATCTCAAGTATCTCTACTCGCCGGAAGGGCAGGAGATAGCAGCGAAAAACTTCTACCGTCCGCGCGATGCTGACGTGGCGAAAAAATACGACGATGCGTTTCCGAAGCTGAAGCTGTTCACCATTGACGAGGTGTTTGGCGGCTGGGCGAAGGCGCAAAAAGATCACTTCGCTAATGGCGGTACGTTCGACCAAATCAGCAAACGCTAAACCGTTTATAAACCCGGTAACGTATTATGTTACCGGGTTTTTTCTTTGCCACAATTTTGCGTTACTCTTCCCCGTCTATGGGTCACAGGGAACGCATATCATGAAAAAAACAGGCTACTTTTTACTGGCGGTGATAGTGATTGTCGCCGCGGCGGGCGTCGGTTACTGGAAATTTTCCGGCAACCCTGATGCATTACGGGAAATCGTGCTTGAACAATGCCTGCCCGATCAGTTACAGCATCAAAACCCAGCGCCGTGCGCGGAAGTCAAACCTCGCGCCGGCTATGTCGTCTTTAAAGATCGTCACGGTCCGTTGCAATATTTATTGATGCCCACCTACCGTATCAACGGTACAGAAAGCCCGCTATTGCTGGAACCCGCTACGCCCAACTTTTTCTGGCTGGCCTGGCAGGCTCGCGGCTATATGAGTAAAAAATACGGGCATGATATTCCGGATAGCGCGGTCTCGCTGGCGATTAATTCGCGGCTTGGTCGTTCACAGGACCATTTGCATATCCATATTTCTTGCATCCGTCCTGACGTTCGGGAACAACTGGATAACGATCTCACGCGTATCAGCACTCGCTGGCTTCCGCTACCGGGCGACCTGATGGGGCATGAATACCTGGCGCGCCGGGTAACCGAGAGCGAACTGGCGCAGCGTAGTCCGTTTATGATGCTGGCGGAAGAGGTGCCGGAAGCGCGCGATCATATGGGACGCTATGCGCTGGCGGTGGTACGCCAAAGCGATGGCTCTTTTGTCCTGCTGGCGACCGAGCGTAATTTACTGACCTTCAATCGCGCATCGGCGGAAGAGATTCAGGACCATAGTTGCGCCATTTTGTCTTCCCGCTGATTTTCGTTACACCCCCTGCTCATTATCTTATTGATTCTTATCCCGGTTTAAAACCGGGGTAAGATCGTGTCTATAAAAATATGTGAAACCGATCAAAAGATATAAAGGTATACCTTTATATCTTTTTGAGGATGGTTACACTCTCTTCATAGCCTCCATTGCGTGTCGGACAGGCGGCTTATTTATAAAAACGTTTTTATTTCATGTAGTGACATCATTAATTGTTCACCAGATTTGCGCTGTTAAGCGTAAAGGAATATCAACATGAAACTTTCTATCGTGGAAAAAATCGGCTTCGGCGCGGGAGATATGGCGATAAACGTTGTGATTATCGCCATGCAGCTGCTCCTCGCCTATTTCTATACCGATATCTACGGCCTGAGCGCCGCTGATGTTGGCGTACTGTTTGTGGTTGTGCGGATGATTGATGCCATTATCGATCCGGCCATGGGAGTTCTGACCGATAAACTGAACACGCGCTGGGGGCGTTACCGCCCGTGGCTGCTGTGGTTTGCCATTCCTTTTGGTTTCGCCGTGTATTTGATGTTTATTACGCCTGATATGGCTTATATGGCCAAACTGGCATGGGCTTATGGCACCTATATTCTGATGACTCTGGTCTATACCGCGATCACCATTCCCTATATTTCGATGATTGGCGTCATTACCAGCGACCCCGTCGAACGGTTAAGCGCCAACGGCTATCGTTTTGTGATGACCAAGATTGCCGCTTTCCTGGTGACTATCGTCGTACCGATGCTTGCCGTCTGGCTGGGGCAGGGCAACAAGGCGCTGGGCTATCAGTTTTCGATGGGGCTGATGGGGGCGATGGGTGCGCTGCTGTTTATCTTCTGTTTTCTTACCACGCGTGAACGCAGCGAGCCGGAAATTACCTCGCTATCGGTGGGGAAACAGTTTAAATACCTGTTACGTAACGATCAGTGGATTATTCTCGGCGTTGTTATTCTGCTGCTGATGTGCGGTTATGTTATTCGCGGTTCCGTTGCCGCTTATTACGCCAAGTATTATCTGAACGGCGGAGATAGCCTGATTTCACCCTTCCTGACTACCGGCGTCGTTGCCTCTATTTTAGCGATGATCGCTACCACCTGGATAACCAAGTTCTGGGACAAAATTAAGATGTTCCGCTACACCCAGATTATTACCTTTATCCTGAGCGCGCTGATGTATTTCTCCGTCGGGCGTGAAAATCTTATCCTGGCGTTTGCGTTCTATTTTCTTATTAATTTCTTCTGCGATATGCAAATGCCGGTGTTCTGGTCCTCTATCGCCGAAGCGGTGGATTACGGAGAAAAGAAAACCGGTCTGCGCGTTTCCGGGTTGGCGTTTGGCGGCATCCTCTTCTTCCAGAAGTTTGGGATGGGGATCGCGGGCGGGATACTCGGATTCCTGCTGAGCCACTTTGGCTATCAAGCCGATGTTGAACAAAGCGCGCGTTCGCTCACCGGTATTGCGCTGATGATGACGCTCATTCCGGCTCTGTTCCACCTTGCGGTTGGGCTGCTTATGAAAAAGTATCTGATTAATAATGAATATTATCGAGATATTCAGCTTGCCCTGGCGCAGAAACAGGCATAAGGAGGCGCAAATGAAGGCCATGAATAAGGTTTGGGTTATCGGCGATGCCTCCGTTGATCTGGTGCCGGAAAAACAGAACAGCTATCTGAAATGTCCCGGCGGAGCGTCGGCGAACGTGGGGGTATGCGTTGCCAGGCTGGGCGGGGAGTGCGGTTTTATCGGTTGTCTTGGTGATGATGACGCCGGTCGCTTCCTGCGCCAGGTTTTCCAGGATAACGGCGTGGATGTCTCTTCGCTGCGGCTGGATGCGGACCTGACCAGCGCGGTGCTGATTGTCAACCTGACGGCTGATGGGGAGCGCAGCTTTACCTATCTGGTGCATCCGGGGGCTGATACCTACGTTTCGCCGCAGGATTTGCCGCCGTTCAGGCAGTACGAATGGTTTTACTTCAGCTCAATTGGCCTCACCGACAGGCCCGCTCGCGAGGCGTGCCTTGAGGGAGCGAGAAGAATGCGTGAAGCGGGTGGTTACGTACTGTTTGACGTCAATCTGCGCAGCAAAATGTGGGGGAATACTGATGAAATCCCTGAACTGATCGCCCGGTCCGCCGCGCTGGCTTCTATCTGCAAAGTCTCGGCAGATGAGCTGTGCCAGCTCAGCGGGGCCAGCCACTGGCAGGATGCGCGTTATTACCTGCGCGATCTGGGCTGCGACACCACGATCATTTCGCTGGGGGCCGATGGCGCGCTGTTGATTACCGCCGAGGGGGAATTCCATTTCCCCGCACCGCGCGTCGATGTTGTTGATACCACGGGAGCCGGTGATGCTTTTGTCGGCGGCCTGCTGTTCACCCTTTCCCGCGCAAATTGCTGGAACCATGCCCTGCTGGCGGAGGCCATCAGCAATGCCAACGCCTGTGGCGCTATGGCGGTGACGGCAAAGGGCGCAATGACCGCTTTACCGTTTCCCGACCAGCTAAACACTTTTCTTTCCAGCCATTCGCTGGCACAAGCCATGACCGTGAAATAAGGAGTCATCATGCACGTTGATCAAAACAAAATACTGGGATGCCTGGTTGGCGCCGCCGCCGCGGACGCGATGGGAGCCGCGACGGAAGTACGCACCCAGCAGCAGATAAAAGACTATTTTGGCGGCTGGGTGACGACCTTTCAAAAACCGCCTGCGGACACGTTTGGCCGCTGCAATGAAGCGGGGATGTGCACGGATGATTTTATTCAGGCGAAGTACATCATGGATGCGCTGCTGCGCCATCAACGCCAGGTCAGCGACGAGGCGATGCGCGAGGCTTTTCAGCAGTGGCTGGATTATCCTTTCTACGCCAACTTTACCGGTCCGACGACGCGTGCGGCAATGAAAGCGATATTTAATGATAATCGCGCCTCTTTGCAGGGCGAGCTGGAAGGCGAAAAACAATCGGTACAGATCATTAATAAGGGTAATGCCGAAGCCACCAACGGCGCGGCCATGAAGATTTGGCCAGCGGCGGTGCTGCATCCGGGTGATATTGACGCGGCGATTGACTGCGCACTGCAGATTTGCCGTTTTACGCATAATAACGTGCTGGCGATGTCCGGCGCAGCGGCGATGGCGGCGGCAACCAGCGAGGCGTTAAGAGCGCAGACCAACGCAGACAGCATTATTGCCGCCGGTATTTACGGCGCGCAAAGAGGCTATCTGCTGGCGCAGGAGCAAGGGGCGATGATGGTCGCCGGGCCTTCCGTTGCCCGACGCATTGAACTGGCCGTGGATATCGGTAAACGTCATCGCCATTGGGAAACGGCGATAGTGGATATTGCCGATATTATTGGCTCCGGGCTGCACGTGAGTGAAGCGGTGCCGGCGGCCTTTGGCCTGTTCGCGTGTTGTCCGAATTCTGCCGTAGATGCTATTATCTCCGGCGTTAATATCGGCAATGATACTGATACTGTCGCCACCATGGTTGGGGCGATTTCCGGCGCATTCCATGGCGTGGAGGCTTTTCCCGCCGATTATTTAACGACTTTGGATCGTATGAATCATTTCGATTTGGCAGAACTGGCCAGGCAAATCGCAGGGTAGCGACTTCACCCTGCCGGGGACGGTAAAACGTCCCCTGCTGGCGAAGACGTGAGGTGCGCAGCTTGCAGGTTGATAAAACGAGCTTTACTCCGCTTTATAAGCAACTATTTTTTATCATCTGTCAGCAGATCCAAAATGGATCCCTGCCTTTAGGCAGCCAGCTGCCGACGCAAAAAGAGATTGCCAGATCCTACAACGTCTCGCTGATTGTGGTTAAACAGGCCTGGAGCGAATTGATCAATGCGGGCATTATTTCGTCGCAGCGCGGGAGTGGTTCGGTGGTGTGCTCGGTACCGGAAGGCGTGAGCTACGGGCACACGTTTCGCGGTATTACCCGCGATCTCCAGGACGCCAGCGTGGCGATTGAGAACCGTATTCTGGAAATCGCGCCGCGCCGCGCGCGCGATGCCCAGGCAGATGGCTTGAGCCTGCCCGCACAGCATCACTATCTCTATATTTCGCGTATTCGTTGTCTGAATAACCGTCCGTTTAACCATGAAAAGATCTATCTCGATCTCAGCTTCTTTCCCGATCTGCAACTTACACCGCAGGCGCTGGAGCATACGTCGCTTTATTCGTTATTAAACGTCACAAGCGACTCGGCGATAGAAAAAGTTGAGGCGATTTTACCTTCCGCTGACCTGTGCGAAAAATTGCAAATCGCCGCCAATAAACCGCTGTTATCCGTCGCCAGACAGACGTTTCAGGCCGGGAAGGACAGCCCTTTTGAGTATTGCCGCTATTACGTGCTGTCTGAATACTTTGGTGAAATTCATTATCACTGATCTGTCCGCTTAATCCTGCGATAACCCCACTATATCTGGCGTTTACCTGCCTGACTGTCCGTCGTATTCTTGCTGAAAAAATCGTCAGGAGACAGGTATGTCGCTCTGGTTGCCCCATCCTCTGTTCCTTCCTTTCATCATGGTTGGCGTTACTATCCTTCTGTGGGCGACTTCGCTACTGCCGGAGTTTATGACCGCACTGCTATTTTTTGCTGCTGTGGTGGCGATGGGACCAGGGAAAGTTCCTGCGCGGGCGGGGATGCTGTGATGTATCGCGCTGGCGGTGATACGCCAAAGCGATGGCTCTTTTGTCCTGCTGGCGACCGAGCGTAATTTACTGATCTTCAATCGCGCTTCTGCCGAGGAAATTCAGGATCATCAGTGTGATATCTTGAACCAACAGGTCATCAAATGACAGCTTGATATTGCATTAACGAATGCCGTTTGGAGGCCGGACAAGGCTCTCGTGGCGCTATCCGGCAAAATCTGGCGATGGCGCGGGCGTTACCAGGCCGGTGGATCTGCGGGGTGGCTGTCATTTTCCAGATGCGGCGATTTAATAAACACGCCTTTCCAGGGTTTATCGCCGTTATTAATGAGATAATGCGCCTCCCCAGGTTCGCACTGTAAAACATCTCCAGTTTGCAGGATATGAGGTGTTCCTTCCAGATACAGGCACACTTCACCGCTTAGGGTATAAAAAATCTCACAAGCGGTATTATGGCGATGGTTAGGGAATGACTGCCCTGGTTGTAGTATGACGACGCCCATATCGCAGCCCGGCCCACGGATTAAGTATTTAGGGCCATTATCGCCAAAGCGGTATTCATGATTCTTCTCATTCGTTTTTTGCATGCTTATTCTCCTGTTACAGGCCTGGCGCTTTCCAGAGGGATGTCGTTAAGCCACCATCGACCAGCGCGCGTTGATCCTGATAAACGGCCTGCCATTTTTCTCTGGCCTGCTGGTAGACAGCGAAATTTTCAGGATTAGGTTTATGCTCCCGATCCCAGCGCACTAGCTTTTCTCCCGTTTCCGCCAGCGATGGCCAGATACCCACGCCAACGCCTGCGGCAATAGCGCACCCTAACGCGGTAGCTTCTTTGACGACAGGTACGTGAACGGTGAGTCCCGTAACGTCGGCAAGGATTTGGCTCCATAATTTGCCTTTAGATCCTCCGCCGGCAAAAACCAGCGAGTCGGCCTGTACGCCGGAAAACGCGGCAATTTGCTGTAAATTGCAGGCGGAAACAATGGCGGCATTCTCTTCCAGCGCGCGAAATAGGGTCGCTTTATTACACTTTTCAGGATCGATAGACAGATTGATAAACGACGGCGCGGCATGGTACCAGCGTTTAAAACGCATAACGTCAGAGAAGATGGGCATCACACCGTACGCGCCGGGAGGAACCCGGCTGGCCATATCTTCCAGCAGGGAATACGCATCAATACCTAACCTTTCAGCGATTAGTTTTTCCTCGGCGCAAAAGGCGTCGCGGAACCAACGCATCGTTAACCCAGTAAAAAAGCTAATAGACTCGGTTTGTACCATACCGGGGATCACATGAGGATTGATGCGAACGTTCATGTTTGGGTCGGTGACCGGCGCGGGAAGATTGACCACCTGTTGCCAGAAGGTTCCGCCCAGCACGGCCGTTTGCGCCGGGCGTACGACGCCCAGCCCCAGACAGCCTAACTGCACATCGCCGCCGCCAACGATGACCGGCGTACCCGCTTGCAGGTCGCACTGTTCAGCCGCTTTCTGTGAAATGTGACCGAGCAGCGTCCCGGTTTCTTTTACCGGCGAGAGAATGTCAGAACGCAGGCCCGCCATCTGTAACAGACTACGTTTCCAGTTGCGGGTCACCAGATCCAATAACCCCGTCGTGCCTGCGTTGGAGGGATCGACCGCCAGTTCGCCGCTGAGCATAAAGGCCATCCAGTCGCTGATCATAGTGACGGTTGACGCGCGATGATAAATATCCGGACGATGGTGGGCAAGCCAGAGCAGACGCGGAATAGCGCTGAGCGCCAGCGTTTGCCCGGAGCAACGATAAACTTCCTCCTCAAAGGTGTTATCGTGCAGCTCTTTTAATTCACTGACTTCGTGCGCCGCGCGGGCGTCAACATTAGCGCAGGCCCAAATTGGTTCGCCGTTACTGTCATAAATAACAATGCCTTCACGCATCGAGCAGGCCGATACGGCAGCGATAGCCGTTGCAGGAATGGCGGCTTTCTGTAGTGCCTGACGGATACACTGGCAAGCCAGTTGCCAGTTTTTGGCAAGATCAAACTCCATCGAACCAGGCACATCCGGCACGGCCAGATGCTGCCATTCCGCTTGACCGACAGCTATTTGCTTTCCTTGTAGATCAAAAATTACTGCTCTGACGCTACCGGTACCGGCGTCAAGAGCCATCAGGTAATGTCCTGATTCAGTATGGGTACAGAGTCGAGCCATTTTTTTATCCTCGGCTATTTTTACATCGTTACATAAAATCCTGTCAGTTATTGTTTATTGAATTGAGGTAAGTGTTATTTTATTTTTTATTTTTCAATAAGTTGAATTATTTTTCCTGCGGTTTTCTGATCGGTAACCAGCGCATTGATATAGTTACCGCGCATAGCGGCAATAATAGCTTCTGCTTTTTGTTCGCCGCCGGCGACGCCAATCACGGTTGGGATCGTGGAAAGTGAATTTAACTTCAGGCCAATTAATTCGTTATGGATTTTGATGTCTGGAATAATTTCGCCATGAGCATCAAAAAAATAGCCCAGAATATCGCCTACTGCGCCTTTGCGGCCAATCATGAGTTGTTCACCCTGAGTGATATAGCCGGATTTTAAGATACTGGCTTGATCTTTCTGGTTAATTGCCCCAATCCCCACGATGGCGGCATCGGCAGCTTGCGCTGTGAGCATCACATCCCGCACGCTATTTTCATTGCGCAGCGTGCAGGCAATTTCCTGCGATGATGCGCGCAGCGGCGCGGGCATAATACTTACGCTACAAGCGGCATCAAGCTGGCCTATTCCGGTCATATACGGCCCCACGCCGCCGGATAACGTGACCAGTCGGATTTGTTGCGCCGAGATAAATCCGCTGAGGCGTTTTAATGTGGTCATCGTGGCTTCGCCAAAGCCGACGGCCAGCAGTTGCTGTGGCCGCAGTGACTCCATCAACATATGGGCGGCGCCGATTCCTAAGCGCAGACCAATATCGGCATCGGGTAATGCCGGCAGCACGCGGATATTCTGCAATGCGAAGTGGTTGCGCAAGGCATTTTCATACTCAAGACACCCTTCGAAGCGGGAGTTGATTTGTACGCGAATAATACCGGACTGATGCCCTTTCTCCAGCAGACGAGAAACCTTCAGCCGGGTTAGCCCCAGACGCTCGCTGATTTCACTCTGCGTCAATCCATCGTGATAGTAGAACCAGGCAATACGCGCCACCTGCTCTTCTTCGCACATTCCATAATCAGATACCAACGTATTATCGCTCATTGTCATAACCTGGCTTTACTTTGAACATTTCTAAATCATTAACACAATTGTTCAGTTATCACTCCGAAATAACCGTGATTAACGCCACAAAAACGCGTCAAATCTGAACATTTATCATCTAAAAATTCATTTATTCAGAAAACGTGATCTGGATGAGAGTTTTTTGACCAAATAACTACTACCGTTTTGAACAATTTCTTTTTCAAAAAACATTTGTTCAGTCCCGTCAGTCAACATTGAGGGAGCGGAGGCAACATGCAAATCAGTCACAATACTGCATCCCCTCTGATTTGTGTGCAGAACATTTATAAAAGTTATTCCGGCGTCGAAGTACTAAAGGGAATTGACTTTACTCTGCATGCGGGAGAGGTGCACGCATTGCTTGGCGGCAATGGTGCGGGTAAATCAACATTAATGAAGATTATTGCCGGTATAGTCCCGCCAGATGGAGGGACTATCGATATTGCTGGTGTGCGTTGCAGTCATTTAACGCCTCTGAAGGCGCACCAGTATGGCATTTACCTGGTTCCCCAGGAGCCTCTGTTATTTCCGAGTTTATCTGTGCGGGAAAATATCTTGTTTGGCTTGCAGGGACGTCAGGCCTCCACGGAAAAAATGCAGCAGCTATTAAAGGCGATGGGATGCCAACTCGATCCGGCGAGCGCTGCGGGTACGCTTGATGTTGCAGACCGCCAGATCGTTGAAATTATGCGCGGCTTGATGCGCGACTCGCGAATCTTAATTCTTGATGAGCCCACGGCGTCGTTAACGCCAGCCGAAACTGACCGATTATTTACGCGTCTGCAAGAGTTGCTGAAAAAGGGTGTCGGAATTGTATTTATTTCTCATAAGCTACCAGAAATTAGACAGTTAGCTCACTGCGTTAGCGTGATGCGTGACGGTAAAATCGCATTATTCGGAAAAACGCATGACCTTTCTACCGACGAGATTATTCAAGCTATCACCCCGGCAACGCAGGGCGTCAGTCTTTCTGCGAATCAAAAGTTGTGGCTGGAATTGCCTGGCAGCCGCCCGCAGAACGAACGCGGCGCGACGGTATTAGCGCTGGAGTCACTGACGGGCGAAGGTTTTATGAATATCAACCTTGAGGTGCGGGCAGGCGAAATCCTTGGTCTGGCCGGGTTGGTCGGCGCGGGACGCACAGAACTGGCTGAAACGCTGTACGGTATTAGACCGGTCAATGCGGGGCGGATGCTGTTCAATGGTGAAGAAATTAACGCCCTGACAACCCAACAGCGGTTGCAGCTCGGCCTGGTCTATTTGCCGGAAGATCGGCAGTCATCCGGGCTGTATCTTGACGCTTCCCTGGCATGGAATGTCTGTTCGCTGACCCACAACCAAAAAGGATTTTGGATAAAGCCCCAGCGGGATAACGCCACCCTTGAACGTTACCACCGCGCGTTAAATATCAAACTCAATAATGCCGAACAGGCGGCGCGTACTTTATCCGGCGGTAACCAGCAAAAAGTATTGATTGCCAAATGCCTGGAGGCCTCTCCGCAATTACTGATTGTCGATGAACCGACCCGCGGTGTCGATGTCTCCGCCCGCAGCGATATTTATCAGCTGTTGCGCAGTATCGCGCAACAAAATGTCGCGGTGCTGTTTATTTCCTCCGATCTGGAAGAGATAGAGCAGATGGCCGATCGCGTATATGTCATGCACCAGGGGGAACTGGGGGGGCCTGCGTTATGCGGCGAGGAAATTAACGTTGATACCATCATGCACGTTGCGTTTGGCGAACATGGTGCGTCGGAGGCAACATGTTGAAATTCATCCAAAATAACCGGGAAGCGACGGCACTGCTGGCAATAGTCTGTTTATTCGTGTTTCCTGGCGCGCTGGATAGCCAGTATTTGAGCGTGCAAACGCTGACAATGGTTTTCAGTAGCGCGCAAATTTTGATGCTGTTGGCGATTGGCGCGACGATGGTAATGCTCACCCGCAATATTGATGTATCGGTGGGCTCGACGACAGGCATGTGCGCGGTATTGCTGGGAGTGATGTTAAACGCCGGCTATAGCCTGCCGGTCGCCTGCCTGGCCACACTAATATTAGGAATTTTCGCCGGATTTTTTAATGGCGTACTGGTTGCCTGGTTGAAGATACCCGCCATTGTCGCCACGCTGGGAACGCTGGGCTTGTATCGTGGGATCATGCTGCTATGGACAGGGGGGAAATGGATTGAAGGATTACCCGCAGGCTTAAAGCAACTCTCTGCTCCGGTGTTTCTGGGAATTTCCGCAATCGGCTGGTTTACCCTGGTGTTAGCGCTGCTTATGGCCTGGCTCCTGGCGAAAACCGCCTTTGGCCGCAATTTTTACGCCACCGGCGATAACCTGCAGGGCGCCCGGCAATTGGGTGTCCGTACCGAGATGGTACGCATCATGGCATTTTCACTTAATGGCGGTATGGCGGCATTGGCTGGAATCGTGTTTTCCTCGCAGATTGGCTTCATTCCCAATCAAACCGGCACGGGGCTGGAAATGAAAGCCATCGCGGCCTGCGTATTGGGGGGAATTAGCCTGTTAGGCGGGTCAGGCACGGTCATCGGCGCTATTCTCGGCGCTTATTTTCTTACGCAAATCGATAGTGTGTTAGTGCTGCTGCGTATCCCTGCCTGGTGGAACGATTTTATTGCCGGCCTGGTATTGTTGGGCGTACTGGTATTCGATGGGCGGCTGCGTTGCGCATTACAACGCAATCTGCGCCGCCAGAAATATGCCCGTTTTATATCACCACCCACTCCACTACAGGCGGAAGCAAAAACGCACGCACAACAGAATAAAAACAAAGAGGTGGCATGATGAATCCATGGCGACGCTATAGCTGGGAAATTGCGCTGGCAGCCTTATTGATCTTTGAAATTCTGGCTTTCGGTCTGATTAATCCACGTTTATTAGATATTAATGTCTTACTTTTTAGCACTAGCGATTTTATTTGTATCGGTATTGTCGCTTTGCCGCTAACAATGGTTATTGTCAGCGGTGGTATGGATATTTCATTTGGTTCTACAATCGGGCTATGCGCGATTACCCTGGGTGTGCTTTTTCAGCTCGGTATGCCGCTACCTTTAGCGATTATTATTACCCTACTACTTGGCGCAATATGTGGGCTGATAAATGCCGGACTTATTATTTATACCGGCGTAAACCCGTTAGTGATTACCCTGGGAACCATGTATTTATTTGGTGGTAGCGCATTATTGTTATCTGGTATGGCTGGCGCCACAGGTTATGAAGGTATTGGTGGATTTCCCACAGCGTTCACTGACTTTGCCAATATTTCATTTCTTGGTATTCCTATGCCGCTTATTTTTTTTCTTGTGTGCTGTCTGTTTTTCTGGCTGCTCATGCATCGCACGCATATGGGACGCAACGTTTTCCTGATTGGCCAGAGCGCCCGTGTCGCGCAGTACAGCGCGATCCCGGTGAATCGCACGTTGTATACCGTGTATGCCATGACCGGATGCGCCTCCGCTATCGCCGCCGTATTACTGGTTTCTTACTTTGGCTCCGCACGTTCGGATCTGGGCGCCTCTTTCCTGATGCCGGCCATTACGGCGGTTGTGCTGGGAGGCGCCAATATTTATGGCGGCTCCGGGTCGATTATGGGGTCCGCGTTGGCGGCGCTGCTGGTGGGATTTTTACAGCAGGGGCTACAGATGGCCGGAGTGCCGAATCAAATTTCCAGCGCATTGTCCGGTGCGCTTCTCATTGTTGTTGTCGTTGGTCGTTCCGTCAGTTTGCATCGTCACCAAATCCTTGAATGGTACTCACGCCGTCGCAATGCGCATCAGGCATGATTTCCTTTTGAAATTTATGGAGAAAAAAATGGCAAGACACAGCATTAAAATGATCGCCTTACTCACTGCGTTTGGTCTGGCATCTGCGGCAATGACCGTGCAGGCGGCAGAGCGGATTGCTTTTATTCCCAAACTGGTTGGCGTGGGCTTTTTTACCAGCGGCGGCAATGGCGCGCAGGAAGCGGGAAAAGCGCTGGGCATTGACGTAACTTACGATGGCCCTACAGAGCCCAGCGTCTCAGGCCAGGTTCAACTGGTGAATAACTTTGTCAATCAGGGGTATGACGCCATTATCGTTTCTGCCGTTTCGCCTGATGGCCTGTGCCCGGCGTTGAAGCGGGCAATGCAAAGAGGCGTGAAAATATTAACCTGGGATTCCGATACCAAGCCGGAGTGCCGTTCTTACTATATCAATCAAGGGACGCCAAAACAGCTCGGCAGCATGCTGGTAGAGATGGCCGCTCATCAGGTGGACAAAGAGAAAGCGAAAGTCGCTTTCTTCTATTCCAGCCCAACGGTGACCGACCAGAACCAGTGGGTGAAAGAAGCTAAAGCCAAAATTAGCCAGGAACATCCGGGGTGGGAGATAGTCACTACCCAGTTTGGCTATAACGATGCCACGAAATCGCTCCAGACGGCGGAAGGTATCATCAAAGCGTATCCCGATCTGGATGCCATCATCGCGCCTGACGCTAACGCTTTACCTGCTGCTGCACAGGCGGCGGAGAACCTTAAACGCAATAATCTCGCGATTGTTGGTTTTAGTACGCCGAATGTAATGCGCCCTTATGTTCAGCGCGGCACTGTTAAAGAGTTTGGCCTGTGGGATGTCGTCCAACAGGGAAAAATTTCCGTATATGTCGCCAACGCGTTGCTGAAAAATATGCCAATGAATGTCGGTGACTCACTGGATATTCCCGGTATCGGCAAAGTCACCGTTTCACCTAATAGTGAGCAGGGATATCACTATGAGGCAAAAGGTAACGGCATTGTGTTATTGCCGGAGCGTGTCATTTTCAACAAAGACAATATCGACAAATATGATTTCTGATAACTGTTATGTATCGACGGAGTAAAGAATGGCTGATTTAGATGATATTAAAGATGGCAAAGATTTTCACACCGATAAACCACAAACTAACACTTTGTTCACATTAAAAGGCTGTGGCGCGCTGGATTGGGGAATGCAGTCCAGACTGGCGAGGATTTTTAATCCCAAGACCAGAAAAACGGTCATGCTGGCCTTTGATCATGGATATTTCCAGGGGCCGACAACCGGACTTGAGCGTATTGATATCAATATTGCGCCGCTCTTTGAATATGCTGATGTCTTAATGTGTACTCGCGGCATATTACGCAGTGTGGTACCTCCGGCAATCAATAAACCAGTCGTTTTACGCGCGTCCGGGGCGAATTCTATTCTCACTGAATTAAGCAATGAGGCGGTTGCGGTGGCGATGGATGACGCTGTGCGGTTGAATAGCTGTGCTGCTGCCGCACAGGTTTATATTGGTAGTGAGCATGAACATCAGTCGATTAAAAATATTATTCAACTGATTGATGCCGGGTTACGCGTCGGGATGCCAATAATGGCAGTGACCGGGGTGGGTAAAGATATGGCTCGCGACCAGCGTTATTTTTCACTGGCAACGCGTATCGCTGCGGAAATGGGGGCGCAAATTATCAAAACGTATTATGTCGATAAAGGTTTTGAGCGTATTGCGGCAGGTTGTCCGGTGCCGATTGTCATCGCCGGCGGTAAAAAACTGCCTGAACGTGAAGCATTGGAAATGTGCTATCAGGCGATTGACCAGGGGGCTTCTGGCGTAGATATGGGGCGTAATATATTCCAGTCAGAAGATCCGGTAGCCATGATTAAAGCGGTACATGCTGTCGTTCATCATAACGAAACAGCAGAGCGTGCTTATGAGCTGTTTTTGAGTGAGAAAGGTTAAATGAGATCGCTTCCCCATCTTTTACCGATGCGAGGAGATGGGGATGACTGTTATTTTATTTGGAATAATCAGGGGGTTAATGATGCACGTTACGCTGGTTGAAATTAACGTTCATGATGACAAGGTTGAACAATTTATCGATGTTTTTCGGCAAAATCATCTGGGCTCAATTAAAGAGCCGGGTAACTTGCGTTTTGATGTTCTGCAGGATCCGCAGGTGCCTACGCGATTTTATATTTATGAAGCCTACGTTGATGAACAGGCCGTCGCTTTTCACAAGACAACGCCACACTACAAAACTTGCGTGGAGCAGCTTGAACCGTTGATGACCGGTCCGCGGACAAAAAAAGTTTTTATGGGTTTGATGCCTTAAGGAGCGCTCATGAACAGCCAGTTTGCCGGATTAACGCGCGAAGCATGTGTGGCATTGTTAGCGTCATATCCGCTTAGTGTGGGTATTCTGGCAGGGCAGTGGATTGCGTTGCATCGCTATCTGCAACAGTTGGAAGCGCTAAACCAGCCGCTGTTGCATTTGGATTTGATGGATGGTCAATTTTGCCCGCAGTTTACCGTTGGGCCATGGGCAGTTGGGCAACTGCCGCAAACCTTTATCAAAGATGTTCATTTGATGGTAGCGGATCAATGGACGGCGGCGCAAGCCTGCGTGAAGGCGGGCGCACACTGCATCACGCTTCAGGCTGAAGGCGATATTCATCTGCATCATACGCTAAGCTGGCTTGGTCAGCAGACCGTGCCCGTTATCGGCGGTGAAATGCCGGTGATCCGGGGGATTAGTTTATGCCCGGCAACGCCTCTGGATGTCATTATCCCCATTCTGAGCGACGTTGAGGTTATTCAACTACTGGCAGTGAACCCTGGATACGGCAGTAAAATGCGCTCCAGTGATTTGCATGAGCGCGTGGCACAGCTTCTCTGTCTACTTGGTGATAAACGCGAAGGTAAAATTATCGTTATTGATGGGTCGTTAACGCAGGATCAATTGCCTTCGTTGATTGCACAGGGCATCGATCGTGTTGTTTCTGGTAGTGCGTTATTTCGTGATGATCGGCTGGCTGAGAATACGCGGAGCTGGAGGGCGATGTTTAAGGTTGCCGGGGATACTACTTTCTTACCCTCCACAGCATAAATGCCGGATGGCGGTTTTACCTTATCAGGCCAACATAAGCACTCGGCTGGTAGGCCTGATAAGCGCAGCGCCATCAGACATTGATTGGCAATTAAGCCTGTTTAGCAGCTTCTGCTGCTTTCACGATCACGGCGAAGGCGTCAGCTTTCAGAGAAGCGCCGCCTACCAGTGCGCCGTCGATGTCCGGCTGCGCGAACAGTTCGGCTGCGTTGGACGCATTAACAGAACCGCCGTACTGGATAATGACCTGTTCAGCGATTTTTGCGTCAGCTTTAGCAATGTGGTCACGGATGAATTTGTGAACTGCCTGCGCCTGCGCAGGAGTTGCAGATTTACCGGTACCGATCGCCCATACGGGTTCGTAAGCGATAACCGCGCCTTCAAAGGCTGCCGCGCCCTGCGTTTTCAGTACCGCGTCGATCTGGCGTGCGCATACTTCTTCTGTTTTGCCCGCTTCGTTTTCCGCTTCGGTTTCACCGATGCACAGTACCGGCGTCAGACCTTGTTCTTTCAGTACGGCGAATTTTTTGGCGATCAGCTCGTCAGATTCTTTGTGATAAGTACGACGCTCGGAGTGGCCGATAATAATGTACTGCGCGCCGATATCCTTCAGCATTTCAGCCGAAGTTTCACCGGTGAATGCGCCAGACAGATTCAGATCAACGTTCTGCGCGCCCAGCATGATGTGGCTGCCGGCAGCAGCGCGTTTCGCCAGATCGATATACATTTCCGGCGGAGCGATTGCCACGTCGCAGCCTGCTACGCCCGTCAGTTCTTTACGTAGGTTAGCCACCAGTTCGTTTACCATGTGGCGGCTGCCGTTCAGTTTCCAGTTACCCATCACTAAAGGATGTCGCATTTCATTTCTCCACGCTTAGTCAGCGAATTAAGGAAGATGGCCGCTCGTCAGAGCAGCATGGTCTGTGAAACAGTATAGAGATTCATCCCCGGAAAGGCTTTGCTTTTTGTCATCAATTCGCCCCTTCCAGATTTTCAGATAACGCCAGCTTAATCGGTTCAACCGCGAAGGTCAGCCCCTTTTCGCCGTTATCTGCGACAACATAACGTACCGCGCCTTCGGTCTCGGCGTAATAGTGTTTACCTTTACCGGCGATAAGCATCTTTTGCAGTTTTTTCTGGCTTTGCTCTTTTGTCAGCAACGGGGCGACAGTGCGAATAATGGCGGCCATATATTCCAGCGCTTTCGCTTTCGCCGCTTTCTGTTCCGGCCCCTGAATGGGCAGCCAGGTAATCTGCATACTTTTCACTTTGAGCGTACCGCGCTCCAGCGCCGTGGAGGCATACAGATTTTCGTTAATCTTACTGGCGGCGCGGGTCAGATTCGCCTTATCGCGGCTATTCTCAATGGCGCGAAATTCATTGAGCGGCAGATCGGGATTCTGGCGGTTAAAGTTCTCACGAAACTGGCTAATAGAAAGATCAAAGGTTGGCGAGCCCGCCAGCAGATAGGGCGCTGTCGTGGTCGATGAAGAGAGCTGCGCGTGCGCCGTTATGCTGGCGGTGAGAGCAGAAAACAACAGTAAAAACAGAGTACATCCTGGCTTCATCAATCTTACCTTTCGTTAGGACTGCTCACGATTAAAACGATAACTGTCGGGCTTGTCAAAAGGGTAAACTGTAGCGGAAGGCAAAATATAAGGAACTTACATGACCATACAGCAATGGTTATTCTCATTTAAAGGGCGTATCGGACGCCGTGATTTCTGGATTTGGATCGGCCTCTGGTTTGCCGGGATGCTGGCGCTATTTTCGCTGGCGGGGAAAAATCTGCTTGATATCCAAACGGCGGCATTTTGCCTGGTGTGCCTGCTGTGGCCGACCGCCGCCGTCATGGTCAAACGTCTGCATGACCGGGGGCGATCCGGCGCGTGGGCGTTGCTGATGATTCTGGCGTGGATGCTGCTGGCCGGAAACTGGGTGATGCTGCCGGGGATGTGGCAGTGGGTCGTCGGGCGATTTATTCCGACGCTGATCCTGGTGATGATGCTTATCGATCTGGGCGCGTTTGTCGGTGTTCAGGGGGAAAATAAGTTTGGGAAAGCGACACAGGACGTGAAGTTTAAAGCAGAACCGTAAACGGGCGGTAAACCGTAATTTGCCCGGTGGCGCAGACGCTTACCGGGCCCACAGATTGGTGATGATTTGCAGGCCGGATAAGCCCTAGCCGCCATTCGGTAAAACATCACCAGTAATGTTCAGCCGTCATATGCCCCGGTCGGCGGCGCAGATGTTTAGTCATCTGTCGGGTCTCTTTCAGCAGTTGCTGCGTATCGCGCACCATCTGCGGGTTCCCGCACAGCATGACGTGGCTGGTCTCTTTATCCATCGGTAATCCAACGGCTTTTTCCAGCTCGCCGTTTTCAATGAGCGCTGGCACGCGTCCGGTAAGCGAGCCTGGCACGCTCTCCCGGCTGACCACCGTTTGGATGCGCAGCTTGCCTTCATAACGCTGTTGCAGTTCCAGCATTAGCGGCAGATAGCTTAAATCGGCGGCGAAGCGTGCGGCGTGGACCAAGACCAGATTTTTAAAGCGCGCGACATCCTGGCCATATTGCAGAATAGACAAATACGGGCCAATAGCGGTTCCGGTTGCCAGCATCCATAGCGTCTCGCAGTCAGGCACTTCATCCAGTACAAAGAAACCCGACGCGTCGCTGACCACTTGCACCTCATCGCCAGGTTTTAGCGCCGCCAGCCGCGGGCTGAGCTTTCCTTGCGGCACCGTCACCAGATAAAACTCTAAATTCGGATTGTCAGGCGCATTCACATAGGAATACGCGCGCTGAACGCGCTCGCCATCGATCTCCAGTCCGAGTTTGGTAAATTGGCCTGCAGTAAAAGGATTAATGGGGGCGTGAACGGTCAGGCTGAACAGTGCGTCAGTCCAGTTTTGCACCTTAGTGACTTTACCTGTTACCCAATCGGCCATGGTTTTCTCCTGTTCTGAATCGCTAACCTTATCTTCGTTCGTCAGGAGAAAGATTTCCAGCCCCGCGAGGCTGGAAGGCTCTAACTAACAAATGCGCTAGAGGATATGCGCCTGCACATCCGGATCTTTACGATCAAGATAGTGGATCGACTGAATGCGGCGGATGGTGCGTGATTTGCCGCGGATCAGCAGCGTTTCCGTCGTGGCAATATGGCCTTTCCGGCTAATTCCTTCCAGTAGATCGCCTTTCGTGATGCCGGTCGCGGAGAAAATAACGTTATCGCTACGCGCCATGTCGCCCAGGCATAACGCCTTGCCCGCTTCAATGCCCATTGCTTTGCAGCGCGCCAGTTCCTGTTCGCCAATGCGGCGGTTTTCTTCGCTGTCGCCTTTCACGTCATGGCGCGCCAGCAGACGCCCCTGCATATCGCCGTCCAGCGCGCGGATCACCGCTGCGGATACCACGCCTTCTGGTGCGCCGCCAATCCCGTACAGCACGTCGACTTCGCTATCCGGCATACAGGTCAGAATGGAGGCCGCGACGTCGCCGTCAGGAATGGCAAACACGCGTACGCCCAGTTTGGCCATCTCTGCGATGACCTCGTCATGACGCGGTTTTGCCAGAATGGTCACGGTTAGATCGCCAAGCGGTTTACCCAGCGCATCCGCGATGTTGCGCAGGTTATCCGCCAGCGGCAGATTGAGATCGATCGCCCCTTTGGCGCCCGGACCGACAATCAGTTTTTCCATATACATATCGGGCGCATTCAGGAAGCAGCCTTTATCGCCGACCGCCAGCACCGCCAGCGCGTTCGCCTGACCCATCGCCGTCATGCGCGTGCCCTCAATCGGATCGACGGCGATATCTACCGCATCGCCGTGGCCGGTACCGACTTTCTCGCCGATATAGAGCATCGGGGCCTCGTCGATTTCGCCTTCGCCAATCACGATGGTGCCGTCAATGTTGACCTGGTTGAGCATGATACGCATGGCGTTGACTGCCGCGCCGTCCGCGGTATTTTTATCGCCGCGTCCCAGCCATTTGTAGCCAGCCAGCGCCGCCGCTTCGGTCACACGGGAAAATTCGATGGCAAGTTCTCGTCTCATAACAAACTCGTAGCAAAAAGGAGTGGCGCGCAGTGTAGCACAGGGGAAGGAGGGAATAATTGATGTGTGTGCGGAGTTGCCCCCGCACAAAGATTTTGCCGGATGGCGACCTTACTTGTCGTGATCTTCCCACGCCATTGCGCGTTTAACCGCTTTCTTCCAGCCGCTATAACGGTAGTTACGCTCGGTGGTTTCAATGCCGGGGCGGAATTCTCGCTCGATGACGGCTTTTTCCTGCAGCTCGTCCAGGTTCTGCCAGTAACCGACGGCCAGACCAGCCAGATAGGCGGCGCCCAGCGCGGTCACTTCGCGCACTTCCGGGCGTTCCACCCGCGTGCCGAGAATATCTGACTGGAACTGCATCAGGAAGTTGTTGGCTACTGCGCCGCCGTCCACACGCAGAGCGTGCAGGCGGATGCCGGAGTCGGCCTGCATCGCTTCCAGTACGTCGCGGGTCTGGTAAGCGATGGATTCGAGCGTCGCGCGGATAATGTGATTAGAGTTCACGCCGCGAGTCAGGCCAAAAATGGCGCCGCGGGCATACGGATCCCAGTACGGCGCGCCCAGACCGGTGAAGGCCGGAACCACGTAGACACCGTTGGTATCTTTCACTTTCGTGGCGAAATATTCGGAGTCGAACGCGTCGCTGATGAGCTTCATTTCATCACGCAGCCATTGAATGGACGCTCCCGCCATAAACACCGCACCTTCCAGCGCATAGTTGACTTCGCCGCTTGGGCCGCAGGCGATGGTGGTCAGCAGGCCGTTTTCCGATTTTACCGCTTTCTCGCCGGTGTTCATCAGCATAAAGCAGCCGGTGCCGTAGGTATTCTTTGCCATTCCTTCCTTTACGCACAGTTGACCGAATAGCGCGGCCTGCTGATCCCCGGCAATCCCGGCGATAGGAATACGTGTACCGCCTTTACCGCCAATATTGGTCTGGCCGTAGACTTCGGAGGACTTACGTACCTGGGGCAGCATCGCGCGTGGGATATCCAGCACGTCCAGCATCTTATCGTCCCAGTCCAAATCATGGATGTTGAATAGCATGGTTCGTGAGGCGTTGGTGTAATCCGTAACGTGGACGCGGCCCTGCGTCATCTTCCAGATAAGCCAGGTATCCACCGTACCGAACAGCAGCTCGCCACGCTTCGCGCGTTCGCGCGAACCTTCCACATGGTCAAGGATCCATTTCACTTTAGTGCCAGAGAAGTACGGGTCGACGACCAGACCGGTATTGTCGCGGATGTAATCTTCCAGGCCGTCGCGTTTAAGCTGTTCGCAAATATCGGCGGTACGACGGCACTGCCAGACAATAGCGTTGTATATCGGTTTGCCGGTTTCACGTTCCCAGACGATCGCGGTTTCACGTTGGTTGGTGATACCGATAGCGGCAATCTGATCGGAACTGATATCGGCCTTAGCCAGCACTTCTACCAGCGTTGAGCTTTGGGACGCCCAAATTTCCATCGGGTCGTGTTCTACCCAGCCTGGCTTAGGATAAATTTGCTCAAATTCACGCTGTGATACGCTGACGATATTCGCGTCATGATCCATAACGACCGCGCGGGAGCTGGTGGTACCCTGGTCGAGCGCAACGATATATTTTTTTTCAGTCATAATTTTGTCCCGTAATCAGATTACAGCGAAGCATTTTGTTGTGTGGTCGCGGTGGAGTCCTTCTCTTCCACGACGCAGGTATCGCACGGCAAATGACGGCCAATAAATTTGCGATAAGCAAACGCGCCCAGAATGGCGCCGACGATGGGGCCAAACAGCGGCACCAGGAAGTAAGGAATGTCTCTACCGCCGGTAAACGCAATTTCACCCCAGCCGGCAAGCCCGGCGAACATTTTGGGGCCAAAGTCACGCGCCGGATTCATCGCAAACCCGGTCAACGGCCCCATAGAGGCACCGATAACGGCGATCAGTAAACCAATGAGCAGTGGCGCAAGCGGACCGCGAGGTACGCCGTTTCCGTCGTCGGTCAGCGCCAGAATCAGCCCCATCAGAATAGCGGTAATCACCATTTCAACCGCGAAGGCCTGCACAAAATTGATATGAGGATTCGGGTAAGTTGAGAAAATGCCTGCGAGATCGAGACTTTCAACGCTGCCACGGACGATATGGTGGGTTTGTTCGAAGTCCACAAAAAGATTGTAATAAAGCCCGTAAACTAACGCCGCTGCGCAAAAGGCGCCGGCAACTTGAGAAATAATAAAAGGAACAACTTTACGTTTGTCGAAACAGGCAAATAGCCAGAGTGCGATGGTCACTGCCGGGTTCAGGTGTGCGCCAGAAACACCTGCCGTCAGGTAGATAGCCATCGCTACCCCCAGACCCCAGATGACGCTGATTTCCCACTGTCCAAAAGTAGCTCCGGCAACTTTAAGCGCAGCGACACAACCCACACCGAAAAAAATCAACAACCCGGTACCGAGGAATTCAGCAATGCACTGGCCTTTTAAGGTTGATGTTTGACTCATAATCGGATCCTGAAGAGTATGTAATGATTATTGGTATGCGAGGAAGTCATGGACATCCACGATGCCCTGTAGGCACACTGTTAATTTATCGTTAACGAGCAAAAACGAGAAATATCGAAATCAAAATGTGTGTACTGCGTCAATAAAATGAGCGTTATCGCGCCATGAGGCGCATTTTGAGACAGCAGAAGAGAGTGAATTGAATCATTTCATTAACCAATATGTTAACACTTTTAAGTTATTGAATGAATGTTACCAGGAGATGGATGAAAATTGCTGCAAACCGCGATCTACGCGGTATGTCGCTGGACAGCGAGAGCGGGGCTTCATACAATCGACACTATATATTGTGCGCGTTTACGTGAAGCGTCGCCTTGCAATTCAGGAGAGGTAAGATCATGTCTTTAGAAGTGTTTGAGAAACTGGAAGCAAAAGTACAGCAGGCGATTGACACCATCACCCTGTTACAGATGGAAATTGAAGAGCTGAAAGAAAAGAACAACAGCCTGACGCAGGAAGTGCAGTCTGCACAGCATCAGCGTGAAGAACTCGAGCGTGAAAATAATTCTCTGAAGGAACAGCAGAGCGGCTGGCAGGAACGTTTGCAGGCGCTGCTTGGTCGTATGGAAGAAGTCTAATCCTCGTCATATTTCACGTTATGGCGGCGTTGGCTGCGTGCGTTCACCCCAGTCACATAGTGGCCTATGCTCCTGGGGATTCACTTACTTGCCGCCTTGCCCTGACGCGAAATCTATAGAGGATTTAGAATGCGGACACCGGTGGGCCGAATAAGGCGTAAGCTGCCATCCGGCAATCAGCGACAACGCATAAAAAAGGCGCCTTACGGCGCCTTTTTTGATCACTCGATATCAAGCGGGTCTTCGGAAAGGATAATCCCGGTGTTGTCGGCATAGAGATGATCGCCGGAGAAGAACGTCACGCCGCCGAAATTGACGCGCACATCGCTTTCCCCAATGCCTTCACCTGCGGCGCCAACCGGAATGGCGGCGATCGCCTGGATGCCGATATCCAGCTCTTCCAGATCGTCCACCTGACGCACCGCGCCATAGATAACCAGCCCTTCCCATTCATTTTGCGTGGCCAGACGCGCCAGCTCCGCATCGACTAATGCACGACGGACAGAACCGCCGCCATCGACCAGCAGAACCCGACCACGGCCATTTTGTTCGAGCAGATCGTACAGCAACCCGTTGTCCTCGAAACATTTTACCGTGATGATTTGTCCGCCAAACGACGACCGCCCTCCAAAATTAGAGAACAGCGGTTCCACGACGTTGACATCTTCCTGATAGATGTCACAAAGCTCGGAAGTATCGTATTTCATAGGCTTAACGTTCAGTTGCTGCGAGAATTTTTAGTATATCGCGCTAAGTATACTGTTGGCAAAATCATCAATTGTTAATTGATATTTGTCAGTTAAACGGCCCACTGACTTAAGAGTATCCCAATCACAAATAACAGGTTGGTTAACAACGCGCCTTTAACGGTACGTTCAAGCATCGGGCGCATTGCCGCAGGCTCCCTTTCGCGCATTACGTAGCGCGCTTGTTTAATGAGCAAGGGCGCGGCCAGAATAAACAACCATCCCCACGGACTGTGTAGCGAGAGCAGATTAAACAGCGCCAGACAGAGCAGCGCGCCTAGCAACAGGCAGGCGTGATAACGACGCGCGTTGACATCGCCCAGTCGTACTACAAGGGTGTTTTTGCCGTTCTCTCTGTCGCTATTAATATCGCGCAGGTTATTAATATTCAGCACCGCCGTCGCCAGTAAACCGCAGGCGGTGGCCGGGAGAATCAGCGCCGGAATCAGCGTATGCGCCTGGAGATACCAGCTCCCCATGACACTTAGCCAGCCAAAGAATACCAGGACAGAGATATCACCCAGCCCGATATAACCGTAGGGCCGATTACCCACGGTGTAGGTGATGGCGGCGATAATCGACAGCCCGCCCAAAATCAGGAAGCCGACAAAATCGGTTAACGTATGGCACGCGACCGCCACCAGCGCCAGTCCGGAGATACAGATCAGCACGACGGTAATGATTAACGCCCGCTTCATCTCCTGCCGGGTGATGACGCCTTTTTGCATCCCCCGCAGCGGCCCGATGCGATCCGGTTTATCGCTGCCTTTGACAGCGTCGCCATAATCGTTGGCGAGGTTGGATAAAATTTGCAGCAGCCCGGCGGTGATAAGGGCCAGCAGCGCGACCAGAGGATCGAAATAGCCTTGCCACCATGCCAGGGCCGTACCGACGATAATCGCTGCGAAGGCGAGGGGTAAGGTTTTGGGTCGTAAGCTTTCCAGCCAGGCTTGGGTGCGGCTAATTTGTTGTTGTTCAGTCATATTTAGCGCCAATAAAAATGGGGCTTTTCAGCCCCATCAACAGTGATGAAAATGCATTGGACGCGATTATAAGATAAAACGGCTTAGATCTTCATCTGCGACCAGCGCATCCAGATGTTTGCTCACATATTCCGCATCAATTGTGATGTTTTGGCCGTGCAGATCGCTGGCGTTATAGGAAATTTCTTCCATCAGACGCTCCAGTACGGTATGCAGACGGCGCGCGCCGATGTTTTCGGTGGTTTCGTTAACCTGCCAGGCGGCTTCGGCAATACGTTTAATACCGGAATCGGTGAACTCGATATTGACGCCTTCAGTTGCCATCAGCGCTTTATACTGCACGGTGACGGAGGCGTTTGGCTCGGTCAAAATGCGTTCGAAATCGCTGGTGGTCAGCGCCTGAAGTTCAACGCGAATCGGCAGGCGGCCCTGCAGTTCCGGGATCAGATCAGACGGCTTCGCCACCTGGAACGCGCCAGAGGCGATAAACAGAATATGATCCGTTTTGACCATCCCGTGTTTGGTCGAAACCGTGCAGCCTTCTACCAGCGGCAGTAAGTCGCGCTGTACGCCTTCGCGTGAAACATCCGGGCCGGAGGTTTCGCCACGCTTACAAATTTTGTCAATTTCATCGATAAACACGATGCCGTGCTGTTCAACCGCGTCGATAGCGTCCTGTTTCAGCTCTTCCGGGTTGACCAGCTTAGCAGCCTCTTCTTCAACCAACAGTTTCATCGCGTCTTTAATTTTCAGCTTACGCGGTTTCTGTTTCTGACCGCCCAGGTTCTGGAACATAGACTGCAACTGGCTGGTCATCTCTTCCATGCCCGGAGGCGCCATAATCTCTACGCCCATCGGCGCGGCGGCGAGGTTAATCTCGATCTCTTTATCGTCGAGCTGGCCTTCGCGCAGTTTTTTGCGGAACGTTTGACGGGCGGCAGAAGGCTCCTGCTGCTGTTCGGCCTGGCCCCAGTTATTTTTTGCGGGTGGGATCAGTACGTCGAGAATACGTTCTTCCGCCAACTCTTCCGCACGATAGCGGTTTTTCTCGATAGCCTGTACGCGAACCATTTTCACCGCGGCATCGGTCAGATCGCGGATGATAGAGTCCACTTCTTTCCCGACATAGCCCACTTCGGTGAATTTGGTGGCTTCGACTTTAATGAACGGCGCGTTGGCGAGTTTTGCCAGACGACGGGCGATTTCGGTTTTACCGACGCCGGTCGGGCCAATCATCAGAATATTTTTCGGCGTTACTTCGTGGCGCAGCTCTTCATCAAGCTGCATACGACGCCAGCGGTTACGCAATGCAATTGCCACGGAACGCTTTGCGTTATCCTGGCCGATAATGTGTTTGTTCAGTTCGCTGACAATTTCGCGTGGGGTCATTTCAGACATGAGAGGTCCTTACGCTTTGGCGGTCAATTCTTCAATGGTGTGGAAATGGTTGGTGTAAATGCAGATATCGCCTGCAATATCCAACGCCTTTTCAGCAATTTCGCGCGCGCCGAGCTCGGTATTTTCCAACAGAGCGCGAGCGGCAGCCTGGGCATAAGGACCGCCGGAGCCGATAGCAATTAAATCGTTTTCAGGTTGCACGACATCGCCGTTACCCGTGATGATGAGCGAGGCGGTTTCATCCGCGACGGCCAGCAACGCTTCCAGTTTGCGTAGCATACGGTCGGTACGCCAGTCTTTCGCCAGTTCAACGGCGGCTTTGACCAGGTGCCCCTGATGCATTTCCAGTTTACGTTCAAACAGCTCGAACAGCGTGAATGCATCCGCAGTACCGCCCGCAAAGCCCGCAATGACCTTGTCGTTGTAGAGGCGGCGGACTTTCTTCACGTTGCCTTTCATTACTGTGTTACCCAGTGTGGCCTGACCATCACCGGCGATTACCACGTGGCCGTTACGGCGTACGCTTACTATTGTTGTCACGAGCAGACCCCTTGGTTACTAATGCTGAATTGCGGCCCCGTACGGCGTACGGGGCATAATGCAAGTATAGATGGGGGAGATTTTGAGGGTTTCAACCCCCGGTGGCGAGTCGAATGCAGTTTGTATGGCCCGCCATCTTCAGACGGTTAATGGTGCTGTCGGCATTTTCTTTACCTTTCACCGGCCCGATAACCACGCGATTCCAGCCGTTATTGGTGGTAATTTTGGAGTCAAAGCCTTCAAACGCCAGCTGAGCGCGGACGCTTTCTGCCTGCTCGGCGCCTTTGAATGAACCACATTGCACCATCCAGCGACGTTCATCTTTTTTCTCTGCTGTCGGCTTCGGCGCTTCAGGCGCGCGCGTAATGGGCGCGGCTTTTGGCGCTGCCGCGCTGGTATGCGCCGGCGTTTGCAGCAAATCCTGATAAGGTTGCTGCGAGGCCGTCTGCTTCGGCGGCTGACTTTGGCGCGCGGGTTGCGCCGGGGCGGACTGTACCGTGCGCGTTTGCGACTGTTCGTTTACCCGTGGCTGCGTACGTGGTTGCTGAACAGGCTGCGTTTGAGCCCACTGCTGCTGCTGCTGCTGCGCCTGACGCTGGCGCTGTAGCGTTTGCTGGCGTTGTTCTGGCGTCTGCTCGTTCCACGGCACTTCGTTAAGTTGCGTTGGCTGCTGACGCATATCCGCCTGCATCTGCTCCAGGAGTTGACGCTGTTCGCTGGTGAGCTGATTCGGATTCATGACTTCGCCGCCGGCGGACGGTTCCGTTGGCGTACGCACGCCCGGCTGGCGACTTTCCAGCTCTTTGATGTAACGCCAGCGCTCTTCCGGTTTTGGCGGAAGCCCATTGCCGGTGACTTTCTGGTTTTGTAGCGTTTCGGACTCTTCTTTCTTATGGTGAGTAATGAAGTACAGACCGCCGATAAAGGTCACAAGGACGGCTGCCGCAATCGCGACCATTGCCGGCGAGACGGCAGGCATGTTGCTTTGCTTCTTCCGTGAGTTCCGTGAGGTGCTCTTTTTGCGCCGCGAAGGAGCCGGTTGGCCGCGACGTACATAATCTCGTTGTGCCACTATCGTTTCGCTGTATTTATTCGTTCGTCAGCCCGTCATGTTACTGAAGCGGCGGGCCTTTGACCAGACAGGTGAGTCTTAAAGCTATTTACTTTAGGGTAAAGCGCGCGTAGAACCGCGAATAATCAGCTCACAATCCATTAAACGCGAGCCGCTGCTCACATTTTGCCCCTGCATCTGATCGAGCAACAGCAGCATCGCCTCGCGACCAATGTCAAAACGCGGCTGCGCCACGGTTGTCAACGGAGGATCGCAAAACTCGGCCAGCGCGATATTGTCAAAGCCGATAATCGACAGATCGTCAGGCACTTTCAGACCCTGGCGCTTGGCCCAGGAGAGGGCGCCCAGCGCCATTACGTCGCTATGACAAAAGACGGCGGTAGGCGGCAACGGTTGCTCAAGCAACTGCTTTAATGCGTTTGCCCCGGCTTCAAAGGTAAAGTCGCCACGGGCGATGTAATGCGGATCGACCACAATGCCACTGCGTCTTAATGCCTGTACGTAACCTTGTAAGCGATAGTGACAGAGCGGCATATCTTCCGGCCCCGCAATACAACCAATCCGCTTGTGGCCCAAATCCAACAGGTAGTTCATGGCATTGAACGCGGCGGTCAGGTTATCGATATGTACCGTCGGCAGTTCAAGCTCCGGCGCGAACTCATTCGACATCACCATCGGAGGCAAATTGCGCTGCTCCTCAACGCTGGCGTCAAAGGGCAGTCGGGAACTGAGAAGTACCATGCCGTCGATCTGTTTGGTGATGATGAGATTAAGAAAGGTTTTTTCTTTCTGGTTTTGATGGGCGCAATCGCCAATCAGCACCAGATACCCCTGTTCTGCCGCGGTCACTTCGATACCGCGGATAATTTCACTGAAGAAGGGATCGCAAATATCCGGGACAATCACCAAAATCGTACGGGATTCATTGCGTTTTACATTTCGCCCCATCGACTGCGGGAAATAACCCACTTCAAGCGCGGCCTGTTCAACCCGGCTACGGGTCGACTGGGAGACTTTATCGGGGTTCATTAACGCGCGGGATACGGTTGCCGTAGAGACTTTCGCCTTCAACGCAACATCCTTCATCGTAGCGGCAGTAACCTGCTTGTTCGATTTCACTCTTTCTCCTCGCCTGGGAACTGCTGGCGCAGATCTATCCCTGGTAACACTCATCGAAAACATTTTTATCAGATAGTGCGTGGAAGCGGTTACAGAATTTTCATAAAAAGTGTGATGGATCTTTAATTTTACGATCCGCCTCGCATCGTGAGGACTATCCTTCAATCGGATCGACGTCCAGAACCCATTTAACTTTCCGTGCTTCCGGGAGCGTATTGATCAACGCCAGCGTGCCGCTGATGATGTGTTGCAGGCGAATCCGTGAAGGATGCTGAAGTAAAATTTGCCAGCGATAGCGGCCGCCGCGTTTTGGCGCGAGGGCCGGAACCGGACCTAAGATCCACAGCTTATCGTCTGATAGCGGGCTGGCCTGAATCAGATTACGCAACTGCTGGAGAAAGACGGGCGCCTGCTGATTGTTGTGATCCTCTGCGCGAATAATGACGTGGCTGGTCCACGGCGGAAGCTGGAGCGTTTGCCGTTCCGCCAGCGCCTGTTCCGCAAACGCATCATAGCCTTTATACAGTAACGTTTGCAGCAGGGGATGCTCAGGATGGTGCGTTTGGAGCACCACTTCGCCCTGTTTTCCCGCGCGCCCGGCGCGGCCGGAAACCTGAGTGTAGAGCTGGGCGAAGCGTTCCGCCGAACGAAAATCTGCGGAAAAAAGCGCGCCATCGACATCCAGCAACGCCACCAGCGTGACGTCCGGAAAGTGGTGGCCTTTCGCCAGCATTTGTGTGCCTATCAGAATGCGCGCTCCGCCGCGGTGAACTTCCGCCAGATGCTGCTCCAGCGCGCCTTTACGACTGGTGGTATCACGGTCGATTCGTGAGATCGGCACGCCGGGGAAGAAGGGCGCCAGCACCTGCTCCAACTGTTCCGTCCCTAACCCAACCGGTAGCATATGTGTGGAGCCGCAGGAGGGGCACTGACGCGGTACCGGACGTTGGCTGTCGCAGTGATGACAGCGTAAATGATGCTGCGCCTGGTGCAGCGTGTAGTAGTGATCGCAACGCGGGCACTCCGCAATCCAGCCGCAGTCGTGGCAAAGCAGCGCGGGCGCGAATCCCCGGCGGTTAAGAAATAAAATTACCTGATTGTCGGCCTGGAGATGTTGGCGCATACGGGCGATAAGGGCGGGCGCCAGTCCCGCCTGAAGACGCTGGCCTTTTAAATCCAGCACATGCTGCAGGGCTGGGCGGGCATTGCCTGCGCGCCGCGTCAGACGCAGCATCCGGTATTTTTTCTGCCGCACGTTGCATAGCGTTTCCAGGGCTGGGGTGGCGGAGCCGAGAATAATCGGGATCTGCTCGCTATGGGCGCGATACACTGCCAAATCGCGGGCATGGTAGCGCCACCCTTCCTGCTGTTTATAAGAGCTGTCGTGCTCTTCGTCGATGACAATTACGCCAAGATTTTTAAACGGCGTAAACAGCGAGGAGCGCGTGCCGATGACAATCGCCGCTTCGCCGTTTTTCGCTTTCAGCCATGCCGAAAGACGCTCGCTGTCGTTTAGCCCAGAATGCAGCACTTCCACCGGCGCGTTAAAACGTTCGCGAAAACGGGCGATCGTTTGCGGCGTCAGGCCGATTTCCGGCACCATCACCAGCGCCTGTTTGCCCTGGGCGAGGACGTTTTCCAGCACGCTCAGATACACCTCGGTCTTGCCGGAACCGGTTACGCCTGCCAGCAACCAGGCGGAGAAACCGTCCGACGCGCTGTGAATTGCGCCGACTGCTGTCGCCTGTTCGGTATTCAGCCGCAGGCGCTCTCCTGCGACGGCATAACGCTCCCGCCAGTCGGTAAACGCGGGCGTTTCACTGGCAAGCTCACAAAGCCCCTTACGCCGCAGCGTTTGCAGCGTGGCGTCAGTAAAATCAAGCTCGGCTACCTGATAGCGCCAGATCTTTCCTTGCCGCAGCGCCGCCAGCGCCTGTTGTTGTTTGGCGGAGCGTTTCAGGCTGTTGATGTCGACGGCTTGCCCCTCTTCGGTGGCGAACCAATACCATAGGGGCGCGTTGCTGGCTGGTTTTCCCTGACGCAGTAAAACCGGCAGAGCGTGAAACAGAACGTCGCCGAGGGGATGGTGGTAGTAATCCGCCGCCCAGAGGAGTAAGCGCCAGATGGAGGGAGAAAAGATTGGCTCGTTATCCAGGATTTCAATGACCGATTTTAATTCATCGAGCGGCAATTCGCTGTGGTCGCTAACCGAGACGACAATGCCCACGCGCTCTTGCTGCTTGCCGAACGGCACGCGCACGCGGCACCCGGCTTTGGCGACCCCGCCTTCCGGCAGCAGGTAATCAAAGGTTCGGGGAAGCGGAACGGGCAAGGCAACGTGCGCGACGGACATAACATCTTCCTGACTTGAAATTTCGTCGGGTAGTATACACATTACGATAAGGGAGCGCGGATCAGTTTGCATACGGTGGTCAAATTCTGTATGATTCGCCGCCTTTGGTGCGTGTTGTGAGCATCAAACCCTTTACTATTAACTTCGCGTGGTGTCTGGCGTTAGGGCTGGAAGAGCGACGCGGCCTTACACTGAGGTTCCCCATGAAAAAAGGTATTCACCCGAATTACGTAGAAATTACTGCAACCTGTTCTTGCGGTAATGTTATCAAAACCCACTCTACCGTGGGTCACGACCTGAACCTGGACGTGTGCGGCAAATGCCACCCGTTCTTCACTGGTAAGCAGCGTGTTGTTGATACCGGTGGTCGTGTTGAGCGCTTCAACAAGCGCTTCAGCATCCCTGGCAGCAAATAAGTTACCGCCAGAAAAAAAGCGCCGCAGGGCGCTTTTTTTGTTTTCTAGGGATAACAGTATTTGTTCAGACACATTCTGTGATCCGTAATCGCTTTCATTACGCTTCCTGCCGTGAGTTTTAACGAAGGATTTATAGTCAGTCCCGCGCTTTCCAGCCCCTTCGCTGTCCATTTATTGCAGGTATTGAGTATGCCGTAGCGGCCATTCGCGGCGTAAAACTGGCTATCGCCGTAAATTCCTTGTTTTAACGGAATCAGATTACCCTCTGCGTCACGCGCAAAGCTGCGGCCCAGATAACGCATCAGACTGTTACGCTGATTTGTATGCAGGAGCAGTGATTTTATCTCGCTACCGGCGAAATAGCGTTCTGGTTGACCGGAAAAGGCGACGATGTGCATAACCGCGCCGGATGACCAGAACATGGCCTGGAGCGTAAGCGCGGTGGTTATTTCTTGTGACTGATAAAAGCCCTTATCGCCCCAGCCGATTTCATACCACTGCGTCTCCTGAGCGAACCGTTTTTTAAGCTGTGGCAGAACGGTATTAACATCATGGGCCGGCGCAATAATTTCCGTGTGCCAGCCATGACTGACGATATAGATTTCCGTCGGGGAGGGCTGTCCGCCTGTCGTAGGTTTTACGGCTTGTGGAAAGGTTGTGCAGCCATATAGCAATAAACTTAACCCGGCGATAAAGAGATTTTTCATGACATATCACCAGCAAAGGCGCGGTATGTTGTGGCGTTTGTCTAATGACGCTGCGTTTATCGGGTCGGTGCCGGATTGGTAATTCATTGATATTTTTGCATTCCTCTTCGAGGGTAATAAGGCGAATGTCATAACTACAATACGTTTTAACCATTCAGGCGGAAGTTAGCTTCCGCCTGTTTTACTTTTACTATCTCGCTTTATTTTTTAAACATCTGCTCTGGATCGATAATCAGCGCCCGATAACCCAGCATACCGGCACGGTTACTGTGTACTTTTAGCTCCAGCATCACATCCTGAGTACCGTCTTTGACTTCATCCAGAACGGAAACGATCGGTTTTGTACCGCTCATTCCCGCTGTAGCCGAGTACATGAACATCGTTTTGGTTTCCGGGCGATATTCCGTGACGGAAGTAATGGCGCTGTACCAGTCAAAACCGCGCTCTTTACCATATTCCCACATTTGGGAAACCGTCATATTTTTTTCGTCAATTTGATATTCCACGCCGCGGGAATATTTCATTGATGGCATGGCCGGTTGTTCCATGCCGCGCGCATCGCCGTTATCAAAGGCGGTCACGACGGTTTTACCTCCGGTGCTTTTGGATGGCACTAACCAACCGGTATGTTGTGTCCATGTCCAGTCAAATCCACCGTCGCAGTGGTGCGCTTCGCAGGTTAGTGGTTTACCGTTGCTGTCTACGGGTTTCAGCACTTTTTTCGCCAGTTCGCCTTTCCAGCCGGATGGATCGGAAAGTATCCATTTCACTTTTTTATCGCGACCAATTTTGATGATGGCAGACTGGTGGCGCGAGCTAATGATAATGCTGTCGTCGCGAGGATCGTAGCTGACGGAGTTAACATGCGCCCAGTTGCGGCCCGGGCCGGAACCCGCGATATCGCCGAAGGGTTGTTTTGCAAGCTGCTCTTTGGTCATGACCTGACCGGAGTGTTCGGCATCGACGCTCAAACATACCGCTCCCTGATCCATCGCCAGAATAACGTCGTCACGATAGGGGTCGAGGATTTTTGGCAGATCCCAGTAATCGACGGTATCGCCGTTCTGGTCAACTTCAAGAATATGATCACGCACCGTATTGATGGTGTATTTACCATTTAATGGATAATTTTCTTTTGCGACACGCAGCAGGTAGGTGCCTTTCGGCGTTTCGGTAATGGCGTGCGAAAAATCAATAAATCCTTTTGGCAGTCGTTTATCGGAAATAACGCGGCCTAAGAAATCATATTTAAAGTAACGTTGACCCTGGCCAAAAATAAGATTGCCATCGTTAACCTGATGGAAGCTCATCATGGAACCAAAGCGCGTTATATCATCCTGGTTACGGAATTTATCAATATTCATATAACCGCGAACATCGCCATTCGTATCGCTAATCCAGTTGATACCGGTATAATCCCAGTTCGCCGCGCCGCCTGCGACATGCATAATGTGGCCGGCTCTTGGCATCCCTGTTATATGGTTAAAAAGATATAAGCGATTTTTAAGCGAGCTATCGACTTTAACCGGTTCTACTGTAGGAAGAACGGCAGTTTGCCCGGTAGTAGAGGGTAATGATACCGGTGCGGCGTAAATGGACCACGTATAAGTTTGTTTTTTACCTTCTTCAGTCCAGTCAACTTTAACCTTATTGACATAATCTGGATACAAGCCAAATACAGGTATGCCGTCATGGGTATTTATAGCCTGCGGGCCGACATCATAACTGATCGGGATACCTTTTTCCCCTTTCCCTAAAACGGTAACCTTCACGTCCTGTACATTATGATTGGCTTTATTAATGATTGCTGTTAATGGGAAAACGCCGCCGTAGGGGGCGACATCGACCATACCTAATGGTCCTTCATGTACTGGAATGACATCTGCTGATGCGACCATTGGCCTGTTTGGGTCTAAAACGCCTGAGGCCAAAACGCTGCCGCTCAAACACAGGCAGCATAATACAGGTAAGACTTTCCTTGTAAATAACATATTTATTTCCCCATTCGATATTATCGATAAAATGAATGTATATTAACCTTCTTATTTATCGGAGATGAAAAAACATTTAAAAAAGTAAAACAATCCGCGGAGGGGAATAATGATGTTGGTCACAAATATGAGGTGTCCATGGTCTTTTTAACAATACTCATCGTTATACTATTTGTTCAGTAAATATATGGCGGTGTATTATTATTCATGTACGCTTTGCTACGTGAAACTTTAAATAAAGATTGGAAGTTTAAATATAATAAAATTATATCGGTTATGGCATGCCGGGAATTTTTTTCAGGAAAGTAACGAAGAGAAACTTATCATGTCTGACAAATTTATCTATCGAGGGCTATTCGGGAAGATGAACGTTTAGAAAAATGTCGGAGATAGCCGCGTACAGGGGGAATCGTTAAAAAAGCGCGGCCAGAGGCGTTCTGACCGCATGCTTTGCTATTAGTATTCCCACGTTTCCGGGTCAATCCCCATCTCACGCATGATCTCTTTTGCCGCTTCCGGGATTTCATCGCTGCGCTCTTTTCGCAGATCGGCATCATCCGGCAAGGGTTGCCCGGTAAAGGCGTGCAGAAATGCTTCACACAACAGCTCGCTGTTGGTGGCGTGGCGCAGGTTGTTCACCTGACGACGCGTACGTTCATCGGTGAGGATTTTTAACACCTTCAGAGGAATGGAAACCGTAATTTTTTTGACTTGCTCACTCTTCTTACCGTGCTCAGCGTATGGGCTGATATATTCGCCGCTCCATTCAGCCATGAGATACTTAATCCTCTTCGTCATTAATATTGAGGTCTGAACCTGAGCCCGGACCATAATCGCGCGTAGTTTACCGTAGTGGCGCGGCCCTGACACGAAGTTAGCGGTCGCAGATGTGCGCTAATGCATATAATTTTAACGGCTATTTGCGGTTTGCTCAATCTATACGCAAAGAAGTTTAGATGTCCAGATGTATTGACGTCTATCTTGGTAGTGGTTAATCTGTGGCCTGACTTTCACCGACTCAGCCAGGAATATCTTCATATGACGCGTAAACAGGCCACTATCGCAGTGCGTAGCGGATTAAACGACGACGAGCAATACGGCTGCGTTGTGCCGCCGATCCATCTCTCCAGCACCTATAACTTTACCGGTTTCAATGAGCCGCGCGCGCATGATTATTCCCGCCGCGGTAATCCCACGCGTGATGTTGTTCAGCGCGCATTAGCGGAACTGGAAGGCGGCGCGGGCGCGGTATTGACGAATACCGGCATGTCGGCGATTCATCTGGTCACCACCGTTTTCCTCAAGCCGGGCGATCTGCTGGTCGCGCCGCATGATTGCTACGGCGGCAGTTATCGTCTGTTTGACAGTCTGGCGACACGCGGCTGTTATCGTGTGCGGTTTGTCGATCAGGGCGATGAACGCGCCTTACAGGCGGCGCTGGAAGAAAAACCGAAGCTGGTACTGGTAGAAAGTCCAAGTAATCCATTGTTACGCGTGGTGGATATTGCGAAAATCTGTCGGCTGGCGCGCGAGGCGGGCGCAGTGAGCGTCGTTGATAACACGTTTTTAAGCCCGGCGCTGCAAAATCCGCTGGCGTTGGGTGCCGATCTGGTGTTGCATTCATGCACGAAATATCTCAACGGTCATTCGGATGTCGTGGCCGGCGTGGTGATTGCTAAAGATCCGGAAATGGTCACTGAACTGGCGTGGTGGGCGAATAATATTGGCGTCACTGGCGGGGCGTTTGATAGCTATCTGCTGCTGCGCGGTTTGCGAACTCTGGTGCCGCGTATGGAGCTGGCACAGCGCAACGCGCAGGCGATTGTGAAATATCTGCAAACCCAGCCGCTGGTGAAAAAACTGTATCACCCGTCGCTGCCGGAAAATCAGGGGCATGAAATTGCCGCGCGCCAGCAAAAAGGCTTTGGCGCAATGTTGAGTTTTGAACTGGATGGGGATGAGGAGACGCTGCGTCGTTTTCTGGGCGGGCTGTCGCTGTTTACGCTGGCGGAATCTTTAGGGGGAGTGGAAAGTTTGATCTCTCACGCCGCCACCATGACGCATGCCGGTATGTCGCCGCAGGCGCGTGCCGCCGCCGGGATCTCCGAAACGCTACTGCGTATCTCCACCGGTATTGAAGATGGCGAAGATTTAATTGCCGACCTGGAAAATGGCTTCCGGGCTGCAAACAAGGGGTAAACATGAGTGTGATTGCGCAGGCAGGGGCGAAAGGTCGTCAACTGCATAAATTTGGCGGCAGTAGTCTGGCGGATGTGAAGTGTTACCTGCGTGTCGCAGGCATTATGGCGGAGTATTCGCAGCCTGACGATATGATGGTAGTGTCCGCCGCAGGCAGTACCACCAACCAGTTGATTAGCTGGCTCAAGTTAAGCCAGACCGATCGCCTTTCTGCGCATCAGGTATTACAGACGTTACGCCGCTACCAGTGCGATCTGATTAGCGGGCTGCTTCCCGCCGACGCGGCAGATGACTTAACCAGCGCTTTTATCAGCGATCTGGAACGTCTTGCCGCCTTGCTCGACGGCGGCGTAACGGATGCCGTCTATGCTGAGATCGTCGGACACGGCGAAATTTGGTCGGCGAGATTGATGTCCGCCGTCCTGAATCAGCAGGGGCTGGATGCCGCCTGGCTGGACGCGCGCGCATTTTTACGCGCCGAACGCGCCGCACAGCCGCAGGTTGATGAAGGGCTATCTTATCCTTTATTGCAACAGCTACTGGCGCAGCATCCTGGCAAACGTCTGGTCGTGACCGGCTTTATCAGCCGCAATCACGACGGCGAAACGGTCCTGTTAGGCCGGAACGGTTCCGACTATTCCGCCACGCAAATCGGCGCGCTGGCGGGCGTTTCCCGCGTGACCATCTGGAGCGATGTCGCGGGCGTTTATAGCGCCGACCCGCGCAAAGTGAAAGATGCCTGCCTGCTGCCGTTGCTGCGTCTGGACGAAGCCAGCGAGCTGGCGCGTCTGGCGGCGCCTGTTCTGCACGCCCGCACGCTACAGCCAGTGTCCGGCAGCGATATCGATTTGCAGTTGCGCTGTAGCTACACGCCGGATCAAGGGTCAACCCGAATTGAACGAGTGCTGGCTTCCGGGACGGGCGCGCGTATCGTGACCAGTCACGATGATATCTGTCTGATTGAGTTTCAGGTGCCCGCCAGCCAGGATTTCAGGCTGGCGCATAAAGAGCTCGACCACATTTTAAAACGGGCGCAGGCGCGTCCGCTGGCGGTGGGCGTGCATCGCGATCGCCAGCTATTGCAGTTCTGCTATACCGCCGAGGTAGCGGATAGTGTACTGAAACTCCTCGACGATGTCGGGCTGCCGGGCGAATTGCGCCTGCGACAGGGGCTGGCGCTGGTGGCGATGGTCGGTGCGGGCGTCACTCGTAATCCACTACACTGCCATCGCTTCTGGCAGCAGCTTAAAGGTCAGCCAGTGGAATTTACCTGGCAGTCGGAGGAGGGCATCAGTCTGGTGGCGGTGCTGCGTACCGGCCCGACTGAGAGCCTGATTCAGGGGCTGCATCAGTCGGTTTTCCGCGCCGAAAAACGTATTGGCCTGATGCTGTTCGGCAAGGGGAACATCGGTTCCCGTTGGCTGGAACTATTTGCCCGTGAACAAAGCACGCTTTCCGCGCGTACTGGTTTTGAATTTGTGCTGGCGGGCGTGGTGGATAGCCGCCGTAGCCTGTTGAATTATGAAGGGCTGGACGCCAGCCGCGCGCTGGCATTCTTTGATGATGAAGCCGTTGAGCAGGACGAAGAGTCGCTATTCCTGTGGATGCGTGCGCATCCGTATGATGATTTAGTGGTGCTGGATGTGACAGCAAGCGAGCAACTGGCCGATCAGTATCTGGATTTCGCCAGCCACGGTTTTCATGTGATTAGCGCCAATAAACTGGCGGGCGCAAGCGCCAGCGATAAGTATCGCCAGATTCATGACGCGTTTGAAAAAACCGGGCGTTACTGGCTGTATAACGCCACCGTGGGCGCGGGGTTGCCGATCAACCACACGGTGCGGGATCTGATTGACAGCGGCGATACGATTCTCTCGATCAGCGGGATCTTCTCCGGGACGCTATCCTGGCTGTTCCTGCAATTTGACGGTACGGTGCCGTTTACCGATCTGGTGGATCAGGCCTGGCAGCAGGGGCTGACGGAACCCGATCCGCGCGTCGATCTTTCCGGAAAAGATGTCATGCGTAAGCTGGTGATTCTGGCGCGCGAGGCGGGATACGACATCGAGCCGGATCAGGTGCGTGTAGAATCGTTGGTGCCGGCGCATTGTGAAGAAGGGTCTATCGATCACTTTTTCGAAAACGGCGACGCGCTGAATGAACAGATGGTGCAGCGTCTGGAGGCAGCCCGCGAACTGGGGCTGGTGTTGCGTTACGTGGCGCGTTTCGACGCCAATGGCAAAGCGCGCGTCGGCGTTGAAGCGGTGCGTCCGGAACATCCGCTGGCGGCGCTGCTGCCGTGCGATAATGTCTTTGCTATTGAAAGCCGCTGGTATCGCGATAACCCGCTGGTGATCCGTGGGCCGGGCGCGGGCCGCGATGTGACCGCCGGGGCGATTCAGTCGGATATCAACCGCCTGGCGCAGTTGCTGTAATAAAGGCAAGTTCGTGAGCGAAGCGCCGGGTTGCGCTTCGCTCCCTCATCAATACGTTATGCAGTCATTCTGTAGATACTGATATACGAAGCGCCATCCGATTGCTGACGAAACATTATGGCGTGATGCTTTTTACATTCTCAACCCGGACATCCATCCGGGGGTAAGGAATATTGATGCCGTTTTCATCCATTGCTTCCTTGATATTTTCCAGAAGATCGTAGTAAGTACTCCAGTACTGAGCGTTGGGCACCCATACGCGAACATAGAAATTCAGGCTAGAGGGCGCAAGTTCGCCCAGGCGGACCGTAATATCGCGGGTTTTATCAATGCGATGATCTTGTTCAATAATACGATGTATCACGCTTTTTACGTCAGCAATACGGCTTTGGTAATCCACGCCAATAATCAGATCAATACGTCGATAGGGGTGTCGTGAATAGTTGATAATATTATCAGCAATAATTTTACCATTCGGGATGACAACTTCTTTGCTATCCGCAGTGAGCAGAGTGGTGGAGAAAATATGGACCTTTTCTACTGTGCCGATAACCAGGCCAATTTGTACAATTTCCCCGGCGCGGAAAGGGCGCAGGGAGACAAGCAGTACGCCTGCGGCAAAGTTGGAAAGTGACCCTTGCAACGCCAGGCCAATGGCTAAACCCGCCGCGCCGATAACGGCAATAATTGAGGAGGTTTCTATACCGACACGGCCAAGAGCGGCTACTGCCGTGAAAGCTATTGTGATGTAGCGAACCAGCGCGGAGAAAAAGTGGACAATAGTGGCATCCACTTGCCGCCTGAGAAGTAACTTTTCCAGCCCCCTCGATAGTAAGCGAGCTATTAACTTACCGATGAAAAGTAGAATGATGGCGGCAACAACATTCCAGCCAAAATGAATTACCGAGTCACTGTGCTCGGCCATCCATTTGATCGCGCCTTTAATTTTTGGAAATAACTCAAAACCTTCCATGTTTATCCTCTGTCAGCAGTATCTGCGGTATTAGCGGTAATAAAACGGTTCATTTTTGCCTGGATAATCGCCGCGCCGACGGGTGGCAGCAGTAACGCCCAGAATAGTGTCCAGCCGGTTCGTATTCCGCCATCTTCGTTTTTATTCGCCAGCAGAGCGCGGATTTCATCGCTAAGCGTCAGACACAATATGGCTGTGCCAAACGGCATAATTGCTGACAGCCATCCCGCGCCACATGCGGTCATGAGTCGGGGCGAAGGCGCCACAAATTGCATTTCCCGGTGAATTCTGAAGAACCAATAAATAATATAAAATGGAATGAAAAAGGCCAATAATGCGACAACAACGGGTTCTGCGCACTCAGGTCGCTGGGTTGATGAGAACCTTTTGGGCGGTGCAATATAGAAAAGTTCTTTTTTGAGCGGTAATAGTAGCAAAAGCGCGATAACCGCTAAAGTAATTACGATTATTCCTATATAAGGAATTGAGTATATAAATATAGACAGATAGCCAGCGATGATAAATTTGAACAGTAAGCAGAGGCTAAATAAAATAACAAATGTCTGAGCACTGCCGATAGCGCTGAAAAGCAGCATGGGGACTAACAGCGTTACGATCCCCATACCCAGATTAATTAAAAACTGCGCTATGATAAGCCTGACTACGTCAGACGGGCCATTTATGCAGAAGGAACAGACCACGCCAATGATTAACAGGAGCGCAACAAAGTAGAAGGGGTAACAATTTTTTATACGGCAGACAAACCAGCTGGCAACCATACCCAGGAGGTATCCCAGTTGGCCGCAAACGAGAATAACACCAATACGATCGGCTGGAATAGACAGTGATTTACTCCAAAAATAAACACCATACGACGATCCCAGCGAACTGATAAAAGAGAGCACCAAAAAGAAAAAAGTGATCCCCCAGAATCGATAGCTACTCAGGAGATCGGCGCAGGTCCATTTTTTATCTGACATTGACGGTAAAGTAATTTCCATATTTATCCCTTGTTTTCCATAGAAAATAAGAATGTATAGAACTATTTAAATTGATAATAAATATTGATTATGTGAATAACGTTTATAGCCGATTTTAACTTAAAACGAAGGGCCATTTTATCAAATAGTTCTATTCTTTTTCAGCGTATAAAAGCAGGATGTGAGGTGATTAAATCTATAGCGCCTTCTGAATGATAATCTGTGATTTTTTATGCGTGGCATTACATCATTGGGTTAAATGTGATTCCATTGTGAGTTATATTTTTCCGTCAGCAAATACAGAATTTGCGTGACGCGTTTGGCGGAATAGTGAGCGCTTTGCTGGAATTCAGGTTGTTGCCATAGCCAGGTAACAAAGCGGCGACTGGCCGCCAGATTAACGGCGACACCTTGTTCTAAGTGGGAACCGGTTAACGAACAGACCATTTTGCGGTTGTGACCTTGCCCCCAGAGTTGCCACTGATTTTGCCACCATCCCTGCCATGTTTTGCCTAACAGTTGCCACTCTGCGCGGCAATCGTCATCGTTTATCTCTTCCTCAACGAACCACAGCGAGGAGAGACGCTGGCGAAACCGCTCCGCCCATGCCGTAATGACCGCGCCGCGCAAAAAACACTCATGGGCAATGATGTGTGTCGTGACATCAGGAAAGCGGTTTTTCAGCACCCGAAAATGACCATGCGCCGTAATGACCGGGCGAAGTATTGTCCCTTGCGCGTTACGTTTAAGCGCCGCCGGGCCATACTGAATCTCATCGAACTGGCTGCGCTGTAAAAATTGCCGTTCTTTAATGGCGATACGGTGAATAATATCGCCATCCTCACCCTCGGGCGGCGCAATTCCTTTCCAGTGGTAATGCAAACTCTTTCCGGCAGAAAGTAACGTGAAATTGCTGGAAAGGTGAAGAACATTGCCGCGAACAGCGTCAAAACTGAATAAAAAGTACAATTGTTGGAAGGCATTCGCTCCCTGAAACGGTACGAGCAGCGGAATACTGCAAATCTGTTCCGGCGTTTCGGCGACATTCAGCGCGTGCTTTTTTGGCGTCCAGACTTTCTTACAGTACTGGCACTGAAGTCGCTGCGTTCCGCCGGGATTACGTCCATAGCGAATCCATGTTTTTTGATAGCAGTCGGGACAAAAGTGACCATGCTCTTTGGCATATTGCGCGATATAAGCAGACGCCCAGCGGCGAAATTCCCCCTCGTTGAAGAGCGGCGGATAACTGCCGCAGGCTCGACAATGCAATGCCGGATAACCCAGGCGATAGTCCGGCCACACATAATCCGGCGAGTCAGGCAGCCCAAGATTGCGACAACCAGCGCTTTTGCAGGCATTAATGGTGAACAGAGGCGGCATACATTTTACCAACGATTTTGGCAGGTCGTTGATTCTGCCTTCATAAAACGGTACGCGGGTGTGAGGACTCTCACATAAAAAAACCTTTCAGAACGTAACGTAGCGAATCTTTATATGACTGAAAGGGACTTATTTATGAAAGTAAAACTGCTTGCAGCCAGTATTTTGTTCACGCTGCCGTTCTGGGCCTGCGCCAAAGATGTCACCATTATTTACACCAACGATCTACACGCCCATGTGGAGCCTTATAAAGTGCCGTGGATTGCTGACGGTAAACGCGATATTGGCGGTTGGGCCAATATCACTACGTTGGTGAAGCAGGAAAAAGCCAAAAATAAGGCGACGTGGTTTTTTGATGCCGGAGATTACTTTACCGGACCGTATATCAGCAGCCTGACGAAGGGTAAAGCGATTATCGATATTTTGAATACCATGCAGTATGACGCTGCCACTATCGGTAATCATGAGTTCGATCATGGCTGGGACAATACATTGTTGCAACTGAGCCGGGCAAAATTCCCTATCGTGCAGGGCAATATTTTTTATGAGGACAGCAGTAAATCCTTCTGGGATAAGCCGTACACCATTGTTGAAAAAGATGGCGTCAAGATTGGCGTAATCGGCTTACACGGTGTCTTTGCTTTTAATGATACGGTATCCGCCGCGACGCGCGTGGGCATTGAGGCACGCGATGAGATTAAGTGGCTGCAACGTTACATTGATGAACTTAAAGGTAAAGTCGATCTGACCGTGGCGCTGATTCACGAAGGCACCCCGGCCCGCCAGTCCAGCATGGGAAATACCGATGTGCGACGCGCGCTGGATAAAGATATTCAGACCGCAAGTCAGGTAAAAGGGCTGGATATTTTGATTACCGGCCACGCGCATGTCGGTACGCCGGAACCGATTAAAGTCGGTAATACGCTGATCCTCTCAACGGACAGCGGCGGTATTGATGTGGGTAAACTGGTGCTGGATTACAAAGAGAAACCACACCACTTTACGGTGAAGAACTTCGAGCTGAAGACCATTTTTGCTGATGAGTGGAAGCCCGATCCGCAAACGAAACAGGTGATCGACGGCTGGAACAAAAAGCTCGATAAAGTCGTGCAGCAAACGGTGGCCCAGTCGCCGGTCGAGTTAACGCGCGCGTATGGCGAATCGTCGTCGCTGGGGAATCTGGCGGCGGATGCACTGCTTTTTACGGCGGGGAAAGACACCCAGTTAGCGCTTACTAACTCTGGCGGTATCCGCAACGAAATCCCGGCTGGCGCGGTGACGATGGGTGCGGTAATCAGTACCTTCCCGTTCCCTAATGAACTGGTCACGATGGATTTAACCGGTAAACAATTGCGCAGCCTGATGGAGCATGGCGCTGGATTAAGCAACGGCGTATTGCAGGTGTCTAAAGGGCTGGAGATGAAGTATGACAGCAGCAAACCTATCGGCCAGCGGGTTACCGTGCTGACGCTCAATGGCAAGCCGATTGACGATGCTACGGTTTATCACATCGCTACCAATAGCTTCCTTGCCGACGGCGGCGACGGTTTTGCGGCGTTCACGGAAGGCCAGGCGCGGAACACCTCCGGCGGCTACTATGTGTCGAATGCGATAGTTGATTACTTTAAGGCGGGCAACACCATCACGGATGAGCAGCTCAAAGGGATGCGCGTTGCGGATGTGAAGAAGTAATTTCCCCTGCCGCGGCGCGTTCAGTGTCGCGGCGTGACATGAAGAAAATTCAACTTTGCTGAATATTCCTCATTCTTTGGCGTGATTTTTCAGTTGACGTCCTTCCGCTTTTCCGTCATTTTTACATCTGGACGTCTAAACGGATAGATGTTTACAACACAACAAATAATAACATGCGATTGATGAGGTAAGGTATGAGCTTTTTTCACGCCAACCAGCGGGAAGCCCTGAATCAGAGCCTGGCGGAAGTACAGGGTCAGATTAACGTTTCGTTTGAATTTTTCCCGCCGCGCACCAGTGAAATGGAGCAAACCCTGTGGAACTCCATCGATCGCCTGAGCAGTCTGAAACCGAAGTTTGTTTCGGTAACGTATGGCGCCAACTCCGGGGAACGCGACCGCACTCATAGCGTTATTAAAGGCATTAAAGAGCGTACTGGGCTTGAGGCCGCGCCGCACCTTACCTGTATTGACGCCACGCGCGATGAACTGCGTACCATTGCCCGCGACTACTGGAATAACGGTATCCGCCACATTGTCGCTTTGCGCGGCGATTTGCCGCCGGGCAGCGGTAAGCCGGAGATGTACGCCGCCGATCTGGTTGGTTTGCTCAAAGAGGTGGCCGATTTCGATATTTCAGTAGCGGCCTATCCGGAGGTACATCCGGAAGCGAAAAGCGCGCAGGCCGATCTGCTTAATCTGAAGCGTAAAGTGGATGCTGGCGCTAACCGCGCGATAACCCAATTTTTCTTCGATGTGGAAAGCTACCTGCGTTTTCGCGACCGCTGTGTTTCCGCCGGTATCGACGTAGAAATTATTCCCGGCATTTTACCGGTGTCTAACTTTAAACAGGCGAAAAAATTTGCCGATATGACCAATGTCCGCATTCCGTCCTGGATGTCACTGATGTTTGAGGGTCTGGATGATGACGCAGAAACCCGCAAGCTGGTGGGCGCTAACATTGCGATGGACATGGTGAAAATTTTAAGTCGCGAAGGAGTGAAGGATTTCCACTTCTACACGTTGAATCGTGCGGAAATGAGTTATGCCATTTGCCACACGTTGGGCGTAAGACCGGGTTTATAACCTCCAGCTCCCTGCCGGGAGCTTTATTACAACTCATATTGATCTACATCTCTGTAACTAAAAATATAAAAGGTATTAGCTATCGAATCTGTGGATTAATTCAACTATATCTATTTGCTCCTGGTGTATATCGTAACGGTAACACTTTAAAAGGGAGCTGAGATATGAGCACGACCGACGATACCCATAACACGTTATCCACTGGAAAATGTCCTTTCCATCAGGGGGGGCATGACCGAAGCGCAGGCGCAGGGACTGCCAGCCGCGACTGGTGGCCGAACCAGCTTCGCGTGGATCTTTTGAATCAACATTCCAACCGTTCTAACCCGCTGGGTGAAGACTTTGACTACCGCAAAGAGTTTAGCAAGTTAGACTACTCCGCCCTGAAAGGGGATCTCAAGGCGCTGCTGACCGATTCACAACCGTGGTGGCCCGCCGACTGGGGCAGCTATGTCGGTTTGTTTATTCGTATGGCCTGGCATGGCGCTGGCACCTACCGTTCTATTGATGGTCGTGGCGGCGCGGGTCGTGGTCAACAGCGTTTTGCGCCGCTTAACTCCTGGCCGGATAACGTCAGCCTCGATAAGGCGCGTCGTTTGTTGTGGCCGATTAAGCAGAAATATGGCCAGAAAATTTCCTGGGCTGACCTGTTTATTCTGGCGGGTAACGTGGCGCTGGAAAACTCCGGCTTCCGTACCTTCGGTTTCGGCGCCGGGCGTGAAGATGTCTGGGAGCCGGATCTGGATGTGAACTGGGGCGATGAAAAAGCCTGGTTGACTCACCGACACCCTGAAGCGCTGGCAAAAGCGCCGCTGGGCGCGACCGAGATGGGCCTTATCTACGTTAACCCGGAAGGGCCGGATCACAGCGGCGAACCACTTTCTGCCGCCGCCGCTATTCGCGCTACCTTTGGCAATATGGGGATGAACGACGAAGAAACCGTGGCGTTGATCGCTGGCGGGCATACCCTCGGTAAAACCCACGGCGCGGCAGCGGCATCCCATGTAGGGGCCGATCCGGAAGCCGCGCCGATTGAAGCGCAGGGCTTAGGTTGGGCCAGCAGCTATGGTAGCGGCGTTGGCGCGGATGCTATCACCTCCGGGCTGGAAGTGGTCTGGACGCAGACGCCGACCCAGTGGAGCAACTATTTCTTCGAGAACCTGTTCAAATATGAGTGGGTACAAACCCGTAGTCCGGCTGGCGCTATCCAGTTTGAAGCGGTAGACGCGCCGGACATCATCCCGGACCCGTTCGATCCGTCGAAAAAACGTAAGCCAACCATGCTGGTCACCGACCTGACGCTGCGTTTTGATCCGGAGTTCGAGAAGATTTCCCGTCGTTTCCTTAACGATCCGCAGGCCTTTAATGAAGCCTTTGCTCGTGCCTGGTTCAAACTGACGCACAGAGATATGGGACCAAAAGCGCGTTACATCGGACCGGAAGTGCCGAAAGAAGATCTGATCTGGCAGGACCCGTTGCCGCAACCGCTCTACCAGCCAACGCAGGAAGACATTATCAACCTGAAAGCGGCGATCGCTGCATCCGGGCTTTCTATTAGCGAGATGGTTTCGGTTGCCTGGGCATCCGCGTCTACTTTCCGCGGCGGCGATAAGCGTGGCGGCGCTAACGGCGCGCGTCTGGCATTAGCGCCTCAGCGCGACTGGGAGGTCAACGCCGTTGCGGCTCGCGTTCTGCCGGTATTAGAAGAGATCCAGAAAACGACGAATAAAGCCTCGCTGGCCGATATTATTGTGCTGGCGGGCGTGGTCGGTATCGAGCAGGCGGCCGCTGCTGCGGGTGTCAGCATCAGCGTACCTTTTGCGCCGGGCCGGGTGGATGCGCGTCAGGATCAGACCGACATCGAGATGTTCTCGCTGCTTGAACCGATTGCCGATGGATTCCGTAACTATCGTGCGCGTCTGGATGTGTCGACGACCGAATCGCTGTTGATTGATAAAGCGCAGCAGTTAACGTTGACCGCGCCGGAAATGACGGTACTGGTTGGCGGGATGCGTGTGCTGGGAACCAACTTTGACGGCAGCCAGAACGGTGTCTTTACCGACAGACCGGGCGTGCTCAGTACAGACTTCTTCGCTAATCTGCTGGATATGCGTTACGAGTGGAAGCCCACCGACGACGCTAATGAGCTGTTCGAAGGCCGGGATCGTCTGACTGGCGAGGTGAAATACACGGCGACCCGCGCCGATCTGGTGTTTGGTTCCAACTCCGTACTGCGCGCGCTGGCGGAAGTTTACGCGTGTAGCGATGCGCACGAGAAGTTTGTGAAGGACTTCGTCGCGGCATGGGTGAAAGTGATGAACCTGGACCGTTTCGATCTGCAATAATCTGATAGGTTAATTCGTCAGCGGCTGCTATTCGGTAGTCGCTGACGTTTTCCGCGTTTAATGCGAAAAATAACGAAAATGCCCCGTTACTTTCCAGTTAAATAATACATCTTCCTCCTGTGCTCCCGCGCCTATGTTATGCACAACCAGCGGCACCCCTTCAGGCGTGACGTTCAGGGACACCACGCCAATATGCGCAAGGCCGTTATCCAGTCGCCAGGAGACAATATCTCCCGGTTGATAATCGCTATATTTATCTGTCACCGGCAACGCTTTGTTGTGGCGCTGGAACCAGGTTTCCAGATTCGGAACGCGGCGATGGTCGATATTGCTGTCCGGGCGTTTCAGCTTCCAGTTATTCGGGTAGGCAGAGAAATGCGACTGCATGTCTTCATGTACCCGTTTCTGTAAATCAACCTGCTGACTGCGCAGCGCGCGGATGACGACATCTGCACATACGCCACGCTCCAGCGGAAGATCGCCATTCGGATAATCCAGACGAACATAGGCAGCATCATAAAATAGCGTCTTACCTATTTGCGTCCCGGCACTTTGGGCGATTGCAGCATTAGTTTGCGCCTGAACGGTTATTGGTCTGGTATCAGAGCGTGGCGAATGATGAGAGATATGGCTAATAAAAAAAGCAGCAAGAATACCGATAAGCGCCCGTGCGAATTTCATCTTCTTCGTCCGTGAAGTGTGTCAGTACGTCATTTGACTTTCCGCGGAGAGAATGGTGCGTGACAAAAAAGTCTATTTCAGGACAAAATGGACTGATTCCAGGCTATGGAATACCTGATGATGGCGCTTCGCTTACCCGGCCTGGATGATTGGATAACAAGGCCAGATAAGGCGCCTGTGTCGATATTCGGCAAATGAATTCTGTTGGGTCAGCAAGCTGAAATACTCCTGACTATCGTCAGGAGTATTGCTCAGACCTTATTCCCATTCCTGCAAGAAGCGTTGACCGTACTGGTCGGCGACCAGCAGCGCGGCGTACACTTCATCCGGCGTTGCGCCGCCAGGCATGTTATGAATAGTTTCACCTTCTACGCAGGAGGCTTCCGCGACGGTGCGCATTTTGGCCGGGATATCCTGTTTAATATCCAGTTGCGCCAGCGTAATCGGCAGGCCAACGGAATGGCACAGCGCCGCAACGGTTTCGATTTCTTCGACCGGCGCGTTTTCCAGCACCAGTTGCGTCAGCGTACCGAAAGCGACCTTCTCACCGTGATAATAGTGGTGCGCATCCGGAATCGCCGTTAAACCGTTATGAATCGCGTGCGCTGCGGCCAGACCGCCGCTTTCAAAACCGACCCCGCTCAGGTAGGTGTTGGCTTCGATGACGCGTTCCAGCGCTGGCGTGACGACGTGCTGTTCGGCGGCCAACATGGCTTTTTCGCCTTCTTCGATCAGCGTGTTATAGCATAGCTCCGCCAGCGCCAGCGCGGCCTGTGTACACTTGCCGCCCGCCATTGTGGTGGCGCCGCTGCGTGAGCAGGCGCGCGCTTCAAACCAGGTCGCCAGCGCATCGCCGATACCGGCTGCCAGCAGACGCGCCGGCGCGCCCGCCACTATCTGCGTATCGACAATGACCATATTCGGGTTATGCGGCAGCAGCAGATAACGGTCAAACTCACCGGCATCGGTATAAATAACCGAGAGCGCGCTGCACGGTGCGTCGGTAGAGGCGATGGTCGGCGCGATAGCGACCGGGACGTTCATAAAGTGCGCCAGCGCTTTGGCGGTATCCAGCGTTTTACCGCCGCCGATACCCAGTACGGCGCCACACTGACTTTTCTCGGCGACGGCGCGCAGCCTGTCGATCTCATTTTGCGAACATTCGCCGCCAAACGGGGCGATTTCTACTGACAAACCGGCATCCGTCAGGCTTTTGCGCAGCGTCTCTTCGGCAAATCCCAGCACGAATTTATCGCCCACAACCAGCCAGTTGTTCGCCATTGGTTTTAAATAATCGCCAAGACGCGCGATGACGTTTGCACCCTGAATATACTTACCTGGTGACTGAATAATGCGATCCATACATTTCTCTCCTACAGGTTCAGATTACCAAAAGCGTTTTTCCAGTCTTGCTCAAACTTCTCTATTGCTGACTCTACCGCAGGCGTATTGAGCATTTGTTGCGCTACATCTAAAGGAAGGGTAATCGCCTGGCAACCTGCCAGTAAGCAATCCAGCGCCTGCCGCGGCGTTTTAAAGCTGGCCGCCAGTACCATGCTGTCGGGCGCGTGATGCTCCAGTAGCGTTTGCAGCTCCTGAACCATACGAATGCCATCGCCGCCCTGCGCATCAACGCGGTTGACGTAGGGAGCGACATATTTTGCGCCCGCCAGCGCCGCCAGCAGGCCCTGCGACGCGCTGTAGACGGCGGTGCCCAGCGTCACGATGCCTTCTTTTTTCAGCAATTTAATCGCTGCAAGACCTTCGGCGGTCACCGGAATTTTCACCACAATGCCGGGGATGGCGTTATTCAGTCGTTTGGCTTCTTCCACCATCCCTTTCGCGTCGCGGCTCATGGTCTGCGCAAATAAAGTGCCTTCTTCGCCGATGGCGTTTTGCAGCCTGGGTAGCACATCCCAGATAGATTCTTTGCTGGCTGCCACAATGCTTGGATTGGTGGTGACGCCGGCAATCGGGAAAATGCGCGCCAGACGTTCAACTTCCGCCACGTTAGCGGTATCCAGATAGAGTTCCATAGTCTTTCTCTTCGTGAGTTTTCGTTATGGACAGGATAAAGGAGCGTGCCCCGGATGCGCTATGTGACAAATCTGCCAAAAACTGGACAAATGTGATGCTCTTGGTAAAGTGTGATTTACTTCACAAGTTGGTGATGATTAACGTATAACGTGCTGTTGTATGCCATGTGGGAGAGTGAGGTTTTTGCATTGATATTACAATAATCCAGTAAATGCGCGTTTTATCTACTGTATTCTCTTTACTGGCGTGTGGATTATTTCTCCGTTAGCTGGCTGTGATACTGGCGGCGATACTCCGACGGCGAGCGTTCCGTATTTTTGCGAAACAGGCGGCAGAAATAGTTACTGTCGACAAAGCCGCAGCGGTGCGCCACCTCCTTCACTTTCAGGTCATAACCCTTCAATAACGTTTTGGCGTGTTCCAGTCGCGTATGGTTCAGGTATTCGTTAAAGCCGATGGCTCCCGTTTTCTGGAACAGGTGCGAGAGGTAATTTGGCGAGATATAAAACGCCTGTGCTACCGATTCGCGCGTCAACGGCGCGGCGTAGCGTTCATCAATATACTCCCGAATGGCTTCAAAAAGCGCGCGGCTGCGGGAGGCGGTCTGGATTTGGCTGCCGAGCAGATCGCGGCAATGGCTTAGTAGGCTGGCGACAATCAATCTGGCCGTTTGCTGCTCTTGCGGCTGCATCTGCATCTCATTAAGCGTTTGTAACAGGAAAGAGCCGATACGCGGGCCGCGGCGCGCAACGTGCTGTTTCGTGAGGTTTTGATGCTGCTGACCGTCCCAGTGGACCACGCTGAAACCTAACTGCTGTTTGCCAAACAGAATGCTCAGGGTGGTGACGGGCGTTTGCCATTGCGGGATGTTCCAGCCGCCAGCCGGAACGTAGAGAACATCGCAAGGAATGAGCGGGGCGGTAATGCTCATGTCAGTAAGCTCGCCCTCCAGCACAATCTCCAGCCGCGGAAAATCCACCTGGTACGCCAGTTCCGGCGCTGGGCCGCTGGCGCTGGCAAAATAAATCTGGCGCAGCGGCAGCGGGCCGTTGATGAGACGGGAGAGAAGGTGGCTGACGTCGTGATACATGATAATCCCCTGCCGATCGCAAACAGAGGAAACAGTAACGTCGAAAACCGATGTCCTCAAGCGATTATTGCCGGATAGCGGCGCTTTGCGCCTTATCCGGACTACGGGAGAGAAGAACGCCAGGCCCGATAAGCGTTAGCGTTATCGGGCAACATACAGGCTATTGATTACCGACCTGATCGCCATACGGCAACGTATCATAATCAATCAGCGCGTTTTTCTTATACGGGTTGCCAATCCAGCGCGTGGTCTCTTTGAACTGCGGGTTGGTGATGGAACGCGTCGGGTCGTAGCCATCATAGGTCAGGCCCGCTAAGTCCGACCAGGTATGGATAAGCTCGGAACTACTGTACTTACGATCGACATCCTGTGAGAAGTCGCGCGGATGCGCTGCCTGCCATTTCTCTGAGGTCCACAGCAGGAACGGCACCGTATACATATGACGGGTTGGCGAATCTTCGTTTCGTCCCTGCGTCTTATGCGGCGGCGTGTCATACACTTCTTCACCGTGATCGGAGAAGTAGAGCAGGAAACCGTTCGGATCGGTCGCTTTATAGTCCTTAATCAGGCTGGCGACAACATAGTCGTTATACAGGTTCGCGTTGTCGTAATCGTTATACGATTCCAGTTCGTCGCTGCTTAATCCCGGCGGAACATGGTCGGTTTTACCATCAAACTTGCCCTGGTTTTCTGGATAGCGGAACTTGTATTTAATGTGCGTTCCCAGCAGATGCACAATAATGAATTTTTTCGGCGCCGGGTCGGCTAACACCGCTTTAAACGGCGCCAGCACGTTGCTGTCATATTCGCGTGCGCTTTGAGTGCGCTGCTGGTTCATATAGAACTGCTTATCAGTCTGCTTAGAGAACACGGTCAGCATGGTATTACGCGCCGTCATCGTCTGCTGGTTAGTGATCCAGAAGGTTTTATACCCGGCCTGTTTCATCATATTCATCAGCGATGGCTTCGTCAGATACCAGTCCGGGTTCTTTTCGTCCGCGAACGTTAGCGCCTGTTGCAGAATCTCAATGGTGTACGGTCGCGAAGTTACCACGTTATTAAACACGGTCATCCCGGGGTCGGTTTTATGCAGCGCGTCCAGTTCCGGCGTGGTTTCGCGCGGATAACCGTACAGACTCATACGGCCACGCTGGGTCGATTCGCCAATCACCAGTACCAGCGTGCGCGGCGCATCGCCGGAGTGGTCTTTGAAGTTAGCCAGCGGCGGCAGGGCATCGTTTTCATTCAGCAGTTTATTCAGCGAGGCGAGCTGTAAACGGTACTGATAGTAGCCAGTAATAAATTGCCACGGCGCGGCGGGTTCCATTCGTGACGCCAGGCTATCCAGCGTTTTCTCCATCGACTTATGCTTGATAAAGGTATTCATCGCGATGGGATGGAGGATCAGCCCGTACAGCAGGGCAAACGACACCAGATAGCGCCAGGGGGATGGAATATAAACCGGGCGCAGACGTGTCCACAGCAGAATCGCCGCTACCGTATAAGCCAGGGCGACAAGAACAATTTTCAGACTGAAATATTGGCTTAAATATTCGCTGGCTTCATTGGCGTTGGTTTCAAACATCACAAACAGCACGCTTTGCGAGAACTCCTGCCCGTAGATTACGTAATAGCTCAGCGCCGCCAGCGAGGCGGCCCAAAGTACGACGCCAATAACGGCAGCAATAACCCGGATGCGGCCTGGAAACAGAAAGACCGGGATCAGCCACAGTGAGCTGTACAGTAGCGAATCCCGCAGACCGTTTGTCCCACTGTATCCGGTGAGATAAATAATGGCCTGCAGGAGGGTGGAAAAGAACCAAAAGTAGAGCAGTGCCCAGCCCAGGGCTTTCCAGCTAAACGCGGGTTTAGTCTGGAGTAATGTGGATTGCATAATGAGAGCCTGTCTTTAATCGTAGCGCCAAACGTAACGCCTGAACCTTAAAAGAATCTGAAGCAAACCTGCTTTATGCCGCACGTTTTGCTAAGAAAGATTTACAAATGCATAAAATGCAGACAGGAATATATTGAAAAAATGACGAGGATGACAGCAGTATTTCATGCCGCCCCCACATAACTGCGTGAGGGCGGCTTTCTTTTGGCGTTAGCCGGTGTTGCGCATACCGGCGGCGACGCCCGCAATCGTGACCATCAACGCCTGTTCGACGCGAGGATCGGGCGATTTGCCCTGCTCTTCAGTCAGACGGGAACGATACAGCAACTCGGCCTGCAACACGTTTAATGGATCGGTATAAACGTTTCTTAACTGAATGGACTCCGCAATCCACGGTAAGTCGGCCATCAGGTGCGAATCGTTGGCAATCGCCAGCACCACTTTAATGTCTTCTTCCAGCAGGTCTCGTAGCTCTTTGCCCAGCGGCCATAGCGTTTTCGCCACCAGACGCTGATCGTAATAGTCGGCCAGCCACAGGTCGGCTTTCGAGAATACCATTTCCAGCATCCCAAGACGCGTGGAGAAGAACGGCCAGTCGCGGCACATGGCTTCCAGTTCGCTTTGTTTACCGTCTTCCACCACTTTTTGCAGCGCAGTACCCGCGCCCAGCCAGGCTGGCAGCATCAGGCGGTTTTGCGTCCAGGCGAAGATCCACGGAATCGCGCGCAGCGATTCGACGCCGCCAGTTGGACGACGTTTCGCCGGACGTGAGCCGAGCGGCAATTTGCCCAGCTCTTGTTCCGGCGTCGCGGAGCGGAAGTACGGTACAAAGTCTTTATTTTCGCGCACGTAGCCGCGGTAGGTTTCACAGGAGATGACGGAAAGCTCATCCATAATATGACGCCAGCTGTCTTTCGGTTCCGGCGGCGGCAGCAGGTTTGCTTCCAGAATTGCGCTGGTGTAGAGCGACAGGCTGCTGACGGTGACTTCCGGCAGGCCGTATTTGAAGCGGATCATCTCGCCCTGCTCGGTCACGCGCAGGCCGCCTTTCAGACTGCCTGGCGGTTGCGAAAGCAGCGCCGCGTGGGCTGGCGCGCCGCCACGGCCAATAGAGCCGCCGCGGCCGTGGAAGAGGGTGAGCTCGATGCCAGCTTTTTCACAAGTTTTGATCAGGGCGTCCTGCGCCTGATACTGCGCCCATGACGCGGCCATAACGCCGGCGTCTTTCGCCGAGTCGGAGTAGCCGATCATGACCATCTGCTTACCCTGAATCAGCCCGCGATACCAGTCGATATTCAACAACTGGGTCATCACGTCGTCGGCGTTGTTCAGGTCGTCGAGGGTTTCAAACAGCGGCGCGACCGGCATGGCAAAGCCGATACCAGCCTCTTTCAGCAGCAGATGCACAGCCAGCACATCAGACGGCGTTTTCGCCATTGAAATTACGTAGGCGGCGATCGACCCTTTTGGCGCTTCGGCAATAACCTTGCAGGTTTCAAGCACTTCGCGGGTATCGTTGCTCGGCTCCCAGTTACGCGGCAGCAGCGGACGTTTGGAGTTCAGCTCGCGGATCAGGAAGGCCTGCTTGTCGGCTTCCGACCAGCTTTCGTAGTCGCCAATACCAAGGTAGCGGGTAATTTCGCCCAGCGCTTCGGTATGGCGGGTGCTCTCCTGACGGATATCAATGCGCACCAGCGGTACGCCGAAACACTTCACGCGGCGGAGCGTGTCGAGTAACTCGCCGTTGGCGATAATGCCCATGCCGCAGGCCTGTAACGACTGGTAGCAGGCGTACAGAGGTTCCCAGAGCTGCTCGTTTTGCGTCAGCAGGCCAGCCGGTTTGGGCAGCTTCTCGCCTTTCAGACGCGCTTCCAGCCAGGACTGGGTCGCCATCAGACGGGCGCGCAATTTTTTCATGAGGTAGCGATACGGCTCAGACGCGCCTTCTTCGCCCACTAACGCCAGCAGCTCCGGCGTGGCGTCGACCATCGACAGTTCTGATACCAGAACATGAATGTCTTTCAGGAACAGATCGGTGGCTTTCCAGCGGCTTAACAAGAGCACGTGGCGGGTGATATCCGCCGTCACGTTCGGGTTGCCGTCACGGTCGCCGCCCATCCAGGAGGTAAAACGTACCGGCACAAAATCCACCGGCAATTTGTAGCCGAGATTTTCTTCCAGCTGTTCGTTCAGTTCACGCAGATAGTTAGGTACGCCCTGCCACAGGCTGTTCTCAACCACGGCGAAGCCCCATTTGGCTTCATCCACCGGGCTTGGACGCTGCTTGCGGATCTCATCCGTATGCCAGGATTGGGCAATCAACTGGCGCAGGCGACGCATCACCTGGTGGCGTTCGTAGTCGGCGATATCGGTATTATCAAGCTGTTTCAGACAGTTGTTGATTTCACCCATCTTGTGAATAAGCGTACGGCGGGTAATTTCTGTCGGGTGGGCGGTTAGCACCAACTCCAAAGACAGCGACTCTACCGCTTTTTTGATGGTTGCGTCGTTGAGGTCCGGTTGGTTTTTCAGTTTACGCAGAGTGCGGGCAATCACTTCCGGGTTGCTGGCGGCTTCGCCTTTTGGCGAAATGCTGTGGTATTGCTCGGCAGTATTGGCCAGGTTCAGGAACTGACTAAACGCGCGCGCAACTGGCAGCAGCTCGTCATTAGACAAATTTTGTAGCGTGGTGAGCAGCTCCTGGCGATTAGCTTCATTGCCGGCGCGTGAAGATTTGGATAGCTTACGGATTGTTTCTACGCGATCAAGAATGTGTTCTCCCAGCGCATCCTTGATGGTTTCTCCCAGCACCTTGCCGAGCATACTGACATTACTACGCAACGCGGAATATTGTTCGTTCATATGATCCCAGACACCCCATCTCTGTTGTAATTGTCCTGCATCTTTCACGCTGCGGCGGCGTTGGCTGCGCTCTCCCACCCAGGTCACTTACTTATGTAAGCTCCCTGGGATGTGCTCGTTTGCCGTCTTGCCGCAACGCGAAATCTTTCGGACCAAGCTTTTTCACATCACTTCTCATCTTTATAAAGCCACGTAAAACCCGTGGCGTCAATTACTGCGAAATCGGTTCAGCAAACGAAAAAATGGCGGTAATTTATTAAAGTTAATTCGCATCGTGCCAAATAAGAAATGCTTATGAACATGTGGCGTAGAGATGCCGGATGGCGCTGCGCTTATCCGGCCTACAAGACGGGGGAGGCCCGGTAAACATCGTGTCACCGGGCAATATGCATTAATGCCAGCAAAAATGGTGTACTACCTGGGTAATCAATTCCCGGGTTGGCTTAATAAAACGCGTTTCGAGATATTCATCCGGCTGATGCGCCTGATTGATTGAGCCCGGACCAAGCACCAGCGTTGGGCATAATGTCTGCATAAACGGCGCTTCAGTACAGTAGTTCACCACGTCGGTTTTTGTTCCCAACAGTTTTTCTACTACTTCAACCAGTTGGTGGTCCGGTGGACACTCATAACCTGGAATCGGCGGATGTAATTCCGCCACCGTCAGGCGGCCCGGCCAGCGTTCGCTTACCGGAGCCAGCGCGTCGTTAAGCAGTCCATTAAGGTCGTTTAACGTCATGCCCGGCAGTGGACGAATATCCATATGCAATTCGCAGCAGGCGCAGATACGGTTTGAGGCATCGCCGCCGTGGATATGGCCCAGATTCAGCGTTGGATACGGAACGGTAAACGCCTCGTAGTGATACCGCGCTTTCAGCGAGTCACGCAGTTGCATGATATGGCCAATCGCATCGTGCATCAGTTCAATGGCGTTAACCCCACGCGCCGGGTCGCTGGAATGACCGGACTGCCCCAGGACGCGAACGACATTAGAGATATGCCCTTTGTGCGCGCGTATCGGTTGCAACGACGTCGGTTCGCCAATGATCGCGCAGTCCGGACGTAATGCCGTGGTTTCGGAAAAATAACGCGCCCCCGCCATGCTGGTCTCTTCATCGGCGGTCGCCAGAATGTAGAGCGGCTTTTTCAACTTTGTGACGTCAACGTCACGTAGCGCGTCCAGAATAAAAGCGAAGAAGCCTTTCATATCCGCAGTGCCCAGGCCATAGAGCTTATTGTCATGCTCGGTCAGCGTGAACGGGTCGCGCGTCCAGCGTCCGTCATCAAAGGGAACCGTGTCGGTATGGCCGGTCAGCAGCAAACCGCCCGCGCCATGTCCGGTGCTGGCGAGCATATTAAATTTGTTTCGCGTTCCTGGAACCGGTTGAACCTCTACGTTGAAACCAAGATCGCTGAACCAGCCTGCAAGCAAAGTGATTAAAGACGCATTACTTTGATCCAGGGATTCTTCGGTTGCGCTTATCGACGGTGTGGCAATCAGAGCGCGGTAAATCTCGATAAATGGCGGTAAAACGTTTTTCATTGTTGACACACCTCAGGTCATGATAGTATCAATATTCATGCATTAATTATGAATAAAAATACATTAACGTTGAGCATAAAGGAACCCGATGTTGAATACGCTGATTGTAGGCGCTAGCGGTTATGCGGGCGCAGAGCTTGTAAGCTACGTAAATCGCCACCCACATATGACCATAACCGCTTTGACCGTCTCAGCGCAAAGCAATGATGCAGGAAAGTTAATTTCTGATTTACATCCGCAGTTAAAAGGGATTGTCGACCTGCCATTGCAACCGATGTCGGATGTACGTGACTTTAGCGCAGATGTTGATGTGGTGTTCCTGGCGACAGCGCATGAAGTGAGCCACGATCTGGCGCCGCAATTTTTACAGGCCGGATGCGTCGTATTCGATCTTTCCGGCGCGTTTCGGGTAAACGATCGCGCCTTCTATGAAAAGTACTACGGATTTACTCATCAGTATCCTGAGCTGCTGGAGCAGGCGGTGTACGGTCTGGCGGAGTGGAATGCCGATAAACTGAACACGGCGAATCTGATTGCGGTTCCTGGTTGCTATCCAACCGCAGCGCAGTTGTCGCTAAAACCGCTGATTGACGGCGGGCTTCTGGATCTGACGCAGTGGCCGGTAATTAATGCCACCAGCGGGGTGAGCGGCGCGGGGCGCAAAGCGGCAATATCGAACAGTTTCTGTGAAGTGAGTTTGCAACCGTATGGCGTGTTTACGCATCGTCATCAGCCGGAAATCGCCGCCCATCTGGGCGCGGAGGTCATCTTCACCCCGCATCTGGGGAATTTTCCGCGCGGGATTCTGGAAACCATTACCTGCCGCCTGAAAGCGGGAGTAACCCATGCGCAGGTCGCCGACGTGTTGCAAAAAGCCTATGGCGACAAACCGCTGGTGCGCCTGTATGACAAAGGCGTTCCGGCGTTAAAGAACGTCGTCGGGCTGCCGTTCTGCGATATTGGTTTTGCCGTCCAGGGCGAACATCTGATTGTGGTGGCAACCGAAGACAACTTGTTGAAAGGCGCAGCGGCGCAGGCGGTGCAGTGCGCTAATATTCGTTTTGGCTTCGCTGAAACGCAGTCTCTTATTTAAGGGTGAAATGATGAATCCATTAATTATCAAGCTGGGTGGCGTATTACTGGATAGCGAAGAGGCTCTGGAACGTCTTTTTACCGCGCTGGTCAACTATCGTGAGTCCCATCAGCGTCCGCTGGTGATTGTTCACGGCGGCGGTTGCGTGGTGGATGAGCTGATGAAAGGGCTTAATTTGCCAGTGAAAAAGAAAGACGGCCTGCGCGTGACGCCTGCCGATCAGATTGGCATCATTACCGGCGCGCTGGCGGGAACCGCTAACAAGACTCTGCTGGCCTGGGCGAAGAAACACCATATCGCCTCTGTTGGTCTGTTTCTGGGCGATGGCGACAGCGTAAACGTGACCCAACTCGATGAAGCGTTAGGCCACGTCGGGCTGGCGCAGCCGGGGTCGCCGAAGCTGATTAACATGCTGCTGGAAAACGGCTTTCTGCCGGTGGTCAGCTCCATTGGCGTAACAGACGACGGCCAACTGATGAACGTCAACGCCGATCAGGCGGCAACCGCGCTGGCGGCGACGCTGGGGGCCGATCTGATCCTGCTTTCCGACGTGAGCGGTATTCTGGACGGCAAAGGCCAGCGTATCGCCGAAATGACGGCGTCCAAAGCCGAGCAGCTTATCGACCAGGGCATTATTACCGACGGGATGATTGTGAAAGTGAATGCGGCTCTCGATGCTGCGCGGGCGCTGGGTCGCCCGGTGGATATTGCTTCCTGGCGTCATGCGGAACAATTGCCTGCACTGTTTAACGGCACGCCGATTGGCACGCGTATTCTGGCTTAAGTATTTGTTCGCCCGATGGCGGCTGCGCCTTATCGGGCCTACGTGAACAGAAATTATAGGCCGGATAAGCGTAGCGCCATCCGGCAGTGAAATTCGAAGAATTTAAGGAAGTCTATTATGGCACTTTGGGGTGGGCGTTTTACACAGGCGGCAGACCAGCGGTTTAAACAATTCAATGATTCGTTGCGCTTCGATTACCGTCTGGCGGAGCAGGATATTGTCGGTTCTGTGGCCTGGTCCAAAGCATTGGTCACGGTAGGCGTACTGACTGCCGATGAGCAACGACAGTTGGAAGAAGCGCTGAACGTGCTGCTGGAAGAGGTTCGCGCGAATCCGCAGCAAATCCTGCAAAGCGATGCGGAAGATATCCATAGCTGGGTGGAAGGTAAGCTCATCGACAAAGTGGGTCAGTTGGGTAAAAAGCTGCACACCGGACGCAGCCGTAACGATCAGGTGGCGACGGACCTGAAACTGTGGTGCAAAGAGACGGTGAGGGAACTGCTTACCGCTAACCGCCAGCTACAGAGCGCGCTGGTGGAAACCGCGCAGGCGAACCAGGACGCGGTAATGCCGGGATATACCCATCTGCAACGCGCGCAGCCAGTGACTTTCGCCCACTGGTGTCTCGCGTATGTCGAAATGCTGGCGCGCGATGAAAGCCGCCTGCAGGACACGCTTAAACGTCTGGACGTGAGTCCGCTAGGTTGCGGCGCGTTGGCGGGAACGGCCTATGAAATTGACCGTGAACAATTGGCAGGCTGGCTGGGCTTTGCGTCTGCGACCCGCAACAGCCTGGACAGCGTGTCCGATCGTGACCACGTACTGGAACTGCTTTCTGATGCGGCTATCGGCATGGTGCATCTGTCACGCTTCGCGGAAGATCTGATTTTCTTTAATTCTGGTGAAGCGGGTTTTGTAGAGCTTTCTGACCGCGTGACTTCCGGTTCATCGTTAATGCCGCAGAAGAAAAACCCGGACGCGCTGGAGCTGATTCGCGGTAAGTGCGGTCGCGTACAAGGGGCGCTAACCGGCATGATGATGACCTTAAAAGGTCTGCCGCTGGCGTATAACAAAGATATGCAGGAAGACAAAGAAGGGCTGTTCGATGCGCTCGATACCTGGCTTGACTGCCTGCATATGGCGGCGTTGGTGCTGGACGGTATTCAGGTGAAACGCCCACGTTGTCAGGACGCGGCGCAACAGGGGTATGCCAACGCCACGGAGCTGGCGGATTACCTGGTCGCGAAAGGCGTGCCGTTCCGCGAAGCGCACCATATTGTCGGCGAAGCGGTGGTAGAAGCTATTCGCCAGGGTAAGCCGCTGGAAGCGTTGCCGCTGGCCGATTTACAGAAATTCAGCCGCGTGATTGGCGACGATGTGTATCCGATATTGTCTTTGCAGTCGTGTCTGGATAAACGGGCGGCAAAAGGCGGCGTTTCTCCACAGCAGGTGGCGCAGGCCATCGACGATGCCAGGGCGCGCCTCGCGTTGTAGGCCTTATAAGCGTAGCGCCATCAGGTAATACTGCCCGGCCGAGCATCAGCGACGCCGGGCTTTTTTACGCAAAAAAAAGCGGACCAGAGGTCCGCAAAAGTTCACGTTGGCTTTAGTTATTTCGGGTTCGAGAGATACCCTCTAAACGGGCGGTGTCTTCAAGGGTTAAACGAGAAACCGCTCCGTTCTGTGATGTATTATTAATCAGAAAGGTTGATAGGGATAATCGTTCGTTGCTATGCTACCTATCGCCATGAACTATCGTGGCGACGGAGGATGAATAATGAATATTCGTGATCTTGAATATCTGGTGGCGTTAGCCGAACATCGCCATTTCCGGCGAGCGGCGGACTCCTGTCACGTCAGCCAGCCAACCCTTAGTGGGCAAATACGTAAGCTGGAAGATGAGCTGGGCGTTATGCTGCTGGAGCGTACGAGCCGTAAGGTGCTGTTTACCCAGGCGGGCTTACTGCTGGTGGATCAGGCGCGTACCGTACTGCGTGAGGTCAAGGTGCTCAAGGAGATGGCAAGCCAACAAGGCGAGACGATGTCCGGCCCGCTGCATATTGGTTTAATCCCAACAATTGGTCCCTATTTGCTGCCGCTTATCATTCCAATGTTGCACCAGACTTTCCCGAAGCTGGAAATGTATCTGCATGAGGCGCAAACGCACCAGCTGTTAGCGCAACTCGATAGCGGCAAGCTTGACTGCGCTATTCTGGCGCTGGTGAAAGAGAGCGAGGCGTTTATCGAAGTGCCGCTGTTTGATGAGCCCATGATGCTGGCTATTTATGAGGATCATCCGTGGGCGAATCGCGATCGCGTGCCGATGTCCGATCTGGCGGGCGAGAAATTGCTGATGCTGGAAGATGGCCACTGTCTGCGCGATCAGGCGATGGGGTTCTGTTTTGAAGCGGGAGCGGATGAAGATACCCATTTCCGGGCGACCAGTCTGGAAACGCTGCGCAACATGGTAGCGGCGGGCAGTGGTATTACACTACTTCCCGCGCTGGCCGTACCGCAGGAGCGTAAGCGCGACGGCGTGGTTTATCTGCCATGCATTAAGCCGGAGCCGCGTCGTACCGTGGGGCTGGTTTATCGCCCGGGATCGCCGCTGCGTAGCCGTTATGAGCAACTGGCAGAGGCCATCCGTGGCGCAATGGATGGCCATTTCGACAAGGCGTTAAAACAGGCGGTTTAAGCCGTTCAACGCCGCAACCCGATAAGCTTCCGCCATGGTTGGGTAGTTAAAGGTGGTGTTAACGAAGTATTCGATGGTGTTACCGCCACCTTTCTGCTCCATGATCGCCTGGCCGATATGAATAATTTCGGCGGCGCGTTCGCCAAAGCAGTGAATCCCCAGAATTTCTTTGGTTTCGCGGTGGAAGAGAATTTTTAGCGTGCCGACGTTCATGCCGACGATTTGCGCTCGCGCCAGATGCTTAAATTGCGCGCGGCCCACTTCGTAAGGCACTTTCATTGCCGTTAACTGCTGCTCGGTTTTGCCGACAGAACTGATTTCCGGAATGGTATAAATCCCGGTGGGGATATCTTCGATGAGATGCGCGGTCGCTTCGCCTTTCACCAGCGCCTGCGCTGCAATACGCCCCTGATCGTAGGCGGCGGAGGCCAGACTGGGATAGCCAATCACGTCGCCCACCGCATAGACGTGCGGCAGGGCGGTCTGGTACATACTGTTGACTTTGAGCTGTCCACGGCTGTCTGTTTCCAGACCAATATTCTCCAGCGCCAGCGAATCGGTGTTACCGGTACGGCCATTAGCATAAAGCAGGCAGTCAGCCTTCAGTTTTTTGCCGGATTTCAGGTGCATGATGACGCCATCATCGCAGCCTTCGATTTTCTCATACTCTTCATTGTGGCGAATAACCACGCCGCTATTCCAGAAATGGTAAGAGAGAGAGTCGGACATCTCCTGATCGAGAAAGGCCAGCAGGCGATCGCGGGTGTTGATCAGATCCACTTTCACATCCATACCGCGGAAGATGGACGCATATTCGCAGCCGATAACGCCGGCGCCGTAAATAATAACGTGGCGCGGCTCATGGTGGAGACTCAGGATTGAGTCGCTGTCATAAATGCGCGGATGCGAGAAATCCACATCACTGGGATGGTAAGGACGCGAACCACAGGCAATAACAAATTTTTCTGCCGTCAGGGTTTCAACCGTGCCGTCATGGCATTCCAGCGCCAGGGTATGTTCGTCAATAAAATGGGCGTTGCCCTGCAATATTTCACAGTGGTTACGCTCATAAAACCCCTGACGCATACGCGTTTGTTGATTAATCACGTTATCGGCATGATTAAGGATGTCGGCGAAAGAAGAACGAAGGAGACGGGAGTGGTCGCTATAGAGCGGGTTTTGATTAAATTCAATAATGCGGCTGACGGCGTGGCGAAGGGCTTTGGATGGGATGGTGCCCCAGTGGGTACATCCGCCGCCAACGTTATGATAACGCTCAATCACCGCGACGCGTGCTCCTTGCTTAACCAGACCCATTGCAGCGCCTTCACCGCCGGGGCCTGACCCTATGACGACTGCATCATAATCCCAGGAATGTGGCATGGTATTACTCACCTGTTTTTATACATAAAATAAACACGATGATAACATTTGCCCAGCTTTAACCCAATTATCGTTGTGCTTTTTTGCGAAGCCGGAGCACAAACTGTCTGTAAACAATCATTCACAATCCAGTGTGAACCCGTTACTTTTATTCTCTGGTATAGTGCCGAATAAGGCATATGGAAGGATTCAGACATTGTGATGGGTGTTAGAGCGCAACAAAAAGAAAAAACCCGGCGTTCGCTGGTGGAAGCCGCATTCAGCCAACTGAGCGCTGAGCGGAGTTTTGCCAGCCTGAGTTTGCGTGAGGTGGCGCGTGAAGCGGGCATTGCGCCAACGTCGTTTTACCGTCATTTTCGCGATGTCGATGAACTCGGTCTGACGATGGTGGATGAAAGCGGTCTGATGCTGCGTCAGTTGATGCGTCAGGCGCGACAGCGCATCGCGAAAGGCGGCAGCGTCATTCGCACGTCGGTCTCCACATTTATGGAGTTTATCGGCAACAACCCCAACGCCTTCCGTCTGTTGTTGCGCGAGCGTTCCGGCACTTCAGCGGCGTTTCGTGCCGCCGTCGCGCGGGAGATTCAGCATTTTATTGCGGAACTTGCCGACTATCTGGAACTCGAAAACCATATGCCGCGCGCGTTTACTGAAGCCCAGGCCGAAGCGATGGTGACTATTGTCTTTAGCGCGGGCGCAGAGGCGTTGGACATCGGCGCTGAACAGCGTCGGCAATTAGAAGAGCGGCTGGTATTGCAACTGCGCATGATTGCGAAAGGGGCGTATTACTGGTATCGCCGTGAGCAAGAGAAAATAGCACATCATTCCGAATAACGTGAAGGACGAGTAATGAAACAGTCAGGTCAAGATAAAGGTACGCTGTTGCTGGCGCTCATCGCTGGCTTATCGATTAACGGCACATTCGCGGCGCTGTTTAGCGCTATTGTGCCGTTCTCCGTATTCCCGGTTATCTCGCTGGTGCTGACGGTATATTGTCTGCATCAGCGCTACCAAAATCGTACTATGCCGGTAGGTTTGCCGGGGTTGGCCGCCGCCTGTTTCATTCTTGGCGTTTTACTGTATAGCACCGTGGTGCGTGCAGAATATCCGGATATTGGCTCTAATTTCTTCCCGGCGGTGCTGTCGGTGATTCTGGTATTCTGGATTGGCTTTAAACTGCGTAACCGCAAGCAGGACACCGCGGAATAGTGTGCGAATGCCGGATGGCGGTATAACCGGCCATCCGACGTACATTTTACCTTGCGGTGAGTAATACCCCGCATTCCATATGATGCGTATACGGGAACTGATCGAATAGCGCCAGGCGAGACACCGTGTGCGTCTGGCTTAACGTTTCCAGGTTTTTGCACAACGTTTCCGGATTGCAGGAAATGTACAGAATACGTGGATAAGCCTGCACCATTTTTTCCGTTTCGCTGTCCAGACCGCTGCGCGGCGGATCGACAAAAATGGTTTCGCACTGATAGCGCTTCAGGTCGATCCCCTGCAGGCGGTTAAACTCACGAACGCCATTCATCGCCTGGGTAAACTCTTCCGCCGCCATGCGAATAATTTGCACATTATCAATATGATTAGCGGCAATATTGTACTGTGCGGCAGCGACGGACGGTTTGGCGATTTCGGTTGCCAGCACGCGGTTAAAATTGCGCGCCAGCGCTAAAGAAAAATTGCCGTTGCCGCAATACAACTCAAGCAGATCGCCTTTTGAGTCTTTCGTCACCTCCAGCGCCCACTCTAACATCTGAATATTCATGGCGGCGTTTGGCTGCGTAAAGCTGTTTTCGACCTGGCGGTAGATCATCTCTTTACCTGCCACAGGCAGACGCTCATCAATATAATCCTGATCCAATTCGATTTTAGTTTTAGTGGCCCGGCCAATCAGGTGTACGTTCAGACCTTGCGCGCGTAAAGCATCGCGTAACGCAGTGGCGGCTTCACGCCACTCTTCGTCCAGCTTCTTATGGTACAGCAACGACACTACCGCCTGGTTGCTCAAGGTCGTGAGATAATCGATCTGGAACAGCTTATGCCGCAGTGCATGATTATCGCGCACGCCGGCAATCATCGCCTTCATTAAGGTATTAATCAGTTGGCTGGCCGCCGGGAAGGTGTCAACGCGAATGCGGCTTTTGGTCTGCTGATCAAACATAATGTGGTACAGGTCATCGCCGTCATGCCACAGGCGAAATTCCGCACGCATACGATAGTGACTGACCGGCGAGCGAAATACTTCCGGAACCAGGCCAGAAAACGGCGCCATCATACTCTGCAAGCGCGCCACTTTTTCGGCCAGCTGCGCCTCATACTGTTCTGTCGGAAGATGTTCGGGGGTCATATCGCATCCTGAATAATAAAAGTACGCGGGGATTGTAGGGATTGCTCAGTGGATGTCCAGCTATTGATGATTTCTGATTTGTGATGCGCGGTCTGGACAGGGTGTTGTGACAGACGGTAGCATCCGTGGGCCGGTCCTGTGAGTTAATAGGGAATCCAGTGAAAATCTGGAGCTGACGCGCAGCGGTAAGGAAAGGTGAGATGAGAGCGTAAGCAGACACTGCCTCCGGCGGGAAGTCATCATTTCTGCTATCCAGTCAACGGATAACCCTCCAAGCCCGAAGACCTGCCGGCTAACGTCGCATCTGGTTTTTCATCATCGCGTACTATCGATGAAGCCTGCGGCATCCTTCTTATATTGTGGATGCTTTACAATGATTAAAAAAGCTACGCTGCTGACGGCGTTCTCCGTCACGGCCTTTTCCGCTTGGGCGCAGGACACTAGCCCGGATACCCTGGTTGTCACCGCCAACCGTTTTCAGCAGCCGCGCAGCGCGGTTCTGGCGCCCGTTACCATCGTGACGCGTCAGGATATTGAACGCTGGCAATCGACCTCCGTAAATGATGTTCTGCGCCGTTTGCCTGGCGTCGATATTGCGCAGAGCGGCGGCGCCGGACAAAACTCCTCCATTTTCATTCGCGGCACCAACTCCAGCCATGTACTGGTATTGATTGACGGCGTGCGTCTGAATTTAGCAGGCGTGAGCGGGTCCGCCGATCTCAGCCAGTTCCCGGTGTCGCTGGTACAGCGCATTGAATATATTCGCGGTCCGCGTTCCGCTATTTATGGTTCCGATGCTATCGGCGGCGTAGTGAATATCATTACGACGCGCGATAACCCAGGCACAGAATTAACCGCTGGATGGGGAAGCAATAGCTACCAGAATTACGACATCTCGACGCAACAGCAACTTGGCGAAAACACGCGGGCGACGTTGATCGGCGATTACGAATACACCAAAGGGTTTGACGTGGTAGCGAAAGGCGGTACCGGGATGCAGGCGCAGCCTGACCGGGACGGCTTTTTGAGTAAAACGCTTTATGGCGCGTTAGAGCATACTTTTTCTGATCGCTGGAGCGGATTCGTGCGTGGTTATGGCTACGATAACCGTACCGATTACGACGCTTATTACTCGCCGGGCTCGCCGCTGATTGATACACGCAAACTTTATAGCCAAAGCTGGGACGCCGGGCTGCGCTTTAATGGCGAACGTATTCAGTCTCAGCTGGTTTCAAGCTATAGCCACAGTAAAGATTACAACTATGATCCGCACTATGGCCGGTATGATACCTCCGCCACGCTGGATGAGATGAAACAGTACAATGTTCAATGGACCAACAGTGTGGTCGTGGGGCACGGTAATGTTGGGGCGGGCGTAGACTGGCAGAAACAGACTACCACGCCAGGTACCGGCTATGTGCCCGAGGGATATGACCAGCGTAATACCGGGGTTTACCTGACAGGATTACAACAGTTGGGTGACTTCACTCTGGAAGCGGCGGCGCGCAGTGATGACAACTCCCAGTTTGGCCGTCATGGTACATGGCAAACCAGCGCAGGATGGGAGTTTATAGAAGGTTATCGCTTTATTGCCTCCTACGGAACCTCCTACAAAGCGCCTAATTTGGGCCAACTGTATGGTTATTACGGTAATCCGAACCTGAATCCTGAAAAGAGTAAACAGTGGGAAGGCGCATTTGAAGGGCTAACCGCTGGCGTCAGCTGGCGTATTTCAGGTTATCGTAACGATATTAATGACATGATCGATTATGACGATCATCTGCAAAAATATTACAACGAAGGTAAGGCGCGCATTAAAGGTATTGAGGCGACGGCGAATTTCGATACCGGACCGTTAACGCATACGGTCAGTTACGATTACGTTGATGCGCGTAATGCGATTACCGATACGCCATTACCGCGGCGTTCCAAACAGATGGCAAAATATCAACTTGACTGGGACGTTTACGATTTTGACTGGGGGGTGACATATCAATACCTTGGTTCCCGCTATGATTCGGACTACTCCGCTTACCCATACCGGACAGTAAAAATGGGCGGCGTCAGTTTATGGGATCTTACGGTTGCATATCCGGTCACCTCACATCTGACAGTTCGTGGTAAAATAGCCAACCTGTTCGACAAAGATTACGAGACAGTTTATGGCTACCAAACTGCAGGACGAGAATACACCTTGTCTGGCAGCTACACCTTCTGAACCACGTCCCACCGTGCTGGTATTTGATTCCGGCGTCGGTGGATTGTCGGTCTATGATGAGATTCGGCGGCTCCTGCCGGATCTCCACTATATATATGCTTTCGATAACGTGGCTTTCCCCTACGGGGAAAAGAGCGAAACGTTTATCGTTGAGCGCGTTGTCGAGATTGTGACCGCGGTACAGCAGCGCTATCCCCTTTCACTGGCGGTGATTGCCTGTAATACCGCCAGTACGGTCTCACTTCCCGCATTACGTGAAAAGTTTGTCTTCCCGGTGGTGGGCGTTGTGCCTGCGATTAAACCAGCGGCGCGGCTGACCGCAAATGGCGTCGTCGGGCTACTGGCGACGAGAGCCACGGTCAAACGTCCTTATACTCACGAGCTGATTGCGCGCTTCGCTAATGAATGTCAGATAGCGATGTTGGGGTCGGCAGAACTGGTGGAACTGGCGGAAGCTAAACTACATGGCGACTCGGTATCGCTGGAAGAGCTGCGCCGCATATTACGCCCATGGCTACGAATGCCGGAGCCGCCTGACACGGTCGTTCTGGGGTGTACGCATTTCCCTCTATTACGGGACGAGCTTTTGCAAGTCCTGCCTGAAGGGACGAGGTTAGTGGATTCCGGCGCGGCGATAGCGCGTCGTACAGCCTGGCTGTTGGAACATGAAGCGCCGGATGCGAAATCAACCGATGCCAATATTGCTTATTGCATGGCAATGACGCCAGGAGCTGAACAATTATTACCCGTTTTACAGCGTTATGGCTTTGAAACGCTCGAAAAACTGCCGGTTTAATGGCGTTTTGGGTAAATACCAGGCACTTGAGAAATTATTTTAAATTTCCTCTTGTCAGGCAGAAATAACTCCCTATAATGCGCCACCACTGACACGGAACAACGGCACACAGGCCGCCGGGTCAGCGGGGTTCAGACCAGAACCTCACGGAGAAAAGCGAAAATAATCGCTTGACTCTGAAGCGGGAAAGCGTAATATGCACACCCCGCGCCGCTGAGAAAAAGCGAAGCGGCACTGCTCTTTAACAATTTATCAGACAATCTGTGTGGGCACTCGAAGATACGGATTCTTAACGTCCTCGGACGAAAAAT